>JAGYOW010000001.1 GCA_018399285.1 Desulfotignum sp.
AGCACTTTTTCAATCGTACCATCGCAGGGGGCATATATAATGTTTTCCATTTTCATGGCTTCGATGGCCAGAATTTCCATGTCTTCTTCAACGGATGAACCGACTTCAATGTCCATTCTGACGATTTTTCCCGGTAATGGGGCCGTTATTTCACTTGCCATTTTTTTCTCCTTTTATGTGTTTGTTTGGTTTTTAAAACCAGGGTGGCCAACAAGCCAACCGCTATATTTTTTGTCTGTGTATCAGGGTATCAGCCGCCGAGCAGGGTAATGAACATCCCTGCAGCGATCACCGTGCCGATCACGCCGGCCACATTGGGACCCATGGCATACATGAGCAGATAGTTCTTTTTGTCTGCTTCAGTCCCGACTTTGTGTACGACCCGCGCCGCCATGGGCACGGCCGATACACCGGCGGCCCCCAGCAGGGGATTGATTTTTTCCTTGGACACCAGGTTCATCAGTTTGGCCAGAAGAATTCCTGTGGCCGTGCTCAGGATGAACGCAATGAGACCCAGAATGAAAATAAACAGCACCTTGGGCTGCAAAAAGATGTCTGCGTGCATGGTGGCGCCGATGGGCAGTCCCAGAAAAATGGTGACAATATTCATCAGTTCATTCTGGGCCGCCCCTTTCAACCGTTCCACCACACCGGATTCCCGGAACAGGTTGCCCAGCATGAGCATGGAGATCAATGGGGCGGAGGCCGGAATCAGCAGGATGATCACAAAAGTGGAAATGATGGGAAACAGCAGTTTTTCTCTTTTGCTTACCGGCCGGGGTTTGGCCATGTGCATGGCGCGTTCCGCTTTGGTGGTCATCAGGCGCATGATCGGGGGCTGGATAATGGGTACCATGGCCATGTAGGAATAGGCTGCCACGGCACAGGCCCCCATGAGCTGGGGCGCCAGTTTGGAGGCAATAAATATGGTCGTGGGACCGTCCGCCCCGCCGATCATGCCGATGGTGGCGGCTTCCATGATATCGTATCCCATGGCATGGGACACGAAAAAAGTGATATAGACTCCGGCCTGGGCACCGGCCCCCAGAAAAATCAGCCTCGGGTTGGCCATCAGCGGTCCGAAATCCGTGAATGCACCGATTCCCAGAAAAATCAGCGGTGGAATAATCTCCCAGTGGATGCCATAGTGATAGAATTTCCACAGCAATCCCACATTTTCATCCATCAAGCCGCTTAACGGCAGGTTGACCAGAAGAATACCAAAACCGATGGGCAGCAGCAGCAAAGGTTCATATTGTTTTTTAATGGCCAGATAAATGAGCAGCAGGCCGATGATCCACATGACGATCATCCCCGGTGTCAGGTGAACAAAACCTGTGGTATTTAATAATCCAACCAGCTTATTTCCCATCTTTCCCGGCTCCTTTGTTTTTTTTCGCAAACGAATCAACCGTGAATGCAGTGATTTTAATGGACAGATACAAAAGGGCCATACCAAAAAATACGCTGATTATACCTTGAACAAATATACCTCCGGGTGACATCTCACAGATCCCCTTTTTCCTTAAGTTTGTCTTAAAAAAAGCCACTATACAGCGGCCGCTGAAATTGCCGACAACCTTAATCCAAACCCGGTGAATTGTCAACTGACGATTACAATATAGCTACCTATTATTTGGGTCATTTAATTCATCGATCCAGGTGTGTCCGGATAATGGAATCCCGCTTCGATAGGAGGCCCGTGCAATAAGGTGGGCTGCAACAGGGGCTGTGAGCAGTAAAAGACCGATAATGAACACGGCACGAAGAAAAATACCCGGGGTTTGAAAGAAAACCGCATGGGCCAGAATCATCAGGCCGGCGCCCAACGATCCCGCCTTGGTGACGGCATGCATGCGGATCAGGGTGTCCGGAAACCGGAACACACCCAGCGCGGCGATCAGGCAGAACAGGCTGCCGATAATCATGAGAATCGCTGTAAAATAATCAGTCATGGGTGTTTCTTTTTTGAAGACGGCGGGGTCAATGGATGGCCGGGGTCGGGTTCATCCGGTTTTCGGCCCCGTGCCCGTTCAATGAACCGGGCCAGGGCAATGGTGCCAAGAAAAGCGATACATGCATAGGCAATGGCCACATCCAGGTAACTGGTTTCTTTGGTGTGAATGGAAAGAGATACCAGAAACGTGACCACCAGAACCGACAGCAGATCCATGGCAACGACCCGGTCCGCGGCTGTGGGTCCCTTGACCAGCCGCCACAATACCAGTGCCATGCCGGCGAGCAGGATCACCATGGCGATCTGGGCGGCCCCATACAGAAATGTTTGTGAATTTATCATTACCGCATCACCTCCAGAACGCGTTTTTCCAGTCCATTCTTGATTTCCAGCCGGGTTTTGTCCACATCTTCAAGAAACATGACATGGACAAACAGGGTGTGTCTGTCTTCGGACAAATCCACGCTCAAAGTGCCCGGTGTCAGCGACAGCAGATTGGACACCAGGAAAATCTCCAGGTCGGTGCGGGCCGACAACGGCACTCCGATAATACCCGGCCGGCTGATATGGGAAGGGGTGATCACATCCCAGGTCACACGGAAAGAGGAGATCACCAGTTCCTTGAAAAAATAAAGGACCAGATTGATTGTTTTAGGCAGTTTCTTGAAATACCGGGTATCCGGATACAGCGGGCTGGACACCCATAAGATGATGTATCCGATGAAAAAACCGGCAATGAATGCACTGATGCGGGTGCTGCCCAAAAGCAGGGTGAACACGGCGGCAAAAAAGATGTTGAGTATCAGCAGCGGCATCATTTTCCCCCTGTCACTGCCGCCACATAGGCCGCAGGTTCAACCAATCGTTCGCCGGCCGTCAGGGCCAGGTGAAAAACCGGTTCAATGAAAATGCCCATGAGTACGATCATCAGGCATAACCCCAGCACGGGACCCATCATCCAGGGCGACAAGGTGCGGGTTTCAGAAGCGGTCTGATTTTGAGGCGATGGTTTCCAGAATGCTTCCATCCAGATTTTGACCATGGAGAACAGGGTGAGCAGGCCCACAAATGCGGCCAGGGCCGCGGCACCGTAGTGGCGGCTTTCAAGACAGGCATAGATGATCAGCAGTTTGGCCCAGAACCCGGATAAAGGCGGGAACCCGGCCAGAGCAAATGCGGGGATGAAAAATCCCACTGACAGCAGGCCATGGGTTTTGAACAGGCTGCCGATCTGTGTCAGGTGAAATGAACCGCCGGCCCGTTGGATCAGTCCGCCCACCAGAAACAGGGTGGCTTTGGCAATGATGTTGTGCACCATATAAATCAAAGCCGCGGCCAGGGCCAGGGGTGTGAGCACGGCCAGTCCCAGGATCATATATCCCACCTGGCTGATGATGTGAAAGGACAGGATCCGGCGGATGTCCATCTGGGAGGCGGCGGTCACCACACCGGACAGCATGGTGAGCCCGGCCGCAATCATCAGAATCGTGTGGGTGATATGGGGTTGCGTGACAAATACCAGGGTGAACAGGCGGATCAGGGCATATACGCCCACCTTGGTGAGCAGGCCGCCGAAAAAAGCGGCCACTCCCGGCGGCAGGGTATGGTATGCCGCGGGCAGCCAGAAAAATAAAGGAAACAGGGCGGATTTAATACCGAATGCCGTCATCAGAAGCAGAGATGTGCCGGCCAGAAGCCCGTCATTTTCCACCCGCACAATTTTTTCATGCAGATCCGCCAGGTTCAGGGTGCCGGTCAGCCCGTAGACCAGGCCGATGCCGGTCAAAAGAAACAGGGTGGCGACGATGTTCAGGGTCACATATTTGACGGCATTGGGAAGTCTGGCTGCGGGATGGTCCATGACCATGATGCCGAAGGAGGCCATGAGCATCACTTCAAACCACACATACAGGTTGAACAGGTCTCCTGTAAGGAACGCACCGCAAATGGCGGCGGTCAGCATCTGCATGAACGGGTGAAACCCGGACCGGATCTGTTCATGGGTGGTGTCAAAGCGGGTATAGATCACCACGGCCACGTGAAGGAAGGCTGTGACCAGCACCAGCACGGCGCTCAGCAGATCCGCCACCAGGCAGATGCCGGCGGGGGAAGGCCAGCTGCCCACCCAGAGGACAACCACGCCCTGGGTTAAGACCACAGACAGCAGCCACCCGGCACTGGCCAGATGAATCAGGGCACCGGCAATGGCGGCACTGCTGCTATGGCTGGGATGGTGTCTGAAACACCCGGTGAATACGGCAAAGGCCAGGGGCACCAGGATGGGAAAAATCAGCAGATGGGTCATGAATGATCCTTTTCCGGCGTATCAGAATCTGAGTCGTCTCCGGGGGATTCAGACAGAAAATCTGCTTGACGGGTATTCAGGGTCCGGGTTTGGGCGTAGGTGCGGTAGAGCAGGATCAGCAGAAAAAGGGTCATGGCAAAACTGATGACAATGGCTGTCAGGATCAGGGCCTGGGGCAGGGCGTTGGCCACAGGCGTTGCCGGGACCGTCCCGGTTTTTCCGATCAAAGGCGGGCCCACGAAAGACAGCCGGCCGGCCGCGAAGATCAGCAGGTTGACGGCATTGCCCATGAGGACAAATCCGAAAACAAACCGCACCAGTTCGCCGGAAAGCATCAGAAACAACGCACCGCTGAACAGGATTCCCACGGTCAAAGCCAGAAGATGTTCCATTTTCAGTTCTCCTCCAGGGCCAGCAGAATGGACAGAATCGCCCCGAGTACGGCCAGAAAAATCCCTGAATCAAAGAGCAGCGGCGTACCCGCGGCAAAGGTCTCTGTCTGCCACCAGATGCCCGTCAGAAAGGGTTTTCCAAAAAAAAGTGCCGGCAGTCCGGCACCCGCGGCCAAAGCCAGGCCGGCCAGGGCCATGACGGACGGGCGGATTCGAATGGCTTTGCGGACATGATCGGCCCCATTTGTGATGGCCAGCAGGGAAAACGCCGTGCCGGCCAGAAGGGCGGCGGAAAATCCCCCGCCGGGTTCATGGTGGCCCCGCAGAAATACATACACGGCAAACACCAGCATCAATCCGATCATCAGCCGGGTGGCGGTTTTCAGAATCACGGATTTCATGGGGCTTTCCTTTGGCCAAACGGCCGGCGGATCAGGTGGACACCGGCCCAGGCAGCCAGCACGATCACGCAGATTTCCCCCAAGGTGTCCAGACTGCGGAAGTCCACCAGAATGACGTTGACAATGTTCCGGCCGTGGGCTGAAACATAGCTGTGGGTTTCAAAAAACGCGGTCAGACTCCGGTCCAGAGGCGTGCTGACAACCCCTGAAACCAGGGTGAAGACCAGCAGGCCCGCACTTATGGATAAAATGGCGTTTCTGAGGGTGCGCGCCTGAAAAGTGGCACCGGGTTTGACGATGGGTTCCATGGGGGGCAGGCGTAACAGAATCAGGGACACAAAAATCAAGGTCAATGTTTCCACCAGCAGCTGGGTCAGCGCAATATCCGGGGCCCCGAACACCAGAAATATCAGTGCCACGCCCCCGCCCACACCGCCGAGTCCGCCGATGGCAGCCAGCCGGTGCCGGGCCGTCACCACCACAGCAGCTGCCCCCAGAACAAAAACAAACAGGCCCATGGCAATGTATGGGCCGGTAACAGCAGGTATGGAGGCAATGTCAGCAACATGGGGCAGCCAGACACTGCCTGTCAAAACTACCAGGGTGAACACAATGACCGACATATAAGTGGTCAAAGATCCGTTCTGGAGGATCCGGGTCACGGTGGCCGCTGTGGTGAGAAACCGGGTCAGCCCGGACTGGTAAAGCCCCGGCATGGTCACCCACAGATGGTCTGTGAGAAAACGGATCCCCCGGCGCAAGCGAATTTTCTGCCGGTAGATCACAGCACCGGATGTCAGGGTGATGATACTTAAAACCAGCGGCAGATTGATGCCGTGGAACAGAAACAGCCGGATCTCTTCTCTGTCCGGATGAAACGCGAACACGGCCGGCTGGATCAGGTTTTCTGACACCCATTCGGGCATGATCCCGAATACCACCCCTATAAGCCCCATGAACGCCGGTCCGATTCGCATGGTCCAGGGGGTTTCGCAGGTGTTTTTCAGGTGCGCCGGCAACGTGCCGGCAAACGGGGTGAGCAAAATGATGGCGGCAACAGCGGTCATCAGGGCATTGGCCGACAGGGTGATGCCTGCGGCAAACAAAGGAAACATGTCTTCGGCCAGGGCGCCGGCATACATGATTTCCTTGCCGATAAATCCGAAAAACAAAGGGAATCCGGCCATGGACAGGGTGGCCCCGGCCACGGCCAGGGCCGTCAAAGGCATGCGGGTGGCCAGTCCCCCCAGATCATTCAGATCCCGGGTCCCGGTCTGGTGATCGATACTGCCCACCGCCAGAAACAGAGCCGCCTTGTACAGAGCATGGACCATGAGAAACGTGGTGGCCGCTGTCAAAGACAGCACGGTCTGCCCGCCCAGAAACAGGGTGAGAATCCCTAAGGCCATGAGTGTGGTGTGGGCCAGGATGCGTTTCAGATCACAGGGGCCCAGGGCCTGGATCGCCCCCCACAGGGCCGTGGCCCCGCCCACCAGCACCAGGGTGCTCATCCACAAAGGCGTGCCACCCATGACCGGATGCAGCCGCATGAGCAGGTAAATGCCGGCCTTGACCATGGTGGCGGCATGGAGAAACGCACTGATGGGGGTCGGCGCGCTCATGGCGTTGGGCAGCCAGAAATGAAACGGCACCTGCCCGGATTTGGTCATGGCCCCCACCATAAAACAGATGAAAATTGCCGGATACAGGGCATGATTCTGGATCACATCCGCGGATTCGCTTAAGACACTCAATGTCATGGAAAAGCCGGCGGATTTGAGCAGCAGAATCCCCATCAGCAGGAACAGGCCCCCGGCTCCGGTCACCAGCAGGGCCTGGCGGGCGTTTTCCCGGGCATCCGATTTTTCGTGGTCAAATCCGATGAGCAGAAACGACAGCATCGTGGTGGCTTCCCAGCAGATGAACATCAGCAGCAGGTTGTCGGCAAATACAATGCCCAGCATGGCGATCATGAATGCGTGCAGAAATACAAAAAACCGGCCATTTTGAGGATGGCCGGCCATATAACTGGAGGCATAGATGGTGACGAAAAATCCGGTCATGGTGATGATCAGACCGAACAGCAGGCTCAATCCGTCCAGGCGTAACGCCAGGTTCAGATCCAGGCTGGGCACCCAGGCCCATTGAACCGTGAAAACATCGCCATTCACCACCCGGGGCCAGGCCAGGCACAACAGCGCAAAAAGGCCTGCCGGCAGCAGGCAGGAATATAACCCTTTCCGGCAGCAGTCCGGGACAGCCCCGGTGTCAGGCGGTGTGATCCGCATGCCTACTGGGACAGAAACAAAGGAATATCCGCTGAATGAATGGTTTCCAGAACCGTGTCGCCCAGCAGACTTCGTTTGATGATGTTCCGGGAACTGTTGCCCATGACGATGAGATCGGCATTGTGTTCATGGGCATAGGCCAGCAGATCGGTTTTGGGGTTCCCGTCCATCAGGTCGGTATGCACTTCAAATCCGTGAGACTGGCAGTAGTCTGCGGCTTTTTCCAGCAGAAACGGTTCCGGTTTCTTGCGGTGCGTGAAATGGACCAGCCGGATTTCAGCCCCGGGCCAGGGATTCAACTGCAGATAATCCCTGGTGGCTCTGGCCGATTCCATGGACCCGCTCAACGCAATCACCACGGTTTTGACGGGCCGGTATTTTTCCGCCACGGCCAGAATGGGCCGGACCCCGTGGCGAAGCAGCTTGAGGATGGCCTTGTCCGGATCTTCCACAAACCCGTACTCAAAAATACTGCGCAGGCCGAAAATGGTCAGATCGTTGAACCGGTCTTCATCGATCATGGACTCGAATGTGTCGCCTTCTTCATATTTGATACGGCGGCACACCACGGCCTGTTTGCCGCAGTGTTCCTTGAAAAGGGCAATGGCTTTTTCCGTGCCTTCTTTGGTCACCTGGACGTTGTTTTCGCGCATGCGCTGGGCATAGATATCGGCCCCGGCCGGAACAGGCCCCACTTTTTCCAGTTTTTTGGTATTGACGATGGTGACACCGGTCAGCTGGGCCTGGTGCAGGTCGCCCAGCTCCGTGGCCCACTGGGTGGCGGCTGCGGTGAACGGGGTGCCGCCGAGTCCCACAAGAATTCGTTTGATCATCGGTCATGGTCTCCTTTTGTAAATTGTTCCTGTGCCCATTTTAAGCCATGGGACAACGGGTTTGTCAAGGAAAACAAGAAGATCAGGACGGGGTTTGCTCGGTTTCGTTCTTTTGTCTGCGCTGATTTTGGTCCAGTCGATGCGGCTCATGAGCCCCTGAGGATCCGGACATCCCGGGAAGTCAGCCCGGCATCCCCCGAACAGGCGGCGAAAGGTCCGCAGCAGATGATCCGGGATTCTGGGGATCCAGAAAATCGATGTCCAGCAGGGTTTGGCGCATGTGGGCATACAATGCTTCAATCTCTTCCCGGGGCCGTGTGTTTGGGGGCAGGGGTCGTGAAAATTGCCGGAAAGATCGGATTTCAGCGACACTTCATACAACAGCACGGCCAGGTGATGGCTCAAGTTCATGGAAGGGTAGGCATCATGGGTGGGGATGGTGACAACCGCTGACACAGGTCCAGGTCCCTGGTTTCCAGGCCGGTGTCTTCTTCCCAGCAGCAGGGCGCAGCAGACATCCGGGCCGGATTCGCTGATCTGCCGGGGCCGCCGTGGCTGGGGTGAGAAAATTTTTGCGGTATTTGCTGAACCTGCGGGTGGTGCCGAAGGTGAGATGGATGTCTGCTGGGGCGCGGTCTGCAGGTCTGAACACACTGCTGCGTTTTCCAGAATCTCCACCGTGCCAAGCGCCATTTTCCGGGCGTCCAGGGATTTGAATTCCTTGCGGGGTTTACCAGGCGGAGCCGGTTGAGCCCGAAGTTCATCATCACCCGGCACACGGATCCGGATATTCGGCGGCCCCCTGGGGTTCTTTCAACACAATGACAAGATCGGGGGCATTCATTTTATTTCCAGAAGCCGGGGAACCGGCCATCGAATGTCAAATCCCATGTTTTCCCAGCAGGCGGATCCCCGTATCCACATGGGCTCCGGCCTGGGCCACCCGTGGGAATCATCTCCGGGCACCATGGGGATCTGCCGGGATCGGATCTTTCCAGAATGGATCGGGTGGGATAGGGTTCTTGACTTTGGCCAGAGGCCGCAGGTTCAGGTCCATGACAAGATTCAGGTATTTGATCAGATCCAGGTTCCGGTCGATTTTGGCAGCGATCTCCGGGAGCAGCACCCGTGCGGCATAATCAGGATCATGGATACGCACCAGGTCGAAATGTCCCACCACAAACGGCCGGACCGCCTGGATCATCTCAAACCGCCGGTCAAAATATGCCAGGTACAGGTCTTTGACCGATCCGCAGGCACGGACCGCAGCTTCATAGGTTTGGGGGAATAATCAAAGCAGATGTTCACACATGGTACGGATCCCACCAGATAATCCGGTGAAAACTGCTCGGAATTGCGGTGCCGGATATGGGGCAGATATCCTGGTAAAGGCTTCGGTTTCCATGCCGGCAAAGATCCGGATCCGGTCCGCCATTTCCGCTTGCACCTGTCGGACGGGTCAGTAAAAATAAGGCAAACCGCTGAACCATCAGGTTCACGGTCAGCCCTTGTTCAATCTCTGGGGTAATAGAAATTTTGCGTGCACGGGCGGGATATGCTCGGTGATCCCCACTTGTCTGAAACCTATTTGAATATACCGCAATGATGTCGAACAGCCGGTCCTGCATGGTGGCAGCAGAATTCACCGGAATGTCCGCCGTGAAGGGATATAGGCCCGAAAGTGTCATGGACCGGGTTGTACCATTAAATGCGGCCAATGAAAAGAGGTTTCACACCTTCTCACATGCCGGTGAGGGTCAGTGCGATTTCCGGGTCCGTATTCGATGGTGGTCAAAGACCCGGTGTGAACCGATGACAAACAGGTGCACCACCCCCGTTCACCACTTTGCTGGATTAGCCGTTTTATGCAATACCTAACACTCAACCCTGTTTCTGCCACTTTCTTTCGCTCTGTAAAGCATACTATCTGCTTGACTTATGATTTCGCTTTGCTTTCCCGACTAGAATTATTTCTCGGCTAATCCAATACTGGCCGTCAAGTAGCTTTCGTGGGCGATTTCTTGTTTGGCATATTGGGTCTCAATGAGCTTTCAACCAGCTTATTTGCTAAGTCTCTTGCCTGCTCAAGAGCGTGTCGCCCCACACCACGCAAATTCTTCTCCCTCCATACCTTGCACATATGTCGGCTTGGCCTATTGGCAAATTCCTTTAGCAATTTTCCCACCTTGACCAAGCATTTATCTCCGGATTGATGCCTATAGGTATCATTCAACAATTTGAAATGGTCGAGATCTACTATAGCTAAACAAATTGGCTTTGGAGCCTGCAGCACCTTCTCGCTATTCTTCATGGAGGAATTCATCAAAGGCATCTGTCGGTTTGGAATTCCAGTAAGACCATCTATCCGAGCTAAGTTCTTTACTTTTTCTTCTGCTGTTTCGTTCCGTAATATTTGGTGTGATATCACGAAGTAATTAATTCCACTTATTTGAAATGGGGTACGCGCATCATAAACCACCGATTTTCATCTGGACTATGACAGGGGTATTCGAAATAAAATATAGGTTCACGCTTTTCTATGACACCCTGATCCCGTCTCCAGCCTTTGTTCCAAAATCATCTCCCATAGCTGAAGCTTTGTCACATTCCGCTAAGTAATTCACACACCACTCCAGTCAACAACAACAACGCGAGCATTGTTGTTTCCAAAACCTTGCCCAACTCTTGTTTACAAATTGAATTTTTCCCATTTTATCAATAACGACAATATGATCTGTAATTGAATCAAGGACTACTTTAGAAACTTAAACGAATTTTTCATATTCTACTCGCTTGATTGATGAGATATGCATAATTTTATGTGTTGTCTCTGTTTATCCTGTAGGTTTTGAATGATATTTGACCATATTGAAAACTAAAACCCTCAAAGATCCTTGCCCGAACCTGAATTTTACCAAACCTCAACCATCTTGCTATCATTGGATTCCTTTCATATTCAACCATAATTCCCATATCATTGACAGTTATTCCCATGGTACTGAAAAAACTATGTATGTCCGGTACCGGGTGTTGGAATCCTGAAACATTCTTTGACTCCTTGTTTGAAAAATGTGAATCCGCCATGGATTTTCAAACTGAACCATGCAGATCTGTCATGTCCTGCATGTCACATGCCGGCCAGTGTCTTTTGGGTGGCCCCGTCCAGATATGACGTCAACAAACTACAGCCGCTGGATGATGTACAGCCGCTGGGCAGGCGGCTGGCCGTTTTCAGGCGGTAGAAATCATAGAGCACTTCCCGGGACGGTTTTCCAAATCGAAGGCATGCAGATAAATACCGCCTTTGGGAACGGGGGTGGGAAATCCGGCCCTGACCAGGTCCAGCATGGATTGATGTGGGTGGGGGCAGGTGGTCGTCCATGATGAAATTACCCGTCATTTCGATTTTTGGAAAGGTGTGGTTGATTTCACCCATGCGGTCGAATGCCAGGCTCACTTTTTCTGCCGTGACGGGCTTTCCGATCTGGAACCAGGTGGCCTGGTCATGGGATTCCAGGCCGATGTTGATGTACGTGTCAAAGGGCAGGCGGTTCAGGCGTTTGAACAAGGTCATCATGTCTGCGTTAAGTAGAGAATCCACGCTGCCGAACAGATACATGCGTGGGGTCTTCATAAAGCTGTGGGCAAATCCGAACGCGTCATGACTCTGGCTGGCTGCAAACAGGATCAGGTCTGGGGGCGCACAAAGCATCGTGCTCTCCTAAAAAAAGCGCATTGTAATTGATCAGATCCGGCCCGTACAGCCGTTTCAATGCCTGGGATCTGTTGCTGGATATCGGTCCGGGACCGGGAGAACGGTTTTTTGTTTTTCACCTTGCAGAACCGGCATTTGTAAAGACACCCGTCAGCAATGGTCAACGGGATCAGGTTATAGTCGGAATGCCGGGCATCCGGGGCAGGACCGTGCCCTGGCGCCGCTGATGTCAAACAGATGATCTGCTTTTTTTTCCAGGTCCGGTTCATGGATGGATTTGGCTTTTCTGCCAGTCCGCAATCGGGTCCAAGTATGCCAGGCAATGCATCGGGAATGCTGGCCATCATGTCCTACAGGATGAACACAGGTCTGCGATAACGGGAAATTCAAATGGTTTGCCCCCCAGAAGGGAATTGAGGCATACATGAAATTGGGAAGATAATATTCGCCGATGTGGCTTCAACGACCCCGGAATAACCGCCGCTGGAATAATAGATCCAGTCGTTTCACTTATCCGCTTGAGCCATCTGGATGGTGAAGCCAGTGGCGGGTTTTGGATCTGGCGTGTTTGATTTCATGGTTCAGGTTGAACTCCAGTATCATCTCCCGGGTTTCCAGGCGGGAAAAAATGCCGTATTTCACGGGGTAACTGACCTTGGCATATTCATTGTTTCCCGGATATTCAGAAAAATGGAAAGGTCATCGGTTTGATAGGCGGTTTCGGAAGTGTTGTTTTATAAGGATCTCTGATCTGAAGCAAAAGAAATTCTGACCTTTTTATGGTTAACTCATTGCACGCCTTTATCACAAACGCTTCTTTAAATACCATTTAAGTATACTATAATCTTCAAAAGCCCCATGGCAATGATTTTTTCGACGGGCCCCCGGGTTCACCAGAGGTTGACCCGCCTCGTTAAAACAGGTACTAAAAGGCCTGAACCAACCACAGGAACAAAGGCGAACCACAGTGAAGATTCTTTTTCTGGAACCGTTTTTCGGGGGGTCCCACCAGGATTTTGCCACGGGATTTTCTATGCATTCCCGGCATGAAATCACTTTGTTGACAATGCCGCCGGTGGCCTGGCGATGGCGGATGCGGACCGCTTCCCTGCATTTTTTGCAGAAAATCAAACAGGTCAGGGATTACGATCTGGTCTTTGCCACGGATATGATGGATGTGGCGCAATTCAAAGCCCTGGCCGGACCTGATTGTCCGCCCCTGGTGTTGTATTTTCATGAAAATCAGATGTCTTATCCGCTTTCAGCCAGGGCACGGCAGCGAAAACCGGATATCGATGCCGGGTTGATCAATATCAATTCCGCCCTGGCTGCCGATCAAATATGGTTTAATTCACATTTTCATTTAACGGCATTTTTAAAGGAAGTCCGGCAGCTGATTAAACAGATGCCGGCCCCCCGGCCCAAAAACATGGTGGATCAGATTCAGAAAAAAGCCCGGGTCGTGTATCCCGGGTGCCGGTTCCCGTCCACACCGGACACGTTGGCTTCCGCTGCCCAGACACCTCCGCTGATTATCTGGAATCATCGCTGGGAGTATGACAAGCAGCCGGACCTGTTTTTCAAGGTGCTGGTGCGGCTCAAAAAAAAAGGCATCTTGTTTGGACTGGCCGTGCTGGGAGAAAAATATGATCGGTATCCGGCCGTGTTTGATCAGGCCAGAGAACGGCTGGACAATGAAATTCAGGTGTTCGGGTATGAATCCTCCCGAAAGGCATATGAAAAATGGCTGGCAGCAGGGCAGGTGGTGGTGTCCACGGCCATCCAGGAAAATTTCGGCATTTCCGTGGTGGAAGCGGTGCGGTTCGGGTGTTTTCCGTTGCTGCCCTGCCGGCTTTCCTATCCGGAACTTATGCCGGAAAAACTACACCCTGATATTTTTTTTGGCACGGAAAACCAGCTTGTGGAAAAACTGAGTTTTCATTTGCAGCAACCCCGTGCCTGTGAGGACAAGCGAAATGAATTGTCGCGGCATATGCAGGCATTTTCCTGGGAAATCCGGGCCTTTGAGTTTGATGATCTTCTGGAAACAATCACTTGAGCAAAATTATTTTGATCATTTGATCATTATTTTCCTTGACGCCGGAATCCGGCAGTACTATATTATGGTCAAATGATCAAAAAGGAGACGGCCATGCCACGACCCAAACGACCCAGATATATCGATGCGGTTCCCCGGGTGACGGAGTTTATCCCCCGGGGAACCGTGCCGGCCGAAGAAGTGATCCTGTCCCTGGAGGAGTTCGAGGCCGTGAGACTGATTGATTATGACGGCCTGGATCAGACACAGGCGGCCGATATCATGAATGTTTCCCGGCAAACCGTGGGCAGGATCCTTCGCGTCGGGCGATACAAGCTGGCCAAAGCCGTGGTGGCAGGGTGCCGTCTCACAGTGTCGGGGGGATGTTATCACATCGATGATAACCGATCCGGCCGCGGAAGGCGTCGCCACAGAGGTGGGGGCCGGTGCGGCCGTTCCGACAGATCATAACCCAAACACATCAAGGAGGCGATATTATGCCAGGATTGAACAGAAGAGGACCTGAAAATCAGGGTCCCATGACCGGTCGCGGCAGAGGGCTGTGTACTGGAAATGCCGGTTATGCCGGATACGATGCAGGATTCGGCCGGGGGTTCGGGCCGGGATTCGGCCGGGGCAGAAGATGGGCCCAGGGCGGTTTCGGCGGCAGAGGAATGGGACCCCGGGCGGTTGCTCCGGTGGTACCGGAATCCCCGGATGAACTGAAACAGCGGGCCGAATGGCTGGAATCCGAACTGGCTGCCATCCGGCAGCAGCTCAATGAATAACCACTCAACGTCGGCCGGGGCAGAAGAACATCTCTGTCTCCGGCCGTTTTTTTCGTTTATTTTCCTTAACTTGTCCGTCCTGCTGTGGTATAGGATCATCCTGTAATATCAAATACGCGTGCCAGGCAGGAAAAAATATGACATATACGATTGCAATCAATGGATACGGCCGCATCGGCCGTTGTGTGGTCCGGGCTTTGTATGAATCCGGGCGTTTTCTGGGTCAATTGACACTTGGGGCCATCAACGAGATCGGCTGTTCCGACACCTTGTTTCATTTGACCCGGTATGACTCCACCCATGGCCGGTTCCCCCTGTCTGTGGAAAAAGCAGGAAAAAACATGCGCATCGGGAAAGACGTCATCCATCTGTTTCAGGAAAAAAATATTGTCAATCTGCCCTGGAAGGATTTGAACATCGATGTGGTGCTGGACTGCACCGGGGTCTACAATGACCGGGAATCCGCTGCTTTGCATCTGCTGTCCGGGGCGAAAAAGGTGATTTATTCCCATCCGGCCAAAGATGAAGTGGATGCCACCATTGTGTTCGGGGTGAATCACCACACCCTGAAAAAAGAACACACCGTGATTTCCAATGCATCATGCACCACCAACTGTCTGATTCCCATTCTGCATGTCCTGGATACCCATCTGGGCATCGAGAGCGGGGTGACCACCACCATTCATTCAGCCATGCATGATCAGCCGGTGATTGACGCATACAATAAAGACCTGCGCAAAACAAGGTCTGCCTTGCAGTCCATTATCCCGGTGTCCACCTCCCTGGACAAAGGTATTGCCAGAATTCTGCCGCACATGGCCGGCCGGTTTGAAACCCTGGCCATCCGGGTGCCCACCGTGAATGTGTCCATGATGGACATCACGATGACGGTGAATACGAATACCCATGCCCGGCAGGTCAATGATCTGCTTGTGGCGGCCTCTCAAAACGCATTGTCCGGGATTCTCGGGGTCAGTGATGAACAACTGGTGTCCTGTGATTTCAACCATGATCCCCGATCCGCTGTGATCGATCTGCCCCAGACCCGGGTGTCCGGCCGCCGTCTGGTCAAGGTTCAGGCCTGGTTCGACAATGAATGGGCTTATGCCAACCGCATGCTGGACACCACCATTGCCGCGCTTACCACCGCCTGACAAGGGGGAACCGCATTTTTTCAATGAAAGTGGCTGCCCCTTTGACAGGGGGGGATAATCGGTTTGATCCGCTTATCAGGCGTTTGATCCGTCCAGAGCCATCAGCTTCCGGGCGATGCGGGCCACTTCTTCCGGAATATTGTCTGGATTGTCAAAGGGGCGGGTGCCGTCCCGGTCCGCCTGAATTATTTCATCCATTTCCGGCAAAAATCCCAGGATCGGGTAATCAGGCATGGATTCCCGGATCAGGGTCTTGTCCTGTTCAGAAGCGACCCGGTTGCCTAAGACCACAATGTTTTTGATTCCGATATCCTGTCCCAGTTTCCGGATTTTGTCCGCTGCCACCCGGCTGCGTTTCCCCGGATTCACCACCACCACCAGCGCGTCCACGGATCCGGAAGTGGCCCGGCCCAGATGTTCCACTCCGGCTTCCATATCCATGACCACCACTTCATTGCGGGCCAGAACCAGATGATTCATCAGGGCTTTTAAAATGGTGCTTTCCGGACAGATGCATCCGGAGCCGCCCTGCTGAACCGTTCCCATGACCAGCAGTTTGACCCCGTCTTTTTCCAAAGAAAACCGGTCCGGAATATCATCCACTTTGGGATTGAGGGTGAAAAAACCGCCCATGGTGCCGGGTTTGGCACCGGTCCGTTCAGCAATCAGATCGGACAGTTCAGCCACCGGTGTGATGGGCTGGGTTTCATCGATGCCCAGGGCCGCAGCCAGATTGGCCACGGGGTCCGCGTCAATGGCGATCACAGCGCGTTCTTTGTCCAGCGCGGCAATGGTCCGGGCGATCAGACCGGTGACCGTGGTTTTGCCCACCCCGCCTTTGCCGCCGAATGCCAGTTTTAAACTCATGAAAACAGTGCTCCTGTGGTATTAGTTTAACGGTTTGAGAATCTGTCCGGTTTCATCCAGCAGAAAAACCTGATATTCGGTTTTTTCAGCAGTCGAAAGCAAATCCTCTTCAATTACGGCATGAATGTCATATTTTTCTTTGAACAAATCCTTGGGCAGTAATTGAAAGCATTTCTGGGCATCCTGTTTGGTCTTGAATGCCGGCAAAAACTTTTCATTGGTTTTTTCATCGATGAATCCCAGTAATTTTTCAAATGGCGTATCGGGATTCTGAACAATGACGTAATACCAGTTGTCATCAATATTTATACTTTCCATGCCAGTCAGTCCATTTTTAAGGGTTGATAGGATTTGAATATAAGGGTGAATTGCATAAAATAAAGGGAACCCACACAGATATTCCTTAGATTGAGTGCCACAGCCCCGGCTTATTCACTCGAAAAAGTTTTTAAGGCTTCCAAAGATGAAACTGCTGCACGAATGTCATGACCTGTGGGGGTCTGGTGCAGGCGCAGGCCGAACTGCGGTACCACGGCCAGGACATGATCGAAGATGTCGCTTTGAATCCCTTCATATTCGACCCAGGCCGTGGTGTTGGCAAAGGCATAAATCTGGATCGGCACCCCGTCTGCGCCGGGTTCCAACTGCCGCACCATCATCGTCATTCCCTGGTGAATTCCAGGGTGATTGCGCAGATACTGATCCAGATAAGCCCGGAAGGTTCCCAGATTGGTCAGGCGGCGGCCGTTGATGGGGCAGGTCAAGTCCTGGGCCTGTTCAGCATTGTAGCGGTTGATTTCTTCCATCCGGGTATCGATGTATCTGGTCAAAAGAGACGCTTTTCGAAGCCAGGCAATTTGTTTATCGGAAAGAAAGCAGACGCTGGTCGCATCGATGCGGATATTGCGCATGATCCGCCGGCCTCCGGATTCCTGCATTCCCCGCCAGTTTTTGAACGAATCGGAAATCAAGGCATAGGTGGGAATGGTGGTGATGGTTTTATCCCAGTTCTGCACCTTGACCGATGTCAATGTGACATCAATGACATCTCCATCCGCTCCGTATTTCGGCATTTCCAGCCAGTCGCCCACACTGAGCATGCGGTTGGCGGACAACTGGATGCCGCCCACCAGGCCCATGATGGGGTCCTTGAATATCAGCATCAGCACAGCGGTCATGGCACCCAGACCGCTGAACAGGATCACGGGGGATTTGCCGATGATGGTGGATATGCCGAACACAATGGCAAGTATGGCGGTAATGAGCTTGATGCTTTGAAAAATGCCCCGCAACGGCAGTTCACGGAAAGCGCGGTACATGCGGGATATAACCAGCAGCGCATCCAGCAGTGCATACAGCGTCAGTAAACTGAACAGAATAATCCACAGCCGGGTGATCAGCGAGATAATGGAAAGTGACAGCGTATCCGGATTCAGCCATAAATCGGCCTGGATCTGGATCAGAACCGCCTGTATGGTAAAAGCAAACCGTTTGAACAAAGGACCTTCATGGATCACGGTTTGCCATTTTTTCTGTGATTTTCGGGCCGTTCGGTCTAAAAACACCCGAAGCCCTTTATGCAGAGTCATGTGGGTAATGACGGCTATGATCAGAATCAATCCCAGGGCAATGCCCATGGAAATCAATGGTGTGGGTTTGACATTGAAACTGTGTAAAACCGCTTCCGTTACCCTGGGTAAAAGAAGCGAACCATTCATTGAAACTTTTCGGGATTCATAAGTCAAATCAGTCTGACCGGGCACACGGTCTGCTTAAAAAAGTGAAAGCCCCCTGAACGGCGTTACAGGGGCCTTTGAAACGAATCTGAGCAGATTCCGGCGATTTCAAGCCATGAATCTGAATACAGGTCTCCGCCCATGATCACTTTATAGGTTTTGGCATAATCAGCCAATTCCTTGTCAAGACCGGAGATATCCGGCACATTGCCGTCCATCATGCCCCAGATCAGATCCACGACATCCTGGCGCTGGCCCTTGGCAATGGCGGTGAGCTGTTTGTCCCTAACGGATCGGCAATCACTGCTTTCATGCCGTATTTCCACAGCATGACCATATAGGTCTGGTTCAGGATGGGCCGCAGGTGTTCCGGAGGTCCATTGGAAACATTGGACAGACCGCGGTGGTTTGGCGCCCGGAGCGATCTCATCGATCATCATCTGGAAATTGAGCAGGCTCATGAGCTGCGTGCTGCTGAATGTTCACCGGGGTCACAATGCCGTCTATCCAGATTTTTTCATTGGGAATGCCGGCTTCATTGGCAAAATACAGCAGTTCCACAGCCAGAGCGGCCCGTTCGTTTTCATCTCTGGGCAGCCCGTCAGGACCCCACATCAGGGCCACAAAATCGGCATCATACTGGGCAGCCAGGGGCACCATCTTTTCATACCGTTCCGGTCGGGCCATAATGGAGTTAACAATGTGCGGGGCATCCGCCGGTTTACACACCTTGAGTCCGGCTTCAATGGCATCGATGTTGGAAGTATCCAGCAACAGGGGCATACCCGGAACGGCTTCCTGAACCACATTGACCACCCAGGGCATCAGCTCGGTGCCGAATTTCTTGGCAGGCCCCAGGTTGATGTCGATGTAGTCCATGCCCAGTTCCTTCTGCCGGACCACTTCTGCCTGAATGGGCTCCGGGTTCCGCTTGGCAGGATCCGGTTCCTTGAACTCTTTTCCGATGACCCGGGAAATGACATTCAGGCTTTCACCAAATAGAATCATGTTTTCCATGTTCTCGTCCTTTGTTGATTTAAGATTGACACTGATACGCCGGGGACAGGCCATAACCCGCCCCGGCGCTGATTTTTTTATTTTCTTGATTTAAGGAATGCCGGCAGATGGGCTGCTTCTCTGGGACCCACGGTAATGGTCCAGCCGGGCAGTTCTTCTTCCACATCTCCGGCAATGGCAGCGGCATAACCCGGGATGATCAGTTCCTGATGTTTGACCTTGTCCATGATCCCGCATTTTTTCACAAACAGGCCGACATCATCCCCGCCGAATTTTCCGGCGGCCCATGCCGTAAGAACGGACAGGCCTTCGGAATCTTTGACCAGCAGCCATGCCGGCACTTTGCTGGCTTCAATTTCACCGGATACAATAAAGTAGGTCAATGCAAAGTTGGTGGTCACCAGCACGGGTGAATTTTCATCCGGGTTGTTGATTTCAAAGATGCCTTCGGTCACGGTCATGGGCCGCTGGGGATCGGTAAAGATATTGAGGCGTTCCAGCAGCAGGGGGAACAGCGATTCCGTGGCAAAATCCGACATGACCACGATACCGCCGTATTTGGCCACAAACATGCTTGCGATCAATGTTTCCATGTCTATATTGGATGCCATTTCACACGGGAACACAATGGTGGGGAATCCCAGGGCTTTGTTGCCGGCTTTTAATGCGGCCCGGCGGATGGCGACCTGGTCTTCCAGGGCCTGTTTGATTTCCCGGGATCCGGAATCGATGACCAGGTCTTTCAGGCCCATGCCCGTGAGTTTTTCTGTCAGCGGAATCAGTGCTTCCACAGAATCGGCTTTCACAGCCAGGGGCAGTTCTGCTTCCTTGGCCATGGCACCGAATTCGTCTGCATTGGCTTCAGTGGCGGCATAGAGCAACGGCCGTTTGAACCCGGCTTTGTCAATACCGGCCTTCATGACAGCTGCATCTTCGGTCATGAGTACCAGGTTGAATTCCGATTCTTTGGCAATTTTTTCAGCCACTGCGGCAAACGCGTCTGCCCCGTTGCCCGCATCTTTGACCACCAGCAGTTCCGGGCGCAGGTTCAGGCCCACCCGTTCATACTGGAGTGCGTTATAAATTTTGAGTTTGGTATCCAGGGCTGCCAGATCCGTGTCCGAGGACACGGTGGCGGCCAGTACCGTGGGATTGAAAAAGGTTTTTTCATGTCTGTAAAGAACGGTTTCACCGCCGGTTGCGGTCTTTCGGACCCCTTTGCCCAGTGCGACCGGACGAATCGGAGGCGCGGATGCTTCCGCCAGCTGTTCTTTGGCTTCATCCGACACATAGGGGCAACTGTCCAGTTCCGCTTTCCCCGATGCCAGGTTCATTGCAAATGCAAGGCAGGTGGGAACGCCACACTCCTTGCAGTTGGTCTTGGGCAGGAGTTTGAATATCTGTATACCGGTTAATGCCATGTTAATCTCCTTAAAAGTTTAAACAACCATATGGTAAGTCGGAGCAGATTGATATCTGGTGGAATACTGCCCCGACTTTTGTGTTAAATTCCTATCCCACGAGGGATTCCATGTTCAGGGCCGGATGGCCTTTTTCCTGGAGAAAGGGAAGAATCTCCTCTTCCGTGGTGCCCACGGTTTCATCCGCGATCATGTCATACAGACCGGGAACGCCCATTTCTTCGCCACGGGCCACGATTCTTTCCTTGAGCTCTTCCTTGAGCATCTTGGGCATCCAGACCATGCGCAGCAGGCCCCCATCCCCCAGGATGAATTTTTTCTGGGTGATGTTGAACTTGGAGTGGCCCACAAATCCGGGTGAAGATGCCCCACCGCCCATGACACCTGCCAGGGTGGTGAATTTCATGCCGCAGGGGGTCTCACCGGAATAGTCACGGCCCACGGTCATAACCCCGTTGCAGGAGGGCAGCAATGCGGCGATACATTCACAGCACCCGCAGGTGGTCATGGGATCAATCACCAGAGAATAGAAGTTATAGTGGGTGACCGCCCCTCTGGAGGCTTTGTATACGAACTCGTTGACCCCTTTCCACTGACCCAGCTTGGGATCCAGGCATTCGCCTTTTTCAATGGGCTGGTTGGGACCCGTGGGATTGATCTCGTAGGATGCCTTGCAGTCCATCCAGTTGTAGGCACCGCACAGACCCGTTCTTTCCGGGGAGACCGTGCACACGTGGGACGGGGCGAATGACTGGCACAGGGTGCAGGAATAAAAGGTTTCCACACCTTCGTCCGTCATCTTGTCCACCCGTTCGTCTCTTGTTTTGTAGTTTTCCCGGGCCGTGGCCGTCATCTTGTCCACATCTTCCTTTTTGGTATAAAGGGTGACCTGAACCTTGTCCACGATCTTGTTGAAATCCTGATGGAATTTGGCATGGAGCACCACGCCGATATCTTTGAGGGTAAACCCTTTTTCAATCGCGGCTTTGGAAATCCGGACCCAGGAGATGTCTCTCTGGCCGATATGCATGATTCCCTGGATATAGTTGATCAGATGATGGATCTGACGTTCCATGATGGGCTCGAAATCATCCTGAAATTCCCGGCCGGCGATCTGAACAAAGATACCCAGCGGAAAGGTATCCCCTTCCTTGAGATCGGTGATGTCCGGACCGACGATTTCAACCTTGCCGTCCTCGATCTTGTTCATGTCCGCCATTTTCACCAGCTCGGTGCACTGGGTTTTGCCGCCGCCGCACTGGGCGTACAGATCGGCCCCGCGAACCCGCTCACCTTCGTAAGCCGGACCAAAGGCGCAGGGGATGTCGATTTCAGCCACTTGAACCTTGAGACCTCTGACTTCCACAGATCTCTGGACCATTTCATCATGGGCCACCGGTGCCACCACATGTTCGTAGGTACAGATACCCGTGGGCAGAATTTCCGGAATTTCCGTGTCCGCCAGGGTCGGAAAACCCCAGTTGACACAACCGGCTGCGGCCACACCCCATTCAGTGCCCACATCCCCCAATGCGTTGACAAAGGCAAAGATCCGGTCTTTGTTGTATTTCAGGATCTTTTTGTAGTCACCGGGCTGGACCCCGCCGAATGCCATGGCCGCTCTGTTGGCGAACCCTAAAGCAAACACGGCCGAGGAGATGTCCGGACCGAACGGTACGATACGGGTGTTCCACCCGATCTGCATACCCGCATCCAGGCACTGCTGGATCAGGGTTTTGCCGTTGTGGTTGGCAGCACAAAAGATGTACAGCGACCGTTTCTGATAGTCTTCCACGATCATTTTGGCGATCTCTTTGTTGGGGGCTGCGCCCACCATGGCGGCAAACCCGGGGGCGGAACCGTCCACAAACTCCACCCCGCGTTTACGCAGGATGGTATCGTCGGCCGCACCTACCCAGATTTTCCCGTTTTCCACATCCGGGTCTTCCTGGGGGATATAGAAATCGGGCTCATACAGATACCGCAGGGCTTCTTTCACCTCATAGGAGATGATACCGGCCATGCCCGCATCCAGGAGGGGTCCCAGATACGGCAGCCAGTTTCTGAGTTTAATATGGGGGGGCAGCAGGCCCCGGGCAAATTCCATGGGTTTTTTCAGATCTTCCAGGGTTTCGCATTTCAACCCGGTCAAAGAATAGATGACCGGCAGAAAATATGCGGTGTTGGGAAATCCGATTTTGGTACTGGCATCATAGGACTGAAGGGCTTTTTCCAGCTCACCTTCCACCTGCGCAACTACTTTGTAACCACCCTGAATGGCAGCAAATGCAATTAATTTAGACATATGTTTTCTTTCCTCCTTCGTTGAGGATTTATTATAATTATTCTGTTTACCGTTGTTGCATCACAATATCCTGACATGTTTTTATCAGGCTTCCAGTTTCTGCCGATCCGCCATGTCCATCAATACCCGTTCTCTGGCCTTATCGATACCCAGGGCTTTTCTTTTCTTGTCAATGTGGGCAATCATAAGGTGGGCGTGCTTGATGGGATCTATTTCAAGATCCCATTTGCCGCCGTAGAGCTTTTCCATTTCTTTGGAGATATAGTCATGGAACACGGGTGCTCCGGAGGTCGGCAATGTGACACCG
This sequence comes from Desulfotignum sp., assembly GCA_018399285.1. Taxonomy (GTDB): domain Bacteria; phylum Desulfobacterota; class Desulfobacteria; order Desulfobacterales; family Desulfobacteraceae; genus Desulfotignum. Next base: position 23,525 of record JAGYOW010000001.1, read on the forward strand.
AATACGGTATATACGCCGGATGCAACAAAATAGTGGCCAATGGAAATGGCTTTTTCACTCATCCATTCCGGGGCACTTCCGGCTGCGGGCAGGTCACAGATGTCGCTACCCAGTCCGCCGGCCTTGACCACTTCAGTGGCGGCAAGCAGGATCCGGGAGTTATCGACACAGGAGCCTAAGTGAAGGACCGGTGGAATCCCGACGGTTTCGCAGATTTCAGCCAGTCCCGGCCCACAGTGTACGGCTGCGGATTCAGGCGTCAACAGTCCTTCCATGGCGCAGGCGATGGCATTACAGCCCGTGGTGAGAACGATGACATCGTTTTTGATCAGTTCCTTGACAACCCGGATATGCCCGTCATTGTGTTTGGTTCTGGCGTTGTTACACCCCACCACACCGGCAATACCGCGAATCCGTCCGTTGATGATATTGTCATTGAGGGTATAGTACGTGCCGCGGAAGCTTCCACCCAGATGGTATTGAATGGATTCAACACCAAAACCCGCAATCTGCTGGGTTTTGTATTGCGGGATCATGACATCGGCGCTCCGGTTGGCAAAATTGTCGATGGCCAGTTTCACAATGCGTTTGGCATCTTCCAGGGCATGATGTTCATCAAACTCGATATGGATGACATTGTCCTGTTCCATTTTTGCAATGGGATGGGTGGTGATGAGTTTGGTATGAAAACATTTGGCCACATTGGCCAGGTTCTGCATGATACACTGGATATCCACCACCATGGCATCGCAGGCCCCGGTGATGATCGCCAGTTCCTGCTGGAGGAATGTGGCGGCTGTCGGAATCCCGTGTCTCTGGAGCATTTCATTGGCTGTACAGCAGATACCGCCCAGCTGGATGCCGGCCGCGCCTTTTTCTTTGGCATAGTTGAGCATCTCTTCGGACTGGGCAACGGCAACAATGATTTCAGACAGAATCGGTTCATGCCCGTGGACAATAAGGTTGACATGGTCCTCTTTCATGATGCCCAGGTTGGCTTCGGACTGAAGGGGATACGGGGTACCGAAAAGTACATCCTGGAGATCGGTGGCCAGCATGGACCCGCCCCAGCCATCTGCCAGTGCGGCCCGGGTGCCTTGTTTCATCAGGTTCTTGTAATCCTGGTCAACCCCCATGTGGGTCCGGTGCATGATTTCAACAATTTCCCGGTCAATGTTTCTGGGAAGCACGCCTTGTTTTTTCCATTTTTCATACAACGCTTCCGGGGCCCGTTTCATGTATAACAGTTCCCCTTCCGGTTTGCCCCATTCTCTGAGGGCCACATCGGCCACTTCCAGAGCAATTTCATCCAGATCCCGGTCTTTGGTTTCCCCGTCCACTTCAACGGTGGTTGCAACACCCAGATAAGGGGCGATACTCAACAGTTTCTGGGTATCTTTGATCTTGTAAGCTTCTGTTTCTTTTCTGGCAGCCGACATAAACACTTCTGCCACGGCACGACCATGATCGGAATGGGCAGACGCCCCGCCGGCAATCATGCGGATAAAGTTTCTGGCGGCGATGGTATTGGGGGTGGCACCGCAAAGGCCTTTACGGGTATCTTCGCCTTCAATGCCGCCCTTGGGTAACGGAAGCCGGCAGGGCCCCATGGAGCAGTTCTTGCAGCAAATGCCCTGGATACCGATGGCACAGGGTTTCATGCTGAAGGCTCTGTCAAAAACCGTATCGATTCCCAATTTCTGGGCACGCGCCTGCATTTCCTGGGTCCCTAAGTCGATGGAGACTTCTTTCGGATCAACCAGTTTGGGTTCTTTTTGATTTGGCCACACTTGCTTTTTTATTTTCTACCATTAGAGGTTCCTCCTCCTGTTGATTTGGTAATTAATTGTTTGAATATTTTTAAGTGCGTTTATTCAGTAACTCTTTTGTGCACTTTGTCCAGGTTTTCTAAAATTCTTTCCAGCTCTGTTTTTGGAATTTTGCTGCGGTCATGGGTACAGATGATTTGGGGGCGGACGCTCTGGCAGCCGCCGCTTTTTCTTTTTCAGCGGCCCGTTTTTCTCTGATGGCCTGCTCTTCCGCTTCCCGTTCGGCAGCAGCATCTTTCAACGCTTTTTTTCTCCGCCTCAACTTTGGCTTTTCTTCCGCTTCCGCCCTGGCTTTGGCTTCGGCATCCGCTTTGGCTTTGGCTTCGGCATCGGCTTTGACTTTGGCTTCGGCATCGGCTTTGGCCTTTTCTTCGGCATCGGCCTTGGCTTTGGCTTCCGCGGCCGGATCCGGAGCGGCTGCCGCAGGTTCAGGTTTGGCTTCCGCGGCCGGCGCCGGTTTGGCTTGCAGCCGGGGCGGGTTTGGCGTCTGCTTTGGGGGCGGCTGCCGCAGGTTTGGGCGCTTCTTTTTCTCAGGCGCCGCTTTTTGGCCGGGGCTTTCTTATCTTCTTCCGCCATGGTCAGGTCCGGTTCCGGAGACAGGGCGGCAAAATCGATTTCCACATCATCGAGCTGTTTGATGACAGGACCGATATCCATGGCAGAGCCGTGCCGGCATATGCCAGATCGATGAATGATCTGACCAGTTTGATGGATTCCGGATGGCGCATGATCAGGATGCTGGAGCCGGACATGAGATAAGATACCGCTCCCACGGCTCCATGAGAATCCCCGCCGCTCGGATCACCCAGTTCCGGTGCTTCATCCACCGGCTGCTTGGCTTCCTTGCATTTCCAAACTTCGTTGCCTAAGTTGTTGATCATCGGGTTCTTGAAGCTTGTCATCTCCCTGTCATGGCGGCCTGGGTCAGTCGTTCCATCACGGAGTAAGAGTATTCCAGGCCATAGCCCAGACCCCCGTGGTGGGATCCACAATACTTTGTCCAGGAAACACCTAAGTTTTCCAGCAGGATGTTCACCTGTTTGGCCAGGTTGACGTCAATGGGAGAAGAGGAAATAATGGTATGTCCATACCCCATGGGCTGCGGCAACCGATCGTTTTGTGGTTTTTTTCCTCCACCGGTCCCAGAACCAGGTTGTGGCCATCGCACACCTCACTGATTTTTAAGGACTTCTGAATCCTTGGCAGGTACGGCAGATCCCCAGACAATCAAAGGGACATTGATGGCCTCACTGATTTTTTTGACCGTCTGAGCCGCGTCATCCGCACTGGCATCCTTATCATTGGGATCTGTACTCTTGAGCTGAAGCACAACGCCTGGGCGTTGTATTCGTCCACGCATTTTGGCCCAGGCCACGGGATCATTTAAGACATCTTTGAAGGGTGCTTTGGCGGCTTCCGGCCAGTCTTCGGGTTCCATGTCCCAGATTTCCATGGCAATAATGGGTTTGTTGGGCATATCCCCTCGAACTGATAAAAGGATAGCTGGTTTGGCCGCCGACCGTCAGTGCGCCATCACCTTTCCAATGGTGATGTTTTTAATGGCGCCGGCATAGGTTTCCTTTGGTTATTTCTGAATCCCACGTTTACCTCCTAATGTTTAAAGATGGTTATGAGTTGGAAGGAATTAGGTTGAAACGGTGTGACAATATGTGAAATGGATACAGGAGAATGAAAGTGACAATTTCACTTGACCAGCAGCCTTTTGCATTGTCTTTCCATTCACCAGACCCCATGTTACATGGGTTTGTAATTCGGTAACGCATATGATTTATAATTTGTACCCTTTTTGTCAATAGATGAGTGAATTTATTGGGCCGAAGATGGATTGTACAAATCAATATTAATTTTAAATAGTTATGATAAACACAGATTCGGTCAAATAAGATTGAATCGCATTTAATTATTAAATAATATTGTAGGAATAGGGGTAATATTAGATTCGAATATCTTAAAAAATTTAGCATTTCACCATTTCATTAGTATTTAGTGCGTAAAATCAATATTTTTTCAAAAATATTGATTTTATCAAGAAATTGAGCGATTGTTAGGTCAAAGTTTCCCGGAAAGCCGGACCGGGAATGCCGGATAAAACCGACATGGACCTGCCGGCCGTCCGGTGAAATAATTGCACGGTTTTTTACAGTGGGCTGCCTGTTTTTAAAACGACCGGTATCTCTCGAAAACCTGTTGATTTTTTATGTCGATTTATATAGTTAGTTATACCGACAGATATATTAAAATTGCGGGTGGTGTGACAAAAGCATAACGCTTTGTTTTATAAAATTATTTTATCACCGGCTCGATCAGAGTCCAATTCAACAAAGGAGTATATCATGGCATTAGATCCAACCAAACATCAAGACTGGGAAATCGCACAGGATGCTGAATCATCCATGCTGACCATTTATGAAATCGGTGAAAAACTCGGGCTGACCAAAGAAGAGCTGCTGCCTCACGGTCATTATATCGGAAAAATCGATTTCAAGAAAGTGATGGCGCGGCTGAAAGACCAGCCCGATGGAAAATATATCGATGTGACCGCCATTACCCCGACCCCGCTGGGAGAAGGTAAATCCACCTCTTCCATGGGGCTTGTTCAGGGTCTGGGAAAACTGGGCAAAAATGTATGCGCTGCCATCCGTCAGCCTTCTGGCGGACCCACCATGAACATCAAAGGATCGGCAGCCGGCGGCGGGCTGGCCCAGTGTATTCCTTTGACCCCGTTTCTCTGGGGTTCACCGGTGACATCAATGCCATCATGAATGCCCACAACCTGGCCATGGTGGCCCTGACATCCCGGATGCAGCATGAAAGAAACTACACGGACGAGCAGCTGGAACGACTGTCCGGCATGAAACGCCTTGACGTCGATCCCACCAACGTGGAAATGGGCTGGGTGATTGATTTCTGCTGCCAGGCCTTGAGAAACATCATCATCGGCATCGACGGGGTGAACGGAAAAGCAGACGGGTTTATGATGAAATCCAAATTCGGCATTGCCGTGTCATCTGAAGTCATGGCCATTCTGTCTCTGGCCACGGATCTCAAAGATATGCGGGAAAGAATCAAAATCGTGGTGGCCTACGACAAAAGGCAACCCCGTGACCACGGAAGACCTGCAGAGTAGCCGGTGCCATGACCGCCTGGATGGTGGATGCCCTCAACCCGTCTCTGATGCAGACCCTGGAAGGCCAGCCTGTTCTGGTCCATGCCGGGCCGTTTGCCAACATCGCCATTGGCCAGAGTTCCATCATTGCTGATAAAGTCGGTTTGAAACTGGCGGATTACCATGTGACTGGAATCCGGGTTCGGCGCGGACATCGGATTTGAAAAATTCTGGAACCCTCAAATGCCGTTACTCCGGGCTCAAACCGGACTGCGCTGTGGTCGTTGCCACCATCCGGGCTTTGAAATGCCATGGCGGCGCCCTCTGTGCCGGTACCGGGCAAAGCCATGCCCGAAGAATATTCCACGGAAAATGTGGACTGGGTGGCCAAAGGATGCGACAACCTGATCCATCATATCAGAAATGTCAGAAAAGCCGGTATCTCTCCGTAGGTCTGCATCAACGCCTTTACACGGACACGGGATGCGGAAATCGCCAAAGTCCGGGAACTGTGTGAGGCCGAAGGCGCCAGAGTGGCGCTGTCCCGGCACTGGGAACAAGGGGGAGACGGCGCCATTGAGTTTGCAGAAACGGTCATCGAGGCCTGTGAAGAAAAAACCGAATTCAAATTCTTGTATGAACTGGATATGCCTATTAAAAACGGATCGAACTCATTGCCAAGGAAGTGTACGGTGCCGATGGTGTGGATTATTCTGCGGCCGCGGAAAATCTCTGGCCAGAACCAGGCAGATCCTGAACTGGCCGGACTGGGCATGCATGGTGAAAACCCATCTGTCCCTGTCTGACAACCCACGCTCAAAGGGGTGCCCAAAGGATGGCGTCTGGCCATTCGTGAAGTCCTCACCTATGGCGGTGCCGGCTTTATTGTGCCGGTGGCCGGCGCCATCAGCCTGATGCCGTTGGTACGGGATCCAATCCCGCGTTCAAACGGGTGGATGTGGATGTGGAAACCGGTAAGGTCGAGGGTGTATTCTAAATCCTTTTTTGTCCAGTCTGAATTCTGCAACCGACCGGGAGAAGTTTCCGGTCCGGTTGCAGACCAACCCCAATGAATTCCAGGAGAAAAATATGCGACTGCAGAAATTATCAGCGGAACCGAGATCAGAAAAACAATCCTTGCCGAGATCAAGGAAGAAGTGGACCAGATGAAGGAGAAACATGGCAAGGTGCCGGGTCTTGTCACCATTCTGGTGGGATCGTCTCCGGCATCGGTGAGCTACGTGACTCTAGGTAAAACCGCTATCAGCTGCGGATTTCACGAGATCCAGGATGATCAGCCCGAAGATATTTCAGAAGCCGATCTGGCTGGCTTTGATCGACAAATACAACAATGATCCCGATATCCACGGGATTCTGTACGAGCTGCCGCTGCCCAAGCACATTGACGAAAAAGTGCTCAACGCCATCAACCCGGACAAGGATGTGGATGCGTTTCATCCGGTGAATGTGGGCCGGCTGATGATCGGTGGCGATGAAGTGAAGTTTCTGCCCTGCACTCCGGCCGGTATTCAGGAGATGATCGTGCGTTCCGGCACGGAAACTTCCGGTGCCGAAGTGGTGGTGGTGGGCCGTTCCAATATTGTCGGCAAACCCATTGCCATGATGATGGCCCAGGAAAGGGGTAGGCGCAAACGCCACCGTGACATCGTTCACACCCGGACCAAGGATCTGGCGGCCCACTGCAAACGGGCGGATATCCTGATTGTGGCGGCCGGTGTGCCGGATCTGGTGAAACCGGAGTGGATCAAACCCGGTTCCACGGTCATTGATGTGGGGGTCAACCGGGTGGGCATGAACGAGAAAACCGGCAAAGCCATTCTCAAAGGGGATGTGGATTTTGATGCAGCCAAGGAGATCGCCGGAAAGATCACCCGGTGCCCGGCGGTGTCGGCCCCATGACCATTGCCATGCTCATGAAAAATACCTTGAGATCCGCCAAGCTGAGCCTGGGTATCAACTGATCAGTCATACAATTTGAATCAGCAGGACGGGGCCGGGTCGGGCAATGCAACTATTCCGGCCCGGCTCCGGATTGTTTGGGCTGTCACCCAATCATCACATAATATTTAAGGGGGATTTGTGGATAAGCTGGATGCCATTTTTGCACCTGAAACCATCGCTGTGGTCGGTGCATCCACCCAGAAAGGGAAGGTGGGGCACGATATTTTTGCCAATATTCTATCCAATGGGTATAAGGGCACGCTGTATCCGGTCAATCCCAAGGCCCGGTCCGTGCTCAGTGTGAAATGTTACACCAGTATTACCAATATCCCTGATCCCATTGACCTGGCCATGATTATCCTGCCGCCCAAAGCGGCCCTGGCATCGGTTCAGGAATGCATCACCAAAGGGGTCAAAGGCATTGTCATTGTTTCTGCGGGATTCAAGGAAGTGGGAGGCGAAGGTGCGGAAATTGAAAAACAGATCAAAAAACTGTGCAACAAGGCAGGGGTTCGTCTGGTGGGACCCAACTGCTTAGGTGTGATCAACCCGTCGCCCAAAGTATCCTTGAATGCCAGTTTTTCGGCCCGCATGCCGGAACCGGGCAATGTGTCGTTTATCTCCCAGAGCGGGGCGTTGTGCACGGCCGTGCTGGATTATGCAGCTGACAAGGGATTCGGATTTTCCAAGTTCATTTCCATCGGCAATAAGGCGGATGTGGATGAACTGGATCTGTTGCGGTATTATCATAAAGATCCGGACACGGACGTGGTCATGATCTACATGGAAGAACTGAGCCGCAGCGCCGAAGAATTCATTACCGAGGTCAGAAAGATGACGTCGGGCACCAACCCCACCCATGTGATCGCCATCAAGTCCGGATCTTCCGCTGCCGGTGCCCGGGCTGCGGCGTCCCACACAGGCGCTCTGGCCGGTTCGGACGTGATCTATGACGGGCTGTTTACCATGGCCGGGATCCTGCGGTGCAAGACGGTTAACCAGCTGTTTGACTATGCCCAGGCGTTTGCCGGCAACAAATATCCCACCGGAGATCATGTGGCCATTGTCACCAATGCCGGCGGACCCGGTATTATGGCCACGGACATGAGTGAACAGTCCGGGTTGAAGCTGGCTCAGTTTTCCGAAGAAACCATCACGGAACTGAAAAAATACCTGCCGTCCACCGCCAATTTTCACAATCCTGTGGACGTGATCGGGGATGCCGCCAAAGACCGGTATGAAAACACCCTGGCTACGGTGCTGGCGGACCGGGGCGTGGATGCGGTGCTGATTATTCTGACGCCCCAGTCCATGACCGATGCCATCGGCACGGCCGAATCCATTGTCCGGATTGCCGAAAACACCATTAAACCGATTCTGTGCGCTTTCATGGGCATCGTGGATGTGTCGGACGGGGTCAAACTGCTCCAGAAACACAAGGTGCCGGTGTACCAGTTTCCTGAAAGTGCGGCACGGTCTTTGGGCGCATTGCGGGAGGGAATGAAATGGCTGTTTAGAAAAATTCTGCCTCCGTACAATCTGGTATATGACCGGGAAAAAGCGGGCAGAATCATTGAACACTATCTGTCCCAGGGCCGATTTGTTCTAGGGGAACTGGACGGCAACGAGATTCTTAAATGTTACGGCTTTAACATTCTTCCCATGGAGCTGGCGAAAACCGCGGATGAAGCCAGGCAGATGGCTGAAAAACTGGGGTATCCCGTGGTGATGAAAATTGTGTCCCCCCGGATTCTGCACAAATCAGACGCCGGGGGGGTCAAGGTCCGCCTGGAAAATGGCAAGGCCGTTGAGGCGGCATTTGAGCAGATCATGGAAAACGCAAAAAAATATGATCCGGACGCGCATCTGGAAGGGGTGCTGGTGCAGCAGATGGCGCCGGCCGGTAAAGAAGTGATTCTCGGGGTGACCTGGGATCCGGTGTTCGGGCATGCGGTGATGTTCGGGCTGGGCGGTATTTTTGTGGAAGTCTACAAGGATGTGGCGTTCCGATTGTCTCCCATGGGACGGAACGTGGCCAGAAGAATGGTGAAAAGTATCAGAGGATACCCCATTCTTAAAGGATTGCGGGGAGAAGCCCCGTCCGATATTGAAGAGATCGAAAAATATTGTGTCATTGAAGGCCCTGGTGGATGATTATCCCGGTCATCCGGGAGCACAGATCAATCCGCTGTTTGTTCGTAAAACGAGGCAAGAAAACAACCGTGGCCGATATCATTATCCGGCTGGATGATGGCCAAAACCTATGTCATGGAGGACCCGCAAATGCCTGAAGAAAGGTTTCTTCATGGAGGCATGAAAAAAAGCGCTGAAGCGATCAAGAAGCTGTCGGGAAAAATGCACTGCCCAAAGTGGATTTTTCGCTCAAGCCTGTCCCATCTATTCATCCGGTCTGGTTCAGTTGGGAAAAGTGGAAGATCCTTCGTCGGGTGAGATCAAAAAGATCTGACAATGGCCAAGTACACCATTGACATGATGGCCATGCTTTCGGAAAAAACAAAGGGCAATCTGAACGAGGATGAGAAAATCTGATGCGGGCCACTTCTCAGCGAGATCCGGATGTGGCCTATGTGGAGGCAACGGGGTAGTCATCATCATTTGCCAAATCAACCTTGTTTTCTACGCATGTCACCGGCAAACGGCCGGACGGGTATCATGATCTGTTTTCCTGATGGCAAAAATCACCACTGGCAGATGCGATGACCTTTACGTTTCAGAACGCCGGTGTTGCGGTCTTCTGCAATCATCCTCTGCGTTTCCTCAAGACGAAACCAATCTGGCGCACCGGGCTGCCACGCTGTTTTCAGGTCCTGCGAAATCACAAAAAAAAATTCCGTGCGGGCGTGACATTGAAATCCAAAAAAATATTCCCGTGGGCGGCGGGCTTGGTGGCGGGAGCAGCAATGCCGCCGTTCCTGTCCACATTGAATGCCCGGTGTGATGATCCCACCCTTTTCTCGAAGCGAACTGATGGAAATGGGAAGGAAACTGGGAGCGGATGTGCCTTTTTTTTTGTATGATTCCACCGCCCTGGCCACCGGGGTGGGAGAAACACTGAGGCAGGTACCGGAACTGTTTCCCCTTGCATGGGTCAGTGTATGATCCGGGCGTTGCTGTTTCCACGGCCAGCGTGTTTCCAGAATCATGATTTGTATTTGACATCTTCAAGTAAATATACTATAGAAACGGCTTCAAATATTTTGTCACATAGGACAGGATGTTGATATACGGCCTTATTTGCACAACGATCTGGAAGCGACCGCTTTCAGCGTATACCCTGAAGTCAGGGATGCCCAGAGATGACTTGATGCAGCTCTTTGGCGACCGGTGTCCATGTCAGGAAGCGGTGGCTCGCTGTTTGTTCTTTTTCAGATGAAAAAAAAGCAAGACAGGGGGTATGATCGGCTTGTTACGCACTGGGTCGGGGAAAAAGGCGGGTGTTTCTGACGCACAACAAGGGTGATACACATAAGCCATGCTGGGGCGTCGTCAGAGTAGCAAGACACGGGGTTTTGATCCCTGCATTCAGAGGAGTTCTGCCAGTTTGACTGATGACAAAATAAGACTATAAAACCTGAAAGAGATTTGTTATGAGTGGGCTGTCAATATTTGCGGGAATTCAAACCCACTGTTGAAAAACGTGGTTTGCAAAGTATCTTGCCAAAGCCCCTGGGAGAAATTGAAAGTCAAGCCGGTTCAGTGATGGAGAAATTCAGGTTGAAATTCTTGAAAATGTAAAAACAGGAAATCCTATGTGCTTCAATCCACCTGCTATCCGAGTGAATGATCATCTGGTGGAACTGCTGCTGTTAATCGATGCCTTTAAACGCTCGTCTACCCAGCCGGATCACGGCGGTGATTCCCTATTTCGGTTATGCCCGTCCGGTTAAGAAAGTGTCGCCCCAGGTACCCATTTCCGCCAAAATGGTGGCGGACCTCCTGGAAAATACCGGGGTGGACCGCGTGATCACCATGGATTTGCATACCGGCCAATTCAGGGCTTTTTCAGTGTACCGGTGGACAATCTGTACGCGGCTCCCCATCATCATCGATGATAATAAGACGTTATCCTGAAAACCTGGTGAGTGGTGTCTCCGGACGCAGGCGGTGTGGGGCAGGCCAGGACTGCGCGGTTGCATTACGGCCACAAACTGTTAATGGATAGCTTTTCCGAAGCCCGCTAATCAAGGCCAGGGCCGCTGGCCATCATCGGCGATGTCGAACAAGATTGCCATAGTGATCCGATGATATGGTGGATACCGCTAGGTACCCCTTGACCAAACGACCCAGCGTTATCCGTGAGAAAGGGGCTGACAGGTGTGTCACCTGTACGCATCCGGTTCTGTCCGGACCGGCCGTGAAAAAATCTACTGATCATCATTGAATTCACTGGTTGCCACGGATACCATCCCCTTGTCACCCGGCGCAGGAATGCGAAAAGATTAAAACGCTTTCCATTGCCAAGCTGGTGGGTGAGCCATTATGCGCAGTTACAGGGCGACTCCGGTGAATTCATTGTTTATTGCGACTTACTGCGTTGCTGCGCCTTATTAAAGTTTTAACACGCTGTTTTTGTTCATTCGATAAAACAGCGGCTATGGAGAGAGGAAATACATTGGATCTGATTAAATTGAACGCACACGGAAAGAGACACTCGTGGCAAAGGTGCCGCCAGAAGACTGCGCGGCAAAAAAATGATTCCGGGAGTCGTATACGGGCTAAGATGGACCCCGTGATGGTCAGTGAACACCCGGTAGATTCGACAGATTGTTAAGGTCAAAAAGTGTTTCAGGCTTTTTTTGACTGACGTAAAATCAGGGTTCTTACGGTAAAGTGATGTCACTCAAAGGAACTGCAGATGGATCCTTTCGGGATTGAATATCAACACAGATTTTCAGCAGATTGATATGGATAGCCAGGTGACGGTATCTGTTCCTGTGGATGTCTTGGCACGGGCTGAGAGGCGTCGGATGAAAGCGGCATGCTTCAAAGATCATCCATAAGGAGCTTGAAGTGGTCACCGCAAACCGGGCGACACACCGGAACGGATTGAAATCGATGTCACCCACGCAAATAAGGATACAATCCATGTGGAAGAAATTGATCTTGGAGAAGATTGTGTTGATTCCCCCATGAATGTCCATTTCACCGTAGTGAAGCGTTGTTCACCGGATGCAGGCGAAGAGGAAGAAGTGGAAGAAGATGAGCTTCTGGATCAAGAAGAAGTATGAAAACATCTGGAGATTACTCACTGCTGAATCAACGGAATAAGCGTGTATGGATTATCATCCGCGCTTTAAATTGATAGCGGGTCTGGAAACCGGGCGAAACTTATTCCCGGACCCGTCATAACATCGGTTTTCCTGGTGGTTCAGGCCATTTCACCAAGAACAAAGCAGATACTGAGTTCAACAAAACCCGGTTTGACGGCAATTACACCCGGACAACGCTTTACGGCAGATGTTTTGTAAGAGGTCGAGCCCCTTTCCTATATGAATCGGAGCGGGTTCCACCTCCCGAGAACTGTGCTCCGCCTATTTCAAAATATCAATTAACGATGATATCTAGTGGCTGGCTTCATGATGATATGGATCTGCCTTTTGGGGTGCTTAAAATTGTTCAAAACCGGGGGATCCGGAGGACACAACGGGATCAAATCCATTGTGGACGCGTTTGGCAGTAAAGCTTTATCCGGGTGGGTGAGCGGTGGACATCCGGCACCCAAACCATTTAATGACCGGCCATGTCTTAAGGTGGAGTTTCACCCCTGACAGGCCGGCCTGAGACCACCGTGATCCAGATCACCAGTGGACATGCCGGCTCATTCTTTCCGCGGGATTGTTCATATGTGAATCAGGTGTTCCAGACGATAACCCTTTAAAAAACCGGTATCTGGGTTTTCATTGGTAATCTTGTTAGAATATCTATATATCCAGAATGACAAATTGTAATATATCAAGGTGAGGTTATCCAATGGGTGAAAAATCAAAACACAAGGGCTAGGTGAACACATCAATTAAAAGAATTTTAAAGGGGATCTGTAGTTTATGTCAGCATGGCGTGGGGTGTATCAAGTCCCCAGAAAGCAAGGAAATAAATGGAGATACCATGAACTTTGCATGGTAGTGTGGGAAGCGGCATGGTTATCCATGATTCCACCTCCAATGTCGAATCTGTGGGATTGCGGGAAGTGATTCCCGGAAAATGAGATCCCTGAAGTGTACAAAGTAATGCAGGAAAAGGTTCACAATGGGGACAACCAGACCATGGAACCATATTTTAAGAATCTCAGGACAAAATAAAAGACCAGTTTCCATCTATGATGTGGCTGAAGTTTTCAGGATCTGTTTAGCTCCAAACTGGAAAAAGACCTGTCATTCGGGAACGCAAACTGCTGGATACAGCACAGAATCTACAGTTCAGGAGTTTGAAAAAGTACAGCAAAGGACATGGATAAATTTCATGATGAAGAAATCGAAAATCTGGCAATAAGCGGATAATCAATTTGTGAAACTTAGAACCGGCGGATGGATTTCACCCATCCCGGTTTTTCTCTACATCCATGAAAATCGATTTTATCATTTCTTTTTGTCTTATCATGCGGGAGTCGTAGCTGGTTACCTTTAATCTCAAACAAATTGCACTATGGTGCCAGATCCAGACACCGCCCGCATCAACAACAAGAGTCCGCGTGTCAGGCCAACACAGGCGCGCCGGGGTCTTATCAATTTGAAAAGGGACCGTGTCTTTGGCGAGATTCTGACTGGAACAGGGCAGAAAAAATGCTGTTACCGGTTCCCAGCCCCTGGATGTGCTTCATTCGGATCCTCTGCATGATCAGCGGTAGACAAGCCAAGCCGGCCTGGTGGTCCATCCAGGGGCGATACTGACCAAATAAACACCACTGGTGAACCGACAGTTCGTATTTCAGACCTGGATCAGGCGGGAACAGATCCGACACGGCCCGGGATCGTCATCCGGCTGGACAAAGATACCGGCAGTTGATCTTGTGGCGCGGAAGCCATCACAGCCTGAATTTCTGCAAAAAATTTAAATATCATCGGGTGAAGAAAACCTATCTGGCCCTGGTGTCAGGCGCGACCTGGCTGAGCCGGTGAAGTGGATCGTCCTGTCGGGCGCCATCAGCACAGCGCAAGCGGATGTGTGTGAATGTCATTTGGGCAGAACATGCCGGACCGGATAGCAGGTGCTGGCGGTTCCGATGACACGCGCCTGAAAGTATCGGTTCAGCTTTGCGCAATTAGAACCATCAGATCCGGGTCCATTTATGATATGGTTCCCGCTTTTGGAGATCATTGCCTATCAGTTTCGCAGGAATCGGACGGGTCGCCAGGCATATCCCCGGCATATGCTCCATGCCTGGCAGATCGAATTTTGTCATCCGTATTCAGCGAAGTGGAACTGCTGTGGATCCCCAGACTTCATCTGTCTTAAAGCGCGTCACTGGCACACAGGGGTTCTGATGATGCACAAAAGGTGTGGGAACAACTGATTTCCGGCTGTCCGGTTTAAAACGGCGGCCACAGCATGGGCAGCAGAATCACGGAGATCACCAGAGAAATAAGGGTAATGGGAACGCCTACCTTGACATAATCCATGAACCGGTATCCCCCCGGACCCATGACCAGCAGGTGTGCCGGATGGGACAAGGGGCTGGCAAAACTGGATGATGCGGCAATGGCCACGGTCATCATGAGCAGATGCGGAGAAATTCCCAGTGTGGCAGACGCACTCAGGCCCACAGGGGTCATCAGGACCACCAGGGCTGCCATTCACTAGAATCGTCTGGGTCTGACTTTGAGCAGTGATGAAAAACAGGGCCCCCACCACCCATCTGGGGCCCATATCCCCGACCGTTGCAATCAAGGCCGATGCCCCCATCTGGGCGGCCCCGGTGTTTTCAATGGCCGCCCCTAAAGGCAGCATGGCTGCAATCAGAAAGACCACCTTCCATTCAATGGCCCGGTACGCTTCATCCATACTCAGGCATGTTGTAAGGACCATGCAGGTGGCGCCAGCCAGAGCGGCAATGGAAATGGGCACCAGTCCCAGCATGGCGCTGAGGATGACCGCCATCATGATGATAACGGCAATCCTGGCTTTTTCCAGGCGAGAGACACAGGCCTGATTCATCAATGCGAAATCAGGACCCGGGCCGGGCTTCAGATTCAAAACTTTCATCGCTACCAGCAGGGCATCCCCGAACTGAAGCGGCAGGTCCTGCAGTCCGGTGCGAAAGGCCCTGCCTTTCCGCCAGACCGCCAGGACACTGATGCCGTAACGCTCCCGGAACATCAGGCTTGCCAGGGTTCTTCCGGCAATGGTGGTGCGGGGGGAGAGCAGCACTTCCGTGGCTCCGATCTGCTGGGATTCCAGCTCTTCAGATAACCGTGCGGACTGTTTAGTGATCTCAAGGTCCTGCAGTCCCTGCAAAATTGCCAGATCATGAAAAGACCCCTGAAGCAGGAGCAGATCTTCAGGCTGAATCACTTCATGGGGAACCGGCATCCAGATCAGGGCCGACTCCCGGATAATGCCGGCCACAGTTAATCCGAATGCATTTCCCAGCCGGCTTTCGATGAGATCATACGGCAGAGCCGTATCGGTGAGCACCGGCAGCAGCGCCATCTGCTTTTCCGCCGGTAACCGGGGGTGATCCGGTGTTATAAAATGCAATTGATCCACCACGTTGTTGTGCGCCAGTGTTTCCAGTGCGGCTTTTTCTCCTTGTAAAAATAACTGGTCGCCGGGCGCCATGCGATGAAGACGCAGATCCCTGACCGGTGTCTGGTCCGCAGTATACAGGGCTGTAACATGGACCCGGTGTTCCCGTCGCAATCCACTGTCCGCCAAAGTAACACCCGACAGCGGCGATGCCGTGTGAACCATGGCATTTGCCATGAACAGATGTTGTGACACCAGATCACGGACCTGTTCCGGTGGTTCGATCTTTAAATGCTGGCTGGCATGAATGCGCTGTAAATGCTCCGGACTGCCGTGAACAATTAACGTATCTTCAGGTTCCAGAACCTGATTTGGCGCCGGGGCCAGCATCATGACCCCTTTTCGCTGGATGGCCAGAACCGTCAGGTAAAGGGCGGATCCCAGGCGGCTTTCTGAGAGCGTGCGGCCCTGAAGCGGGGAGTTCTCTGGAATGCGGGTGGTAAAAATATGGGTGTCCAGCTGATAAGATGAACCAATGGCTTTGTGATAACCGGTTTTTGCCTCTCCGGACCGGGTGGGTAAGAGATGCCGCCCGATCAGGACCATAAAAACGATGCCGGCTGCCACAATGGCGCCTGTGATGGGAGTAAAATCAAAAATGGAGAAAGGTTCCAGTCCGGCGCTGCGCAGGGCATCGGTTGCCAGGATATTGGGCGGGGTGGAGATACTGGTGAAAGGGCCTCCCAGCAGGCACCCCAATGACAGGGGCATCAACAGCCGGGAGGGCGGATGCCCGCTGCGCCGGGACAGTTCCATGGCAGAGGGAAGCAGAATCGCGGCGACTGTCACAGTGTTGATGAGAGCGGACAGCAGGCTGGCAAAAAGCATCAGCGCCGCCATGAGTGTGACTTCACTGCCCCGTGCCAGCCCCTGAAGCGGCCGGCCCAGTTGATGCGCAATACCGGTGCGGGTGAGTCCAGCCGTCAGAATAAACAATGCCCAGACCGTGACCACCGCCGGGCTGCTGAACCCGGCCATTGCTTCCTGGGGCGTGACCAGTCCGGTCAATGCCAGTGCCGACAGCACCATCAGCCCCACCAGATCCACCCGGAGCCAGCCGCCGATAAACAGGACAAATGCACAAAGAACAATACCCAGCAAAACATAGATGTCACCCATGGTTCATGCACTCCTTATTCCACACAGAATTCTACACAGACAGCAATCCGTAAATGGTACTGAACACGGCTGATTTTGTAAATCCTGAATGTTTTTTCTTGACAGACCGCCCCTTTTGGTTGACATAGTGACTTCTTTTGACAAACTAAATTGACCAGCAAAAAAAGGCCAGGACCCCGGATATGAAACAGGCATTGATTCACAACCCCATGTATATCTATCTGATGGTGCTTACCATCACGGTTTCCGGAGGCCTGCATGTGTGGCAGACCCTGTTTGACAATTTTGCAGTCAACGTGGTTCATCTGGAAGGCCACCATGTGGGAATGATCCAGTCTGTCCGGGAAATTCCCGGATTTCTGTCTTTGCTGGTGGTCTATGTGCTGTTGATTCTCAAAGAGCACCGGTTGTCCGCCCTGTCGGTTCTGCTTTTAGGCATCGGGCTGGCCGCCACGGGCATGCTTCCCAGTTTCATGGGGCTGATTTTGACCACGCTGGTGATGAGTTTCGGGTTCCATTATTATGAAACCACCTACCAGTCATTGGGGTTGCAGTATTTTGACAAATCCGTGGCGCCGGTGGTATTTGGGAAACTCAGAAGCTATGCCGCGTTAAGCAGCATGGTTACCGGCGGCGTGGTGTTTGTTCTGGTGATATTTTTTACCTTTTCCCAGATGTATGTGCTGTTCGGCGCTTTGGTGGCCGGGGTCGGCCTTTGGGCGTTCACAAGGAATCCTGCATCCACGGATATGATACCCCAGCATAAAAAAATGATTTTTAAAAAGCGCTACTGGCTGTACTATGCCCTGACCTTCATGGCCGGGGCCCGACGACAGATCTTTATGGCGTTTGCCGTATTTCTGCTGGTGAAAAAATTTGAATATTCCGTCCAGGGAATTGCCGTTCTTTTTCTTATCAACAACAGCATCAATTATTTTTTAAGCCCGTTTATCGGCAAATGCATTGTCTGGTTCGGGGAATGCCGGATGTTGAGCCTGGAATATCTGGCCCTGATTTTCATTTTTATCTCCTATGCCCTGGTGAGTTCTCCGGTAGCGGCAGGGGTGCTGTATGTTCTGGACCATGTGTTTTTCAATTTTGCCATTGCCATCAACACCTTTTTTCAGAAAATTGCCGATCCCAGGGATATTGCGCCCAGCATGGCCATGGGGTTCACCATCAATCATATCGCCGCAGTGGTGCTGCCGGCAGTCGGGGGGCTGCTCTGGCTGATCGACTACCGGATCCCGTTTATTGCCGGTGCGGGATTGAGTGTCATTTCCCTGATGCTGGTGCAGTGCATCACCGGACAGTTAAAAGCCGCATCGGCTGATGCCTGATCCCTGGAAACGAAAAATTATAACTGGCTGTAGGCGCACCGGATCAATTGCTCAGTGGTCTGCCATGAAATGCATTCATCCGTGATGGACACCCCGTATTTCAGGGCACACCCGTCCCCGGGACAGTTCTGGCGGCCTTCAAACAGGTTGCTTTCAAGCATCAGGCCCATGATGCCTGAATTTCCTTCAAGGCGCTGATCCAGTGCACTTTTAAACACAAATGCCTGACCCGTGAATTTCTGACCGGAATTGTCATGGGAACAGTCAATGATGAGGCGGTCCGGCAGGTGCTGCTGTCTGAGGATGGTCCGGGCCCGTCCCACGGAAACCGGGTCATAATTCGGGGTGGCACCGCCCCGCAGAACCAGGTGGCAGAACGGGTTGCCCGTGGTGGACACCACAGAGGAACGGCCATCCGGGTCAATACCCAGAAAATGCTGAGGAGAGCCGGCTGCCTGAATGGCGTTGACTGCGGCGGTGATCCGGCCGTCCGTGCTGTTTTTAAATCCCACGGGCATGGACAGACCCGACGCCATTTCCCGGTGGGTCTGGGATTCTGTGGTTCTTGCTCCGACAGCCACCCAGGCAAGCAGTCCGGCAATATACTGAGGCGTGATAGGGTCCAGGATTTCCGTGGCCGTGGGCAGTCCTGTGTCATTGATGTCGATGAGCAGTTTTCTGGCGGTTTCCAGGCCGGCATTGACATTGTATGAGGCATCCAGAAACGGATCATTGATCAACCCTTTCCATCCCACGGTGGTGCGGGGTTTTTCAAAATAGACCCGCATGATCAGGTTGATTTTGTCTGATACATCCCGGCGCAGGGCCATCAGTTTATGCGCATATTCCAGGGCCGCTTCCGGGTCATGGATGGAACAGGGACCGGCAATGATCAGCAGGCGGTCCTCTTTTCCCGTCAAAATATCCGCCACCTCTTTTCTGCCGGAAACAACCGTGTGAGCGGCTGCATCCGTCAATGGCAGAACCTGCTTCATTTCCGTGGGGGATATCAGGGGTTTGAACTCTTTTACGTGGATGTCAAAGGTTTTTTTCATGGCGGTCTCCTTTGCCGGTCATCAGAACCCGCCGCCCAAAGCCTTTAAAACGCAAAAAGCCGCAGGCGGTGAGAGTGCCTGCGGCTTTTTGTTTGTTATGGAATCGGTTTATGGCAGCCCAGGCAGATGCGTATAATAATACACATAATAATATGCATACGATCTGACTGTGGCATTTAAGTTCATTTAAAAATCTCCATTGAAGTTTATTCACCTAAACCATATTTTTTGGGTTTGGTCAATGATTTTATTTTATAGCGTTCTCATTGATACATATCCGGCACCGGCGGCAATCAATCATGGGGCAGGCCGGGGATTGTTTTTCTTTTGCAGCCCGGTGCCATTCAGCGGCAAGAAATTTTTTGGAAATGCCTGAATCCAGAAAATCCCATGGTAAAGACGGCAGTGCCGGGCAGGGATCGGTATCCGCAATTCCGGAAACCGCCGGTATTGGTTTCGGGGTGTAAATGATCCGGCGGCAGTCATCCTTATGATGCCTGAACGCATAGGCCCATCCATGGTCACAGGCGGTTTCTATCACATCCGCTGTGTTTTGGTCTCCCAAAGACAAAAGCGCGCTGATTTTTGCGGTTTTTACCGAAGGCAGGTTCACAATGACATTGGGCGTTTTTTTCAGACCCTGCCCGATGATGCCGATGCGGCGTTTCAGTGTGGCATCATCGGTCAAAGCGGCCCATTGAAACGGTGTGGCCGGCTTGGGAATAAAGGCATTGATGCTCAGGGTGATGGTGCCCATGCGTTTCTGTTTTCTGGAAACCGTTAAAAACCGTTCTTTGATTTCCCGGGTCAGATTGACAATGGCCCGGACATCGTCATCGGTTTCAAAAGGCAGGCCGATCATGAAATACAGCCGAAGGTTTAAAATGTCTTTTGCCACCAGTTTTTCCACGGCCAGAAAAATATCGGGTTCGGTCATTTTTTTGTTGATAACACGGCGCATGCGTTCAGATCCGGCTTCCGGCGCAATGGTGGCGGTTTTAACTTTGGATTGGTGCAGCAGATCGATCATGGGGTCATCGAGTTTGTCGGCCCGCAGAGAGGAAAACGACAAAGAAAATCCATGGTCCGTGCCATATTCACAGATGTCGGCAATGTCCGGATGATCCAGGATGGCGGAGCTCACCAGGCCGATTTTCCGGGTGTTTCCCGACGCCTTGTCCATGGCTTTCAATATGTTTTCTTTGGGATAGATCCGGGGGGGGCGGTAAATGAACCCGGCGGTACAGAACCGGCACCCATGGGGGCAGCCTTTGAGTATTTCCACCAGAAATTTGTCTTTAAACGCAGTCTGTGATGTCAAAACACAGGTATGGGTCTGGATATGATCCAGGTTTTCCAGAAACCGGACTGAAATTTTTTTAGAAAATGGCGGATGCCGGGCCGGTACATAGGCCCCGGGCAGATTGGTTTCCAGAATAGCCAGCAGATCGGTGCGATCAGGATATTGATGAAACAGGGAAAAGAATTCGTTGACCAGACATTCCGCTTCCCCCAGCAGAAAAAAATCCATGAAAGGGGCAATGGGTTCCGGATTGAGAAAACAGGCCACCCCGCCTGCGGCCACCAGAGGATGGAGGTGGATTCGATCTGATGACCGCAGTGGGATGCCTGCTTGTCTGAGTATGTCTGCCAGATGGATATAATCGTTTTCAAAAGAGATGGAAAACAATATAATATCAAACCGTTGTAACGGAAGCCGCGATTCACAGCTGACCACCGCATCTTTTTTTTGCCGGAGGTCCGGCAGAAAAACCCGTTCACAGGCAATGCCGGGTTCCTGATTGATCAGGTGATATACCCGCTGAAACCCTAAGTTGGACATGCCGGTTTTGTAGGTGTTGGGATAGACCAGGGCCACCCGGGCCAATCCCTTTCCCTGCTTGATGATAGCCCCTTTTTCAATCGGGGGCCCGTGAGACGGTCTGGATGACGGTGTCACCACATCAGTCGGCTTTTCTTCTTAAAAAAGTGGGCACTTCCAGATTGTCATTGTCAAAGGCATTGTCCGTGTAGGGTAAGGCAATGTCTTCCCCGCCCACGACCCGTTTGTGGGTGACCCGGACTTGATCTTCCTTCCAGTTGGCCAGTTCCTCCTGGGTAGGGGTCCGCACCCGGCCCCTGGCAATGGAACCACCGGAATTTTCGAAAGTATTCGGTCGGGGCTGGGCCGCTGTTTGATTTCGTGCCTGCTGGCCATCATAACCCGACGTCATGGCCGGCATTGCAGGGGGTTCGAACCGATGCATGTTTTCAGCCAGTTCCCGTTCTTTTTCGCCGATGCCGGTGGCAATGACCGTGATTCGGATTTCATCTCCCAATGTCTCATCAAAGGTCTGTCCCCAGATGATCTCTGCGTCATCTCCCACTTCCTGGTAGATCCGGTCGGACGCTTCGGTCATTTCATCCAGAGTCAGGTCGGATGACGAAGTGATGTTCATGAGCACGCCTTTGGCTCCGGAAATGGAAATGTCTTCCAAAAGCGGATGGGAAATGGCTTTTTCCGCCGCTTCCGTGGCCCGGTTTTCACCGGAGGCAATGCCGATACCCATCAGGGCTTTCCCGGCTTTCTGCATGGTGGTTTTGACATCGGCAAAGTCCAGGTTCACATGGCCGGGCATCATAATCAAATCGGTAATCCCTTTGACGGAATGGTGAAGAATCTCGTCTGCTTTAATGAACATATCCACCATTCTGGCCCCTTTGGGTGCGATTCCCCGAAGCCGGTCATTGGGAATGGTGATGACAGTGTCGGTGATGCCGTGGAGCTTTTCCAGCCCATCCAGGGCCTGGCGTTCCCGTTTTTTGCCTTCAAAGGAAAAGGGTTTGGAAGCCACGGCAACGGTAAGTATCCCCAAGTCCTTGCAGATTTCGGCAATCACCGGTGCCGCGCCTGTACCGGTGCCGCCGCCGAATCCGGCTGTGATGAAAACCATGTGACTGTCTTCCAAAGATTCCCGGATTTCATCCATGCTTTCCAGGGCCGCTTCTCTGCCGACGTTCGGATCCGCTCCGGCCCCGAGCCCTTCGGTCAGGGATTTCCCCAGCTGGATTTTGATTTCCGCATTGGATGTTTCAAGGGCCTGGGCATCCGTGTTCGCCACAATAAATTTAACGCCCCGCAGGTTGGCATTGATCATGTTGTTGACTGCGTTTCCGCCGGCTCCGCCGACACCGATAACCTTGATTTTTGCTGACGCGTTGTTTTCCACAAAAGAAAAATTCATGTCCACCTCCCTGGTGAGTTGTTTATATAATATCTTTAAACCATTGTTTCATTCGTGTGACCACAGGCCTAAAGCCGGGTTTGACGGGCTCTGGTGCGGGCAGATCACAGGTGGCTGAGGCCCCGAATATAACCAGGCCCACGCTGGTGGCATAGGCCGGGTTTCTGACAATGTCTTTCAACCCGCCGATCCGGTCCGGTTCTCCGATTCTTACCGGAACACTGAAGACCGATTCTGCAATCTCGGTGGTGCCGTCCATCACCACACTGCCTCCGGTGAGAATGAATCCGGCGGGAAACGCATTTTCAAGCCCATTGGAAAACAGTTCTTTTTTGAGCAGAGAAAATATTTCTTCCACCCGGGGTTCCAGAATTTCAGCCAGAATTCCTTTGGACAGCCGTTTGGGGGACCGTCCGCCTACGGCCGGTACTTCAATGGTGGCCCCGTTCCGGATATGTTCCGGCATGCAGGTGCCATGATCGATTTTGATTTTTTCCGCTTCCGGCAACGGGGTTCTCAGACCGATGGAGATATCATTGGTGAGGTTGTGGCCGCCCACGGTCAATTCATAAATAAATTTGAGGTTGTTGTCTTTGAAAAGCGCCAGATCCGTGATACCGCCGCCGATGTCCGCCACAACACATCCGAGCTCTTTTTCTTCGGCACTGAGGACTGCCTGTCCGGATGCCAGTGAGGACAGCACGATGCCACAGACTTCAAGCCCGGCCTTGTTGCAGCATTTCACCAGATTTCTGGCGGAAGAGACCGCACCGGTAACAATGTGTATTTTGGCTTCCAGACGGATGGCGGTCATGCCCACTGGATTCTGGATGGAAGTCATGTCATCCACGACAAATTCCTGGGGAACGACATGGAGTATTTCACGGTCTGCCGGGATGGCCACGGCTTTGGCAGCCTCAATCACCCGTTCTACATCATTCTGGGTAATTTCCCGGCCTTTGATGGCAATGATGCCATGGCTGTTGAATGCTTTGACATGATTGCCGGCAATACCGACATAGACCGAAGAAATGTCGCATCCGGCCATGAGTTCCGCTTCCTGGACCGCTTTTTTGATGGCATCCACCGTGGACTCAATGTTGACCACCGAGCCTTTTCGCAGGCCTGTGGACGGATGGGATCCCACACCGATGACATTGATTTCGTCTTCCAGGATTTCTCCCACCACGGCACAGATTTTGGTGGTTCCGATGTCCAGGCCCACAATTATTTTTTCATTCACCTGCAAAATCAGACCCCCTTTTCTATATTGGCCGGCAAGGTTTCCCTGGGTGCGGTTTGCACAAAAACCGTCTCTGTGTCGAACAGATCCATGGCACAAAGGGTTTTTCCGGGAATGTTGGCGTGAATGTACTGACTGATCTGACGGGCTTTGTCCAGTTTCCGGTCATAATCATCAAAACCCAGACAGATGGATAACTCACGGGTTTTCGGCACCAGAGACGGCTTGAACAGTCCGGTTGCCTGAATGGTGACGCCCACCAGTTCATCCCCGTGAATGGCGCGGATATTGTTCTGGTATTTGCCCTGAAGAAGATCCAGGACCGCGTTGAACAATGGTCCTTCAAAGTGGTAGAAATTGTCACTGCTGGTCAGATCCAGGCCCGTGATCACGGGGAGTGCCACATTCTGATCCATTTTCGGTTCATACGCTTTAAACGGCACTCCCTGCCGGTTAATGATCATATCCGGAAAATTTTCAATCCGGACGATGGCCAGCGGATGCTGCTCTTCAATGGAAATTGTCAGCGTGGAGAACAGGGACCGGTGAACCGTGGCTGCTGCGATCCAGGGATGGGACGCAATGCGTTTTTCCATGACGGGCAGATTGACCTGGAAAATATTGGCAGGTCCCAGCAGGTCGGCCAGACCCAGAATTTCTTCTTGTTTCACCCGGTGTTCTCCCTGGATGTTGATCTGTCGAATGGTGAAAAAAGGGCTTTGCACCACCATGTCATGGGCAAACACAGCAAATACGCTGAAAACGCAGATAAGCAGAACCGGTTTCAGCAAACTGGAAAAAAATGATGATTTTTTAGCGGTTTTCTCAGGGGCGGTGGTGTTTGCCGGTTCTTTGTACCGGTTGGGCACATGTTTTTCATTCATTTTTCATTCCATCTCCTGTGGTGATGACTTCGGTTTCAAGAACGATATTGTATCGTTTCAGCACCTGTTGTTGAATATGCTGTTTCAGTGCCAGAATATCCTTGCAGGTGGCATGGCCGAGATTGACAATATAGTTGGCATGGACCAAAGATACCTGGGCATCCTGGATGGTTTTTCCCTTGAGCCCCGATTCTTCGATCAGTTTGCCGGCCGGCCGGTCCGGACCCGGATTTTTGAAAAAACACCCGGCACTGGGCAGATCCATGGGCTGGGTGTGCTGCTTGCGTATAAGAATGTCTTCATACGTCTGTTTGATCCGGGCCGGATCACCCGGTGACAGTGCCAGCGTGATACCTAAAATCAGATGATTGTCAAGATGCAGCCGCCGATAGGAAAAGGTCAACGCGTCTTTTTTCAGGGTTTGAATGCTCAAGGTGTTCAGATTCAGAACCTCCAGGCTGTAGACCCGGTTGCCGATGCCCTGGTCAGCCGTGCCCGCGTTCATGATTATTGCCCCCCCGACTGTGCCGGGAATTCCCGCACAAAATTCCAGACCGGCCAGACCCTGGTTTACAGCATATTTGCAGACCGTGGACAGCGGCTGGCCGGCTTCCATGAAAAGATGCACATGATTGCCGGAGTGCGGCCGAACCTGGATGCCGGATTTAAGGTGCGTGGTCACTCAATTACCAGTCCCCGGATCCCCCGGACTGAGACCAGCAGGTTGCACCCGCCCCTACGATGGTTACCGGCACAGACGCGTTTTTAGCGGCAACCAGCAGGGGCTACCAGTTCCTGCCGGGTTCTTGGGGATGTGCCAGAAGATCTGCCGGTCCTCCGACATTCAGGGCGGGTATGGGCAGCCATCAGAACATCTGTTTTCAGAGATGAAATGCCTGCTGCAGCGAACTTTATGCCGGAATGTGATGTCATCGGATTTATAAAATCTCCAGCAATTGTCTGCCTAACGTGCGGGATATCGCCCGCGCCCAGGGTGAGCACCAGGTCATCGGGTTTGAGTTTGTGGGTGACCATGGACAATGCCTGGGTGAAATCCGTGGGCAAAACGACACATCTTTATGACCATGCGTCTGGATGCCCTGGCATAATTGCCGGAATCCACCTGGGGGAATGGGGGTCTCACTGGCCGCATATATGGGAACCAGAATCATCACATCCGACTGGATAAAAAGCCCGGGAAAATTCATTGAACAGTGCCTGGGTCCTTGTATAGCGGTGGGGCTGAAAATGACCACCAGACGCCGACCCGGAAAACTTTCTCCGCACCGCATTCAACGTGGCGATAATTTCGGTGGATGATGCCCGTAATCGTCCATGACCAGGATCTGTTTTTTTCTCTCTCCTTTGATCTCCAGCCGGCGTTTAACCCCGGATCTGCTCCAATGCCTGTTTAATGGTGTCAAAGGGATCTTCAGCTCCAGTCCGGTGGCAATCCTGCCAAAGCGTTTGAAATATTGCGGTGCTGCCCGGCCAGATTGAGAACAATAGTGCCCAGATCCTGGTTTTGCCGGGTGACCGTGAACCGGCTTTTTGCCGTCTTTGAAGCTGATTTCCGTTGCTCGAAGGTCGGCCTGGGCTGCCATGTGCCGAAGGTGGTGTGACGTACTGTGACCTGGCAGAATGTTCTGGACATGTTCATTATCCAGGCACAGAATGGCCACCCTGCAAACGGCACGGAATTGATGAATTGAACGAATTGGTTTTTAATGTCTTCAATGTCTTTATAAAAATCCAGATGCTCCAGATCGATGTTGGTCACTGCGGCAATGGACGGCGTATTTGAGAAACGAGCCGTCGCTCATCGGCTTCAGCCACGATAAATTCCTGCCCGTGAAGGCGCGTTGGTGTCCAGGTCCATGAGCAGGCCACCGATGATCACGGTGGGGTCCAGTCCGGCTGTGCTGGAGGATCTGGGCAACCATGGCCGTGGTGGAGGTTTTGCCGTGGGCTCCCGGACACGGCAATGGCATAGCTGATGTGCATCAGTTCCGCCAGCATTTCCGCCTGGGAATGATGGGAATGGCCAGTTCCTTTGCCCGGACCACTTCCGGATTTTCCAGAGATATGGCAGAAGATGTGACAATGACATTTGCATCGCCCACCTGTTCTTTGCTGTGTCCCTTGAATATGGTCGCGCCTTTGTCCGTCAACCGCCGGGTGATGGCAGACAGTTTCAGATCGGATCCGGATACGGTATATCCCAGGCTGATCAGCAGTTCGGCAATACCGCTCATGCCGATGCCGCCGATGCCCACAAAATGGATATGATAATCAGTCTGATACACGGGGTGAGACTCCTTTGTTTTGTAAAATATGGGCTGCAATCTGATCCGCTGCATCCGGTTTTGCCAGCTGTGCCATGGCATTGGCCATCCGGTTCAGTCGGTTCGGATCGGATTTCAGATCCATGACCGCCTGGTAAAGGGTATCTGAAGCCAATTCCCTGTCTGCCATGACGATAGCGGCGCCGTGGTCGGCCATGGATCTGGCGTTGTGGGTCTGATGATCATCCGCCGCATACGGGTAGGGGATCAGGATGGCGGGAACCCCTTTGACGGCCAGTTCCGACAGGGTACCGGCCCCGGCCCGGCAGAGCACCAGATCCGCTTGTGCCAGAAGAGACGGCAAGTCGGAAAAAAAGTCCTGGACCCGGGCCCGGATTCCGGCAGACTGCAATTTTCCCAGGACCTCAGCCTCGTGTCCTTTCCCGGTTTGACAGATCATAAAAAAATTTTTGATTCCAGCCATGCGGGGGGCCATGTCCATCACGGCCCGGTTGATGCTGGCCGCGCCCTGACTCCCGCCGGTGACCAGAAGAACAAAATCTTTTGAATCGATGTCTGCCATCCAGGATGCCGGGGTTTGGACAATGGGACCCTGTTCCCGCACCGGGTTTCCGGTTACCCGGGTTTTGGGGTTCTGATCAAATCCACGGGTGTCTTCAAAGGCGGTGAAAATCACAGAGCTGAATCGGGCCAGCATGCGATTGGTCATGCCGGGAAAGGCATTCTGCTCCTGAATGGCGGTGGGGATTCTTAAGATCCAGGCAGCCAGCACCACGGTAAAAGAGGCGTATCCCCCCACACCCAGAACAAAATCCGGCTTGAACCGCCGGATAATCCACAGAGACTGGATCAGTGACACCAGGATGGCGGCAAGTCCTTTGAGCTTCTGAAACAGGGACCGGCCTTTGAGGGGCCGGGAAAAGATCGGGGTGTGATCAAACCCGTACGCATTCAACGTGGTGGTTTCAAACAGAGCACTGGTGCCCACAAACCGAATCCGAATCCCTGGATGCCGGCGCTGAAGGGCCTGGGCCACGGCAATACCGGGAAACAGGTGTCCGCCTGTTTTTCCGCCGGCAATGATGACATGAAAGCGGTCCGTCATGGCTGACCTTCCTTTTCGGGCGATGTGGAACGGGTGGCCCCGATGTTCATTAAAATGCCCATTACCGCCATGTTGATGATCAAAGAGGTGCCGCCGTAACTGATAAAAGGCAGGGTCAGCCCTTTGGTGGGGAACACGCTCAATGACACGCCGATGTTGATAATGATTTGTATGGCCAGATACAGGGTCAGGCCGGTGGCAGTAATGGCGCCGAACACCGTGTCGGCATTTCTGGCAATGGAACAGCCCCGCACCAGGATGATGGCATACAGGGTCAAGATGGCCAGCACCCCGATCAAGCCCAGTTCCTCGCCGATAATGGAAAAAATAAAATCCGTATGGGGTTCGGGCAGATAATGCATTTTCTGCATGCCCATGCCGATGCCCTGACCGAAAAGTCCGCCGGATCCAAAGGCTTTCAATGAATGGGTGATCTGGTATCCGGCATTATAGGGGTCTTCCCAGGGATCCAGAAAGGTCAGAATCCGGGTGAGCCGGTATTCCACCTTGAAAACCAGAAAATACACCACTGGAATGATGAAAGGCAGCGGGCATAACAGATGCCATATTTTGACCCCGGCCACAAACATCATCCCCCAGCAGATCAGACCCAAAACCACGATGGTACCGAAATCCGGCTGAAAAATAATTAATGTGGCAAATACGGCAAAGACCATGATATGAGGCATGAATCCAACGGAAAACTCCGTGATCATGGGCTGTTTCTTAGCCAGACTGTATCCCAGAAACAGAATCAGGGCCAGCTTGGCAAATTCCGCGGGCTGGAATCGGAACATGCCCAGATCCAGCCATCGGTGGGCCCCGTTGGCTTCAACCCCCAGCCCCGGGATGAGAACCGCGGTCAGACAGATCAGGGCTGTGATCAAGATCACATAGGCCAGATGATTGTAGAACCGGTGGGGAAAAGAGGCAGCCACAAACAACACGCCCAGGCTGATGCCGAAAAATATGATCTGGCGCTGGAGATAATAAAAAAGTGTGAAATGGTGCTGCATGGAAATGGCCGAGGATGCGGAATAGACCATGACAATGCCGATACCGCACAACATCAATGCCGGAAAAAGCAGCAGTCTCTCCTTGAGAATCGGATGCACGGACCGGACGTTATCCATGGTTTTTTGCCTCCAGATCGTGAACATGATGGGTGAAGGCTTCTCCCCTTGCCGCGTAATTTTCAAACAGATCAAAACTGGCGCAGGCCGGAGACAGCAGCACGACGTCACCGGGCCGGGCAGCCCTGTGGGCTTCAATTACCGCTGCTTTCATATTCGATACGACGTTCACCTGCCGAATGGGAGAGAACACGTCATGAATACGATGGGCAGCTTCACCCATGGCAATGATCTGCCTAACATGGGAAAGGGCCGGTTCCAGCAGTGTGAAATCCGTGTCCTTTTCCCGGCCCCCCAGAATCAGAACCACCGGTTTTGTAAAGCAGGCCAGGGCACGGATTACCGCATCCGTGTTGGTGGCTTTGGAATCATTGTAAAATTCAATACCTTCTATTTCAGTGACGAATGTCAAGCGGTGGGGCAGTCCATTAAAAGCATTGACCGCCTGCTGGATCCCCGAAAGAGTGCCTCCGGCACACAGGGTTGCCAGAGCAGCGGCCGCAATGTTCTCCAGGTTGTGAATGCCGGGAATCCGGACCCGGTTCTCACATTCAATCTGCCTGGGATGATCAGATGCTGTTTCCGGCAGAACCAAATGAATGGTCTGATTTTCCACTTTGGCCCCCCGGTGAACCCGGGTGCCCGGGGTGGATGAAAATTCATATAACCGGGCGGATATGTTTGGACGGACATGACAGGTATCATCCATGTCTGCATTGATTATGGCGGCATGGTCCGGTGTCTGATTTTTGAAAATCGACCATTTGGACCGGCAGTAATCCGCCATGCCCTGATATCGATCCAGATGGTCCGGAGAGATATTGAGCAGCACGGCGGTTTCCGGTGCAAAGCGGCGGGCCAGATCCAGCTGAAAACTGGAAATTTCCGCCACCACCACCCGGGCCGGTGTGTCAGACATGAGATACTCCACCAGTGGGGTGCCGATGTTGCCGCCCGTGAACGTGGATATGCCCGAAGCTTCCAGCATGTCCCGCACCAGGGTGGTGACCGTGGTTTTGCCGTTGGTGCCCGTAACGGCCACCACCGGGGTGGTATTGTACTGTGAAAAGATGTCCAGATCCCCGAACAGCGGCACACCGGCGACTTTTGCCTGGACCAGATGCGGGATATTCAGGGGAATACCCGGGCTTACCACAATGGCCCCGGCCCGGTTAAAGGTGTCTGAATCATGAGATCCGATCCGGGTGTCAATGCCCAGTTCGTTTAGTTCAATTGCATGGACATTTTTGGCGGCATCTGAGTCCGTGGCCTTGACCGTATATCCTCGGGCAGCCAGAAACCTTGCCATGGCCAGGCCGGATCGGCCCAAACCGCAGATCAGTATGTAGGATGTCCGGGGCAGTTGCATGATTTTGTTCACCTTATTTTCAACGTGCCTAAAGATAAAATGGCCAGAGTGATGGCAATGATCCAGAACCGGACGATCACTTTGGATTCATGCCACCCTTTGAGTTCAAAATGGTGGTGCAAAGGCGCCATTCTGAAGATCCGTTTTCCTTTGGTCAGTTTGAAATACCCCACCTGAATAATCACGGACAGGGCTTCCATGACAAACAGCCCGCCCACAATGAGCAGCAGTATTTCCTGTTTTACCACCACGGCAATGGCGCCCAGAATCGCCCCTAAAGGCAGAGAACCGGAATCCCCCATAAAAATCTGGGCCGGGTGGGCGTTGAACCATAAAAATCCCATGCCGGCCCCGGCCAGAATGGCGCAGATCACGGAAATTTCTCCGGCCGAGGTGATATGGCGCACATGCAGGTATTCGGCAATCTGAATATGTCCGGCCACATAGGCAAAAAGCATATATGTGACCGATGCCACGATCACCGGGCCGATGGCCAGTCCATCCAGCCCGTCGGTCAGGTTCACGGCGTTGGACGCACCGACAATGACCAGACAGGCGAATGGAATATACCAGATGCCCAAGTCCGGTGAAAAATTTTTGAAAAACGGCACGGTCAAGGTGGTGGTAAAGTCCGGGCTCAGAAAAATGAGCAGACTGATCACCAGTCCGCAGGCGATCTGAATAATGAATTTGCCTTTGGCTGTGAATCCCATGTTCCGTTTTTTAACCTGCATGAGAAAATCATCCACAAATCCGATACCCCCGAACAGCAACAGCGTGAGCAGTAAAATAAAGATGTAGTGGTTGGTCAGATTGCCCCAGAAAATAGTGGCCGTGAACACGGAAAACAGAATCAGAATGCCCCCCATGGTGGGAGTACCCTGCTTGCCCAGATGGGTTTGGGGACCGTCCGTCTGGATTACCTGGCCGATCTGCATGGCTGCCAGCTTCCGGATCACCCAGGGGCCCAGAAAAAAACAGATCAAAAAGGCGCTCAATCCCCCGTAAATCGTTCGGAACGTGATATACCGGAAAATATTGAGAAAGGATAACTGGTCATGAAGCGGGTATAAGAATTCGTAAAACATGAATCAATCCTTTCTCTGTTTTGAAACCGTGTCATGCACACGTGTCTGCATCCGGGCAATGAAAGTTTCCATGGCCATGCCCCGGGAGCCCTTGATCAGGATCCAGTCACCTGAACGCACAAATGCCTGAACCCGGTCTTCGATTTCCGGTTTGGTGCCGTGAAACACAGCATCTTTGGCCATGCCTTCGGCCAGAGCCCCTGTCAGAATGTGGCTGCTTAACGGGCCATACAGATATAACCGGTTAATTCCCATTTTTGCAGCGGTTTGACCTACAGACCGATGGAGATGTTCGCTGTCAGGACCCAGCTCCCGCATATCCCCCAAAATCGCCACTGTCCGGCCGGTGCCATAAGTTGCCGGATCTTTAGCCATTTCAGCCAGGGTCATCAATGCCTGGGTCATCGAAGCGGGATTGGCATTATATGTATCATCGATCAGATGAATACCGCCGGGGAGTGTCTGGATGTTGAGCCGTCCTGAGACCGGGGTGAATGCGGCCAGACCGGCCTGCATGTCCGGTATGCGAATGCCGGCTGCGGCCGCTGCCGCCAGGGCGGCCAGGGCGTTGAACACCATGAACCGGGCCGGAGACTGCAGATGGAAGCGGGCGGTTTCTCCCTGAATATGACCCAGAAAACGGGTCATTCCGCCGGAGGAACGGATATCAGTGGCATACACATCCGCTGTGTCATCACTGCCAAATGTCAGGATTTTTTCAATGGCCGGGGTATTGCGGGCATGATCTTTTAAAATCCGGACTCTGGGGTCGTCGTTGAAAAGAACGGCCACACTGCCGGAAACGGCATGATCAAAAATCCGGGCTTTTTCCCGGGCCACATTGTCAGCGGTTTTCAACCCTTCCAGGTGGGCCCCGGTGGTGTTGGTGACAACACAGATATCCGGTCCGGCAATGCCGGACAAACGGCTCATCTCTCCGGGCTGGTTCATGCCCATTTCCACCACCGCCCATTGGTGGGCACAAGACAATGACAGCAGTGTCCGGGGAACCCCGATTTCGTTGTTAAAGTTCTTCTGGGTAGCCAGCGTGTCATATGTGGTTTGAAAAATGGCCCGGGCCATGCGGCAAGTGGAGGTTTTCCCGTTGGAACCGGTTATGGCCAGCACGTTTGCGCCGGATCGGATTCGCTGGAAATGACCCAGCCGGCCTAAAGCGTCAAGGGTGTCCGGCACTTCATACACCACGGGTTCTGAACCCGGGGCGGTGTTTTTTTCTTTTGAATTGATCCGGGTGCCGGTTTTCACCACAAATCCCCGGATGCCGCGTGTGACCAGATCCGGAATAAAGCCGTGACCGTCAAACGTATCTCCGGCCAGAGCCAGAAATATTTCATGGGAAAGAATGGTTCTGGAATCAGTACTGATACCTGTGGAACACCAATGCGGTATTCCGGGTGTCGGTTGTCGGGGACGTTTCCAGGGCAGCGGCGATGTCATTCCGGGTCCAGGTGATGGGAACAAACTGTTCTGCCATGACTTCGCAGGCAGCGGCCAGCTGTTCTCTGTCATCGAAATGGATGGTGCCGTTATTGGTGACCTGGTAGGTTTCATGACCCTTGCCTGCTGCCAGAATGATGTCTCCAGGCCGGGAAATGCGGACGGCGGCATCCAGAGCATAGTTTCGATCGGCATGACAGATCACACCGGAGAAATCCGCATATATCGAGCGTTTGTCTTTGTTGGACAGGTCAGGCCATGGCGTCACGGACGTACCGGTTTCCCGAATACCAGCCAGGATATCTTCAATGATCTGGTCCGGATTTTCAGTCCTGGGATTATCGGATGTGACAATGGTCACGTCACTGTATTGACAGGCAATTTTTCCCATCAACGGCCGTTTGGTGCGGTCCCGGTCCCCGCCGCATCCGAAAACAGTGATCAGACGGCGGGTGGCCCGCTGTTTCAGGGTTTTGAGAACCGATTCCAGCGCGCCCGGCGTGTGGGCATAATCCACAAACATATACCGGTTCAACGGATTGGCAACCTTTTCCAGCCGGCCCGGAACACCGGTGCAGGCCGCCAGTCCCTGTTGGATCTCTAGGGGTTTTACCCCTGCGCCATAGGCGGCCCCGGCCGCACACAAGATATTTTCCAGATTGAACCGGCCGGTGAGAGAAGAGGAAAACCCCATGGTGTCGCTGTCCAGATGCATACGCCCGAAAATGCCCTGGATCGAGTCCATGATATCCTGGACCCGAACTTCCGGTGGCCTGCTGTTTTCAGCAGTTTCAGCACTGACACACATGACCGGAAAATCCAGTTCACCGGCCAGCCGGGCACCCCAGGGGTCATCCATGTTGATGACGGCTGAAAACCGGGGTGTGTTGACACCCGGCCGGAGAAAATCAGTGAAAAACCGTTTTTTGCAGTGGTAATACGCGGTCATGTCCGGGTGATAATCCAAATGATCCTGGGTCAGGTTGGTGAAAATTCCCATATCAAAATGACACCCGTCGACCCGGAACTGATCCAGGCCGTGGGAAGACACTTCCATGATGACATGGGTGATGCCGGTCTGTTTCATTTGAGCCAGGGTTTTCTGAATTGTCAACGCGTCCGGGGTGGTGGTGGGGGCATCCACATGCCTGCCGTTGTAACGGATATTGATGGTGCCCATGACCCCGCAGCGGAAACCGGCCGCCAGAAACATCTGTTCCAGCAGATAGGTGATGGTGGTTTTGCCGTTGGTGCCGGTCACACCCACCAGAAACAGGTCCCGGGACGGGTTTCCAAAGAATCTGGCGGCAATGATTCCGGCGGCCCGGCGGGAATTTTCCACTTGAATGACCCGGTTCAGGCGATCGGGGTTTTCCTGGGCCACCACGGCGGCAGCTCCTTTCTCCAGGGCGGTTTTAATGTAATCATGACCGTTGGCGGCATATCCTTTGATGGCCAGAAACAACTGGCCGGGCTGGATGTTCTGGGCCCGGGTCTGGATGCCGGTGATCTCCACGTCTGTTTGCGGCAATGAAGGAACGATGTCTTGCAGCAATACGGATAATTTCATAATGTCTCTCCTTGATCCGTCACTGCAGCCACCATGCTCCCGGCAGCCGGGGGAATACTCAGGTAATTAAAAGACTGGGCCAGAATATTTTTAAAAGCCGGTGCTGCCACATCCCCGCCGTAATATTTGTTCCGGGGTTCATCCACCACCACCAGTACCGCCAGCTGGGGATTCTGAAGCGGGGCAAATCCGGCAAAAACCGATGTGTATGTGTTTTTGGCATACCCTTTCTGGCCCTGGACCACTTTCTGGGCCGTGCCGGTTTTCCCGCACACATTGTATCCTGCCAGCGCCGCCTTGGTGCCGGTTCCGTTTTCCTGGACAGCCAGCGCCATCATATGTTTGACCCGGGCCGCCGTCTGGGGGGAGACGGCCTGACGCACCGGGGTGGGATGAAACACTTTGAGATCCTCACCCGTGTTGGAAACAATTTTTTTCACCAGCATGGGTTTCATGACCTGGCCGTTGTTGGCAATGGTGCTGATACCTGAAACCAGCTGGATGGCTGACACGGAAATGCCCTGACCAAAGGAAATGGCACCCGTGTCGATTTTTGTCCATTGTTCGGGCGGCATCAAGGTTCCCGTGGTTTCTCCCGGGCTGTCTATCTGTGTTGTACTGCCGAAGCCAAATCGGCTTAAATAGTTGTGCAACATCTGTCTGCCCATTTTTTCCCCAATCTTGACCGCACCGATATTGCTGGAATAAGCAATGATATGATTGATGGTCAGCCAGTCATGGGGGTGGGTATCTTTGACCGTGTATTTTCCGATGCGGTACCGGCCGTTTTCACAAAAAAAGATGGTGCTCGGAGCCATGCCGTTTTCCAGGGCTGCCGCAGCTGTAAAAACTTTCAGGGTGGAGCCGGGTTCAAAAGAGTCCGTGACGATCCGGTTTCGGAACAGGGCCGGATCAAACTCTTGATAATTGTTGGGGTTGAACCGGGGATAATGAGCCATGGCCAGCAGTTCACCGGTTGCCGGGCGCATGACCAGAGCCATGCCGGATCTGGCCTGATGTTTCAGGACCGTTTCTTCCAGGGCTGTCTCCGTGAACAACTGAATTTTTTTGTCCAGGGTCAGCACGATATCGTTTCCCCGCAGCTCCGCCTGTTTTTGTCTGTCAATATCCAGGATTCGACCGGTGCCGTCCCGCCGGACCCGGATGGTGACAGCGTGACCTTCCAAAACATCATTGTATTTGAATTCCAGACCTTCCAGCCCCACATCCTTTTTTCCGGTAAACCCCAGGACCTGAGCTGCCAGATCCCGGTTGGGATAAAACCGCTTAAAGCTTTTCTGGAAATAAATGCCCGGCAGATTCAGGGCTCTCACCTTCAATGCCAGGTCCGGAGAGATGTTTTCCGCGATCAGGGCGTATCGGCTTTGTCTGGAAAATTTCTGCACCAGGTCTTCGGCGTCCATCTCCAGCAAAGGCACCAAAGCCCGGGCGGTTTTCACCGGGGCTTCGATGCGTAACGGGTCTGCGATGACGGTCAACGCATCCAGGGTGGCACCCAGCTTGTTCCAGTGCCGGTCCAGAATCCGGCCCCGCTCCCCTTTGATGGTCAGATGCCGGGAATACCCGTTTTCCGCCCGTCTGGCATATTCGTCGGCTTTAAGGATCTGAATGTCAAAGGACTTGATACCCAGTCCTGCTAAAATGAGTATCAGAACCACCTGGATGAACCGGATCCGATTGACAATTTTCTTTTGACCCGGGTTTGACATCAGTCCTCCTCCTTTTCAAGAAAAAGGGTCTGATTGAACACATCTTCGGTCAGGCCCAGCTGGGAGCGGGCAATACCGATGATGCGGGTGTCGGATTTGAGCCGGTCTCTCTCCAGGGTGAGTTCCCTTTGATAGGATAACAGGTCGGACAACCGGGACTGGGCCAAAGATATTTCAAGGGTCACCTGGGTGGCCCCGGTTCTGACCCAGGCATGTAGCAGCAGTTCGCCAAACAGAACAGAGAGAATCACCACCCATTTCAAAGCGGAATCATTCATTTCATAGCCTTTCCGCCACTCTGAGCCGGGCGCTTCGGGCCATGGGATTGGCAGCAATTTCCTCGGGTGTGGGGGTGACTATTTTTTTTACAATCGATCTCATGACCGGTTGTTTGTGGCACACGCACCGGGGCAGGGTTTTGGGGCAGGTACACCCGGTTTCATAGGTTTTTAAATGCTGTTTGACAATGCGGTCCTCCAGAGAGTGAAAACTGATGATACAGATTCGGCCGCCTTGGGTCAGCAGGTCCGGGACCTGTTCCATGAACCGGGTCAGATGATCCAGTTCCCGGTTCACGGCAATGCGCAATGCCTGAAATACGCGAGTGGCCGGATGTATTTTCGATGCGGCGGCCCGGGCTTTAGGGACGGTGTCCACAATGATCTGGCTCAATTGCCGGGTGGTTTTCAAAGGATGATCGACCCGTTCCCGGACAATGGCCCCGGCAATGCGGCGGGAAAATTTTTCTTCCCCAAAGGAAAAGAACAGATCCACCAGGGATTGCTGTGAAAACGTGTTTACAATGATTTCAGCCGTCATGTTCTGTCGGGTATCCATCCGCATGTCTAAAGGTTCATCCCGGTTGAAACTGAATCCCCGGTGTGCCCGGGTGATCTGGTTG
This sequence comes from Desulfotignum sp., assembly GCA_018399285.1. Taxonomy (GTDB): domain Bacteria; phylum Desulfobacterota; class Desulfobacteria; order Desulfobacterales; family Desulfobacteraceae; genus Desulfotignum. The sequence continues at coordinate 60,752 of JAGYOW010000001.1, forward strand.
AATGAAAAGCCTAAATCCAGCACAATGGCGTTGACCCGGGGGATATCATGCTGATCCAGAATCGCTGAAAGGTGCGAGAAATTGTCATGAACCAGAATGATGTTCTGTTTGAACGGGTGCAGCACGTTTCGGGCGTGGGTGATGGCATCCAGATCCTGATCGATTCCGATGAACAGGCCGTCCGGAAGAATGGCCTGTATGGTGGCACGGGCGTGTCCAGCCCCTCCCAGGGTCCCGTCCACACAGATATCTCCGGGTTTCAGGTTCTGGTACGCAAAGACTTCCGCCGGCATCACGGTCGTGTGATCAAATCCCATGGCTACAGCCCCAGGGAAGCAATTTCCTCCCTTACTTCCTCTTTTTCAAGTTCCTGCTCCATTTTCATATTTTCCTGGTCCCATCTTTCCCGGGCCCATATTTCAAACCGGTCCAAAACCCCCACTAAGACAATGTCCTTTTCAATGCCTGCATAAGTGCGCAGGCTGGGGGGAATTAAAATCCGGTCCTGTTTGTCACATTTCAACGGGCAGGCATTACCCAGAAAAAACCGTTTGAATTTTTCCATGGCCGCGCTTTTGGCGGCCAGAATTTTTTTCTCCAGCTGCTTCCATTCATTGAAAGTGTAGGCATACAGGCATCCATCCTTGATGGAAACCACCACCCCGTATTCATCATCAGCCTTGAGCACGTCCCGGAACCGTGCCGGAATGATAATCCTGCCCTTTGGGTCGATGGTATGAAAGGAGCTTGATCGAAACATGTCTGTCGCCTGCCTTCCTGGTTTTGGGTAAAAGATCCACTTTCCTCCACCATTTAACACACTTTTGCTAAAATTCAGGCATAAGTCAAGAAAAAAAATCAGGTGTATGTAAAAAAAAAGGGTATCGGTCAAAAAATAATTGAAATTTTTGATGGAATACAGGCAGGCAGGCAGTGGGGAGTAAAGTGGATTAACGAGTGGGGCAAAAGGGGGGCAGGTGGAACGGGCCGACAATCAGCCGGTCAAAGATCCGGCAATCAGTCGGTCAGAGGCCCGGCAATGGTGGCTCGGACGGCTTCGATGGTGTCTGCCAGCCGCCCGGCATCTCCGGGCAGCACATATACAGGGCGGTGCACGATGATTTCCACCGCCCCGGGGATCAGGTTCAGGGAGTCCGGGGGCAGCACCTCACGGGAGTGTTTGATAGTGACCGGCAGAACCGGCAGCCCGGTTTCCCTGGCAAATACAAACGCGCCTTTTTTAAAGGGCTGCACCTGTCCGTCCCGGCTCCGGGTACCTTCGGCGAAAAACAGAACCGATGCTTTGGCAGACATGCGTTTTTTGGCCTGCCGAATGGATTGGATCGCTGCATCGTGACGGGACCGGTCGATGAAGATACACCCTAAGTAATGGCAGGCCGTGCCGAAAACGGGAATTTTTCTCAGTTCCTGTTTCATCACCCATTTGATATGCAGCCCGATAAATCCGTGGATCACCGGGATATCCACCATGGACTGGTGGTTGGCCACCACCACATAAGCATGCCCTTGATGACAGTTTTTTTTGCCGGTCAGTTTCACCTTGACGGGCACGATGCCGCAGGCCAGGCGGGACCATATCACGGCCAGTGCATTGGTGGCGTCCCGGGAAAAAAAAGCACCCACAACAATACAGATCATTCCTAAAACAAGGGTGATGATCACCATGAACGGCATGACAATCACCCATTTATACGGCTGATATATCCATTTTAAAATTCGGTTCACAGGCTGATTTATTCCTTGGTTTCCTCTTCTTCCGGCGGGGTGAGCCCGGCCAAATCAAGGGCATAGGATGTGATATCTTCAGCAACCTGGGGTTTTAAAAAAAATACATAGTCGTTCATGGATGAGGTGGCCGGCATGGATTCATCCCCATCCGGCTCAAACAATGTCAACACCCGGGAAGTACCATTGTCCAGAATCACGGTCAGACCCGGGGATAAAGCTTTCAGATCGGCTTTGTTTGTGTCCGTTGCAAACCGGTCACAGGTCAGAGCGGATAATGAATACAGCAGATTGGACACGGTTTTCGGATCCGGTGAGGAACCGTCCGGATAATCAAACACCGGTGTTGAGTCCTGCTCTTTTTCATCTTCCGCCGGTTTTCGGGCGGTCAGCACCACCTGTTTTTCAGGGGTTTGGAGGGTGATTTTTTCAATGTCTTTTTCCTGAAATGTCAGAACCTTCCGGTCTCTGAATTCATCCACGGATTTGTTGAAATGGGCTCGAAAACTGTCATTGGCATGATAGATGTTGGCATCGTTTTCCAGCATCACAAACGTGTGATTGAAAGTGGGGGCGGTTTTGCCGATTTTAAAAGACATGACAGGGGTTCCCCCCTGAAAGGCGGTGACAGTCAAGACCCGGGACGGGTCGAGTTCATACCGGGTCACATCCTGTTTTTCGGAAACCAGGGCAGACAGGGTCAGCCCGGATATGACATCCAGCATTTTTTTAACAGCGCCGTCATCTGCCGGATAGGCGTGCTTTGTCACCGCCCATCCCGATTCCGTCCGGACAAAATCAAGGGTTTGATCGGTTTGCGCCACAGTCAGGCGGTCGATTTTTTCTGTATCCACGGATGGGGGTTCCGGCAGGGTATAATGACGGCCGTCTTCTTTTTTCAGGACCAGATAGCCGGCCAGTATCGCAATGATCAATATCAGTATCAGATATTCTTTTTTCATGGCAACATATCCTTTATGCGTTGAACTGTTTGGCAATTTTTTTCCGACGGGCTTTCCCGGCCACCCAGACACCGATTCCGAAAACAAACACCAGCACGGGCAATCCGGCAATGTTCAAGGTCTTGATCACTGTCCGGACAAAGGGAGTGGTGGTGGCCAATGGATTGAGCATCTGCTGTTTGCTTCGCATGGCTGCAATCTCATCCTTGCCGTTCAGATGATCAATGGTGTTCAGGATGAATGTGGCATTGGTGGTGCGGCCTTCCGGGTCCAGCATGTTGTCCATCAGCATCTGGGAACATCCGAGCACAAAGATTTTGGCCGGCCGGGAGGTTTCCAGAATCCGGTTTTCTGCCACCACTTCCGGGGTATCGCCCTCTGGTGCCGCTGTGTCGGATTCAACCGCATCCGTTGCTGCCGGATCTGTTGTTTCATCAACGTCTGCCGGGGGGTCGGATTCCGGAATATTCTCTTCCCCCATGGGTTTTTCAGGAACAGGCTTGTCTTTGAAATAACTGGTAAAAGTACCTTCCAGCAGATAGGCCAGATCATAACTGTCCATCTCTTCAGAAGATTCCGGCGGAGAGATGAACATGGGATTCAGGTTGATCTCATCTTTCATGAGCCAGGATTCTTTTGAGGTGCTCAGCAGCCGGGTGGCTGTCACACCGGCGGATGTCAGATTGTCTGATGCAAGTGACAACGGTGAGGCCTGCATGGCAATGACGCCTTTGATATTGCGCATGAACGACGGCGTGTTGTTGATGGTGTCTTCCTTGAGCATGGGCGCAAAATAGATGATCTGTTCCCCACCCTCCCTGGGCTGGTGTTTATACGCGGTTTTGTCCATCACAAACGCGGGTGTCATGGTGATGCCGTAGTGGGCCAGCAGCTTTTCCAGTCCCGTGTCGATGGGAAAGTACTGGGGCATGCCCATGCCGCCCCGGGGAGCGATTTCGTTGAATGCGTCTCCGAAAAAAGCGATGTTGGTGCCTTTCATCAGCGCCTGGTCAATCTGGAACAGCTCGTAATCGGAAAACGGTTCCGTGGGTTTGGTAATGATCAGGCAGTTGAGACCGTCGGGTATGGTCTGATCTTTGAGAGGGATCTGTCTGATATTGTAACGGTGGGACAACAGGTCGTTGAACACCTGCATGTCGCCCCCTGATCCCCCCTGCATCATGGCCCTGCGGTCCGGAACCAAAGCCGGTGTGCCGTGATCCGCCAGAAATCCGATATCCTGGTTGATACCGATCATTTTTTCGATAATGCCCATGATATCCTGTTCCAGTGTGTCCGGATCCGCCATCTGATAGGTGGTGCCGATAATGGGAAGATCCACGGCTGTGATGAGCGGCAGACTGGCTGCCTGGTCCTGGTATGTCAGCACCAGGCCGGCAGCTCCCTGGCCGGCCGGAATGTTCTGGTCCTGAATGTCGGGCCAGGACAACGCCAAAAGATCATATTTTTTGCCGATATCGTTCAAGGCTTGTTTATCTGTGATATCCTGGTGATCAAATGACAGGATATCCAGACTCTTGGCATTGATGCCGTCAATGGTCTTTGTCACGGTTTCTTTCAGGCCGGGCAGGTTTTCCAGTCCGATCAGCGGGGCAATGTCTTTCAATGAAGAGGATAAATACAGGGTGGCCTGGACCTTGTCTTTTAAACGCAGCAGGGCTGAGACTTTGTTGTTGAGTTTCTGGATGGCAGTGGTCAGCTGGTATTCCAGGCCGTCCGCGGAAGTCACTGCATTGATTTTCTCAATGAGATCCCCATGGATGAGCACCAGGCCCATGTATGCGTTTGTGAATTTGAGCTCATCATTTTCCATCATCCGGATCTGGATGGGGGAAATGCCGTAGCTTTGGGCCAGTTCCCGGTTTTCCACAGCGTTTGCGCTCAAATCCCCTTCTGCGGAAGACACATTGTAGAACTGATAGTTGAACAGACGGCCGGCCCGGGCTGCGTATTCATCCAGCAGGTCTTTGAGATACCTTTGGGTGTTGTTATGGGGTGCCGGCAGGTTGTTGGAGAAAAACACCTTGATGCTCAATGGTTCAGACAGGGTGGCCACGGCTTTTTGACTGGCATCGGACAATGAAAAATTTTGCTGGCCGTCAGATCGGCCCTGAAAAAGCGTCAGCCCGACGATGTTCACCAGCACAATCACGGCCATATATAAAACAAACTTAATATAATGTTCTTTGAAAATCCCATGAAGCCTCCTTTAATTTTTTCCTGCATCACAAGATGGGTGGAAAAGAGAAAAAATGGATATCAGGCTGATAAAATACAGAATGTCCCGGGTATCCAGGATACCTTTGGAAAAATTGGCAAAATGGGTGTTGGCCCCGAAATATTCAATCACCGCCACAATTTCCGACGGCATGAAAACAGCATCCGGTTGATGATGGTCAACGTAAAGCACAGGGCGCATCCGATGATAAACGCGATGATCTGATTGCGGGTCAGAGCGGATGCAAACAATCCCATGGCGCAGAATGCCCCGGCCAGAAACACAGCCCCGATATATCCGCCAGCCACCGGTCCCCAGTCCAGGTCTCCGATCAAAGAAATGAATATGGGGTAGGACAGGGTGGGCACCAGCATGGTGCAGGTAAACAGGGTGGCGGCAAAAAAATTTTCCCAAAGCGATGTGGACAAAAGACACCGGCATGGTCAACAGGGTTTCATAGGATCCCACGTTTTTCTTCCGCAAACAACCGCATGGTCAGCGCGGGAACAAAAACGAGAACACCATGGGCAGCAGCGCGAAAAAATCCCGCAGGTCAGCCCGGCTGTAAATGAAAAAAAGTGGAAAAGAAAACCATCCCACCACGATCAGAAACAAAGCGATCACAATATAGGCGATGGGGGATATGAAATAATCTTTAAATTCTTTTAATGCAATGATTTTGATTTGTGACATGATCAGTAGTATTCTCCCGGGGCCGTTTCTGGAATATATGTTCAAGTGCCTGGGTTTCTTTGGTCAGTTCCATGATAATCCAGTCGGTTTCCTTGATTTTCAGGTAGATGTCGGATCGCACATCCCGGTCCGGGGGCCCCTGGATTTCAACGCATACCTGATCATCCATGTCCGGGGTCAGGGCGTTGACAGACAGATTTAAATTCATGTCCGCCAGAAACTGACACGCGGTTTTCACATCCGGTCCTTTCAAAGCCAGACGGATCAGATTGTTCTGAAGTGCGCCCTGTTTGAGCCGGGCGGTGGTGTCGTCGGCCACGACCTTGCCGTTGTTGATGATCACGATGCGGTCGCAGGTGGCTTCGGCTTCACTGAGGATATGCGTGGAAAAAATAACGGTTTTTTTTCTGCCGATCTGCCGGATGATGTTCCGGATCTCGGCGATCTGATTGGGATCCAGGCCGGAGGTGGGTTCATCCAGTATCAGGATTTCCGGGTCCGTCATCATGGCATGGGCCAGCCCCACCCGTTGTTTGAGCCCTTTGGACAGGGTGGCGATGGGTTTGTGCATGATGCCGGACAAGCCGCACAGATCAGCCAGGGTGTGTAGCCGTTCCAGTTGGCGGGCCGGGTCCTTCAACCCTTTGAGCCGGGCCACATAAGACAGATAATCATACACCAGCATATTGTGGTACAACGGGGCTGATTCCGGCAGATACCCCATCAATGATTTGATTTTCAGGGTATGCTCAGGCATGTGAAGATCCTTGACCGAGATCTGTCCGGATGTGGGTTTGAAATATCCGGTGAGCATTCGCAGCGCGGTGGTCTTTCCGGCGCCGTTGGGCCCGAGCAGGCCCAGAATCTCTCCGGGTCGAACCGACAGGCTGATATGATCCACCGCGCAGAAATCATTATAGTATTTGGTCAGGTCTTGAATCTCTATCAATGCAACCTCCTTGGTTAAAAATCTTCGAGTACCCGGCTTTTATTCAGAAATGTCTGAAGTTCTTCCGCTGTTTTTCTGGCCGCCTGAACCGCTTTGCCCAAATGCCGGGAAAAAGGGTCGTCCTTTCCCAGATTCCGGGTGACCGACCGGTACAGCTGTTCTCCTTTTTCAAAGTGGGCCATCACTTCAACCGCCATTTTTTTGCGTTCTTCATGGCGCAGTTTTTCGCTTTGTATCACGGATTCCAGTTTCTGAACCGCATATTCCACCAGTGCATCCCTTGGCATGTCGTGGGCCCGTGACACCGTGCTCAAGGCATCGATGGTCCGTCGGCTCATAACATAGGTTTTCTGCCGCCGGTGGATTTTTTCAAACTGGGGCAAACGGATGGACCGGGCCAGTTTTTCCATGGCATCCATATCTTCAATGATGTGATCAAACAGGGATTTCTGTTTGATGCCCATGTGAACCGCCACCAGCCCGATGGCATCGATGGCTTTCTGGGACAGTTTAAATGTCGCCCGGACAGACTGCCTTCCGCGCAAATCCAGCACGGAGGGGCCTGAAACAGGTTCCCTTGGGGATGTCATGATGGATGCCTCCTTTTACAACGCCTGTATTATTTTATCAGGTCATTCATAAAAGTAATGATGAATTATCGTGATCAAAAACTGTACAACAAATTGAAACGCGGATCAACCACAAATGTGGCAGATTACCAAAATATCATCCAGAAGGATGACCGGGACAGAATTGCCATCGCTATGCAGAGCCCGGTGCCGGCCCCCAGAAAGAGCCGTTCTCTGCCGCTGGATTCAAATGCGGGATCCGTGCGGTGTTCCGTGTAACACCGGGCATCCATGGCCAGACACAAATGATCGGCACTGATAACGGTTTTTTTGAGCAGCGGCAGGGTCAGAAACCGGATTTGCCGGACCGGATTTTTTCTGAAACTGCCGCACCGTGCATTCACCGCATCTGCCGTCTGTCCGGCCCGGGAAAGGATCAGGGGAAAAAATTTGAGGCACAGGCTGATCATGATGGCCGCCCGCTTTTCCGGCACAAGCGGAACAGGTGCCAAAAACCATTGGGCCGCGCTTTTCAACGCAGCCGGCCGGGTGGTGGCGGCAAAGAGCAGGCCGATCACCATGACCAGAAAAAACCGCACCCCTACCAGAGATCCCTGGGCCAGGCCCTGCCGGGTGATCTCAATCCCAGAAACAGATAAAATCGGTTCTCCCGGTACCGTGACCGCCCGGGTGGCCGCCATAAGGACCAGAAGCAGGATAAATCCTTTTAATCGGATGATTAAGCGGTACATGGGCATGCCGATGGCACACATCAATGGATACACCACCAGAAAACAGGCCAGACACGCACTGAAACCGGCGGTGAACAACGCCATGCTCAGCATGCATACCAGAACGGTCTTGACCCGGATATCCAGGTGATGCAGGACCGTGGTGCCGGCCTGAAAAGAAAACAGGGTCAGGTCTGCCATGGCGGGGCCGAATATCCCATTCTGGAAAAACAGGGTTCTCTGATGCCGAAGTACTCCAGATTTCCCAGCAGTTCTCTGGGCGGCCCATCTTTGACCAGACGGCCCTGATTGTCCATGATGAGCATTCGGGACGCGTGGGTGATCACTTCTTCCACTTCGTGGGTCGCCATGATAATGGTCTGTCCTTCCCGGTTCAACCGGCAGATGATCTCCACCAGATCCCGGGAAGCGGGATGGTCCAGGTTGGCAAAGGGCTCATCCAGCACGATAATTTCCGGATCCATGACCAGGATGCCGGCAATGGCCAGCCGTCGTTTTTCACCGCCGGACAGGGTGGAAGGGTTCCGGTCTTTTAAATGGATCAGATTCATGTATGCCAGGGTCTGATCGACTTTTTCATGAATCCGGGCCCGGGGTGTATTCAGGTTTTCCAGGCCGAATGCCACCTCATCTGCTACCGTGTCTGCAACAATCTGGGTGTCTGCATCCTGGAACACCATGCCGATGGTTTTCCGGGTGACAATCAGGTCTTTTGTCACGGATCGGCCATGGAGCCGGATTTCACCGGATGTCGGCCGGACCAGGGCATTGAGATGCCTTATCAGTGTGGTTTTTCCGGATCCGTTGGGTCCGGCCAGAAGAATAAATTCTCCGGGAAAGATCCGGGCGCAGATATCATGAATCCCTGTACCGTTGAAAAAGGCATGGGTCAAATGATCGATTTCCAGAATGGGCCGGGGCATGATAATTTATTCCTTGAGCAGGGGCCGGATTTTTCGGGCCATGACCACAGCGCCCGCGATTTTCACGGCATCCCCCAAAAGAAACGGAATCAGGCCCAGCGCCAGGGCCTGGCCCCAGGACAGGGAAAACGCCAGCTTCAACCATGGGACCCCGACCCCGTAAAGCATGATGGAACCTCCGATCATGGCCAGGATGTCCCGGAACGGTGTTTGGCCCAGAAACCTGGATATTGTCCCGGTCACCAGGACCGCAGGCAGGTATCCCAGCAGATATCCGCCTGTGGGGCCGAATATTTTTCCGATTCCTGACGTGCCGCCGGCAAATACCGGCAAACCGGCCAGGCCGATCAGCAGATACACGGCAACGCAGGCGGTACCCCAGGCCGGTCCCAGAATCAGGCCGGCCAGCAGAACAAACATGTTCTGAAGCACTATGGGAACCGGTCCAATGGGAATGGCGATAAATGCACCCACACATATCAGAGCCACAAACAATGCCGCATGAACCATGGGCCGCAAACTGTCTGTCTGAGTCATCGTATATTTCCTTTCAGGTATGAAAACAGTCCCCGTAAATAATGGGGTGATCCTGTCCTTTTGAATCTTTCACCCACAGGGTGCCCGCGTCATCCACATCCTGGGCCCGGCCTTGGATGGTCTGATTCCGGGTTTCCACCCGGACCCGGGTGCCGATGGTACTGGTGCGCTGCTTCCATGCCGCCATGATGTTCCGGGCATTCAAATCCTGGATCCGGTCAAAGAAACACTGGAGAAATTGCGCCAGAATTTTTTTTCTGGATACGGGTCGGCCCAGGGCCTGGCCAATGGAGATGGCCTCAAATGCGCTGGAAGAGGGGTCGTTGTTGACATTGATACCAATACCCACCAGCAGAAACCGGATCATATCCGCCCGGGTTTCGATCTCAGACAAAAGCCCTGCCAGTTTTTTTCCTTCCAGCAGAAGGTCATTGGGCCATTTGACCTGCACATCCAGTTTGAACAGGGTTTCCAAAGTCAAAGACAGACTCAGGGATGCGGCAAAATTGTACAGATAGGCCAGGGCCGGCGGGGTGTCCGGAGTCAAAATCAGGGTGATCCACAGCCCGCCCGGGTCTGATTCCCATTTGCGGTTGAGCCGGCCCCGGGCTTTTGTCTGATGTTCCGCCACCACACAGCTGGCATGGGGCACACCCTGCCGGGCCAGTTCTCTTGCCGTGTCCATGGTGGTGGTCACCCGGGGAAAATAATGGATCCGCTCGGATAAAGGCGGGTCAAAGCAGACCGGCAGGAGCAGGTTGTCCGGATCTGTCAGAAAATACCCTTTAGGGCTGGATTCGATCAGAAACCCGTCTTGTTTCAAAGCGTGAATATGTTTCCATATGGCCACCCGGGAGATGCCGGTCAGTTCACTGAGCCTGACCCCGGAAATGGTGCGGCCCTTTGCCCGGTATAACTTTTCCAGGATGATCTGGCGGATATGCTGTATTTCGTTAACCATAACAGGAAAGAATGGTTAACAGAAAAATCACATCCGGTCAAGAAAATTGATCCGTCGGGTTCGGTTTTTCGGTTTTGCTTGAACCGGACCGCCCATGTGGTCTATAAAAGAAATATGAGCGAAAAGGAAACACAGATATGAAGGTTGTCAGACAGGTGTTGCCCCATGCCTCTGATTTCAGGCGGTTCTGGAAACAGACCGGTCCGTTTGAATTCGCGTTGACCAGTGCGGAATTCCCCCCGGTGCTGCTGGGGCCTGAGGAGTGGATTTTCGGGCATACGGCCCGGGATGTGCTCGAAGCATTGATGGGATTTGCCCCGGGAAAAACAAAGATTGTCCGGTCGGATTTCAATGTGAAAAATACCCGGATTCTGCGGCCGAACCATCTGATTCCATGGAAAATCCAGGATTTTCCCGAAGAATGGAATCATGTGGTGTGTGATTTTTTTGTCCCTGAAGGGCACCTGACCCGGGCGGTGGAAAACCGGATGAATGCGGTCCCCGTGCCTGGCGATGATGGGCACCAGGTGGCGGCCGCATTTTTCAGTCTGCTGGAAAATCATCTGGAGGCCATGGGATATGTGTGGTTAAGGCCCCGGGAAAATGCCAGGTATGCCGCTGTTCAGGGCTATCTGTCGGAATGGGAAAAAGACGAAAAAGACGCCGGGTTGCTGTAGCCGGTCCCGGTCAGACCTCATTGTTGAGAATTTTGTCGCACAGCATCTGCTTGTAATCGATTCCCACGGTTTTAAATCCTTTGGTTCCGTATTTCATATTGCCTTCCAGTACCAGAAGCCGGCCCTGGGATTCCACAATATCGATGCCCACATCATCCCAGCCGCATTTGTCAGCGGTTGAAAGCGCCAGATCCAGGGCAGCGGCCGGCACCGGATCAAAACAGATGTGGCCTCCCTGGGAGATATTGGTTTTGAAGGTATCTGCCGGGGCGACCCGCCAGTAGGCCAGCACCACGTCCCGGCCGATGATGATGATCCGCATGTCCCGGTCTAAAGCCAGGTATTCCTGGATATAGGCCGGGCCTTTCCGGTTCAGGTACGTGGACAGCTCTTTTGGATTTGTAATGAGAAAAACCCCCTGGCCCCGGGCCGAGCCCCGGGGAATTTTGGCAATGAATGGAAAAGAAAATTCTGACAGGATGGTCTGTTTCTGGCGGGGACCGTAATATACCCGGGTTTTGGGATGCGGAACGCCCAGCATCTGAAACATGGCGGTCTGCCGGATTTTGTCCATGGCAAAAGTGTAGGTGTGAACACTGGGAAACGTGGGTTTGCCCATGGCATTGAACAGACCGGCGTAAAATGCGGTGGGGTAGAGGATGCGCCGGGCCGAGATCAGTTGCTGCCGCTGCTCGAGGCTATAGTCGTGGAAATTGGGCCGGAATCCCAGTGTCGTGATCCGGGAACAGTGCCTGAGCCGTGCCCCGATGGCCACCAGGCCTGAATTGGCCGGACAAAGGCTAGGATCGGTCATAGCCATGGGGATTTTTCTGCTGCCAGTGCCAGGCGTCGGCACACATGTCATCTAAGGTTCGAGTCGCCTTCCACCCCAGTTCTTTTTCGGCTTTGCCGGGGTCTGCCCAGCAGGCTGCGATATCCCCGGGCCGCCGGGGATCTGTGTCATAGGGGATGGGGCGGCCGCAGGCCCGTTCAAATCCCTGGATCATTTCCAGGACCGAATATCCTTTTCCCGTGCCCAGGTTGTAGGTGAGAACACCGGGGGCGGCCAGCAGTCCGGGCAGGGTTTTGACATGGCCTTCCGCCAGATCACACACATGAATGTAATCCCGGACCCCGGTGCCGTCCGGGGTCGGGTAATCATTGCCGAACACCCGGACCCGGTCCAGGGAACCAATGGCCACCCGGGCGATATAAGGCACCAGATTGTTGGGAATTCCCCGGGGGTCTTCTCCGATCAGACCGGTGGGATGGGCCCCCACCGGATTGAAATACCGGAGCCGGGCAATATGCCATGCAGGATCAGATACAAACACATCCTCAAGAATCTGCTCGATCATTAATTTGGTCCGGCCGTAGGGGTTGGTGACAGACAACGGAAACGTTTCCGTGATGGGCAGGGTGTCGGGATCTCCATATACGGTGGCGGAAGAGGAAAAAATAATTTTTTTGACGTCTGATTCAGCCATGACCGACAACAGGTTTAAGGTGCCGGTGATATTGTTGTGAAAATAGGTCAACGGCATGGCGGTGGATTCCCCCACGGCTTTGAGCCCGGCAAAATGAATCACCGCATCGGGCCGGGACCGATCAAAGACCCGGCTGATCGCGTCTTTGTCCAGCAGATCCCTGTTAAAGAAATCCACGGATTTGCCGGTGATCTGCTCCACCCGGGTTAAGGAGGCTTCCGTGCTGTTGCACAGATTGTCCACCACCACCACATCCATGTTCTGTTCGAGAAGGGCCACGCAGGTATGGCTGCCGATATAGCCGGCACCACCGGTCACAAGTATTTTCATGGTCTGTCCTTGTAAGGTTTGAGTATTCGTGTCTGTTGCCGGGCGGTTCGGTTGAACAGGTCCCGGCATCGGGTGCAGTTTACACACAAGTGATTGCACCCGGCAAGGGTGTTTAAAAAATCAGGTCCCAGCTGTTTGTTGTCCACATGATAAAAATCGGCTAAAAACCGGGTGGCATCCATCAATTCCAGCAGGTTGCCGTCAAATGATTTGCGGATGTATGCATTGACGGCCTGAATTAAAAAGCGTGATCCCAGAGTTCGGCCGCTGATTTTGACCGTGTCGGCAAGCCGGGCATACGCGGTCAGATCTTCGGGCCGGATGAACGGACTGCTGAAAAAAAAATGTGGGTGACGATGAAAAAAATCATGACACCCATGCACCTGACTGATCCGGTGGGTCATCTCCGGGACCAGTCTGGTATTGGACAAAGACACCTGGGCATCATGGGTGAGTTTGAACGGGCAGTGGCTCAGGCACCCTTCATTGGCCATCAGTTCAATGCCCACATCCGGAAAGGCTTGCCGGATGGCGGACACCATTTTTTCCAAGCCGTTGAAATCCCGGTTCAATGATCGGTCTAAGATCAGTTTTTCAGGCATTTTAAAACAGGTTTCCCGGATGGCTGTCAGCATGGAAAATGCTTTGGGGGCATTGTCCAGCATCATGTTGATTCCGGGCACGGCTTCCAGGGATTTCACCTGTTTGTGCCCGGTTTTTGACAGGGCCGTGAGCAGATACATATCCGAGAACACGATGCCGCTGAGGCCGCCAGTCGAATCCAGGGCCTGGAGCCGGTCCAGTATCCGGTTCAGAAACCGGGTGTCAAAATACCGGTCCGGGGTGATAAAGCGGGTGTTGAAAAGACAATAGGTTTTGATTTTACCCAGGCGGGGCAGATGTTTTTGTAAAAAATGCAAGTCCAAAGATCCGAACTGAACCCGGGCATCGAGTGCCGGACCGTCTGGCAACGCAAAATACACAGATGACAGTAACGATTTGTTTTCAACCAGAAAATCGATATAGGGGTCATCCGCAATAAAAGGAACGGACAATTTCATAAATATATGTTATATAGAATTTTTCAAATATGGCAACGCGTGAATACCACTTTGATGACCGGATGATAAAAAAAGGCTGCCTGACATTGACAGGCCATGGGACGGTGATTAAACTATGGGTCATTCAGGCGGGCACATCCTGAATTCAATAAACCATAAGGAGAGTTTACCAATGATTGAATTGACAGATCCTGCAAAGGAGCAGATCGACAACTACTTTCAGGGGAAAGAACCGACCCCGATTCGTATTTTTCTGAATTCCGGCGGCTGAGGGGGACCCTCCCTGGCCATGGCTCTGGATGAGCCTAAAAATTCAGATGACAGTTTTGAAGTAAAAGGTCACAAATTTGTTGTGGACAAAGAATTCATGCAAAAAGCGGAACAGATTAAAATCGATTTCACGGGAATGGGATTTCATCTGGATTCCAATATGGATCTCGGCGCACCGGATTGTGGCGGATGCGGCGGATCCTGCGGCTGATCATATATAGATAAATTGTAAAAAAAGGTGTGCTGTAAAAAGCGCACCTTTTTTTATTCAATCCATGGACCGGATCACCAGAAGCGTGCCGGACTTGATGGAAATCTGTGCCGCGGATTCTGAAAAAAAATTGCTGATGCCCAGGGTGGTGCCTATTTTCAATGTCTGATCCCGGAGCGGATAGGACAGGCCCGTGAGGGTGACCCCGGTGACCGTGGCGGTCAAAGGGATGAGCGACACCAGATCCCCGGGATTTCCGGACAGTTCCAATCGGTCTTTCACCAGGCAGATCTCATTGTGCGCATCCATGATTCTGACACAGATACCGGCATCTGCCAGGGGAACCAGCAGCAGGATATTGGCCAGTGTATGATCCAGCCGGGTACCGGTGGCAGCCAGCATGGTGATATGGGTGGCACCCCGGTTTTTGGCATAATCCAGGCACAATTCCATATCGGTTCTGTTTTTCCGGCGGGGATAAGGTTGGACCGGGACCTTGTTTTTTTTGAAAAAGTTCAGTGTGTCCGGGTCAATGGAGTCCAGATCCCCGACGATCACATGGGGCAGGACTCCGTTTTTTTTCAGATGTCCGGCGCCGCTGTCCGCAGCAATAATCAGATCCGCGGTTTTCAGAAGACGGTGGATGTGCCGGTGCCAGGTTCGGGTCCGGGCCGGATTCAGGCGGCCCCCGGCGATGACAATGCAGTTCATGAAGGTGTTCATACCATGAAATACCGGGTTTGAAAACCGGTATTTGCATCATCCCTTGACACCGGGAGTCCAAACTTATAATTTCCTTTCTTATGCGTGCGCCCACCACCATACATCAATATATTTTCAGGGAATTTTTCCCGCCTTTCGGGATCAGCCTGTGTTTTTTGACTTTTGTGTTTCTGATGACCCGGATTCCGGAAATCATGAACCTGGTGGTCAATTACAATGCAGACATGCTGGCTGTGATCATGATGATTGTGTTCACCTTGCCCAGATTTATGGAATTCACCATTCCCATGTCCGTGATGGTGGCGGTGCTGCTGACATTTATCCGCATGTCCGGAGAAAATGAAATGACCGCCATGAAAGGGGCGGGTCTGTCTTTATACCGGCTGCTGCCGCCGGTGCTGGTTTTCTGTCTGCTGGGGACCGGGCTGACCCTTTTTATCACGGTGTTCGCCGTTCCCTGGGGCAAACTGTCCATCAAGGAAAAAACCCTGGATATGGCCCGGTCCAGCATGGATCTGGCCATAGAAGAACGGCAGTTCAACTCCCGGCTGGAAGGCATCATGATCTATGTGTCACACATAGACATGAAAACAAAAGACCTGACAGATGTGTTTATTGAGGACCGGTCGGTGAAGGGCATGACCCGGATTTCCATTGCCCCGGAAGGACGGTTGATTCATTCACCGGACAAGGATGTGTATACCATCCGGCTGTTCGACGGGATGATCAATCAGGTGGACATCAAGGAAAAAACCGTGTCCAACATCCGGTTCGGACATTATGATATCAATATCGATCTGGCTGAAATTCAGCAGAAAAACGGCACCGCTGTTCAAAAGGATCTGGACGAGTATGATATCCGGGAACTGGTGACGTTTATCCGGTCCCAGGCAGGAGACAAAACCAGAATGAGCGAGGCCAGAATGGTGCTGCATGAAAAATTTTCCGTGCCGTTTGCCTGCCTGTTTCTGGGATTGCTGGCGTTCCCTTTGGGGGTTCAGTCTCGGGTTGCGGGACGCTCGTCCGGACTGGGGTTCGGTGTGTTTTTTCTGCTGGTTTATTATATTTTTCTGGCCGCAGGATGGTCTGCCGGAGAAACCGGTCGATTTCCCCCGGTTCTGGGCATGTGGCTTCCAAACCTGGTCATGGGCGGCGCGGCAATATATCTGCTCAAGCGAAATGCCGATGAAAATCCGGTAAAGATGCCGGCAAAGATATCCCGGGCCGGGGCCTGGATTAAACATATTTACACGAAACTGACACGCCATGACCTGTCTGCATAGATACTGGCTCAAGGAATTTCTGACCTTTTTCGGGGTGATTCAGGCCCTGATTCTGGTGCTGTTCGTGATCATCGATTATCTGTCCCGCATGGACAAATTTCTGGAATCCAGTATTTCACTGGTGTATGCGTTCTGGTATGTGGTTCTCAAGCTGCCGTTCATGTTTGTTCAACTGACGCCGGCCGCCGTGCTTCTGGCCACCATCACTGTGTTCGGGCTGATGAACCGGAACAATGAGCTGACCGCAGTGAAATCTTCAGGCATCTCCGTGTATTTTCTGGTCAGACCGGCAGTGGGTATCAGCCTGATTATGGCCGGGGTGATGTTTCTTTTAGGCGAATCCCTGGTGCCGCTGTCCATGGCAAAATCCAATGATATCCGTCAATATGAGATCCGGAAGCAGAATCAGATGACCCAGAACCAGAACAATATCTGGATCAAGTCCGACAACCGGCTGGTGCACATCCGTTTTTTTGACCCGGTCCAGAAAACCGTGGCCGGTGTCTGTGCCACGACGCTGGGGGAAGATTTTTCTCTGATTTCCCGCATCGATGCGCGTTTCGGCAGGTATGAGCTGGGGCAGTGGCTTCTGGAGGATGTGGTGGAACAGACCTATAACCCGGACACCCACGATTATGATGTGACCCTGTCGGATATGAGGCTGTCGGATCTGGGTCTGGTGCCTGAAGATCTGGGGCAATGGGTGAAAAAATCCGATGAAATGGGATTTTTCGAACTGAAATCCTATGTGGAAAAAGTCCGGGATGAAGGGTATGATGCCAACACGTATGAGGTGGACATGCACGGGAAAATCGCATTTCCCTTTATCTGTGTCATCATGGCTCTGACCGGTGCGGCCGCAGGTATGCGGTCTTTTGCCCGGGTGAACCTGCCCGGCGCCATCGGACTGGGGGTGGCCATCTCTTTTTTTTACTGGGTGGTGTACGGCATCTGCCTGTCCATGGGATATGCCGGGGTGCTCCCCGCAATGGTGGCGCCCTGGGTGGCCAATGCGTTGTTTTTGTGCGGCGGCATGATTTTTCTGATCAACACGGAATAAACGGTCATGATCTGGTTTTATCACATTCTGGTTATTACGGGATTCATACTGGTGCTGCCTTTTTTGCCGATTGTGTGGCTGGTGTCGAAAAAACGTCGGACCAATCTGATGCAGCGCCTGGGGCTTTGTACCGGCATAAAAAAACAGACGGGTCCCTGCAAACCGGTCTGGATTCACGCCCTTTCCGTGGGGGAAGTCAAATCCGCCCTGCCGCTGGTTATGGCGGTCCATGATCATTTTCCACAGACTCCGATCGTTTTTACGGCATCCACCCGGACCGGTTATGACACGGCCCGCAGCCTGTTCTGCCGGGCAGATTCTCCCCTGGTTTCCCAACTTGCGTATTTTCCCTTTGATCTGCCCTGGGCCGTTGCAAGGGTCCAAAAAAAGATTGATCCGGCATGGGTCTGTCTGGTGGAAACCGACCTGTGGCCGGGATTTCTTCATGCCATGGACCGGAAACAAATTCCTGTGGTTCTGGTGAATGCCAGGCTGTCACGCCGGTCCTTTCACGGGTACCGCCGGCTGGGACCGGCCGCTTTTTCCAGACTGACCCATGGCGGTGCAGACCCGCCGTGATCTGGAACGGTTTGCTTCTTATCAGATAAAAAACGGAGGAGCCGGTTGACCCTGGCCGGGAACATCAAATTTGATTATCCGCTGAAAACCATGACCGACACAGAGAAAAATGAGCTAAAAAGCTGGTTTCACATGGATGACACCCAACCATTGTGGGTGGCCGGATCCACCCATCCCAAAGAAGAATCCATGGTGTGGGAAGTTTTTCATCAGGTGCGCCGGCAGGTGCCGGACCTGAAACTGTTGATCGCGCCCAGGGATCCGGGCCGGTGCAAACAGGTGGCCCGGGATCTGGCAAAAAAAGGAGGGGAATCAATATTGCTTTCCACCACCCGAGACAACCCCAAAGATGCACCGGTGATGCTTCTGGACTGTTTAGGCGTGCTGGCAAAGGCTTATGCCGTGTGTGATGCCGCCTTTATCGGCGGGTCTTTAGTGCCGTGCGGAGGCCATAATCCACTGGAACCGGCCATGTTCAAAAAACCGATATTGTTCGGCCCGCACATGGAAGATTTTGCCGAAGTGGCAGATCTGCTGCTGGCCCGGGCAGGTGCCTGTCAGGTGAATGATGCAGACGCTCTGGCCGATACCCTGGCTGATCTGCAGGCGTGTCCGGAACGTGCCGCGCAAATGGGACACCTGGCATTTGGCGTGTTGGAAGAAAACGCCGGTGCAGTGGACCGAACCTTGGCAATGCTGTCATCACTGAAGACCGGGGGAAAATGTGTTTAAGGCCCTGGAAAAAAAAATTATTCATGCATCCAAACGTCAGGATCCCACGCCTTTTCTGTCCTTTGACACCCTGCTCAAAGCGGTGTCTTACGGATATCAGGCCGGTGTGGTTCTTCGGAACCGCTGGTACCAATCCGGTCGAATGTCCCGGAAACGCCTGCCCTGTCCAGTGATTTCCGTGGGCAACATCATGGCCGGGGGGACGGGTAAAACACCCATGGCCGTGTTTCTGGCGGAAATGTTGATTGAATCGGGCAAAAAACCCGTGGTGATCAGTCGGGGGTACAAAGGCAGTCTGAAACATTCGGCTGCCATTGTGAGCGACGGCACCCGAATGTTTCTGGATGCGTGTGCGGCCGGAGATGAACCCTATATGATGGCCTGCCTGAAACGGTTTCCCGTGGTGGTGGGAAAAGACAGGTACCGGGCCGGATGCCTGGCTCTGGACCAATTGGATGTGGATGTGGTGGTTCTGGACGACGGGTTTCAGCACATGCAGCTGCAGCGCGACCTGGATCTGGTCCTGATGGATCATGATGTGCCATTGGGAAACGGGCGAATGCTGCCGGCCGGCCGTCTCAGGGAACCTGCAGCCCAGGCCCTGGCCAGGGCCGATGCCGTGATTCTGACCCGGTGTTCGGAAACACCGGAGATACCCCATACAGTTTCAACGCTGGCCCCGGATCTGCCCGTATTTTACAGCCGCCACCAGCCGTTTCTGGCGGATGTGTATCCGGTCGGTTCCCGAAACAGTCAATCGCTTCTAACCCCGCAAAAAAAATCAGAAACACGTCTGTTGTCAGACCGTCTTCAGGGGGTGCCCGCAGTTCTGTTTTCCGGTATTGCCGACAACCGGGCTTTTTTTCGCACCATCCAGGGGTTCGGCGTAAATATCCTGGATCATCTTGAATTTGAGGATCATTACCGGTATAAGAGGGCTGACATTTTACAGATCCGGCACCGGGCAAAGGCTTTGAACGCAGCCATGCTGGTGACCACCCAGAAAGACTGGGCCAGGCTGGACAAAGAAATTGATTGGCCTCTGGATCTGGCCGTCATCGGGATCACCCTGACACTTGAAAGTGAATCCGGGTTTTGCCGTCTGGTTGAAACCCGGATTCAAACGCGAGACATCAATGAATCATGAAAGATGAACAGATATACCGGCTGTTGAAGCGGATGATGTTTTTTATGGGAATCATTCCCATCCCGGTGGCGGATTTTTTTGCCCGGGTTCTGGGACGATTCTGGTTCCGGATAGACAAACGCCATCGCAACATCACCCTGGACAACCTGACCTGGGCATTCGGCCATGAATGGTCAGAAGAAAAAATCGAGCAAACCGCCCGGCAGGTGTTTGTCAACATTGCATCCATGCTGTTTGAAGTGGCCTGGTCGGCCCGGCTCTCCAAATCCCGGTTTCTGTCTCATTTCACGATCCAGGGTCTGGAACATGTGATAACTGCCCATGCCAAGCGCAAAGGCGTTCTGGTGATTTCCGGCCACATGGGCAATTTTGAGATGCTGGTTCCGGCCATTGAAGGCACCGGATTAAAAGGGTATGCCATCTACCGCAAACTGGATTTTGAGCCCCTGGAAAAAATGATGCGGGACTTGCGGCAACGGTTCGGGGTGACCTTGATCCCCCTGCGGGGGGCGTCCAGAAAACTGGAGGACATCCTGGCAGCCGGCGGGGTGGTGGGGACCCTGATCGATCAGAATGTGGACTGGTACAAAGGGGTGTTTGTCCGGTTTTTCGGTCGGCCGGCCTGCACCAACAGCGGCCTGGCCAAACTGGCCATGAAAACCGACGCGCCTGTGGTGCCTCTGTATACCGTTCGTCATGGCAGACATTTTTTTATCCGGTTTCTGCCGGAGGTGCCTGTGACGGTAACAGGAGATGCCATCGCGGATATTGAAGCCAATACCCAGCGGTTTGTCACGGCCGTGGAGACCATGGTTCGCCAATGTCCGGACCAGTATTTCTGGGTGCACAACCGGTGGAAGACCAAACCCTGGTGCCTGTGGCCTGGACAGGACTCCCGGTGACCCCTTTGATCTGAAAAACAATGAAGAAAAATATATCCAATCAAACCTGCCGCAGAATTCTGATCCGGGCCGCCAACTGGGTGGGGGATGCTATCATGACCACTCCGGTGATCCGGGCGGTGCGCAAAAATTTTATGGATGCACATATCACAGTGCTGGCCAAACCCTGGGTGATTCCTGTTTATGAGAACAATCCATATGTGGATGACGTGATGGTATATGATGCAGCAGACCGCCACAGAATGGGGGCGGGAACCCTGCGTCTGGTATCAGATATCCGGCAGCGGCGGTTTGATCTGGCGATTCTCATGCAGAATGCCTTTGAGGCGGCCCTGCTGGTGTTTCTGGCCCAGGTTCCGGTGCGGGTGGGATACAATACCGATGCCAGAACCTGGTTGCTCAAGCCGGCTGTTCAGCTGGATCCGGCACTGAAAAAAACACATCTGATCGATTATTATCTGGGGATTCTCACCGGTGCCGGACTGGCAACCTACGGCCGGGATATGGACCTGTATCTGTCTCCTGCTGATCGGGATGACGCGGATCACCGGCTATTTAATCTGAAAAAAAATGGGTCGGACCGGGTTCTGGGCATCAACCCCGGGGCCACCGGCGGAACCGCCAAACGCTGGTTTCCGGATCGGTATGCCGCCTTGTGCAGACGTCTGGCCAACACCTATGACACGCGGATTCTGATTTTCGGGGGGCAAAAAGACCGGGCCCTGGGCGAACAGATTGGCGCCATGGCACCGGGGTGCTGTGTGAACCTGGCCGGTGAAACCACCCTGGGCCAGGCGTTTGCCCTGATACACCAGTGTGATTTGTTTGTCACCAATGATTCAGGACTCATGCACGCGGCCGCCGCCTTGAATATTTCCCAGGTGGCGATTATCGGTTCCACCGATCCGAAGGCCACCTCTCCGGACAGCCCGGCCAGCACCATCATCCGGGTACCGGTGCCCTGCGCGCCCTGCCTGAAAGATGACTGTCCCACGGATCATGCCTGCATGGACCGGATCACGGTGGACATGGTGTTTGACACCTGTTGCCGGATTCTGGATTCATAAGCGTGGATACTGAATTGTAAGGAGAAAGAAACTGTTTTCATCCATTCAAAAAATTCTGATCATCAAGCCCAGTGCATTTGGAGACATCATTCATTCACTGCCGTTCCTTGATGCGGTAAAAAAACGGTTTCCCCACGCCCGGGTGGACTGGGTGGTGTCACACGGCCTGCACACCTTTCTGGAAGGCCATCCCCTGATCCATACCCTGTGGGTGATTAAAAAAGACCAATGGAAACAATTGTCCCGTGTGGAAGACACGGTCAAAGAAATTATGTCTTTGAAAAAACAGCTGGGCCGGGTGGGATATGATGTGGCCATTGACCTGTCCGGGCTGTTCCGGTCCGGTGTGATCACCTGGTTTTCCAAAGCCCCGGTCCGGCTGGGATTTGCGGAATCCGATGAAGGCAGTCCTTTTTTTTATACCCACAGGATTCACGGCAGCATGAAAATCCACGCCATTGACCGGTATCTTGAGATCGCCCGGTACATGGGGTGTAAGATCAATTCCATTGAATATCCCCTGGCACCATATAATCCCGCCCCGGGCATTTTGCAAACCCTGCCGGAAAAGTATGTGGTCATGGCCCCGTCTGCCGGTAAACCAGCCAACCAGTGGCCGGCTGAAAAATTCGGGGAACTGTCGTCCCGCCTGGCTCTACCCTGCGTGATCATCGCATCAGCCAATGAAGCGGGTATTGCTGACACTGTGGTGGCCCATTCAAAGGGAAACGCCATTTCCATTGCCGGAAAAACCCGGCTCAAGGAACTGATCCCCGTGATCCGGGGCGCTTCGTTTTTTGTGTGCAACGACACCGGTCCCATGCACCTGGCCGCTGCCCTGAACATTCCGGTGTTTGCCATTTTCGGTCCGGCCAACCCGGTACGCACCGGTCCTTATGGAAACATTCACACGGTGATCCGGCTGGAGGATCTGCCCTGCGCCCCCTGTTATGCAAAACACCCCTGCACCCGGTATGATTTCACATGCATGAAAGACCTGTCTGTGGATCAGGTGTATGATGCCATTTACCGGAAAACAAAAGCACCATGAAACTGTCTGTGATCGTCACCACCTATAACCGGCCGGATGCGTTGAAAAAAGTGCTGCAAGGCCTGTATGCCCAGACCCGGCTCCCGGATGAGATCCTGGTGGCGGATGATGGCTCCACGGATGATACCCGGCAGGTGCTGTCTGGCTTTGAAAACCGGCCTGGCCCGAATTTGTGCCATATCTGGCAAAAAGACAAAGGTTTCCGGCTTTCCAGGATTCGAAACAAGGCCATATCAGCATCAACAAGTGATTATCTGGTGTTTCTGGATGGGGACTGTATTCCGGGGCCTTATTTTATCGAAGATCATTTCCGGCTTGCACGAAAAGGATTTTTTTTCCAGGGGAAAAGAGTACTGGTAAATAAGAAAGCTGAGCATGGGTTCGAATTTAAGGATACACAGTCTATCTTCCGGCGGCTGTATCACCTGGTGTGCCGAAATGTGTCAAACGCCCATCATCTTTTTCGGATATCTTTTTTCCCCACCTGGTCCACCCGGAAATTGTCCGGCATCCGGGGATGCAATATGGGATTTTTCAAGCAGAATCTGCTGGACGTGAACGGATACAATGAATCGTTTACCGGATGGGGAAGAGAAGATCAGGAAATTGTGATTCGTCTGTATAATCTGGGGGTGGCAAGAAGAGAAAATCCCTTTAATGCGGTTTGTTATCATCTGTGGCATCGGGAAAATCCCCGAAACCGGCTTTCGGACAATGATCGTCTGCTTAAAAAAGCCATGGCTGAAGATTCCCATGTATGCAGAAACGGGCTGAACCGCCTGGAAGCACATGGATCATTGTATGATTTAAATTCATCTGACACAGCAGGATGATGTATGGCAAAACTATCGGTTTATATTATCGCTTTTAATGAAGAAGACAAAATCCTGGATGCAGTCCAAAGTGTGGCCTGGGCGGATGAAATCATTGTGGCGGACTCCTTCAGCACGGATCGCACCGCAGCCATTGCCCAGGACCTCGGGGTCCGGGTAGTCCAGATTCCGTTCAAAGGATTCGGAGATTTGAGAAATCAGGCCATTTCCGCCTGCACCCATGACTGGATTTTCAGCCTGGATGCGGATGAGCGCTGTACCAGGGCGGCCAGAGAGGAAATATCCCGGATCATTCATGACCCGGACAGCAAAGATGCCTATTATGTGCCCCGGCGCAACTATTTCATGGGAAAATGGATCCGGCATGGGGGATTTTACCCGGATTTCCGACAGCCCCAGGTATTCAGAAAAGGAGCGCTCCGGTTTAAAAACGATGCTGTGCATGAGCGGTATGAAGTGATCAGCCAAAAGCCCTGCGGCACTTTGAAATCATTTATCCATCAGATCCCTTTTAAAAATCTGGAGGAGATCATCCACAAGGCCAACCGGTATTCGACGCTGGGCGCTGAAAAACTGGATGACACAAATAAAAAATCCAGCATGTGGACGGCCGTGACCCATGGATTGTGGGCCGCGTTTTCCATCTATATTCTTAAACGGGGCTTTCTGGACGGATGGCCTGGATTCATCATTGCCTTTGCCAATTTTGAAGGCACCTTTTACAAATACGCCAAATCCTATCTGAAAAAACGAGGTCTGGACAATTTTTTGAAGTTCAGTCCGGATTTATAAAAAATACCGAACAAAACTTTTGTCTGTAAAAGTCATTTTTTTTCAGGATTTAATTGATGGTGGACGTGGTAGATCCGTAAAATATTTTTTCCCATGACATCGATGGTGTGAAACTTCTGGACATTTTCCCGGGCGGCATTCACCCGTTTTTGGGTCTCGGTTTTCCGGGACAGTGTTTCCGTGATCTGTTGCGCCAGGGTGTCGGCATCCCCGGGATCGAAAAGCAGCCCGGTGGCTCCGTGCCGGATGATATCCGGTATGCCACCGGTTTTCGAACCGATGACCGGACACTCGCAATACATGGCTTCCAGCAACGCCTGGGGTACTCCTTCAAAGGGGGATGCCAGCACTTTGCAGTCCAGCGCCCGATAAACAGGCCAGACATCATCTGTGAATCCAATGAAATGGGTTCGGAAAGCGATCTCCAGATCCCGGGTCATTTTTTCCAGCTGTTCCCGGTAGGCATCCGGGCCGTTTCCCACCAGGACCAGGTGATGAGGAATGTGATGGTACACCTGTTTGAATGCTTTTACCAGGGTGGTGACCCCCTTGTCTGCGGACAGGCGGCCCACAAATCCAATAAAGCGGGTATCCGACGGGCATCCGAGTGTTTCAGCCAGATTTTTTCCGGCCGATTTCCTAGAGGGCAGGGAGTCCGGCGGCAGAATCCCGCTGGGCATGGAAAACACCTGTCTGTCATTGAGGTTGAAAACATTCTTGAGATGCCGGGTGGTGTAATCTGCCGTAGTGAAAACATACGTGGCATATTTTTTGTATATCAACCGGTTGTACCAGGAGTCTCTGACATGGGCGCTGATGTGCCGGGAAAGAATCCGGCATCCGATTTTTTTTTGATATGCCGCCAGAAGGGCGATCCGGGAGTCTTCATTGCCATGGGTATTGACAATGTCAGGTTGTTCATTGGCAAAGACACGCCTGAGAAACCGATAGTCTGAAATCATTTCTGATTTTTTGAAATCAACCTCATAGGTTCGAAAGCCGTTCTGCCTGGACTTATGTAACAACGGGGTGTTTCTGGGAGCGGCCACAATGAAGTCATGGCCGTTGTTTCTCATCCACACCGCTTCGTTGAAAATCCGTTTTTCCAGCCCGCCCCACTGGGTGTGACAGGTGGTATGAATGATTTTAAAATGGGATTGCAAAGGCGTCAGCATGGCTGCAGTGCCCTTTCCACCCGGGCAATATCCTCGGGCAGATCAATCTCAGGTGAATCAAACCGGGTTACTGCCACCTTAATGGAATAGCCGTATTCCAAAGCCCGCAGCTGCTCCAGTTTTTCCACGGCTTCGCACCGGCCCGTGGGCAGGGTGACAAACCGGTCCAGAAACGATTTTTTATAGGCGTAAAATCCTAAGTGCTTGTAGTAATCGGTTTCTGTGCCCGCATCTCTGGGAAACGGGATCTGAGCCCGGGAAAAATACAAGGCATTTCCCGTGTCATCAAAGATCACCTTGACATCCTTGGGATCGGTGATCTCTCTGGGGTTTTGGATTTTAAAGGCCAGCGTGGACATTGCCACGCCCGGGTCTTTGTCAAACGGGGAGATCAGGTCATCTAAGGACCGGGGATCGAACACGGGCTGATCCCCCTGGATATTGATGATAATTTCATCCGGGCCCAGTTTAAGGATGTTGGCGGTCTCCGCCACCCGGTCGGTACCGGACCGGCAGGTGTCCGATGTCATGACGGCATTGCCGCCGAACGCTTCTACCGCCGCAACAATGCGAAGGTCATCCGTGGCCACCCAGACATCGGTCACCACAACAGATTTTTGGGCCTGTTCATATACCCGCTGGATCATGGGCCGGCCGGCAATGGGGACAAGGGGTTTTCCCTGAAGCCGGCTGGAGCCGTATCGGGAAGGGATGATGGCAATGGGCATAAAGGTAAAATCCCTTACATTTTTAAAAACAGAGACCGTGCCTTGTCTCTGGTCATGATCATCTGCCAGTCTTTTCCCAGACAGTTTTCCCACAGCGGGGCCAGGCCTAAAGCCACATCAATCATGGTGTTCATCTGTGCGTCATCCAGATCTTTTGTGACCTGCCTGGGGATATCCACCCCGGTTTTTTCCATCATGACACGGAATTCTTTCACCCCGTCGGGATAGTATTCCTCTAAAGCGTCGAATGCGATGCAGCATCCCACCCCGTGGTGAATTCCCAAAAGAAAGGAAAGCCCGTAGGACAGGGCATGGCAGGCTCCCACCTGGGAATAGGCAATGCTCATGCCCCCGAAAAACGAAGCCATCATCAGTTTGTCCGCCGCATCCGGATGATTTTCCAGAAACACCTGACGGCACAGATCCAGGGATTTTTCCCCATAGGCTTTGGAAAATTCGTTCAGATAGGTGCCGGCCAAGGATTCGATGCAGTGGATATAACAGTCCATGCCGGTGTAAAAATACTGGTCTTTAGGGACGCCGGCCGTAAGTTCCGGGTCCAGGACCACCTGGTCAAACACCGTGTAATCAGAGTTCAACCCCAGTTTTTTTTCAGGCCCGGTGAGCACGGTGGTGCGGGACACTTCGGCCCCGGTGCCCGACAGGGTCGGCACGGCCGCATGGTACACGGCCGGATGTTTGATCAAATCCCATCCCTGGTATTCGGTGGCGGATCCCGGATTGGTGAGCATCAAAGAAATGGCCTTGGCCAGGTCCATGGTGGCGCCACCGCCCATGCCCACCACCGCACAGGGCAGGGTGGGCCGGGCTGTTTTCACTTTTTGGGTGAGCTGGTCCACATACTGGGTTTTGGGCTCGTCATCCACATTGACAAACAGCAGCAGATCGTTGTCATGCAAAGGAATGCGCGAAGCCAGAGCGGTCCCGGTAAATACATCGTCGGTGACAAACACCACCCAGTCTTTCAAGGTGGAGCGCTGGGGCGACAGGATTTCATCGAGCTGGCTGAAACAGCCCCGGCCGAAGATCACCCGGGGCACCAGTTTAAAATTTCTAAACATTTTTTTCCTTATTTTGTTTGTGTCAGATATTTTTTAATGATTTTTCAATGGCGGCCACGCGTTTTTCCAGGTCCGGGTCTGTCCAGGACAGCATGATCTGCATGGACAGGGTGCGTTTCATGACGGCATCGGATTCCGGCAAACTGATCCGGGAGTAATCAGGCAGGTTGCCGCATAATTGAGCAGGCATGGGCGCTGCGCCGGCCATCTGTTTCAGGTGGTGCCATTTTTTGAAATAATGCCAGTTGTTGTCATACCAGTATGGGCAGGAAACGTTGTTGGCTGCCAGATTTTCAGCGGCCCGGCGTGCTTTATCTTCTGTGGGCAGCATAAAACTTAAAAATGTGGCAGAATCTCCGGACGGATCCGGCAGATGCCGGAACGAGATCCCGGGCAGGTTTGTCATGGCATGCTTGAGGATCTGTTTGTTTTTCCGCTGAATCGTTAAAATCTGATCCAGTTTTCTGAGCTGGGCCAGCCCCACGGCGGCATTGAGTTCCGAAATGCGGTAGTTGGTCCCTAAAATGGGATGATCATCCGCGCCTCGGTCCGGTCCGCCCAGATGATCATGGCCGTGATCCGCGTACTGATGGCAGATGTCATAGACGGTTTGATCATCCGTGATCACGGCCCCGCCTTCCCCGCAGGTCACGGTTTTGACCGCATCAAAGGAAAAGCATCCGGCCTTGCCAAAGGTGCCCAGATATTTTCCCTGAAACGTGGCACCCAGAGACTGGCACGCATCCTCCAGCAGGGTCAGACCGTTGCGGTCGCAGAAATCTTTGATTTCATCGATGCGGGCCATGGCACCGCACATATGGACCGGAATGATTGCCTTGGTTTTCGGGGTCAGAACCGCATCCAGCCGGTCCGGGTTCAGGCACAGGGTGTCATCGATTTCTCCGAACACCGGCACGGCCCCGGCCTGAAGCACGGCTTCAAATGTGGCCACAAACGTGAAGGGCGGCACAATCACCTCATCTTTTGCCCCGATGCCGCAGGCAGCCATGGCCGTGGACAGGGCCGCCGTGCCGCTGGAACACAGGTGGCTGCGGGCCGATCCGGTGATATCACACAATGTTTTTTCAAATTCCAGGGCTTTGTAGTGGCCGTTTCTGGCCCCATCAAACCCATAACGCATCAGAACGCCGGTGGACAACACATCGGTCACTTCTTTTCTTTCCTTGTCACCGAACAGTTCAAATCCGGGCATGGCAGACTCCTATCATGTCATTTAGACATCTGACTGAAATAATCAAATAAAGCATATCTATCACATCCCTGGCCCAAGTTTCAAGCATCGTTCGTCAATTCCGGCAGTGAAAAGCCATTGACCTGTGATCACGGCCCTGCTTATAATGACCCGTCAAATCATGCCGTGTTCAAAAAAAGCAGCAAAAAACATAGGTGGAACAGCGTGTGTCAGCCATTGTCATTATATATTCATGTGCCTTTTTGCAAAAGAAAATGTCCGTATTGTGATTTTTTTTCAGTGACGGATCCCTCCCTGATTCCGGCATATGTGGCCGGGGTGTGCAAAGAGATCCGGATCTGGTCTGACATGACAACCGGCCGGGTTCAAACCCCCTTGCACACCCTTTACCTGGGGGGCGGGACCCCGTCTGTGCTGTCCGTGGCCCAGGCGGCCCGGATTCTGGAAACCGTGCATCAGGCATTGGGTGTGACACCGGATGCGGAAATCACCATGGAGGTGAATCCAGGGACAGTGGATGCCGCGTATCTGTCTGGTATCAGGCAAGTGGGGATCAACCGCCTCAGCATCGGGGCCCAGTCGTTTGATCCGGCCAAGCTGTCGTTTCTGTCCCGGATCCATACCAGGGATCAGGTGTTTGAAACCCTGTCCGGGGCGGCCCGGGCCGGATTTTCCAATATCGGGCTGGATTTGATGTATGCGCTGCCTAAAGAAACTGCAGATGGGTGGCAGACGGATCTGGACACGGCCCTGGCATTGGAGCTGCCGCATCTGTCCTGCTATATGCTGACCCTGGAGCCGGGCACTCCTTTTTACGGGCAGTATCAAAGCGGGCATTTCAGCCCCTGTGGTCCGGACCGCCGCACAGAGTTTTTTGTCCACACTTCCCGGGTGCTGGAACATGCCGGATATGCGCATTATGAAGTGTCCAACTTTGCCAGGAACAGCGCGTTCCGATCCGTTCACAACACCCATTACTGGGAACGGGGGGCATATCTGGGAGTCGGCCCGTCCGCCCATTCGTTTGTGCCCGACGGGCTGTCAGGCACTGTCGCACAAAAATATGGTGTCAAATCCGGTCCGGGAGATGTGCCGGGATCACTGCCGGGTATTGTCAAAAAATCCGGTCCGGTCCGTGCCTGGAACAAGACGAATATTCAGATTTGGCTGGATCATGTGACCGCCGGCCGTCTGCCCTGGGCAGATCATGAAATTCTGAGTCCGGCCCAGGAAAAAATGGAACAGATTATGCTGGGACTTCGGACAGACATAGGGGTGGATATCAATGGCCTTCACCCGGAAATTCTGGTCCTGATGGACCGGCTGGCCGGCCAGGGGTCCGGTGTTTTCTTTAACCATTCCAGAGAAGGTTTCAGTGCCCGGCATTTCAGGTTGACCCGTTCCGGGCTGACTTGTCTGGACGGTATTGTGGATGCCATCATCCGGAAGATCACATGACAGGCTTATGATTTCCTTCTCAGCTGCCGGGTGTCTCCCACCCGGATGGTCAGGTGAATGGCATCAAAATACTCGATCAAAGGGATGACATATTTGCGGGAAATGCCGGTCATGTCTTTGAACTCCGGGGTGGTGATGGATTCGTTTTTCTTCAGAAATGTCACCAGCTCCGCTTCCAGCCGGGCCATCACTTGTGCATCAAAGTACAGGTCATCTTTTGTTTTGATGATCTGTTTTTCATCGATCAGCATCTGAAGCACATCCATGGCGGTTTTTTTGTCCAGATCCAGGTCCTGACACACGGTCCGGAAAAAAGGCGGGGTCAGGCCGGCGGATCGGTAGATGCTTAGAATATCTTCTTTGATCTGGTGCTGATCCACCTGCAATGCCACTTTAAAATCCGCCAGTTTCACCAGATTTTTGTCCTGGATGACCGCATTTTCTTTTTCAAGACGGGAAAACAGGATGTTGAAAAATCTGGGATCCTTGATGTAGCGGAACTTGGATTTCAGCTCCTGGGTGGGCATGCCTTCCTTTAATGGATTGGCGGTATGGTAGTGCTGAATTTTTTCCAGCACCTTTTTTTTGAAGTCATCAAAAAACGCCCCGCTGACAAATGTCTGTTTTTCCTTGTCCGTCTGGATGACCGCCTGCTGGGCCAGCAGTTTCTGAAGGGTGGTAGACAGTTTTTTGTCAGACAGGTTGGTCATGATCCGCAGATCATTGAAATTCAAACCCTTGTATCCGTTCAAAGACAGAAAAAACAGAATGGTCTGCTCAGGATCATCTGCTGCCAGACCGGTCAGGCCTTGTATGACGGCGGCATCCATGTGCCGGTATTTTCTGGCCACAGGATTGAGAATAACCCCGCCGCCAATGGTTTTGACGGGTGAATAACTCCGGATCACATACCGGTCATCCTTGATGCAGCACACCGGAGATTCCAGCCGGAACTGCACCAGCGCGTCCTCGCCGGGCAGCAGTTCATCTCGGTCAAGCAGGACCATATATCCTAAAATTTCACTGGTGCCGGAGTGGAACCGGACCCGGGTCCGGACTTTGGCCGGTTTGGCATTGGATTTCAGATAATGAAATCCGGCATCCACCATATAGCTTTCGATCAGAGTGTCCGGGGTAGAAAGTATATCGCCCCGGTCGACCGATTCCTTGTCCAGTCCCTGGAAATTGATGGCCGTGCGCGTGCCGGGGCCGGCTTCATTCACGCTGCTGGAATGCACCTGAATTCCCCGGACCTTGGAGATGATCCGTTTGGGATAAACCATGATGTCTTCCCCCACCCGGATATGGCCCGAGGTCAGGGTACCGGTGATCACGGTGCCGAATCCTTTCATGCTGAACACCCGGTCCACGGGCAGCCGGAAAATGGAGGAAAATCTGCGTTCCGGCAGCTGCCGGCAGATTTTTTCCAGGGCCGCCAGAAAATCATCCAACCCCTGACCCGTGGCCGAAGAAACGGGAATGACGGGCTGGTCTTCCAGAAACGTGCCGTCCACAAAATCATGAATATCTTCCAGGGCCAGCTCCAGCAGATCCTCATCCACCAGATCGGTCTTGGTCAATGCGATCAGCCCGTGTTCAATGCCCATGAGGTGACAGATCTCCATGTGCTCCCGGGTCTGGGGCATCACGCCTTCGTCCGCCGCAATGACCATGGTGACCACATCGATCCCGGAAGACCCGGCCACCATATTTTTCACGAATTTTTCATGGCCGGGCATGTCCACAATCCCGATATGGGTGCCCCCGGGCAAATCCAGAAAGGCAAACCCAAGTTCAATGGTGATGCCCCGCTGTTTTTCTTCTTTGAGACGGTCGGTTTCAATGCCGGTGAGTGCTTTGACCAGGCTGGTCTTGCCGTGATCGATGTGGCCGGCTGTGCCGAGTATGATGTTTTCCACTGGAGCTATCCTTTTTTACCGGCTTTGGAAGTTTTAAAATACCGCATGGCATAGGCCAGGGCCACCAGCAACAGACCGGTGATAACCCCATGAAACAGCCCCCATTCCGGCCGGAAAACCCGGATCAGAAGAATGCCGAACACCAGTCCGAGAATGAGCCGGATCACAAAGATGAGCAATGTATTCATGCCGTTCCTTAAATTGTTTGTATGGTTTCAGTTTTTTTGTATCAAAAGATAATAGTCAAACAACCGTGCCAGGTCAATGTTTAATGTCAGCCCCTTTTTTCAGCAGGGTTTGTTAAAAAACTATTGAAAAATAAAATCAGTTCGGATATATTATTAAGGTTTTTTGCGGTGGGTGTAGCTCAGTTGGTAGAGCACCAGGTTGTGGCCCTGGTGGCCGCGGGTTCAAGTCCCGTCACTCACCCCATTCACATTTCCGCCGGTTCCTTTTTTCCTTTGCCTGACAAGAAAATTATTTAAAGCAGCGGCATGCGGGGCATGTCTGAAAGAATCCGCTGCTGCCTTGTTTCCATGCTCGGGGTCGGCTCGCTGGGAGACAATATATGGGGACTGGGAAGAATTGCTGCCATCAGGGCCGCCTGATCCGGTGTCAGTTCGGCGGCGGAGGATTGATAATATCGCCAGGCACCTGCCTGGGCTCCCACGATACCGGTGCCCCAGTCCACGGTATTCAGATACATTTCCAGAATTCGCATTTTGTCCCATATCAGTTCAATCAGCAACGTGTACCAGACTTCTCCCAGTTTTCTCAGAGGATTGCGCGTGGCCGGCAGAAACACGGAACGGGCCGCCTGCATGGTGATGGTGCTGGCCCCTCTGGCAGATTTTCCTTCGAAGACGTCGTTGATAACAATTTTTATCTCTTGGAAATCAAATCCATGATGGGTGAGAAAGCGCTGGTCTTCCGCGGCAATGACCGCTTGTTTCAAATGAGGCGATATGTCTGACAGGTTCCGCCATTCATAAGCCGGCACCACATAGTGCGCATCAAACCACTGATGGCGCAGCCGCTCCCATACCATGTTGACGGTAAACGGCGGGTTGACATATTTCAATACCGCCACCTGGAGCAGGGTCAGGCTGACCAGGACCAGAAAAAATTTGACCAGGGTTTTGAACACCCATGCAGCAATGGCGTGGCGTTGTGTTTTCTTTTTCATGGGTTTCCTTTTTGTCCGGAATCGTATCGGCAATTCGGGTGGTTGTCAATCCGGTTTGTCCATGATATAGACCTGCTATGAACCAGAAGATCTCATAATTGGAAGGATCAGAGGCAACAAACGTCTTATGACATATAATTTCGATCCGGACAAATGGTATGATGATGAATTGTTCATCATTGACACAAAGTTCAAGCAAGGGAAAATGGACCAAAAAGCCTATGACCGGGCCGTGGCGGAACTGGACCGGCAACTGGCTGATATGTGGCGCCGACTGGACGGTACCTATCAGGTGGGAAAGGATTGATCCTGTCCCGGTAATGGGGATCTTGCGAAGTTTCTGCAACTGTGATATTCATGATCCGTTTTTGTAATCTGCGCGCCCGTAGCTCAGCTGGATAGAGCATTGGACTTCGAATCCAAGGGTCGGGGGTTCGAATCCCTCCGGGCGTGCCATATTCTTAGAAATTCCAGGAGGAAACCATGGCCCATCACAAGAAAAAGCCCTCTCCGGCTTGTGCGGCCTGTGACATACCCATGGAACAGAAAATCTGTTTTACAGATCAGGGAAAAGGCCCGAAAGGGTGCCCGACGGTGGCGTATCCATCGGTTCTGGAAGCAGCCAATCAAGCCTATGCGGAATCGGATGTGAACCAGTTCGCCCATATGGCATCGGTGCAGGAGGCCCACTGTTATGCCAATCGGGATCAGAAACCCTATGTGATGCAGCCGTGCAAAACCCGGATCGTGGAGACGTGCGAATTTGCGAAAAAAATGGGATATCAAAGGCTCGGGCTGGTGTTCTGTCTGGGGTTGGCCAGTGAGGCCGGCACGGTGGGAGAAATTCTTTCCGATTATGGGTTTGAGGTGGTGTCTGTTTGCTGTAAAGCCGGGAGGTCGTCTAAAGACCTGATCGGCATTGAAGAGGAAGACAAGATCTTCAGAGGAACAGACGAATCCATGTGCAATCCTGTTTTTCAGGCCATGCTGCTGAACCAGGAAAACGTGGATTTCAATATTCTTTTAGGGTTGTGCGTGGGCCATGATTCCCTGTTTTTCAAGTATACGAATGTTCCTACCACCGTGCTGGCGGTCAAGGACCGGGTCACCGGACATAACCCCCTGGCCGCTGTTTACCAGGCCGATTCTTATTATCGGAAAATTCGCCATCCTGATTTATGAAAATTCTTCTCACCAATGATGACGGGTATCAGGCCATAGGTGTTCAGACCCTGTTCCGGGTGTTGGGCAAGAAACACCAGGTGGTCATGGTGGCGCCGGATCGGGAAAGAAGCGCGGTGAGTCACAGTATCACCCTGCATCACCCGGTGCGGATGCACAGAATCGAATCCGGCCGCCAAAAAAAAATTTATGCTGTGGACGGCACCCCGGCCGATTGTGTCAAGCTCGGGCTGGCTGAATGTTTCAAAACCCCGCCGGACTGGGTGATTGCCGGAATCAATCCCGGAAGCAATATCGGCATTGACATCAACTATTCCGGAACGGTTGGCGCTGCCCGGGAAGGGGCTTTGAACGGAATTTCCGGGCTGGCCGCCTCCATCAAGCTGGATCAGGTCATGGATTATGATAACCTGGCCCGGTATGTGATGAATATGGTTGAGGCCATCGGTGAAAAAGGCCTGCCATCCGGCACGTTCCTGAATGTCAATGCACCGGGGATCGCTTTTTCACAAATTCAGGGGATTAGAATCACCCGCCAGGCGTTGAACAATCTGTCCAGCCGGTTTGAAAAAAGGCAGGATCCCAAACAGCGCAATTATTACTGGTATGGCACTCAGGAGCCGGTATCCGGAAAACCGGATACTGATGTCAATGCTGTTTCGCAGAATTGTCTTTCCATTACCCCGATTCAGTGTGACCTCACGGATTACAAAACTCTGGCTGAGATGCCCAAATTTTCCATTGACTGAAGTTATCCTTTCCAGGAGTCCATAAGTGAACCGGTTGCTTGAAATGGTCATGCAGTATCCGTCGGTGCTGGCCGGGGTGACCATTGTATCTGTGGCTGGGTTTATTTTCAGTATTCTGGGGGTTTCCTGGCTGGTTTGCTGGCTGCCGTCCAATTATTTTATGCTGTTTGACAATCCGACATCCGTGCCCAGGTTGTTTCGACCCCGGGTGCAGATAGTCAAAAATATGGCCGGGGCCGTATTGGTCTGTTTAGGCCTGGTGATGTTGATTGTGCCTGGCCAGGGCCTGTTGACCCTGTTTCTGGGGCTGGT
The DNA here is from genome assembly GCA_018399285.1 of Desulfotignum sp. Taxonomy (GTDB): domain Bacteria; phylum Desulfobacterota; class Desulfobacteria; order Desulfobacterales; family Desulfobacteraceae; genus Desulfotignum. The sequence continues at coordinate 96,292 of JAGYOW010000001.1, forward strand.
GATCATGAATTTTCCAGGGAAAAGAAAGGTGATCCGGTTCCTGATCCGCCTGAAAACCATACAGACCTCTTTGAACTGGATACGCAGAAAAAAAGGGCGGCTCCCTTTTGTTTTCCCGATTTTCAAGAACAGATAACTCTGGTTTTTTATCTTATTTGCGCAAGATTGTCAGCATGTCTTTGAAAGATGCCGGAACCTGATCATCCGGAGTGATCACCGCGTCTTTTAACGAAGTCCGGCAGCTGCAATCTGCCGGGGGCGGTTCAGATACCATCAGCAACCGCAGCAGATCCTGGACAGACTCAATGCTCTGACTGTAAAGGGCCAGCACCGATGCCAGACTGGCATGGTGGGACGGATCCTCCTTCCAGCAGTCATAATCGGTGACAATGCAGATAGCGGCATAGCAGATCTGGGCCTCTTTTGCCAGAAACGCCTCCGGCACATTGGTCATGCCCACCAAATCGCATCCGGCCAGGCGCAGAAAATGGCTTTCCGCTTTGGTGCCCAGGCGGGGGCCTTCCACACAGGCATAGGTTTTGCCGAAATGAAAGGTCAGATCCATTTCTTCGGCATGGTCTGCCATCCATCGGTTCAGGCGGGTGCATACCGGTTCAGCCGTAGAGATGTGGGCTGACAGCCCGCTGCCGAAAAAGCTGGACTGCCGCCTGCCTCTGGTCCAGTCAAAATACTGGGATGGAAAAACGATGTCACCGGGATGGATATCTTCCTGAAGGCTTCCTGTGGCAGACACACTGATGATCCGGTTGGCCCCCAGCTTTTTGAGCGCAAAAATGTTGGCCGGGTAATTGATTTCATGGGGCAGCCGTTCATGGTTTTTGCCATGACGGGGAAGAAACAGCATCTTTGTGTTCTGATATACGGCTTTGACAATCGGCGCAGAAGGGGACCCGAACGGGGTGTCGGTCTGCAATGTTTCAATGGTTTCAAGTCCCTGGATATGATAAAGCCCGGTGCCGCCGATAATTGCAAGCATCTTGTATGAGTTCCTCAAAATGGGGTTAATTTGAATTTTCAGTACAGGCACATACCATTAAACCGGGTAAATATCAAAATTAAAATTCAATCCCGAAGATTTTTTAGCATTCATGGGTGATCTTCTGGCCGGGGTCTAAGTCAAAGCGGACGGTCGGATCAATCCATGGATTTGAAGTCGCAGTCGCTGGAAAGAAGATATCCGGGGTCGGATTGTGTCATCAAATCAAGAGGATCGGTTTTGCAGCAGCGGGGATATGAAAAACCAGGCCAGTCCCAGAATCTGGAGGCTCAGGATCATGAGAAAGGCGGTATGGTATCCGGCCGGACAGTCGGACTGGAAAGCTTAAAGTCAGTCCGGTCCAGAGACATCACATCCCGCAGCCAGGGGCCGGCCCACAGACCTTGGACCGCCATGAACCCGGCCTGGGACAGCATGGTCAAAGGCGCAATTCGCCAGAAGGTGAGACTCTGAAATACTTGAATAACACCCTGAATCTGATGGGAAAACGGCTCGGGCACCGGTTTTTTGACTGATTCCGGCACCACCGTGAATACGGCTGCCGCCATCAGGACACATAGAACGCCCAGACCCAGGAACACCCGGACCAGGAGGGCAGGGGCCAAGGGGCTGGCCGATGGTTTCACCGCTGTTCTGCGCATGCCGTCAGGCTTTGTCATGCCGCCCCTGAAGATCCTGTTCCCGCGTCCGGGTGTTTGGTCCGTGGTTACAAAATTTTATTCACGGTTTCCATGGATAAATTGAACACTTTTTCATTAAACCGGGATTTTAAAGCAAAGACAAGCATATCTTTGTTGAGCACGATTTCATGTTTTGCCAGCAGGGCCAGAGAGGCCAAAGCCCAGTCGGTCTTTTTGATTTTCATGGCCTTGAAATCGATCTCCTCCACCTGTGCCGGGGTGTCGGGAATGGCCACGCTGGTTTCCTTGAGCACATAGGTATCCGGGGACAGGGCGGCAAAAATCTTTTGTCGCCGGGCCACGCCTTCATCACTTAAAGCCAGCACCACAGTGGGGGATTCGATCCCGGTGTATCCGATTTTTTCCGGGGACAGCAGGATTTCCGAGACGGACTGGCCCCTGAGCACGGTGATATTGTAGTCGTTTTTAATGGACACGTTCAATCCGCCGGAGATTCCGGCAAAACAGACCATATCCCCGGCAGTGACGATGCGCATGCCCGCAGACCCCAGAATCACCACCTCGTGCCGTCTGGCATCGGGCATGTCAAACTGTCTTTTGACCACAAAGGGGTCGGGGAATTTGCCTTTTTCTTTTGCCAGCTGCCGGTATCTGTCTCCATATTCGGGCCGCTGGTTTTTCTCGATCACCCCGCCCGGAGATGGTCTTTGTTCGATCATCTGGTCGATCACTTTGGGGGTGAGCTGATTGCGTTTGGTGTACCGGCCCGTGCACAACCCCAAAGTTTCCACAACAGAAAATCCTTTGTGTTTCATGGCTGAGACCAGTTCATCGGACAGTCCGTCATCCATCCCGGAGATCCGTGACACATAGCTGGCTCCGGCACTTTCCACCACACCGCAGATGTCCATGGGAATTTCCGCCTGGTTGAGAAATTCGGATCCCACCACGGCATCGCTGGGCGTGGTGGCGGAATACTGGCCCCCGGTCATGCCGAAATTGAAGTTGTTCAAAATAATCAGGGTTAAATCCATGTTTTTCCGGCAGGCGGACAGCACATGGGCGCCGCCGATACCCATGCCCCCGTCTCCCATGGTCACGATGACGTTCAGGGACGGATCAGCCAGTTTCAGGCCGGCGGCATAGGTCAATGCCCGGCCATGAACCCCGTGCAGGGCATGGACATTGAAAAACGTGTCAAACAGACCGGAACACCCGATATCGGTGACGATCACGGTTTTATGATCCGGGATGCCCATTTTTATCAGCGCGGCATCCAGGCTTTTGGTAATGCGTTCATGGGTGCAGCCCGGGCAGAATACCGGGGGTCGGCTGGTATTTAAAAAACTATTCATTTTCAATGGTCTCCATAATCTTGGCAGGGGGGATCATCGTGCCGTTCATCTGGCCGTAAAATTCCACGGGTTTGCCGCACAGCACGCGTTTGATCTCATTGACGTACTGGCCCAGGTTCATTTCGATCACCACAATTTTTTTGAATCGGGCCGCTTTTTCTGCTAGCAACGCCTCAGGAACCGGCCATAAGGTTTTCAAAGACAGGGTGGATACCGGCCGGCCTTTTTCAGCCAGGGCGGTCGCCGCATCTGTCACGGCCCGGGAGGTGATGCCGTAGGAGATGACCAGGGTGTCGGTGTCGGGCACCATGTTTTCTTCATACAGGGTGATGCGGTCCATGGCAGCGGTCAGTTTGGTGTGCAGCCGTTGCTGCATGGCGGCAATGACCTGGGGATCGATGGTGATATATCCGTCCGGTCCGTGGGTGGAAGAGGTCTGGCGCACCAGGGTTGTGCCGCCGATGGGCAGAAACGGCGGGGCCTTATCCGGGTCGGCTGCAAACGGTACATAGGGGCCGGATCCGGTGTATGGGGTGCGTTCCACCAAAGGCGGCAGATTCAGGTCGTCCATGTCAAAGCTTTCCTTGGTCATGCCGATCTCCTTGTTGGAGGCGATAAACACCGGACACCGGAACTCTTCGGCAAAGTTGAACGCATGCACGGTCAATTCTAAACAATCTTTTGCATCTTTGGGTGCCAGGACAATCACGGGCGCGCCGGATGTGGATCCCCAGCGCATGAACTGGATGTCCGAATCCGCGCCTCTTGTGGCGGAGCCGGTGGAAGGTCCTAACCGCTGAACATTGGCGATCACCAGCGGAATCTCACTGCCGATGGCAAAAGAGATATGTTCACTGTAAAGGCTGATACCCGGACCGGAAGTGGCGGTAAGCACTTTTTTGCCGGCCATGGCTGCACCGATACAGTATCCCATGGATGCAATCTCGTCTTCTCCCTGGATGCAGACACCGTCTCTGGGCGGCAGCATTTTAAGCATATTATTGAATATGGTGGTGGCCGGTGTAATGGGATAACCGGCAAAAAAATTGCAGCCGGCGGCCATGGCCCCCCTGGCAACGGCTTCGTTGCCTTCCATGAATACAGATGCCATAATGGTCTCCTTCAAAAAATTGATCTGATTCATCCAATATAAATCTGATCAGATATTTGATTAAATATTTGACGGATTTTAAAGGGTTTGCTAAAACATGTCAAGGTGTAATTCCCATATTTTTAATTGATTTTATCCGGGTGTTGATATAAGGATGACGTTCATGAAACAACCAAAAAAGACCGTGCCCAGAAAAACCAAGGAAGATTTCACCCGGGAAGCCTACATGGGCATCCGCCGGATGTTTTTTCACAACGAGATTATCCCGGGCCAGAAAATATCATATGGAGATCTGGCCAAACGACTGAACATGAGCACCACCCCGGTGATCCAGGCGCTGAAGCATCTGGAGTTCCAGGGGCTGGTCCGGCATGAGCCCAACCGGGGATATTATACTGAAAACGTGAGCCTGGCCGAGATTACCGAGATTTATGAGTTCCGGGAACTCATTGAGGTGTCCCTGCTGTCCGCCACCATCGAAAACATCGGCAAACGCGGGATCACCCAGTTGAAAAAAGCCCTGGACAGCCATCTGGCGGCAGTCAGGGATATTTATCTCAAGGAACGGTTGCTCAAGGACATGGAGTTTCATCTGAAACTGGCCCAGCTCTCCGACAACCAGATTCAGTTCAACACCCTGAAATATCTGTTTGATCTGCTGTATCTTAAATACCGGGGCAATATTTTGTTTGTCACACCCATGGACCGGGTGGACAATGAGCATATTCAACTGTATGAAGCCATTGAAAACAAAGACCTGGCCCAGGCCCGTGCCGTGCTGTCCCGCCATATCGCCAACGTGAAAAAGCATGCCATTGAAAGTACCCGACGGGCATTGCAGGAAAAGCGCATTAAGATGGTGTGACCCATCATCTCAGCTCCAGCCAGTCAAACCAGATGGGGTGATTCTTTTTGTACCAGGCAAGGACCTGCCGCAGCAGTTTCTGGTCTTCTCTGGAGATGGTGGCTTCCGGAATTTTGTCAAAGTTCAGGATCATTTTGGTATCGTAAAAGCGCAATGCCTCTGAACACAGGGTCTGCAATTCATTTCGGATCCTGCCGGAATCGGAAATTTTTACGGCCCGGTGCCGGAAGTCCTCACCCTTGAGAAACCGGTTCAATAAAGGGCTGAATACCAGTTTGCTTTCGTTGAAATTCTCCAGCAGGCGAAGGGCGACAGTGATCCGCTTGTCTCCGGCAGCCGTGGTGATGCGGACCGTCACCTCATACGTGTCATCGTCAATCTGTGTGACCCCCGGGGCCCCGGTGTAGGGATCGGGCAGCATATACCCGGCACCGGCCAGGGCCTGCCATTTTTTTTCAGAAATCAGATCATCAGCGGTAATGGTGCGGGAATTCAGGGGGATACCGGCTTTTTGTGCGGCCAGGATGCTGTCTTTATACTTCTGGACAAAGTCCGGATTCAGATCCGGATCCTTCACCAGATCCCGGAGCTGGTCTGCAAACGTATCGCTGCCCGGATCCAGTTTCATGGCTGCCGCATCCAGAGGTGCGGTGAACCGGAACCGGGAAGACAGCACGGCCAGGGATGCGGACAGATCCAGGATCGGGGCCAGGCTGGCAGCCTGAATGGCTTCGGCCGACGCCGCATATCCGTCCACAATAAACAGGTGCGTGGCGTTATCTTGGTCCTGCCAGTCCCCGATGGTCAGGGTCGGGGCATAGGTGCCGGAATCGGTGAACGGCGTCCATCCGTTGGGCAGCATCCAGTCGTCATTCACCAGATGGGCCCCGGCCGCTTCCCATTGTTCCCATAAGTAACCGATGCGGTCGGCCCGGCTGTCGCCTTTCAGGGTCCACACATGGATGTGACCGGGCTCAATCCCGGGATAGGCTTTCTGAATCGCTTCAACCACCCGGTGGCGGGGGGTGAAGAAATCAATGAGAATGGAATCCTTGGCAGCCCGGTCCACCACTTTTTTGGGAATCACCAGGTTGCCGATATATCCTTCGTACTGATCGGATATGGCCAGGGGCTGATCAAACAGATGCAGCACGGTCAATGGACCGGCCTCTTCTCCTTTGGCAAACCGGGAGGTGTTTTCCAGGGTATCGATGGCCGCGCCCCAGATGGTGACCCCCTCCCGGGCGATGGTCTTCTTGAAATCTTCCCAGGAAAAATCCGGATCATTGATGAGCCGGTTGACCCAGGTTTCCAGGAATTTGGCCACCTGGGGCCGGGCATAAATCCGGCCGAATCCCAGCAGCGGATTGGCTCCCATTTCCGATGTTTCACCGGCCTTGGGCATCAGGCCTTCGCCCAGGCAGACCATGATGGCATGGTTTTCCGGCAGGGTCCGGGTCAGGTACCACAGACTTTCACTCATGGCATAGGCGGAAATGGCATCCGCGTCTTTTTTGACAATGTTCAGCCCGGTTTTATCCAGCCCGGCGCCCTGGCCGTACCGGCCGAACAGCCGGGTACCCAACGCTGTCACCGCCAGGGTCATGGCCAGCATTTTTTCGGTGCGCGGATCAGTGAACGAAATGCTGTCCAGCAGGTCATCCGCCGGTTTTCCCCGGAGCCATTCAATGTGCACATTTTCCAGCCACAGGTGGAGCCGGCCCAAAATGGGCCGGCAGTCAAAGGCCCACTGGGCCACAAGATTTTTCTGTTTCATCGGGTGTGTGTCCATGGTCTGCCCCCATGTATGAAATTGCGGTGTCATCGGGTTTATCAGCCAAACAGGTATCATTTACCTGGAAAATCTGTCAAGGATTAAACGGCAGGTATTGTCAGAAGTGCCGCCGCTGGGGTGGGGGCTGGAAAAAAGAGTGTACGCCGGGACTTGTCCTTTACCCCCGGTTTAGGATATGGTGACAGTCATGGCAGACCGCAAATTTTCATATCCAGCGGTTCAGGCCCCGCCGGACAAAAGATCCGATATCCCGGTGAACCAGGGGATGATCCGGGAACAGTTGCGCGGGGTGGTGGACCGGGTGACCTATCACAATCCGGACAACGGGTGGTCCGTGCTCCAGATCCTGCCTTTTGACGCGCCGGGCCGGCGGGAAACCGTGCTGGTGCATCAGACAAAGGTATTTGCCGGGGCCACCATGAGTTTTGAAGGGGCCTGGCAGACACATCCCAGATATGGGCGCCAGTTTTCCGCCACCCGGGCTGAAGAACAAAAACCCGCATCCGCCGGGGCCCTGGAAAAATATATCGGATCCGGCCTCATCAAAGGGGTGGGGCCTAAAACCGCGAAAAAAATTGTCAGACATTTCAGGGACCAGACCCTGGACGTGTTTGAAAACCAGATCCACCGGCTTGTGGAGGTCCCGGGCATTGCTGAAAAAAAACTGGAGATGATCTCCGCCGCCTGGATCGAACACCGGGCCATCCGGGATGTGATGATGTTTTTGCAGTCCCATGGTATTTCCACCCTGTTTTCCGTGCGCATTTACAAGGCCTATGGGGATGAGGCCATTGCCAGGGTTATGGATGACCCCTATTGCCTGGCGGATGATTTTTATGGGATCGGCTTTTTTTCCGCTGACAATGTGGCCTTGAGCATCGGCCTGGCAACCGACAGCCCCCGGCGCATTGTTGCGGGCATCCGCCATGTGCTGTCTGCGGCCAGAAATTTCGGGCATTGTTTTCTGACTTTTTCTCAAATTAAAGTGCAGGTGGAAGAACTGCTGGGCCTGGATCTTTCCCGGGGCCTGGATGGGGTGCTGGAAACCATGGAAGCCGACCGGCTGATCATGCGCCGGACCCTGGTGCCGGCGCCCGGAGAACCCAGCCAGGCATGTTATTATGCCAGATCTCTGTATTTTGACGAACTGTATGTGGCCCGGCGCATGGCACAGATGACCGACCCGCCGGATGTGGACACAACCCGGATCCGCCGATGGGTCCTGCTATTTACCAAGTCCAGGCATCTGCAATTGAGTGAGGAACAGGCCGGTGCAATCCAGGGGATTGTCGGCAAAGGGGTTTCCATTCTCACGGGCGGACCGGGCTGCGGCAAGACCACAGCCACCCGGATTTTGGTGGCGCTTCTGGAGGCCATGAAACGCCGGGTGGTGCTGGCAGCCCCCACGGGCCGGGCCGCCCAGCGCATGGGGGAGGTGATCGGCAGAGACGCCAAAACCATTCACCGGCTGCTGGGGTGGGCCAACGGGCAGTTCAAGAAAAATGAGGATACTCCCCTTAAAGCCGATTTTCTGGTGGTGGATGAAAGCTCCATGCTGGATATCAGCCTGACCGCTTCGTTGCTCAAAGCCGTGCCCCCAGGGTGCCAGGTGGTGTTTATCGGAGATTATGACCAGCTGCCGTCCGTGGGGGCCGGCAATGTGCTCAAAGATCTGATCGGGTCGGGCATTGTTTCCTGTTTCCGGTTGACACAGATTTTCCGACAGGCAGCCCAGTCATTGATTATTCAGTTTGCCCATCAGATCAACAGCGGGGACATGCCCTGGATCGCCTCTCCGTTCAAGGATCCGTTCGTGTGGCATAAAAAAACCGACTGTCTGTTTCTGGACGCGGATGAAGCCACTGCTGAACAGCTGCAATTCATCCGGCGGATCAAGGCCCTGACAGACGTGGACAAAAAAGAGGTGACCAAAGATCTTGATGATCCGGATCTGTTTGAGTTTCGGGTGAAAGAACCGGTGCGGCCCTACGAAACTGAAATCCAGATTCCTGAAAAATTCGCCCATGTCAATCTGGAACAGGTGGCTGCCGCCGGCACCCGGGTGGAGGAGCTTCTGGCTGTGCTTAAAAAGGTCCACCCCTGGTCTTGTTTGCATTATGGGCTGACAGCCGTGGATGTGATCCGGAAACTCTACATGGAATGGATTCCCAGATATCATGGGGCATCAATGGAAATCCAGATCCTTTCTCCCATGACAAGGGGATCCTTGGGCACGGTGAACCTGAATCGGGTGATCCAGGAGACCGCCAACCCCCAGGCGCCAGGCAAAGCCCAGATCATCGTGGGCCAGCGGGTGTTCCGGAAAGGGGACCGGGTCATCCACCGGAAAAACAATTATGATTTGAACGTATTCAACGGGGATATCGGCACCATCACCGCCATTGATGCCGCCGATCTGACCCTGTCCGTGGCGTTTTCGTCCGATACCCCGCCGGTGCAGTACCGCCAGGCCGATATCCTGGAGCTGGATCTGGCCTATGCCGTAACCATCCATAAATCCCAGGGATCGGAATTCGAGGCCGTGATCATCCCGGTGATGACCCAGCATTTCAAGATGCTGTTCCGCAACCTGATCTATACCGGGATCACCCGGGCAAAAAAACTGGCCGTGTTTGTGGGCACCCGGCGGGCCCTGGCCATGGCTGTGAAAAACCAGGATATTTCAAAACGCCAGACCGCCCTGGCCCAGCTGCTTAAGGACGAAGCAGCCGGATAAACTCGGGAATGCTGCTGTTTTTGTGGAACCGCAAATGGACCCGGGCCCGGGTCATGGCCACATAGATCAGGTTGAACTCGTCCGGATCCGCCCCGGCTGGATCAATGATCCGGCCGTCTTTGACCAGGGAGACAAAATCATCCATGATCAGGACATTGTTCCATTCCAGACCCTTGGCCTTGTGGGCCGTGGTCAAAAGAATTCCGGCCTGTTCAGGGGGCCGGGCCGTTTGCCTGATCCGATCCACATGGGACCGCAGGGCCGGGCCGTATTTTTCCACCACCGCACACACCGATGACAGTTCCAGATCCTCCACGGTCGTGGCATAGGACTTGAGATCCTCAAAATTGGAAAACCCTTTGATGAACGGATCCTGAACCCGGGCCACGGTCTTGTCATATAGAAAAGAAACCGATGTGAGCAGATCCAGGCGGTATCCCTGGATCCCGCCGGCAAACCCGATATCATGGGTTTTGTAAAGCTGGACTGCCCGGTCAAACAGCACAGCATTGGTGCGGGCGATAATCGTATGGCCATGGGAATCCCAGGGAGGTTTTTTATTCGGGTAAGCCGTGCCCCGGAGCTGCCGGGTCTCTTTTTTAAAGACAGACAGCACCATGTTGGCGGCTTTGGCAATGTTGTTGTCAAACCGGAAACTTTGGGTCAGATAACAGGTCTGTTGGGCTGCAAGCGTTTTCAGGGTATCTTTGGCACCCCGGAAGCTGTAGATCTGCTGGTGGTTGTCTCCTACCACGATAATGGCCGGTTTTTTTTCAGGCCGGTCCGATTTGACCTGGGACAGGACAATGGCACTTACCACCGGGTTGATGTCCTGGGCTTCGTCCAGCAGGATGCAGTCGAAATTTAAAACCGGTCTGGACAGCTGATACAGCTTGAGATACCCGTCATGAAGCATACCGATGTCCGGATGATCCCCGGTACACATCAGTCTCCCCAGAAGATTGGCATGGGCCACCAGGTCCGGCATTTTCAGGCCCTGACGCTGATAATGACCCCGGGCCGAAGCAGGAACATGGGAAAAATCCACCACCGGATCGGCGGACACCAGGTACTGGTGCAGGGTTTCCATGGTGAACCGCGCGGTTTCATAATTATCCAGATTCAGGGCATCCATGACCTGATTGGCCCGGAACCGCTGCACCAGCCGGTTTTTGTGTGGAATTCCCTTGACCCCGAAGCCTAAGGAATGGGCGGTTCGGGCCATGACATTGGCCGGGAATTTTCTGGCGGCTTCCTGCTGCACGCTTTTGTTGAACGCCAGATACAAAAATCGCAGTCCGGGCCGTTTTCGGGCATATGCCACCAGGGTGGTGGTCTTGCCGGTACCGGCAAAGGCCAGGATTTTGAGAATCTGTCCGGGAACCGGGTCCGTGTCAATGATCTGCTGTTGCTCGGCGGTGGGGTGTATCATGGGTGACAAGACAGGGCTATTGTCTGAAAAACCCTTTTTTTTCCAGAAATACTTTCATGTGGGGCCGGATCACCCGGCCCGTGAAATCTGCCATCTGCCGGGTCCAGGTCCGGTCTTTGAGGGTGGGTGACCGTTTTGCATAATAGTTCTGGATCTCCTGATCATAGTCTGTCAAAGATTTCTGCTCCGGGGCCGAAGGGAACCGGTCCTTATGAAACACCGCACCCACCGGCAGCCGGGGTTTGGGAGCGGGATCATCGTCCGGATATCCCAGGCACATGCCGAACACCGGATACGCGTGTTCAGGGATGTGCAGCAGCTCACTCACCAGATCCGGGTCATTGCGGATTCCGCCGATAAACACCCCGCCAAGGCCTTTGGATTCCGCTCCCAGCATCAGGCTCTGGGCCATCAGGGCCGTATCCACAGTGGCCACCAGCAGCTGCTCGGCCCATCCGGTTTCAGGGGCGATGTTATGACGGCGGCAGGCATGTATCAGCCGGGTCAGATCGGCACAGAACACCAGAAATACCGGGGCCTGGGCCACCCAGGGCTGGGGACCGGCCATGTCTGCGATTTTCTGCCGCGTATCCGGATCAGTCACCTGGATGATGGTGTATGCCTGAACATGATGGGACGTGCTGGTGCACTGGGCCGCGGAAATCAATGATGTGAGCAGGGTTTCATCCACGGATTTTGCAGTGAATTTCCGGATGGACCGGTGGGCGGACAAAAGGTTCAGAACAGAGGTCATGATGTTTCCTTCACCAAATGGGTTGTGATCTTTAAAGCAGGCTATCATTTCCGGGCCGTTGTTTCAAGCGACGTTGAAAAGGAAACGGCGTTGTGTTTGCATGTATTTTGAATTATCATAACTGAAGAAACAATGACTGGGGATCAGAAAAATTGACCACATAAAACACCGTTGTTTATTGGGGGTAAGATGATAAAATATAGAGAACCAATAAAAATCAAAAAAGGATTTCAACTTACGCTGAAATCCTTATGAATTCAATGGCTGGGTGACTAGGATTCGAACCTAGATTGACGGAGTCAGAGTCCGTAGTCCTGCCATTGGACGATCACCCACCAGTGCTGAATGTCCGGGGTTTATACATCAAAGACCCGGCCGTGTCAAAGAGACTTTCTGGCTGTTTGCCAGGATCGAAAAATCCCCGTTACCTTTGAGCGGATAAGTGAATGAAAATAAAAGATGGTAAATAAATCAAATTCTGCGTGTGATGCTGCAAACATATGGATGCTTAAAGCCGGATTGAAAAAGTTGAAAACCGCGGCGGTGGCATTTTCCGGCGGGGTGGATTCCGCTTTTCTGCTGGCAGTGGCCGCTGAATCCGGTTTGGAGAATCTGCTGGCAGTGACTGTGGAATCCGCGTTTGTAACCAAACAGGAGATCCGCCAGGCCCGGCAGACAGCCAAAGATCTCGGGGTTGCGCATCAGGTGGTAAAACTCGATATTTTGAGTCATGAGCAGGTGACGGCAAACACACTGGCACGCTGTTATCATTGTAAGACCGTGATGTTTTCTGTGATCCGCAGGGTTGCGGACAAAAATGGGATCACCCATGTGCTGCACGGGGTGAATACCGATGATTTGGGCGATTTCCGGCCCGGTCTGAAAGCAGCCGAAGAACTGGGGGTCTTTGCCCCCCTGGCGGATGCCGGGTTTACCAAGCAGCAGATCCGTGTCTGTTCCAGGCAGATGGGACTGAAGACCTGGGATCTGCCGTCCCAGTCCTGTCTGGCCACCCGGATTCCTTTTTTTGATGTGATCACAAAAAAGGCCCTGAATCGCATTGACCAGGCCGAACAATTTCTCCGGTCTCTGGGGTTTGCCCATGTCCGGGTGCGAAGCCATGGCACCGTGGCCCGCATCGAGACCGATGCGGCCGCCATGGCCGCCATGGTGGATCATCGTAAACAGATCTCAGTGGGTCTCAAAACGTTCGGATTCACTTTTGTGAGTCTGGACCTGGACGGGTATCACACCGGGAAAATGAATCCGAGCTAAATAAATGCAATCAGGACTTCAGAATCGATCGACAGACGATAAGAGAAACAGGGATGACACAGCAGTGGCTGACAATAAAACCCAAACTGAAGCAGACAGGAAGCACGGATTATGAAATATTCACAGGCACAGCCGGGCCGGGTCTTTGTGATCCGCCTGGAAGACGGAGAGGTGATTCATGATGTTATTGAGGCATTTGCCAGGAACCAGGGGGTCCGGGCAGCCTCACTGGTGGTTTTGGGCGGGGCTGACAAAGGCAGCGAACTGGTGACCGGACCGGAGCAGGGCTGTCGGTTCCCGGTCACGCCACAGACCCATGTCCTGGAGGAGGTCCATGAAGTGACCGGCACCGGGACCCTGTTTCCGGATGAAAGCGGCAATCCGGTGCTGCACATGCACCTGGCCTGCGGCAGGGGAGATGACACGGTGACCGGGTGTATCCGCAAAGGAGTAAAGGTATGGCAGATGATGGAGGTGATACTTCATGAACTGACCGGCGCCGGCGGGGTGCGCAAAAAAGATGAGGTCACCGGGTTTGCCATGTTGGTGCCCTGAAGAGCCGCCCGACCTGAAAACCGGTGACGCCTTTATCAGGCCGAAGCAGGCGCAGTTAAAAAAAATGGCTGCGCCTGCAAGGTAAGATGGCTTACCGGGACTGGATCTCCAGGTGGTTGAAAAAATAGCTGATTTCAAAGGCAGCGGTTTCCGGGGCATCGGATCCGTGGACCACGTTTTTTTCAATGTCAGTGGCATACTCGCGGCGGATGGTGCCTTCTTCCGCTTCCTTGAAATTGGTGGCACCCATGATTTTGCGGTTTTCGGCAATCACATTTTCGCCTTCCAGCACCATGACAACGATGGGACCGGAGGTCATGAAATCAGTAAGGCTGTCGAAAAACGGACGTTCTTTGTGAACGGCGTAAAATCCCTGGGCCTGGGTTTTGGTCAGGTGGATCATTTTCATGGCAGCGATTTTGATGCCCGCGCTTTCAAAACGTTTGATTACCTCGCCGATGATGTTTTTCCCCACCCCGTCGGGCTTGATAATGGACAGTGTTCTTTCCACAGTAGGTTTTCCTTTCTTCAATTGTATTAAGGTTTGTCCAGGCAGGACAGGATCAATGGCTGATGGTGCAAAGATTGAGACCCTGTCATGAAGGCTTTGTATGAATCAGAAGGGGAAAATATCATATCCGTGTATTGTAAGTCAATATAAGGGCTGGTTCTTCAAAAGAATTGTTGACAATAAAAAATTAATGCACTATTAGTCAGGTGTTATTCAGATAATACCAGTCCATGGTCTGTTTTTTTCCATATTTTTTTATTCGAAAATTCCAGACATCAAAGACGTCCTGTAAAATCGACTGATCCTTGCCAGAAAATGAAATTATGCCGGAAAATGAAAAAAATAAAAAAATTCGGGAGCGCGAATGAATCTTGTAGAACTCAATAAAATGAAAATCAGCGAGCTGACCAAGCTTGCAAAAGATAACAATATCAAAGGGATCGGCGGTCTAAAGAAACAGGAATTGATTTTTGCCCTGCTCCAGGCCAATATTGAAAAAAGCGGCCAGGTATATGGAGAGGGAACCCTTGAAATTCTTCCGGATGGATTCGGTTTTCTCAGGGCACCCGGCTATAATTATCTGCCCGGACCGGATGATATTTATGTGTCTCCTTCCCAGATCCGGCGCTTTAATTTGAGAACCGGGGATACCATCTCCGGCCAGGTGAGGCAACCCAAAGATTCAGAACGGTATTTTGCCCTGCTCAAAGTGGAGGCAGTCAACTTTCAGAGCCCGGAAGTGGCGGCTGAGACGATTTTATTTGACAACCTGCTGCCGCTTTATCCGGAACGAAAGATGAATCTGGAGGCGGAATCCGACAACTATTCCATGCGGATCATCGATCTGATGTCACCCATCGGTTTCGGACAAAGAGGGTTGATTGTTTCGCCCCCTAAAGCCGGAAAAACCATGCTGCTCCAGAACATTGCCAATTCCATGATCAAATCCCATAAAAGCATTGTGCCCATGATACTGCTGATTGACGAGCGTCCTGAAGAGGTCACGGACATGACCCGGTCTGTGGATGCGGAAGTGATCAGTTCCACGTTTGACGAGCCGGCGGAGCGACATGTGCAGGTGGCTGAGATGGTCATTGAAAAAGCCAAGCGGATCGTGGAGCAGGGTCATGATGTGGTGATTCTTCTGGATTCCATCACCCGGCTGGCCCGGGCCTACAATGCGGTGATGCCGCCGTCCGGAAAAATTTTATCCGGTGGTGTGGATTCCAACGCCCTGGACCGGCCCAAACGGTTTTTCGGGGCCGCCCGGAATATCGAGGACGGCGGCAGCCTGACCATTATCGCCACAGCCCTGGTGGAAACCGGCAGCCGCATGGATGAGGTGATCTTTGAAGAGTTCAAGGGCACCGGCAACATGGAGCTGGTTTTGGACAGAAAGCTGGCGGATAAACGCGTGTTCCCGGCCATTGATATCAACCGGTCCGGCACCCGGAAAGAGGAACTGCTCCTGGATCCCATGACTTTGAACCGGGTCTGGATTTTGAGAAAATTGCTGTCCAGTTTAAATTCTGTGGACAGTATGCAGTTTTTACTTGAAAAAATGCAGGGAACAAAGGATAATAAAGAGTTTCTTGAATTGATGAATTCATGAACGTAAATTTTTTATGAATCAGCTGCTGGATTTAACAGGCAGATGCACCAAGGAGTGATAGGAAAAAATGAAAAAAGACATTCATCCCAAATATGCAAGAACGACCGCTGCCTGTGCATGCGGTGCCACCTTTGATGTGGGTTCCACCCGCGAGGCCATCAAGGTGGAAATCTGTTCACAGTGTCATCCGTTTTTTACCGGAAAACAGAAACTGGTGGACTCTGCCGGCCGTATTGACCGGTTTAAAAGAAAATATGCCAACTTTGATGCAAGCAAACTGGTATAATTTTAAATCATTGATATTTTACAAAAGGGGGTCTGCTACAGACACCCCTTTTGGATTTTTGCATCATGATTGAAAAATTAAAAGGCATAGAAGAACGGTATGTCAAGCTGGAGCACCTGCTGAGTGACCCGGAGGTGATCAAAGACCAGACCAAATACCAGAAATACGTCAAGGAGCACGGAGAACTCAATCGGATTGTTCCGGTGTTCCGGACCTATGAACAGGTTCAGTCTCAACTGGAAGAAGCACAGGATCTGTTGAAAGATCCGGATGCAGAGATTCGCGGGATGGCCAGAGACGAGATCGTCAGTCTGGAAAAACAGGCTGAAACGCTGATATCCAAACTCAATGTGCTGCTCATGCCCAGAGATCCAAGAGATGACAAAAACGTGATCCTGGAGATCCGGGCCGGCACGGGCGGAGAAGAAGCCGGTATTTTTGCCGGCGATCTTTTCAGAATGTACTCCCGGTATGCGGAGAACAAAAACTGGACCGTCGAGGTGATTGAAAAAAATGATTCCAGTGCCGGGGGATTCAAGGAAATCGTTTCTTTGATCCAGGGGAAAGGGGTTTTTGGCGCGTTCAAGTATGAAAGCGGCACCCATCGGGTGCAGCGGGTGCCGGAAACCGAAACCCAGGGCCGGATCCACACGTCTGCTGTCACCGTGGCCGTATTGCCCGAGGCCGAAGATATCGACATTGAAATCAATCCGGCAGATATCAAAGTGGATGTGTTCCGGGCGTCCGGACCTGGGGGACAGTCGGTGAATACCACGGATTCCGCTGTTCGGGTCACCCATGTTCCCACGGGGGTGGTGGCCACGTGCCAGGATGAAAAATCTCAGCATAAAAACAAGGCCAAAGCCCTGGGCGTGTTGAAATCCCGAATCCTGGACGCCAGGATGAGAGAAGAAGATGCCAAACGGGCCGCTGACCGCAAAGGCCAGGTGGGTACCGGAGACCGGAGCGGTCGTATCCGGACCTACAACTTTCCCCAGGGCAGAATGACCGATCATCGTATCGGGCTGACCCTGTATAAACTGGACAGTATCATGGAAGGCGATATCCAGACCATTATCGATGAATTGAAAACCGTTCATCAAGCCCGGGCGCTGCAGGAAAACCACACCTTTGCATAATGGACTGGACTGTATTCAAACTGATCTCCTGGACGGAAACCTATTTTACCCGGCACCGGATCGACAGTCCCCGCCTGACCGCTGAAATTCTGCTGGGATTCTGTTTAGGTGTCCGACGTCTGGATCTGTATCTTCAGCATGACCGGCCTCTGGAAAAACAGGAACTGGCCCGGTTCAAAACATTGATTCAGCGTCGGAAAAACCATGAGCCGGTGGCTTATATCACCGGAGAAAAAGGATTTTTCGAGTCCAGTTTTCAGGTGGGTCCGGGCGTACTCATCCCCCGGCCGGACACTGAAACCCTGGTGACAACCACATTGTCGGTTCTGGATGAAACTTTCCGAAAACAGCAAAAGATCCTGGAACTGGGAGTGGGCTCCGGCGCCATTGTCATCTCTCTGGCAAAGGCCCACCCGGAACATCTTTTTTTTGCCGGCGATATTTCCCGGATCGCACTGGAAGCGGCCCGGAAAAACGCGGCCCGGGAAAATGAGATCGGAACGATTCATTTTTTCAACGGATCCTGGTTTGCGCCGCTGGCCACCGGCCCTTTTTTTGATGTCATTGTCTCGAACCCGCCGTATATTCCCACCGAAGATATTTTTGGCCTGGCCCCTGAAATCAGGGATCATGAACCAAGGTCAGCCCTTGACGGCGGACATGACGGGTTAACATGTATCCGTGAAATAGTGACCCATGCCGGCGATTTTCTGGTGCCCGGGGGACAGCTTCTTCTGGAAATGGGGTTTGACCAGAAAGCTGATGTCACGGCCCTGGTAAAAGCATGCTCCCAGTTTGATCAAATAAATATTGTTCAGGATCTGGCCGGTCAAAATCGGGTGGCACAAATTAAAAAAAAAATTGATTAACTTTTTTTTTTTTGATATAGATGTAAGGATTTTTATTAGAAGCGTTTAACACACACATTCATGGACCCGGAGTCCGGTGCTTTTTCATAAAGTCGATTTCCGGGGATGAAATGGATGAAGGATTTACAAAACCATTTAGATTGATTTGGAGAACCAATGGCCTACATTACCATCAGAGAATTGCTGGAAGCCGGTGTTCATTTCGGACACCAGACAAAACGCTGGAACCCCAAGATGAAAAAATATATCTTCGGGGCCAGAAACGGGATCTACATTATCGACCTTCAGCAGACCGTGAAACTGTTCAAAGAAGCCCATGATTTCATCAAAGGCATTGCAGCGGAAGGAAAGGATGTCCTGTTTGTGGGAACCAAAAAACAGGCGTCCGAAGCCCTGTATGAAGAAGCCAACCGGGCTGAGATGTTTTATGTGGAAAACCGGTGGCTGGGCGGCATGCTGACCAACTTTCAGACCATCAAGAACAATATCAACCGGTACCATTTTCTCAATTCCATTGAAAATGACGGGACCCTTGAAAATTATCCCAAAAAAGAGCAGTCAAAAATGCTCAAGGAAAAAGAGAAACTGGAATTTGCCATCGGCGGTATCAGCCATATGAAACGGCTGCCCTCCGCCATTTTCATCATTGATCCCAAAAATGAGGCCATTGCCGTCAAAGAGGGCAAACGCCTGGGCATTCCCATTGTGGCAGTCGTGGATACCAACTGCGATCCGGATGACATTGATTATGTGATCCCCGGCAATGACGATGCCATCCGGTCGATCCGGCTGTTTACTTCCCGGATTGCCGATGCCTGCATTGAAGGCCGTCAGATCTATGAAGAAAAAATGCAGGCCCAGGCAGATGGTGATCAGGAAAAAGAGATGGATAAAGGGGATCAGAAAGTGGCCATTGAAGTGGTATCAGACGGTACTGACGGCCCTGTTGTGGAAAAAATCAAACGCAAAACCACACCTGCTGAACCGGCAGAAGAATCGATTGAAACTGAATAACGACATTTTAATAGGAGCATAATAATATGGCTGAGATTTCCGCAGCAATGGTAAAAGAACTGCGCGAAGCAACCGGGTCGGGCATCATGGATTGTAAACGGGTGCTGGCCGAAGCAGACGGCAATATGGAAAAAGCCTTCGATCTGCTGCGCAAAAAAGGGCTGGCCAAAGCAGCCAAGCGGGCGGGTCGATCCACGTCAGAAGGCATTGTTTATTCTTATATTCATACCGGTGCCAAACTGGGCGTGCTGGTGGAAGTGAATTGTGAATCCGATTTTGTGGCCAAAACCGATGATTTTATCGAATTTGCCAAAAACATTGCCATGCACATCGCTGCTGCCAATCCTGCCGGGCTGACACCGGATGATGTGGATCAAAGCGTGGTGGAAAAAGAACGCGAAATTTTCAGGGCCCAGATGCTTGAAGAAGGTAAACCCGAAAACATCATCGACAAGATTGTGGACGGCAAGGTGGAAAAATTCTACAAGGAAGTCTGCCTTTTGAGTCAGCAGTATGTCAAGGACCCCCAGAAAACCATTGAAGAATTCCTCAAGGAAACCATCGGCAAGATCGGTGAAAATATCCAGATCAGACGCTTTGCACGGTTCCAGATAGGAGCGTAACTGTTGAATACTCAGCCGGAGTTCAAACGGATTTTAATCAAGCTGAGTGGCGAAGCCCTGATGGGAAATCAGGGCTTCGGCATCACCCCGGAGATGATTCAATATGTGGCGGAAGTTGCCAAAGTGTGGTTCACCTGAACGTTGAGATCGGCATTGTGGTGGGCGGCGGCAACATCTTCGAGGGGTGCTCGCAGTTCTGTGGGTATGGATAGAAGTTCCGCCGATAAGGGGAATGCTGGACACGGTGATCAACTCCCCTGGCATTGTGTGATGCCCTGGAGAATGCAGCCCACCTGGGCTCGAAATAGCCATACGCATGGATCAGATTGCAGAACCCTTTATTCGAGAAAGGCCATTCGACATCTTGAAAAAGGGCGGATCGTGATTTTTGCGGCAGGGACAGGTAACCCATATTTTACCAGATACGGCGGCTGTGCTTCAGAGCCCATGAAACCGCGCACAGATTCTGTTCAAAGCCACTCAGGTGGACGTAAGGCGACAAAGACCCGGTGGCCCATGAAGATGCGGTAATGTTTGATGAATTGTCCTATATGCGGGTGATTGAAAACAGCTCCACAGTCATGGATATGACGGCCATTTCCCTGGCCATGGAGTATGACCTGCCCCTTCAGGTGTTTGATCTTGTATCAATCGGATAACATTCTCACAGGTGTTAGTCAGACACGGGCACCCGGATAAAATAGAAAGGTGACCATATGACTGATGAGAAGTGTCGAAGAAACCAGGGACCGGATGGGAAAAACAGAGAAAGCTCTTGTCAAGGAGATGGGAAGGGTAATGACTGGGAGTGTCCCAGTCCAGTTGACAGGTGAAAGTGGATATTACGGCACCCAGACCCCGTTGCCCCAGATGCTTCTGCCGCATCCATTCTGAAAGTCGCCGATAAACGTAAGCCGTGGATATCAGCGTGACTCAACGGTGGAAAAAGTTATCAAAGCTGCACCTGGTCGACACCTCCGGCTGATTGTAAACTGGATCCGACTTCCATGTCTCCTGGATTTTCAGAGGATGCAGAAAGAGATCGCCGCGCGCCAAAAATGTGTCCAAAATATGTGAAGATTACAAGGTAGCGGTTCGCAATATCCGTCGGGATTCCAATGACATGCTCAAGGAACTTCAAAAGGACGGGGAAATTTCCGAAGATGACAGCTTCAAGGGGCAAAAACAGGTTCAGGACCTGACCGACGAGTATATCCAGCGACTGGACGATATTTTTGCTGAAAAAGAAAAGGAAATCCTTGAAATCTGATGAAGGGCAGGTCCATGGTCTGGATTCTGCCAGATTGCCGAAACATGTGGCGGTTATCATGGACGGCAACGGCCGGTGGGCCAAAAAACGATGGTTGAACCGGGTCAAAGGCCATGAAAAAGGCTCTCAGACGGTCAGAACCATTGTAGAGTCCTGCCGGAAATTACAGATTCCTTTTTTGACCTTATATGCATTTTCCACTGAAAACTGGTCCAGACCTCATTCCGAGGTGTCGGCACTCATGCACCTGTTAAAGCAATTTCTGGTGTCTGAGCGCAATGAGCTGATAGAAAAAGGGATCTGCCTGAAAGTGCTGGGCCAGTTGGAAAAACTGCCGGAAGATGTTCGGGCCCAGGCCCGGGAGACTATGGCAGCCACTGGCAAAAATACACAAATGACCTTGAACCTGGCTTTGAGTTATGGCAGTCGCCAGGAAATTACCGATGCAGTTCACGCTCTGGCAAAAAAAGTGGAAACCGGTGAACTGGCAGTAGATGACATCAGTGAGCAAACGATATCGAATCATCTGTATACTGCCGACATGCCGGATCCGGATCTGGTCATCAGGACCTCCGGGGAGTTCCGACTATCCAATTTCCTGCTCTGGCAGTCCGCGTATGCGGAAATTTTCATTACGCCCACCCTGTGGCCGGATTTTACCCAGGCGGAATTTCTCGATATCTTAACCCATTATCAGAAAAGGGACCGACGGTTCGGTAACGTTGAATGCAACATGCCCAGCGATGGATTACCACTTTAATACTGGCGCCTTTGATCATTTGGATTCTGATCAAAGGCACACCCATAATTTTGTCCGCCCTGGTTTCCACCGTGGCTGTTTCTGCTATCCGGGAATATCTGCGCATTGTTTTCAGATCTGATAACCATACCGTGCCATGGATGATTTCCGGGTTATCCTATCTGACCTGTATCTTTCTGGTGACTGCCGCCGCCGTTGGCTCGTGGCCGGCAATGATTCTTGTGTTGATCCTGAACCTGATTTTTCTGTCCGCCTTTGTCCTGTTCCGGTTCCCGGCAGGCAAAGATCTGTTTGATACCATCGCCCGGCAGGCTTTAGGGATCATGTATGTTCCCTTGTCCCTGTCTTTGCTGCTGTTTGTAAGAAATATGGAGCACGGCGCGCTCTGGGTTTTCTGGCTGTTGATTGTCTGTTTCATGAATGATACCGGTGCCTTTTACACGGGTACGTTTTTTGGAAAACGCAAACTGGCACCCCGGATCAGCCCTAAAAAAACCCTGGAGGGATCGGCCGGCGGTATTGGTGCATCCATGACAGCCGGCCTGATTTTTTCTGTGCTGTTTTTCGGTTCACCCGGGCTGGCTTTATTGACACTTCCCTGTTCCTTTCTCATTGCCGTGGCCGGGCAGGTGGGGGACCTGTTTGAATCCGCTTTAAAGCGGGCGTCCTCGGTCAAGGATTCCGGCCGGATTCTGCCGGGCCATGGGGGGATGCTGGACCGGATTGACGGATTGCTGTTCGCCATTCCCGTGCTCTACGCATATCTGCTGGCGGTGGGGATATGAAGCACCTGTCCATTTTAGGGGCGACCGGTTCCATCGGTACGTCTGCCCTTGAAATTGTCCGCATGCATCCGGACCGGTTTCAGGTAAAGGCGTTGACCGCTGCCAATAATCTGCCGCTGTTGAGCCGTCAGATCCAGCAATTTATGCCGGATATGGTTGCGGTGCTGGATGAGGCCAAGGCCCGGGAACTGGCTGAAATGCTGACGCCGGGTGTCCGGCCTGAGATTCTGTCCGGACCTTCTGGATATGCGGCTGCAGCTGCCTGGGAAGGAGTGGATACCGTGGTGCTGGCCATGGTGGGGGCCGCAGGTTTGAAATGGCGCTGGCCGCCATTGAGGCTGGAAAAGACATTACCCTTGGCCCTTAAGGGAAACCTGGTGATGGCCGGTGATATTGTTATGGCCAAAGCCCGGGAAAAAAACGTGACCGTGCTGCCTGTGGACAGTGAGCATTCCGCCATGTTTCAATGTATGCTGGGTAATCAGGGCAAAGATGTGAAACAGCTTTTTCTCACTGCATCCGGCGGGCCTTTTAGAAATACCCTGAAATCGGATTTTTCCGGCATTACCAGAGAAGACGCGTTGAACCATCCCAACTGGTCCATGGGCGACAAGATCTCCATTGATTCAGCCACACTCATGAACAAGGGACTGGAACTCATTGAAGCCGTGCACCTGTTCGGTATTTCCCATCAAAATATTCAGGTGGTGATCCATCCCCAGAGCATTGTCCATTCCATGGTCGGATTTGTCGATGGATCTGTCATGGCCCAGATGGGGGTGCCGGACATGAAACAGGCCATTTCTTTTGCCCTGTCATTTCCGGACCGTCTGAATACAGGCCTGTCCTTTCCGGATTTTACAGCCCTTGGCTCTCTGACCTTTTGCGCCCCGGATCCTGATCGGTTTCCATCTCTATCATTTGCGCGGGCAGCGTGCGAAAAAAAAGGGACCCTGCCTGCAGTGATGAATGCCGCCAATGAAGTGGCGGTTCAGGCATTCCTTGACCGGTGCATCCGGTTTTCCGATATCTTCAACCTTGTTTCCACCACCATGGCAGCCCATACCTGCATTGACAATCCAGATCTTTCAGGTATTATTGAGGCCGATCGCTGGGCCAGGGAAAAAGCCGGTTCCCTTATAAAATAGAGAGGTAAACGTGGGTCATTCTGTTGTCGCATTCATTATCGTTATCGGTGTTCTGGTGTTCATTCACGAACTGGGCCATTTTCTGGCGGCCCGGTTTTTTAAAGTGGGTGTGGATGTGTTTTCTCTGGGATTCGGTCCCAAAATTTTCAAAAAAATGAAAGGCCGCACCCAATATTGTATCTCTGCCGTTCCTTTGGGGGGATATGTGAAAATGGTGGGGGAAGAACCGGGTAAAGAGCTGCCTGTAGAAGATGAAGCCATCTCATTTTCCCACAAACCTTTGTATCAGAAAAGCCTGATCGTGGCTGCCGGACCTGCGTTTAATTTTTTTCTGGCGATTTTTATTTTTTATGTCCTGTATCAGTTTTCCGGCATCTATCTGGCCGAACCGGTGATCGGCGAGGTGATGGACAACACCCCGGCTCAGCAGGCCGGATTATTGCCCGGTGATGTGATCACAAAGGTGGACAGCCATGACATCCGGTCCTTTGAAGATATTTTCCGGATCGTGGGAGAATCTGACGGGCAGGCCCTGGACATCGGCGTGGCCCGGGAAGGGCAAACCCTGCGGATTTCTCTGGTTCCGGAAAAACAGGAAACCGTCAATGTGTTCCAGGAATCCGTGGACCGGTATGTTATCGGTATCCGGGGCACGGGCGAGGTGTTTCATGAGCCGCTGAATCCGTTCCAGGCCATGGCAAGGTCCATTTCAGATACATATGGGCTGGTGAAGGTGACCATTCTGTCCGTGGGCAAGATGATCTCGGGCAGCCTGTCCGCCGACAACCTGGGAGGCCCCATCATGATCGCCCAGATGGCCGGGGAACAGGCCAAAGCCGGTGTCGTGAATTTTGTGTGGTTCATTGCCTTGCTGTCGGTCAACCTGGGCATCATCAACCTGTTCCCTATCCCGGTGCTGGACGGGGGGCACCTGGTGTTTTTCGGCATTGAGGCGGTCACGGGAAAACAGGTCAGCGACAAAGTAAAAGAAAAAATGATCCAGTTCGGGGCCGCCCTTCTGGTGGCATTGATGGTGTTTGTTTTTTATAATGATATTATAAGAATTTTCAATGGTGGATAACATGACAGCCTGTATCGAGATTGCGTTGAAACAATCGCTGGGGGATGCGGAAGCATCTTCGCTTGTCAAAAAGGCGGATTCCTATTTTAAAATTCACATTGAGTCGGCCAGAACCATCCATATGCTGACCATTGACTCTGATCTGAAGACACAGGACCTGGAACGGATCCGGCAGGAGATTTTCACCAATCCCGTGACCCAGGTATCTTCGTTATCCCCCCTGGAAATAGACTTTCACTGGTGCATCTGGATCGGGCTGCGGCCCGGGGTCAAGGACAATCCCGGGGCCACGGCCATGGAAGCCGTTGAAGATCTGCTGGGCCGATCATTCGGGCCGGATGAAGGGATCTATACCTCGAAGCGCTATTGCCTTTCCGGAGAATCCTTAACCCGGTCTCAGGTGGAAATCCTGGCCAAAGAGCTTTTATCCAACCCCATTATCCAGCAGTACAAGATTTTTTCCAAAGCAGACTGGCACCCTGAAACAGGGGCAAATGTCAAACCGGCCCGGGTGATTCTGGACCATACCCCCTGTTTTGATTTCATTGACATCGATTCCGACCAGACCCTGGCAAAGATCAGCGACCAGCGCAACCTGGCATTGAACCCCAGGGATATCCCGGTTATCCGGCAATATTTTCTGGATCCGGAGGTGGCGACCCAGCGACAGGCCGTGGGGCTGCCCGGGCCCACAGACGTGGAACTGGAATATATTTCCCAGGCCAGAAGCGACCATTGCAATCACAATACGTTTCGGGGCATTTTCAAGTACACGGATGTGATGACCGGGGAAAAAACCATTGAACACTCCCTGTTCAAGACCTATATCCAGCAGCCCACCCTGGCGCTGAAACAGAAAAAAGACTGGGTGGTGTCTGTACTCTGGGACAATGCCGGCGTGGGGGCGTTTGATGAACACAACAACTATGTGATCACCGGGGAAACCCACAACTCGCCGTCCAACATGGAAGCCTATGGCGGGGCCATCACCGGTATTGTGGGCGTGTACCGGGACCCCATGGGCACGGGCCTGGGTTCCAAACTGTTCATGGGCAGTTTCGGGTTCTGTGTGGGGGATGTCAATTATGACGGGCCCTTAAAACCGCCATTGCATCCCAGACGGCTTTTGAACGGGGTGATCGAAGGGGTCAGAGACGGGGGCAACAAGAGCGGGGTGCCCACCACCTTTGGCCAGACCCTGTTTGATCCGGGATATATAGGCAAAAGCCTGGTGTTTGTCACCGCTTTGGGCATTATGCCCAGACAGGTGAAAGGCAGACCCAGTCATGAAAAGAAAACATCACCGGGTGACTTGATCATCATGAGCGGGGGCCGGGTGGGCAAGGACGGGATCCACGGGGTCACCGCGTCTTCGGAAAGTTATTCGGAAAACACCCCGGCCGGCCATGTTCAGATCGGAGACCCCTATACCCAGAAAAAGATGCATGATTTTCTCCTGGAATGCCGGGATGAGGGGTTGATCCGGTTTATTACCGACAACGGCGGAGGCGGGCTGTCTTCGTCCATCGGCGAATCCGCCATGATTTCCAACGGGTGCGTGGTGTATCTGGACAAGGTGCCCCTCAAGTATCCGGGCCTGGACATGTGGGAGATCTGGGTGTCGGAATCCCAGGAGCGCATGACCATTGCCATTGACCCAAAAGATCTGGACCGGTTCATGTCCCTGTCCAGGCAGCATGCCGTGGAAAGCACGGTGATCGGCGAATATACCGATACCGGCAAGCTGCACATCACCTTTCAGGGAAAAACCTGTGCCTATGTGGATATGGATCTGCTGGACAAAGGGTTTCCCGCCTGGGAGTTTGACGCGGTGTGGTTGCCGCCTGCGGCCCGGGGACTGACCGAACCGGTGATCCGCAGACCAGAAGATTTCAATGGTCTCATGACCGCCATGCTGGCCCGGCCCAATATCTGTTCCAAGGAATGGATCATCCGCCAGTATGACCATGAGGTCCAGGGCGGATCCGTGATCAAGCCTCTGGTGGGCGTGAACCATAACATTCCGTCGGATGCGTCCGTGACCCGGCCGGTACTTACCGGGAATAAAGGGCTGGCGTTTTCTCAGACCCTGTTGCCCTGGTATTCAAAAATCGATGCGTATCACATGATGACCTGCACCGTTGACGAGGCGGTACGAAGACTCATTGCCGTGGGCGGCAGCCTGGATCATATCGGCGGGGTGGACAATTTCTGCTGGCCCGATATCGGGTATGATGAAAAGACCAATCCGGACGGCAGATTCAAGGCAGCTCAGCTGGTGCGGGCCTGCCGGGCCCTGAAAGATGCGTGCATGGCCTATGAGATCCCGCTGTTGTCCGGCAAGGATTCCATGTATGTGGATGGACACCTGGAAGGGGCGTTCGGTGAGCGCATCAAAGTGTCGGCCCTGGAAACGGTGCAGTTTTCCGCCACTTCCGTGGTGGAGGACATCCTGCACTGCCAGACCCTGGAACCCAAATCAGCCGGGGATTTTGTCTATGTCGCCGGGATCACGGCCGATGAACTGGGGGCTTCCGAATATTATGATCTGTTCGGCAAAACCGGTGCCAATGTGCCACAGGTGAATTTTGGTGCCAACCGGGTGTTGTACCGGGCCGTGGAAAAAGCCATGGGTCTCGAGATGCCGGCTTCGTGTCATGCCGTGGGCCGGGGCGGTCTGGGGGTTCACCTGGCACTGATGACCATGGCCGGCAGACTGGGCATGGAAATCGATCTGTCCCAGGTGCCGGCTGCGGCAGAAACCCTTTCAGACGATGTGCTGCTTTTTTCCGAATCTGCGGGCCGGTTTGTTCTGACTGTTCCGCCGGACCGGAAGCCGGTATTTGACAAACTCGCCAAGGGGCTGCCATTCAGGTGTGTGGGGGGGGTCACAGATGCACACGATCGCCTGAAAATCACAGGGGTCCGGAACGATGTCATTGTGGATCTGGCCTGTGCCGATCTGGACAAGGCATTTAACAAACTGTTTGGAGAGATGATATGACACAGGTGAAGGCACTGATTTTAACGGGTTTCGGACTGAACTGCGACCATGAAACCGCCCTGGCCTTTGAACTGGCCGGTGCCCGGCCTTATCGTGTGCATATCAATTCTCTGGTGGACGGCACTGTGAACCTGGCGGATTTTCATATTCTGGCGTTCGGCGGCGGGTTTTCCTGGGGGGATGACCACGGGGCCGGGGTGATCCAGGCGGTGAAACTGAAAAACCATATCGGAAAAGACCTGCTGGGTTTTGTGGATGCGGGAAAACTGATCATCGGTATCTGCAACGGATTCCAGGCCCTGGTGAATACCGGGCTTCTGCCGGGACTGGACAAGGACTACACCCGGCGTTCCGTGGCCATCACCTACAATGACTGCGGCAATTTCAGGGACCAGTGGGTCCATTTGACCGCCAATCCTGAAAGTCCGTGTGTGTTTACCAGAGGCATGGGCCAGGCGGATTTTCCCGTGCGGCATGGGGAGGGCAAATTCATTGCCGAACCGGACGTACTGACATCGCTGCAGGCCAACGGCCAGGTGGTATTCCAATATGCCGATGCAACGGGCAGTCCCGCCGACGGTGTGTTTCCCTTCAACCCCAACGGGTCGCTGCACGACATTGCCGGCATCTGTGATCCCACCGGAAAGATCTTCGGGCTCATGCCCCATCCGGAAGCCTACAATCATGTGACCAATCATCCGGACTGGACCCGCAGAAAAGAACAGCTCAAAGGGGAAGGGCAAGCGTTCGGTGCAGAAGAAACCATTGGTATCCGTTTGTTTCAAAACGGGGTGGATCACATCCGGGAAAGGTTCTTTTAAATATCATGCTGGGAACCATTGTCAACTGTCTGGCCATTATTGCGGGTGGCCTGGTGGGGCTGTTGTTCAAAAACGGTATTCCGGACCGCTACAACCAGACTGTGATGCAGGCCGTGGGCCTGGCCGTGCTTTTGGTGGGCCTGAAAACCGCCATTGTCAGTGATGATCTTCTGGTGATCATTATTTCTCTGGCCATCGGGGCTCTTGTGGGGGAATGGATCGGTATCGAAAACCGGCTGGAACGGCTGGGAAAATTGCTGGAAAAAAAATTTACAAAAGGCAGCGGCGGATTTGCCCAGGGATTTGTCACCGCTTCTTTGATCTATTGTGTGGGTTCCATGGCCATTGTCGGATCTCTGGAAAGCGGATTGTCCGGCAACCATGCCACCTTGTTTGCCAAATCCTGCCTGGACGGGATTGTGAGCATCATCTTAAGCTCGTCTCTGGGGATGGGAGTGCTGTTCTCCGCCTTGCCGGTGCTGCTTTACCAGGGATCCATCACCCTGCTGGCCACGGTGCTCAAACCTTTGCTGGTGCCGGCGGTGATCGCCCAGATGTCCGGGGTGGGCGGTCTGTTGATTCTGGGGATCGGTATGAACATGCTCAGAGAAAAAAAAATCAAGGTGGGGAACATGCTCCCTGCTATTTTTATTCCATTGATCTGGTTTGTGATCCAGGGATTGCCGGGAGTGGCGTAATCACCCATGTCCATGAAAGACAGCCTGCTTTATGTGCTGACCATTATCATCTGGGGCTCCACCTGGATCGGCATTAAATTCCAGCTGGGGACCGTGGACCCCATGGTGTCGGTGGTGTACCGGTTTGCCCTGTCCTCGGTGATTCTGCTGGTGTTCTGCAAGTTGCGGGGGCTGTCTTTGAAGTTTTCATTCAAGGACCATGGTTTTATGGCATTGCTGGGCCTGCTTTTATTTTCCGTGAACTACTGGCTGGTGTATGTGGCGGAGGTGTATCTCACCTCGGGCCTGGTGGCGGTACTGTTTTCTTCGATTGTGTTTCTGAACATTGCCAATGGGGCGCTTTTTCTCGGGGCCCCGGTGGAACGAAAAATGGTGGTGGGTGCTGCCGTCGGGATTATGGGGATCGGCCTGATTTTCATGCATGAGATTGAATCCTTTGATCTGACGGACAAAAATCTGCTGGGGATCGCTTTTGGATTTTCCAGCGTGCTGCTGGCGTCTTTGGGAAACATCACATCCGCCCGAAATTCCAGAGCCGATATCCCGGTGATCCAGGCCAATGCCTTCGGCATGGGGTATGGCGCCATGGCCCTGGCGCTTCTGGCCTTGATCCTTGGTAAATCCTTTGATTTTTCCATGACCCTGCCTTATGTGAGCTCCCTGTTTTACCTGGCGGTGTTTGGTTCCATTATCGCTTTTACCAGTTATCTGACCCTGATCCGTTCTCTGGGGGCGGACAAGGCTTCTTACAGCATCATGGTGGTACCGGTGGTGGCGCTGATCATCTCATCTTTTGTGGAAGGGTATGTCTGGAGTTTTTCAGCCATCGCCGGCCTCATCCTGGTGGTGGGAGGCAATTTTCTGGCATTGCACCGGCCGGCACCGCCCGGCACTAGTCGATGATGGCAGGGGTAAACAAAGGTCACAGCCTGCAAGGATGATCTGATAAACCCGTTGCAACGATTGATACATCTGTGGTATTTAACACTGTTATGAAACAATATGTCATAGACGGGTTGCGGCCCCAGGATTATGACCGGTTAAAGGAATACCTGGATGAATACACTCAGGTGGCCGGGATTGTGGGAATCTACTGGCTGCCCCTGGAAGAAGAAGTGCTCACACCTGTTCAGGCAGATCACAGGGATTGCAGACCCCATGTGTTTGCCCTGAAACTGGAGCAGAGCTCACTGGCCTGTGAACTGCTGGTCAGAACCCCAAAACACATCCGATGCGACTGCATGGCCTATGCCACAAGAGATCAACGGAACTGGTTGATTGATCAGACCGATGCCATTCTTGAAAAGCTGGGCATTCGCATTTAAAAATATATTGGAAGCCACATGCTTAAATTAATACCACTGGGCGGGCTGGGAGAAATCGGCCTGAACATGATGGTGGTGGAATATGACGATGCCATGTTCATCATTGATGCGGGCCTCATGTTTCCGGAAGATTACATGCTGGGGGTGGATATTGTTATCCCGGCCATGGATTATATCCGGGAAAATCGCAGAAAAATTCACGGTATCATCATCACCCATGCCCATGAAGACCATATCGGAGCGTTGCCCTATCTGTTGAAAGAAATACGGATTCCGGTCTATGGCACGTCCTTTACCCTGGAAATTGTCAGAAACAAGCTGGTGGAATTTGAACTCAACACCCGGGTGGATCTCAACGTGGTCAATCCGGGTGAGACCCTGTCCATGGATCCGTTTGAAATCGAGTTCATCCGGGTGAGTCATTCCACCATCGAAGGCGTGGGCCTGGCCATCCAGACCCCGGAAGGGGTGGTGATTCATACCGGAGATTTTCGGATCAGTCATAACACAAACCCCGTGAAGAACACGGATCTGTCATCCTTTGCCCGATACGGGGAAAAAGGGGTACTGGCGTTGCTTTCCGACTCCACCAATGTGGAGGTGGAAGGGTATACCATGTCAGAACAGGAAGTGGCCAAGAATCTGGGAAAAGTGATTTTTGCGGCCCGGGGCCGGGTGATTGTGACCCTGTTTGCCTCCAATGTGTTCCGGATCCAGCAGGTGATCGATATTGCCGTGAAAAACGGGCGGAAAGTGGTGTTCAACGGCCGGTCCATGGAGCAGATCGTTGCCGTGGCGGTCAAGCTGGGCCATATATCCTGTCCGCCGGATACGATAATGGACATCAAACAGATTAAAAACCTCCCCGACGACAAGGTGCTGATCATCACCACCGGCAGCCAGGGAGAACCCATGTCCGCGCTGGTGCGAATGGCATCGGGCTTGCACAAACACATCCGCATTAAAAAAGGCGACAATGTGATTTTGTCTTCCAAGCACATTCCCGGCAATGAAAAAGCCATTGCCAATATCATCAACAAACTGTATCGCCGGGGCGCGGATGTATTTTATTCCAAATCCGCAGACATTCATGCGTCCGGTCATGCCCACCAGGAAGAACTCAAGCTCATGCTGACCTTGACCAAGCCCGACTATTTCATTCCCATCCACGGTGAATACCGGCATCTGGTGATCCATGCCCGGCTGGCGGAAAAAATGGGAATTCCCAGAGAGCATGTGCTGGTGGCGGAAGACGGGCAGGTCATTGTGTTTGATCATAAAGGCGGAAGGATCGACGGCCAGGTGCACACCGGGCGGATCATGGTGGACGGCAAAGGCATCGGCGATGTGGGCCGGAGCGTTCTCAAAGAACGGCGGGAGTTGTCCGAAGGCGGGCTGGTGGTGGTGACCATGATCATTGATGAGGAAACCGGGGTGGTGCTGTACGGCCCGGAACTGATTTCCAAAGGCTTTGTGTTTGATTCCGCCACGGGTCACCTGGTGGATGATGCCCAGTGCGTGATTCTGGAGATAGTGGAAGAAATTGAAGCCGGGATGGATTCCCGGGTGGAATTGATCCGCGCCCGTCTCAAAAAGGCGCTGAAGCAATATTTTTCCTATACCATCAACCGCAAGCCCCTTATTGTACCTGTCATTATTGAAGTATGAAAAAAGAACTGATTTCACTGCTGCTGCTGTTTTTGATCATTTTTTTTGCAGTCAGCCTGTTTTCTTTTCATGCCCAGGATCCGGCAATCGGCAATGCTCCTTTGATCGTGCCTGCCGGCATTCACAATCTGTTTGGCCTGGTGGGCGCCCATGTGGCCGGTTTTTTTGTTTTTCTGTTCGGTGTGGGGGCGTTCTGGATTCCCGTGATTCTGTCATTGATCACCCTGTGGTATATCAAGGAAAAATCCGCCCGGGTCATGTGGCTGACTCCGGCCGGCGGTATCATTCTGATGATCTGTACCGGGGCCGGTTTTTTTCTGTTCAAAGATGCGTATGCGTTTTCCGGCACCCTGGTGCCGGCCGGCGGATGGGTCGGCAGTACCGTGGCCGGGTTTCTTCTGACCTATGTCAATTCTCTGGGATGTATGATTGTTCTGGTGTTTTTTGCCGTCATCGGATTTATTTTCGCCACCGGCATTTCCATGGTGACGCTGGGCACAATGGTGTATCGGAAAACATCAGTTCTGGCTGCGGTCATGCTCCGGGAATTGAAACAATTTTTTGGGTATCTGGGGCAGGGGATCGAACAGATGAAATCTGGTTGGCAGTCCTATCGAATGGCGCGTGCGGCCCGTTCAATGACCATTGATACGCCAACCGCGTTGATCCAGAATCAACCGCCAACCGATTCTTCACAATTGGAAACGGATCTGCCGCACCCGGATACGTCAAATTCAAAAGGTGCCGGGGATCAAGATGACAGTGATGCCATTGATCTGGATGATGTGTTTTCTCCGACCATTGTGGCCCCCCAGGTCGATACCACCGAATATGTATCAGATCGCGTGCTGGCAGATATCCGGCAGCCGGAAGCGTTCAAGCTGCCGCCCATCAATTTTCTGGAGGAAAAAGTCAAGATCCGGCGGGAAATCGATACGGACAAACTGCAGCAAAAGGCCCGGATCCTGGAAACCAAACTCAATGATTTCAATGTCAAGGGCGATGTGGTGGAGATCCTGCCGGGACCTGTGATCACCACATTTGAATACCGGCCTGCGCCGGGGATCAAGCTGTCTAAAATCACCGGACTTTCCGATGATCTGGCCCTGGCCCTGAGCGCGGTGAGCATCCGGATCGTGGCCCCCATCCCGGGCCGGGATGTGGTGGGCATCGAAATTCCCAATGACGAACGGGAAATGGTGAACCTGCGGGAAATGGTCGCTTCCAGGGATTTCATCCAGTCTGATTCCATGCTCACTTTGGGCTTAGGCAAGGATCTCATGGGACGGCCGGTGATCACCAAGATGGACAAAATGCCCCATCTGCTCATTGCCGGAGCCACGGGCACCGGTAAAAGCGTGGGCCTCAACGCCATGATTATCAGTTTGTTGTACAAGGCGACCCCGGATGATGTCAAATTCATCATGATCGATCCCAAACGCATCGAGCTCTCGGTTTACAATGACATTCCCCATTTGATTTCCCCGGTGGTCACGGACATGAAAAAAGCCACCAACGCCCTTTTCTGGGCCGTGAAAGAGATGGAGCGGCGGTATGAGCTGCTGGAGGAAAACGGGCTGCGGAACCTGGCCCAGTACAATGACATGGTCCGGGAAAAAAATCGATCCTATGCCGCCCGGTCTGCGGATGATCCGGAACATGAGACCGGAGACGATCTGCCGCTTCAAGAACCGCTTCCCTATATCGTCGGTGATTGTGGATGAGCTGTCGGATCTGATGATGGTGGCATCAAGGATGTGGAGTTTGCTTTGACCCGGCTGGCCCAGATGGCCAGGCCGCAGGCATTCATATCATCATCGCCACCCAGCGGCCGTCCGCGGATGTGCTCACCGGGACCATCAAGGCCAATTTTCCCACATGGATTCTCTTTTCAGGTCTCCTCCAAGATCGACGGCCGGATCATCATGGACCAGGGCGGGGCTGAAAGCCTTTTAGGGAACGGAGACATGCTGTTCTGCCCGCCCGGGACCGGAAAACTCATGCGGATACAGGGGGCTTATATATCTGAAAAGGAAATTGCCAAAATCACCGGTTTTCTCAAAGAGCAGCGCACCCCGGAATATGATGAAAATGTCACCAAAGGGGATGACGAGGAGGAAACAAGAGAATTTGATGAGGCGGATTATGACGAAAAATATGATGAGGCTGTGGCTGTGGTCACCCAGTCCGGCCAGGCCTCCATTTCTTATGTGCAAAGACGGCTTCGCATTGGATATAACCGGGCGGCCCGGCTCATTGAAATCATGGAACATGAAGGCATTATCGGCCCCCAGATCGGCACCAAACCCAGAGAGATCCTGGTGAAAAACTATGACGAAGATGGATTTTGATTTTCTGCATGCTGTCAAAGGATTTATGGCGGATGAAGAGGCAACGCGGCTTCATGACCTGGCTCTGGCTGCCGCACCCATGGGCCCCGTTCTGGAGATCGGTTCCTATTGCGGTCTTTCCGCTGCAGTGATCGGATCAGCCTGCAAACAGACCCACAGCACACTTTTTTCCATTGATCACCATACCGGATCCGAAGAACAGCAGCCCGGTGAGGAATATTTTGATCCGGACCTGTACGACAAAACCATGGGACAAATCAATACGCTGCCTTTTTTGTTAAAAACCATTGAAACTGCCGGTCTTGCGGATTATGTGGTTCCCATGGTCTGTGCATCCGCTGTGGCCGGCAAGATGTGGCGCACCCCTTTGTCCATGGTATTTATTGACGGGGGGCATTCGTTTGATGCGGTGTATCAGGATTTTCTGACCTGGTCTCCCCATGTCATGGCCAATGGGTTTCTGGTTTTTCACGATATTTTCCTGGATCCTGCCCGGGGCGGACAAGCCCCCAGGCAGGTTTATGACATTGCCCTGCAAACCGGCGATTATATTGAGCTTCCCATGACAAACACCCTGGGGGTGTTACAGCAGAAATCTGTGTGAGAAAGAAAAATAATGACCCATGCCGGTTCCGGTGCCGTCTGGGATCTATGCCGGGTCATGTCAGACCAGATGTTTGTTTCCTGAAATACAGTACCAGGCTTTTTCCCAGCAGAGGATTGAACAATCGATCCAGAAACCGGGTGACTTTCGGTTTTTTCATCATATCCCACACCAGCAGTCGGTGATACAGGTTCACCAGAAATGAATCACTGCGGTTCACCCCCACCAGGCATTTAAGCCACCAGTAAGGGGCGTGGATGCTGTGGGCAAAATGGGCCCCTGAAAAGGTCATGTGGTTGTCAGAGAATTTTTTTATCAGATCGTTTTTGCGGTAGATTCTCACATGTCCCATGTCTGCGGCGGTGTAGTCATCCGACAGATGCCAGCAGATTTTTTCCGGATAAAACCGGGGCACACTGACCGCCAGGATCCGGCCGGGCTTGAGAATCCTTACCAGTTCCGATATTGCCGTCTCATCATCCGGGATATGTTCCAGCACTTCAGAACAGATCACCGCATCCATACACGCCTGTTTGAACGGCAGGCAGGTGACATCCATGCACGACAGATCGAACCGGGCGCAGGACAGATCGTTCAATGCCTGATGAAATACCAGTTTTTCCCGGGTGGTCTTCAGGTTGTCATATCCGAAATCCGCCCCGATACACACGGTGTTGTTCGCCCGGCAGGCCTCAACCATATGCCGGCCTTCGCCGCACCCCATATCCAGGATCCGGTCCCCGGGGCGGATTTCGAGCCGGTCAAAATCAATGGTAATCATGGATAATGTCTCTGTACGTCTGAACGGTTTTTTGGGCCGTGGCCTCCCATGTGAAATGAGCCATCACCCGGTCATACCCTTTTTGGGCCAGGATTTCCCGCCGGGCCGGATCATCTAAAAGCTTGAGAATGGCTGTTTCCAGGGCCGCACTGTCCCCCGGAGGAACCAGTTCGGTCTCCAGCAAAGATCTTTTCTACTTCCGGCAATGCCCCGCCGGTGGTGCAGATCACCGGGATCCGACGGGCCATGGCTTCTCCCACCCGGCAGTCCGAATCCTTCATACAATGAAGGCACCACTGCCAAAGTGAGCTCAGCATATTCAGGCAAAACCGGGTTTGGCTGTACGCCCAGTAAATTCAATATAGGGTGCCAGGTCCAGTTGCCCGAGATCAGCCGCTCAACCCCGCCGTTTTTTTGGGAGAGCCGATGACCACCAGAGGAAGATCCGTCTTTTTTGCAATGTTTTTCACGGCATAAAGCAAATGATACAATCCTTTGAGCGGGGTATCCGCCAGGTGGTGACAATAATCCGGTTGTTTATTTTTTTTACGGTTTCAGGGGATGAAAGCTGGCAGTATCAATACCGTTGGGAATGATGGAAAACCGGTGTTCAGATGGAAAATTCCTTTGAAATATCCTGTTTGGATACCCCGGAAACCGTCGAATCCCTGGGCAGTTTCTGGCCGCTTTTTTGCATATGAATAAAGGAATACCCGCATCGCAACGCTTTGATTTTTGTAAAAGAACCGGGTGGCTTTCACTGCCAGCCGGCGATCCCTGATATCGGTGGTGGATGGTGGCGGTGACCGGCACTTTTTCATCAAAGACAGCAGGCCATAGGACAGACTCTGGTTGTCATGGATGATGTCATACCGGGATTCTCTGCCTTTGAGATGGCGGACCACCCGCTTGCCGAAGGTCCAGGGTTCCGGATATCCCATGGTGCACACATCCAGCCATTCCATCAGATTGATCCAGTCGGAAAGTTCTGAAATACTGGGAGTGCGGAACAGATCATTTGGGTTGTACAGATCCAGGGTCCGGAGCATGGTCAGTCCGGCATGACCGTTGAGCTGGGGATCCGGCGGCCCGGCTATGACCTCCACCTGATGTCCTAAATCAGACAATGCCCGGCTCAAGTGTCGGATATACACCCCTTGGCCGCCGCAATGGGGGTTGCTCCGATAAGACAGTAACGCTATTTTAAGTGAAGAGTTCATCAAAGAAGTGTTTGGTGCGCCCGGCTGGAATCGAACCAGCGATTTTCAGCTTCGGAGGCTGACGTCTTATCCACTGGACTACGGGCGCATGGAAAAAACAAGCGTGAATATAACAGATTGTCAAAAAAAATCCAGATCAAATTTTTCCTTGGCCTCTCCGGCAACGTATAAAGACCCGGCAATACACACGGCATCTTGTTTGGAAGTGTTTGAAATTGCATAAGAT
Organism: Desulfotignum sp.; assembly: GCA_018399285.1. GTDB lineage: Bacteria > Desulfobacterota > Desulfobacteria > Desulfobacterales > Desulfobacteraceae > Desulfotignum. The sequence continues at coordinate 133,626 of JAGYOW010000001.1, forward strand.
ACTGCATCTGATACCGTTTCTATCACCTGGATTTGTCCGTTGAAAATTTTTTCAGATGCTGCCGTCAGCACAGCCGTCGGCAGGCTTCGGTCGATTTTTGCCCGGGTAATGATCACCCGGTGGGCCACGGAAAGCAGATGCTTTAGCATGGCTTCATAGGGTTTGTCATCCAGAATACCGATGACCAGTGTCAGTTTTCTGCCGGTCAGGGTGGCGGACAGATATCTGGCCAACACCCTGGCTGCTTGTAAATTGTGGGCCCCGTCCAGGATGACCAGCGGGTTCTGTTGAATCACTTCCAGCCGTCCGGGCCATCGGGTGCCGGCCAGGCCCTGTTTGACCAGTTCACACGTCAGCTGGTACCGGGAATCATTTTTTTTGTGGCGGTCAAAAATCAACTCACACGCGGCCAGGGCCATGCCCAGATTTTCCTTTTGATGGTCTCCGGGCAAGGGCGGTGTGATGTCTGGAATGCGAAAATTCAGTCCCCGATATGTAACGGTTGCTTTGTTCGGGGTTTTTCGGACAAAAAAGTCCTGTTTGTACTGATACATCGGTGCATTTTTTTCTTTGGCAATCTGCTTGAGGGTGCGGATTCCCGACGGCTGGCTCACACTGGTGACCAGCGGGGTGAAGGGTTTGATGATCCCGCCTTTTTCCGTTGCCAGGGCCTGGATGGTTGTGCCCAGATACTGGGTGTGTTCAATGGACAGGTTGGTGATCACGCCAACGGCGGGTTCGATAATATTGGTGGCGTCGAATCGCCCCCCCATACCGGTTTCAATCACGGCCCAGTCCACCTGTTGTGCGGCAAAATAATAAAAAGCCATGGCAGTGGCAATCTCAAAGAATGTGGCGTTTCTGTCACCGATATCCGCGGCATTCACGGCTTCATACGCTGAAACCACGTCCGCATCCGAAATCATCTGTCCATTGATGCAGATTCGTTCGTTGAATCGGACCAGATGGGGGGAGGTGTATATACCGGTTTTAAAACCGGCCGCCTGTAAGATGGCGGCGATATAGGTGGCCGTGGACCCTTTGCCGTTGGTACCAGCCACATGCACACAAGGATATTTTTTTTCAGGATGGCCCAGACGTGCCAGGATATTCTGAATGGTTTCCAGCTCCAGTTTGATACCGAACCGGCCCAGCTGGTAGATTTTTTCAAGACACTTCTGGTAAGTTTCAGCCATAGTCCGCACATAAAAATCCCGGCATTCCTTGGATCAAAACGGTCTGCCGGGACAGGTTTAAATGGTTTATTTGCGTTTTCTGCGGGATTTGGAAGCTGCGATCCGCTGTCTACGCATTGCTTCGCGCATCTTACGTCTTCGGTATTGACACGGTTTTTCAAAATGCTTTTTCACTTTGAGCCGTTTGAAGAGTCCATCATTCTGGATTTTTTTCTTCAAAATTCTCAACGCTTTTTCAACATCGTTGTCAATCACTGTGACAGTAATTTCTTTCAAAAAACATCGCCCCTTTCATGGTGGATTTAAATACGCAAAATATTCATAACCCGACTTTATATCAAACCCCAATAATGAATGCAAGTAAAACTTGGATTACAGTTTGGACAGCAGCTCGTCAGTGACCTCATTGAGCGGGGCTTCGCCGGTCAGCGTGATATATTTGATGGTATCATCCTTGGCTGCCAGGTTTTTAAAGTAATATGCGGCCGCCAGGGTGCCCGTGTCCGTGTCGTAGTAAATGGAATGGCGTTTGTCAATGGCGGTTTCGTCCTGGTCGTCATCTCTGGCGCTCAAAGCACCGCCGCACACCCGGCATTTGTCTCCGTCCGGTTTGATGGCATCGATGAAAATGTTGTTGGGATGGTTGTTGTCGTTTTCACACAAACGACGGCCCATGATCCGGTTTTTGGCCACCTGCCGGTCCAGAATCATTTCAATGACATAATTAAGCTTCATGCCGGCTTCTTCCAGGGATGCATGCAGTTTTTCCGCCTGGACCTTGTTTCTGGGAAAGCCATCCAGAAGCCATCCATTTTTGCAGTCCTCTTTTTGCAGCCGGTCCAGCACCATGGGGATGGTGATCTCGTCGGGCACCAGATCGCCTTTGTCGATATAGGCTTTGGCTTTTTTGCCCAGCTCGGTGCCGCCTTTGATATTTTCCCTGAAAATACCGCCGGATTCAATGTGGGCAATATTGAATTTATCCTTGAGAATGGCACCCTGGGTGCCTTTGCCGCTGCCGTTGGGTCCGAAAAATAAAATGTTCATAAAATCTCCTTTTTTATCCATGAATTAAACATGTCAAACAAACATGTCTTGCATTTTAAACAACCTTTTCTACTTATAAGAGGTGTCCGGGTTTGTCAAGATAAAGCCGGTATCAATCGGGGCTGCTGGATCAAACGGTGCAAAGAAAAAATGAATGGAATGTCTGCATAAGGCCGGGCCGGTAAATTATTTGGATTAGTGCTTGAATGTCAAATGGGGAATTGGTATTAAAAGGCGGTTGTTATGCATGCACAAACGCAAGTTAACATAGAGGTTCGGGAAGGGGGAAACATGACGGAATTAATTGATGTCAGGGCAAGGGAAATCATCGACTCCAGGGGCAATCCCACCGTGGAAGTGGATGTGGTGCTGGCGTGTGGTGCCAGGGGCAGGGCAGCCGTGCCGTCCGGGGCCTCCACCGGCACCCGGGAGGCACTGGAGCTCAGAGACAATATGGATAACCGGTTTCTGGGCAAAGGCGTGCTCAATGCCGTGGCCAATGTCAACGAGGTGATTGCACCCGAGATCATCGGGTATGATGCCATGGACCAGGCCGGGCTGGACCGGACCATGATGGATATCGACGGCACGGAAAACAAATCCCGGCTGGGGGCCAATGCCATTCTGGGTGTTTCCATGGCTGCGGCCCGGGCTGCGGCCCAGGCCTGTGATCTGCCGCTGTACCAGCATCTGGGCGGGATCAACGCCCGGATCATGCCGGTGCCCATGATGAATATCATCAACGGCGGGGCCCATGCCGCCAACAATCTGGATATCCAGGAGTTCATGATTCTGCCTTATGGGGCCCCGTCTTTTGTGGAAGCGGTGCGCATGGGCGCGGAAACCTTTCATCATCTGAAAAAAATTCTCAAGAAAAAAGGCCTGAGTGTCGGAGTTGGTGATGAAGGGGGATTTGCACCGGACTTAAGTTCCAATGAACAGGCCATTGAATATATTATTTCCGCCATCGAAGCGGCAGGATACCGGCCGGGCAGTGATATCGGCATCGGCCTGGATGCGGCGGCGTCTGAATTCTACAAAGACGGAAAATATCACTTTCTGTCTGAAGGCAGGGATCTGTCCGCTGATGAGTTGATGGATTATTATGAAACCCTGATTGAAAAGTATCCGCTGTTTTCCATTGAAGACGGCCTGGCGGAAGGAGACTGGGATGCCTGGGAACGGATGACCGATCGCATGGGAGATCGGATCCAGATTGTGGGGGACGACATTTTTGTCACCAACCCGGATATTTTCAAAAAAGGCATTGAATCCGGCATCGGCAATGCCATTTTAATCAAGCTCAACCAGATCGGCACGGTCACCGAGACCCTGGACACCATCCAGATGGCCAAGGATTCCGGTTACACCACCGTGATATCCCACCGGTCCGGCGAAACCGAAGATACCTTTATTGCGGATCTGGCCGTGGGTGTGAACGCCGGGCAGATCAAGACCGGGTCCATGTCCCGAAGCGACCGGGTAGCCAAATACAACCAACTGATCCGGATCGAAGAAAGACTGGGAGCCGGGGCCAGTTTCATGACCCATCTTTTTGGATAATTATTATGGCTGAAAACACCAAATATATTTTTGTCACCGGCGGGGTCCTGTCCTCTTTAGGTAAAGGGCTGGCCTCCGCCGCCATCGGAATGCTGCTGGAAAGCCGGGGGCTCACGGTCACGATTCAGAAACTGGATCCTTACATCAATGTGGACCCCGGCACCATGAATCCGTTTCAGCACGGGGAAGTCTATGTCACGGATGACGGGACTGAGACGGATCTGGATCTGGGGCATTATGAGCGGTTCACCCATGCCCGGCTGGGAAAAAGCAACAATTTCACCACGGGAAAGATCTACCACCAGGTGATCACCAAAGAGCGCAGGGGCGAGTACCTGGGCGGCACCGTGCAGGTGATCCCCCATATCACCGATGAGATCAAGCAGAGCATCTGCCTGGTATCCAATGATGTGGATGTGGTGATTGTGGAGATCGGGGGCACCATCGGGGACATTGAATCTCTGCCTTTTCTGGAGGCGATCCGCCAGTTCAAGGCAGATGCCGGCCCCGGCAACGTGATCTACATTCACCTGACCCTGGTGCCCTATATCAAGACCGCGTGTGAGGTCAAGACCAAACCCACCCAGCACAGTGTCAAGGAGCTGCGCAGTATCGGGATCCAGCCTGATATCCTGTTGTGCAGAACCGAGCATTACCTGTCCCAGGATATCAAGGACAAGATCGCATTGTTCTGCAATGTGGAATCCGATGCCGTGTTCACGGCCAAGGATGTGGACTGCATCTATGAAGTGCCGCTGGTGTATAACAAGGAAGGCCTGGGCACCAAGATTCTGAAAAAACTCAATATTTGGGCCAGAAGTCCGCGGCTGGATGAATGGCGGGAGATGGTGGAAAAGCTCAAACATCCCCGGTTCAGTGTCAGGATTGCCATTGTGGGTAAATATGTGGATCTGACTGAAAGCTACAAAAGCCTGAACGAGGCCCTGACCCATGGCGGGATTTCCAATGAGGCCCGGGTTGATCTCCAGTTTGTGGATTCCACCACATTGACGGAAAAAAATGTGGCGGAAGTGCTGTCTGCCAGTGACGGAATCCTGGTGCCCGGCGGATTCGGTTCCAGAGGGATTGAAGGCAAAATTCTGGCTGCCCGGTATGCCCGGGAAAACAAAGTGCCTTATTTCGGCATCTGTCTGGGCATGCACATGGCGGTGATCGAGATCGCCCGGCATCTGGCCGGCATGGAAGATGCCAATGGCGAGGAATTTGATCCGGATACCCCTTACCCGGTCATTTATCTGATGAAAGAATGGTTTGACGAGCAGACCGGCCAGGTGGAAAAACGGGATGAAACATCCGATAAAGGCGGCACCATGCGGCTGGGTGCGTATCCCTGCCGGCTGGTGCCCGATACCTTTGCTTTTAATGCCTATAAACACGAAAATATTTCAGAGCGGCACCGCCACCGGTATGAATTCAACAATGCCTACAAGGAACGTCTGGAAAAAGCCGGCCTGGTCATTTCCGGGACATCGCCGGATCATGAGCTGGTGGAAATTGTCGAACTGGCAGATCATCCCTGGTACTTAGGGTGCCAGTTCCATCCGGAATTCAAGTCCAGGCCCATGGATCCCCATCCCTTGTTCAAGGCGTTTATCCGGGCATCCTTGAAAAACGCCAAAAAATAAACCCAGAGGAAATTTTTTCATGGAAACTGCGGTGATCATCAAAAACCAGACCATCCGGCTCCAGGCCCTGCTGGGCAAAGGTACCGGTAATCGCGGGGTGGTGATCACCCATCCCCATCCATTGTATGGGGGGAATATGGTTAACCCGATGGTGGTCCGGACCGCGTCTGCTTTTGCTCAGCAGGGATTTACCACGTTGCGGTTCAATTTCCGGGGCACGGGCGGCAGCTCCGGCATGTACGACAACGGCCATGGAGAACAAACCGATGTCATTGCAGCGCTTGAATTTCTCAAAGACCAGGGATGCGACCCCCTTTATCTGGCGGGCTACTCTTTTGGATCCCGGGTCAATGCATCGGTCGTGGCCGGCGGTTATGACATTTTTGACCATATCATGATTTCACCCCCCGTGGCTTTCATGTCTTTTGACGATATCGCGGCATTGCCGTCCACCGGCCTGGTCATCACCGGCCAGAACGATGAAATCGCTCCGCCTGACAGAATCCAGGCCCATCTTGACCGCTGGGGGATTACGCCGCGGGTTGAGGTTATTCCGGGGTGTGATCATTTTTATGCCGGGTGTCTGGACCTGCTCCATAATAATCTGATACATTATTTGTCATAAGGTATTGATATTTTTTAAGCATAAAATTATGTTCGTAACCTCTGATAAATTCGGAGAGCCATGATACGAAAAAGCACAATACCGGTATGTTTGTTTGTTTGTTTTCTAAGTGCAACCGTGTTTGCGTCTCAGAAAAAACAATTGTTTGAAACAGGGATCGACCATATGAAGCAGCATCGGTATGAGGCGGCCGTTGATGTGTTTACCGAGCTGATCGAGCTGGATCCTGACAATCCGGATGCCTATAAAAACAGAGGCGTGGCTTATATGAAACTGTCTCAGTACGATCCGGCCATCCGGGATTTTGAAAAAACAAGGCAGTTGATGCCGGATTTGAAAGGGTTGCACAGCAATCTGGGTGTGGCCTGGTACTACAAAGGAGAATACGAAAAAGCCATTGCAAATTATGACATGGAGATCGCGCTTTCGCCGGACAGCCATTATACCTATTTCAACCGGGCTATCAGCTGGGCTGAACTCAAAGAATTTGACAAAAGCCTGGAGGATATTGCCCGGACATTGACACTGGTACCCGATTATTATCAGGCCTATTGCCTGAAAGGGGACCTGTATCTGGAACTGGGTGACATTGAGGCAGCCCGGACTGCTTATCAAAAAGCGGTTGAAGTGGATCCTGAAATGGCTTATGCCATTAATCAACTGGAAAAATTAGGCCCGGTTTCGGTCGTTCAAGAACCTGAACCTGAATATGAAATCCAGACCGGCGCGTTCCAGATTCGGGAAAATGCCCGGAAGCAATTGAAAGAACTCCAGGCAAAAGGCTATGATGCCCGGATTCTTATCCTGACCCGTTCCAACGACGTGACCTGGCATCTGGTGCGGACCGGTCGCTTTTTCGATCGGGAGACAGCAGACCAGGCAATGGCGGATTTTATCGAAAAAACCGGCATGAAAGTCTATGTGAGACCCTGGAACCGGTTTTGAATCCCATGTCCGACAACTGGATGGCTGTATTTCGTGAGAATTTGACCCGGGGAAGCCGGGAAATGGGGCTTGACCTCACCCAGGTTCAGTTGGAGCAAATGGCTTGCCATGCAGCCCTGCTGGAAAAATGGAACCAGCATGTCAACCTGACCGCCATCAAGGGGCCTGCCGCTCTGGCAAACAAGCATTTTCTGGATGCGGTGGCCATTCAGCCGTATATTTGCGGCATAAATGGGCGATGGTTGGACATGGGCACCGGCGGCGGGTTCCCGGGACTGCCGGTGAAACTGCTGAATCCAGGCATTTGCATGGTGCTGGTGGATGCATCCCGAAAAAAAATCCATTTTCTCAAACATGTGATCCGGATGCTGAAAATGGATGGAATCCAAGCGATCCATGGGCGGGTGGATGACTTACACCATGATCCGGGATTTGACGGACGGTTTGACGGAATCCTGGCCCGGGGACTGGCCGGTCTCGACCGCCTGGCCGATCTGGCTGCCCCGCTGATGGCACCAAAAGGAACGCTCTATGCCTTGAAAAGTCCGGGTGCCAGAGAGGAACTCACCGATGACCTGGAAATAAAATTTTTAATTCAATGGGATGATTATGAATTGCCGGATGGCAACGAAGTGCGATCTCTGGTTCGGTTGACGCAAAAACAAAAAAGTTCCTGAATTGTTGAAATTCAGGAACTTTTTATCAGTCTGTCAGGTATGTCTGAAATAACACCAAAGGGTATTTTAGAGCACCGTCACATTTTTGGCAGAAGGCCCTTTCTGGCCTTCCTCGATGTCAAATGACACCCGGTCCCCTTCATTGAGGGACTTGAAACCGCTGGAATTAATGCCGGAGTGGTGTACAAATACATCTTTTCCACCGCCTTCAACTTCGATGAAACCAAACCCTTTTGAGTCGTTAAACCATTTTACAATACCATTTGCCATGTCGGCGCTCTCCTGTAATAAAAAATAAAAAAAATCTGTTTGCTTTGGGGTGATATTTCATGAGAAATAGCAAATACACCTTACCGGCGAAAACAATCCGTCAGCACTTTGAAGCTGATTGCCCGATTATAATGGTCTGTCTGCAAAAGTCAAGCGTTGTTTGTGAGGGTCCGCAAAATATCCAGAACCTCATTCTTGATTTTTGAACTGGTTTCTCGTATGGTGATTCCAACACACCGGTTCTTAAAAAATTCAGGAAGGAGAAAAGGCTTATGCCCGGAATGAAGACCGCACCTCTCAGGGTGAACCGCAGCAGTGGATTCACTCTGGTAGAACTGATGGTGGTCGTGGCCCTGATCGGCATTCTGACGGGCATTGCCGTTCCCAACATTCTTGCATACCTGCCCACGTTCCGTCTTCATTCCGCAGCCCGGCAGGTCATGACTGATATCAACTATGCAAGGGGCCGGGCCGCGTCGTTGAATGAAGATTATAAAATTGTACCTAATTTTATATCAAACACATATGATATTAGGCGGGAAGATGACTCGGTTGAAAAAACGGTGATTGCTCTACAGGAATATGATATTTCACTTAAATCTCAAGGTAGCTCAAACAGCGTGACTTTTTATCCTACCGGCAGAGCAAGTTTTGGAAGCAGTTTTATTCTTGAAAATTCCAAGGGAGAAGAAATTAAGATCACGATTTCAATAGCAGGGCGGGTTAAAAAAGGCCCCATAGAAAAGGGGAGTTAAGGAATCCATGAAAGTTATTCAATCTAAAAAAGGGTTTACCCTGCTGGAAGTGCTGTTTGCCCTGGCCATATTTTCCATTGGACTGATGGCCATCATCGGTATGACCACCATGACGATCAAAAGCAATTATATGAGCAAAAATTTGACCACTGCGGTTCATCTGGCTCAGAACAAGCTGGAAACACTCAAGGCGGGATTATATGATGATATCGACAATGCCGGTTTATCAGATGGAAATCGGCCTGAATTCACAAGGAAGGTGGGTCCGGAATTTTTAATCGCAGTGTGACTGTGACAACCAGCACGGCTCCGGATTATAAAACCGTGGAAGTAACCGTCTCCTGGTCGGATTCCTGATCCACGTCAAGTGGCCATGCAGACCATCATTGCCCAATGAATAGAACCCGTTTGCCTATAGGGCACGGATATGCAAAGCACGGAAAAGAACGCCTTCTGGATTCACTTTGGTCGAGATCCTTGTGGCTCTGGCGATAACAAGTATACTGGTTACGGCTATCTACCGTTTTCATCGGCCAGCATCATGCCTACACGGTCCAGGACCAGGTAATCGAAATGGGCAGAATGCCCGGGCCGCCATGGATATGATCCGGCGGGATCTGCGTATGACGGATATCATTCCATGGGAGAAGAATTGCTTGAAAACATAGATGGTTTTGTTCCAAGTGATATTATCCGGATTACCCCTTGCCTGTAATTTTGAATAATAGGCGATCAAAAATTACGCAAGGATTTCTGTCTAGGTTCCGGATATGATCACTTTTTGACGATTCAGCCCAAGCACAATAATTTTGCCACTCTTGATCAAATTGCAGATAACTAGATACGAATATAATTTTGAAAGCAGGAGAAGGTGCAGAGTTTACTGTAAATGATATGATTCATATCGGGGCATGTTCGGAATATGCCAAAGTGACAGCCATATCAGGAGATGCATTGACTGTTGAAGTTATTTCAGAGAGGTAAAAAACTTGCCCAAGAACATAAAATGGAAACGCCGGTAAGCAAAATCAGTGTGGTCAGTTATGCGGTGATCTGCAGATGCGGACAGTACTTCGGTTTTGAAAAGATGGGAATGTGAGAATAAAGCTAAATACTGTGATCCAATATCAGCCTGTTGCAGAAAACATCACTGATATGCAGATCGACAAAGATGGTACGACCGGAGAAATCCTGATCACATTGGCGTCTCAAACCGACCGCCCGGATCATAAATTCCAACCCAACAACGGGTATCGCACCTATACCGCCAATGCCCGGATTATGGCACGCAATGCCGGTGTGGATGGCGTGGATGTCGGAACCGACTGCCCGCTTCCAGACGCCCCTACCACCGTGTCTTTGACCGGTCTGGACCCATCCCTGTGAAATAAATACCAACGGGACGCGGTGACTGTGTCGGGAAACGGATTGTGAGGTTACGGGCTATAAAAGTGTTTTATACTACCAATCCTAATGGTTTTATGACGGCAGTGTGGATGTGCAATGTGACCTTCACATATACTCTTGATGTGGCTGGGCTGAACGCCTGCACCTATTATATCGCTGTTGCCGCAGTGAACAGTGCCGGAACCGGACCGAAATTCGTGGTAGACGGGGGGATCACTGATACATTTTCTCCGGCGGTCCCCATGGTCCACTGAACTTCCTGCTGAAAATATCAATGGCGTGGAAGAAAAGTGGTGCTCTCCTGGAATAAAAACACGGAATGTGATTTACAAGGTTATAGTATCGAAAGAAAGCTGGAATCAGATACCGATACAGAATTTTGACGAGATCAATAATTCAATTATTTCAGAGAGTTAGACACTTATACAGATATTGGTTTTGGCTCACCTACCGTCATTGAAGAAATTGACTGTCAAACCTATACTTACCGTATCAGGCGGCGGATTATTGTCCCCCAGTGACGACTGGTCCGCCGAAGTGTCAGCTGCTCCCCGCACCGGCCCCTCCCACAGGGCCTGTCTTTTGAGACGGATGGCACAAGCGATACTCTTTCCTGGACCCCTGTCCACAAAGATGATTTTGTCGGGCTGAATGACCTGAATTATATCAAAGAATATCACGTGGAATATACACCAGATACACCAGAAGAAGGTAGTTCGCCGGTTGTAGTAACGTTAGATGCCCGGAACGACCACCTGGACCAGCAACGCCTCGAATTCTTATTATGATGTCAGTGCGTTTGATGCCTGCGGGAAATGAAAGTGGCTTCTGACTTTTCTTCTGCATGCATAGATAAATTACCCAATATTTCGATTACGTCTCCTTCTGAAAGTGAATCCTGGGAACGAAGACAATCAGCGGAACAGCGACTGCAACAAGTGAGCGAACTATTACCAAGTCCGGCTGAAAATTGATGACACTGCATGGGTAAGTAAGCGGCACAGACCCATGGTCCTATGACTGGAACACCAGAGGTGAAGCGGAGGGCACATACCATTACCGTTGGTGCGTATGACAGTAACGGGTGTTATGCACAGGCGTCTGTTTCCGTATCAGTGTCAAATACCGATGTGGTTATCGGTGATTTGGCGTGTAAAGCTTTTTTGGATGCGGGGTACAGATGAATATGCATATCTTGTCGCCTATGTGTATGACGCAACAAACGACCTTCCTGTTTCTGATGCAGCAATTAAATCTGAGGTTGCCGTGGGACCCAATTTTTATGAACTGTTGCCTAAAATGAGCTTGGGTATTACGGAGGAGATCTCCACCGCCTGTGAAATGAAAACAGATGACAATGAAGCCCTAATTTAAACACTATTGCTGTTAAAACACAACAAAAATTCCGTTCCGGGCACGATCACTGTCACGGTAAAGAAGACGACCAGAGGAAGATACCTGTTCCTGGACCTTATCGAACGGGTCTGCACAATGAATGATTACAAGACCGGACATACAGGTGTTTTTATGAAAAACAATCCTTGTTGGCAAGTCAGAACGGATCCGCCCTGATCATCTGTTTGCTCAGTCCTGGCGGTACTTTTCTGCTAGACACCCAGCCGCGCTGATGGTGTCCACCACCAATCAGACCATTGCCGGCAATTATCGGAAACAATCCCAGGCGTTTTTGTGGCTGAGGCAGGGTTGCAAAAGGCCATTGCTGAATTGAAAAACAATATGGCCTGGCGGGAAGACACAACAGGTGTCGAGACCGGAGATATGGTTATCCGAAACATCACGGCTGAATATACGGCAAACATATATGATACCAGCAAGGATGCCACGCTTCCCGGCGGTCATATCAGGCTGGTGTCCGAAGGGGTATTTCAGGATTCCCGCCAGACTGTGGAATCGATCATCCGTTTTCTCCTGATCCGGAATTTAAAGCGAATTCCCCTCCCGCCGCACAATGAGTGACATCAGGCAAGAATCACGCCAAAGGAACCCATGTCATAAACGGGTATGACAATGACGGGGTGATGGAGTACTGATATGGTGCGCACTGAACAATATCTGCCTGATGTGAATCAAGATGCGTTAAAAACATTTGCCGATATAACTAATCGAGGGGGATCTGACGGACAACCCGGGGCCGACCGATTCTGGAAAGATCCTTTCAATGATCCGCCTGAACGTCCTTACATAATCCACGTTACAGAGACCTGAATCTCTCTGGCAATGTTCATGTGTACGGGGTCATTTTTGTAGAGAGGTGAGGATAACAGGATCTGCCAGAGTTGTTGGGGTGGTCTACTACTAACACCACTGGGATAACCGAAATAAAGGGCGGGATCTCGGACGATCAACCAGTCGTGGGGCAGCTCATTTGCGGGCCGGGTGGGGTCCAACCGGCCGGAAACCATGTAAAGTTATTCAGCTGGTTCAGCCTTATGTGGATGCATTCAACTAAATTCGGTGGTGAAAAGCTGAATGTTGATGAAGCGGGCAGCTGAGCTGTCTTCAGGAGACCCATTGACTTTCATTCTGTTCCGTTTTTAGAAAAGCATATGTTTTAAAATAAAAAGAGAGGATTTGATGAGACAAACAATTAAAACGGTGCTTATTTGGGTAGCGAAGTATTGGCATGCTTTGTGGGGTTGACGGGGTGCACCAATATATTTTCAGGCCTGTATTGAATCCCAGCTGAGACGGTAACTCCTGCATCCGTGTCCGAACCTGCGGCAAAACCGTCACCAGAGTCCAAAAAAAGAACCGCGGTGTACTATGATTTTGAAGATGTGCTGATCCCGGTGGAACTGCAGGTCCTTCAGGATAAAAGTATGATCGTGTCCACCCCGGGATTTACATCCGGGATTCTGATGCTTAAAGGAAGGGTGGAACGGCGCTCTTTGATCAATTTTTTCAACAACAACATGGTCAAGGACAACTGGGCCATGGTCAGCCAGATTGCCTCACCCAACATGGCGATTCTGGTGTTTGAAAAATCCATAAAATCCGCAGTGATTTCCATTAAAAGCGAGCATATCTACACCTATGTGGAAGTCGGAGTGGCGGCCCGGGTGAATCAAGGCCGTCTGCCGGATAATACCGATGCCCTGCTTGAATCGGATCTTGTCCAGTGACGATATTGAATCAAAAACATATTCTGCTGGGCGTCACCGGCGGAATCGCTGCATACAAATCCGTGGAACTGCTCCGGCTTTTGAAAAAAGCCGGAGCAGACGTGGATGTGGCCATGACGGAGGCCGCGTTGCGGTTTGTGGGCAAAACCACGTTTGAAGTGCTGTCGGAAAATCCCGTGATCACGGATCTGTGGGAAGATTCCCACGGATCCGTGGCCCATATTGATGTGGCAACAAGATGCGATGCCGCAGTGATCGCGCCGGCCACGGCCAACTGCATTGCCAAGCTGGCTCATGGGCTGGCTGATGATGCATTGACCACCACATTTCTGGCAGTGACGGCCCCGGTCATGATCTGTCCGGCCATGAACACCCATATGTATGAAAATATCCGGGTCCAGCGAAACCTGGATGTCCTGGAACAGGACGGGGTCCATATTCTGGATCCGGACACCGGATCTCTGGCCTGTAAAACCACAGGACCCGGCCGTCTGCCCGATCCCCGGCTCATTGTGGACCGCATGGAACAGATGCTGACACCCAAAGATTTTGCCGGCAAACAGGTGCTGGTGTCGGCCGGCCCCACCCTGGAGCCCATTGACCCGGTGCGGTATGTGAGCAATCACTCCTCCGGCAAGATGGGATATGCCGTTGCCAAAGCTGCAGAAATGCGGGGCGCCTCCGTGACCCTGGTCACCGGTCCGGTGAGCCTGGATCCGCCTGTGGGCGTTGAAACAATTTGCGTACAGACCTGCCATGATATGGCTGATACCATGCTCTCTAAAATGGCGCATGCGGATATCATCATCCAGGTGGCGGCTGTGGCGGATTTCCGGCCGGATCGCCAGGAAACCCTGAAAATAAAAAAAACATCTGACCAGGACCGCATGACCTTGAGCCTGGTGCAGAATCCGGACATTCTCCGGACTATGGGGGAGCGCAAGCGGCCCGACCAGCTTCTGGTGGGTTTTGCCGCAGAAACCCATGATCTGGCAGCCAATGCCGTTAAAAAAATCAAGAAAAAAAATCTGGACATGATCGCAGCCAACCTGGTGGGGGGAAAAGACGCGGGATTTCAGGCCGACACCAATAAGGTGACCCTGTTTTTCAAAGACGGGTCTAAAACCGACATTCCGCTGATGGATAAACAGGCCGTGGCCCATGTTCTTCTGGACAACCTACTGCCCCGGCTTGATCCGCGCGGTTGATTCCAGCCTGTCATGATACCTTTGGAAAATATATCTATTTTGAATACATCCGTAACGCTTCCGGACATCATCGATGATCTGTCCGGATACCTGCGGTGCCAGAAACAAATGGGACTCACCCGGGTGACGCTTTCCGCGCGTTCCCTGGACATCCTGGCTGCCTGGGGCCGGCCGGTCGTACCCCGGAAACCTTTCAGACACGCCGGTCCGGCATCGTCAAACGTGGTGCTGGTGGATGGGGCCGACACTTTTTTTACGGGTGAGGCAGGTGCGCTGTTGAAAAAAATTCTGGCAGCCATGAAACTGGCTGAAGACAACATCTGTCTTTGCAATGCCCCGGATGCGGAACAGGTGTTTGCTTTTCTGCAATCGGTTCAGCCGGTTGTGGTGATCGCGCTGGGAGACCGGGCGGCCCGGATCGTGACCGGGATTCAGAAGCCGGTGGCAGCCATTCGGGGACAATTTTTTGAGATCCGGGGATTTTCAGTGATGCCTACGTTTCATCCATCCCAGCTGCTCAAAGATCCGGGCCTGAAGCGCTCAGTGTGGGAAGACATGCAGCAGGTCATGCAGATCAACGGTATTGTGTCATGATTCTTGACCGATTCATCGATATTCTGACTGCGGAAAAAGGATATTCCCCCCATACCTGCCGGGCGTACCGGTCGGATATTCTGGATTTTCTGCAATTTGTCGCTGACGGGTCTGATGACCCGGATCCATCAACTGACGTGCAAACCCATTTTGAAGCACACGCGGCCCAGGTGGACAGGCAGACCCTGAAACAGTATCTGGCATCCCGGGTCCGGGCGGGAAAACAAAAAAGGACCCTGTCCCGGCGGTTGTCCGCTTTAAAAGCGTTTTTTGATTTTCTGGTGAGAGAAAAACAGATGCTGGCCAATCCGGCGGACGGAATTCCGTTTCCCAAACTGGGCCGGCCCATTCCCCGGGTACTGACCGTGGATGACGTGTTCCGGTTGCTGGATTCCATCAAAACCGGCACCTGGCTGGAAAAGCGCAACCATGCCATGTTTGAGACTTTTTATTCCACGGGCATGCGCATTTCCGAGATCCATGGGTTGAACATGGATCACATTGACTTTCACAACCAAGTGATTAGAGTGTCCGGCAAAGGCGGCAAACAGCGGATCGTACCGGTGGGGCGCCGGGCGTTGACAGCGGTGAGAACGTATCGGGACACCGTGTCAACGGATTTGAAGCCTGTTTTTCTGAACAAGGATTTCGGGCGGCTGTCCACCCGGTCCATCCGGCGGATTCTGGATCACATCGTGAATCAGTGCGGCCTGCACGTGCCTGTATCCCCCCATGTGCTGCGCCATTGTTTTGCCACGCACATGCTGGATTCCGGGGCGGATTTGCGGGGGATTCAGGAAATTTTAGGCCATGCCAGTCTGTCCACCACCCAGGTGTACACCCATGTGAGCATGGACCATTTGATGCAGGTGTACGACAACGCGCACCCAAGGAGTTGAAACAGCAATATGAGCAACGACACATTTCACGGAACCACAATCCTGGCCTTGCGATCCGGTGCTACCGTGGTCATGGCCGGAGACGGCCAGGTTACATTGGGCACTATCGTGACCAAGCACAAGGCCAGAAAAGTCCGGAAAATTTTTCATGATAAAATCATCATCGGGTTTGCCGGAGCCACGGCGGATGCCCTGACCCTGTCGGAAAAACTGGAGGAAAAACTGGAGCGTTACAACGGCAACCTGACACGCAGCTGTGTGGAGCTGGCCAGGGAATGGCGCACGGACAAATATCTGCGGCGCCTGGAAGCCATGATGCTTGCCGCCGATCGTGACAACACCTATCTGCTGTCGGGCAACGGAGACGTGATCGAGCCGGACCAGGGAGTTATCAGTATCGGATCCGGCAGCCCGGCAGCCCAGTCCGCAGCCATCGCGTTGATGGAAAACACGGATCTGTCCGCCCGGCAGATCGTTGAAAAAGCCATGAAGATCGCTGGGGATCTGTGCATTTATACCAATCATGAGGTCACCATTGAAGAACTCAACTGATACCGGGAATGGATTCATGAAAGATTTAAAACCCAAGGAAATCGTCACCGAACTGGATAAATATATCATCGGTCAGAAAGATGCCAAAAAATCCGTGGCCATCGCCCTTCGCAACCGCTGGCGCCGCCGCCATGTGGAACCGGATCTCCAGGATGAGATCGCACCGAAAAATATCATTCTCATCGGCCCCACCGGGGTGGGAAAAACCGAGATCGCCCGGCGTCTGGCCAATCTCACGGACTCGCCTTTTTACAAGGTGGAAGCCTCCAAATTCACGGAAGTGGGGTATGTGGGCCGGGATGTGGAATCCATGATCCGGGACCTGGTGGAATTGACCGTGAATGCCTTGAAAGCCAGGCAGCAGGATGCGGTCCAGGAAAAGGCGGCAAAAATGGCGGAAGAACGGGTGTTGGATATTCTGCTCCCGCCCACGCCCAAAACAGCGGCCCGCCCGGACACCGGCACCCTCAAGCTGGCTGGTTCATCCGAAGATACTTCAGATACCGGGGCCGGGACCAGAGAAAAACTGCGGACCATGCTCAAGGCCGGAAAACTGGACTCCCGGCAGGTGGACCTGGATGTACCGGATAAATCTTCCCCCATGGTGGAGATCTTTTCCAACACCGGAATCGAGGAGATGGGTATCAATGTCAAGGATATGCTGGGCAATTTCATGCCCAAATCCACCAAGCGCAGAAAAGTCAGCGTCAAAGAGGCCCTCAAGCTTTTGACCCAGGAAGAAGCGGCCCATCTGGTGGACATGGAACGGGTCAAGTCCGATGCCGTGGCCATGGTGGAACAGTCCGGCATTATTTTCATCGATGAGATCGACAAAATTGCGGGAAAAGAAAAAAGCCAGGGGCCGGAAGTGTCCAAAGAAGGGGTCCAGCGGGACCTGCTGCCCATCGTGGAAGGCAGTTCCGTGCCCACCAAATACGGGATCGTGAAAACCGATCATATTCTGTTCATCGCCTCGGGCGCGTTTCACGTGTCCAAACCGTCGGATCTGATTCCAGAACTCCAGGGCCGGTTCCCCATCCGGGTGGAATTGACTTCTCTGGGTGCCCAGGAATTTGTCCGGATTCTGACTGAACCCAAAAACGCGCTGATACTTCAGTATATGGCATTGCTGCGCACCGAAGGGGTGGATATCACGTTCACCCAGGATGCCGTGGAAAAAATCGCCGCCATTGCCGTGGAAGTGAATGCGGCCACGGAAAACATCGGGGCAAGGCGCCTGCACACGCTCATGGAAAAACTGCTGGAAGAGATCCTGTTTGCAGCCCCGGATGTGGCGGATACAAAAATCACCATTGATGCGGCATTTGTGGAAGGCCAGCTCATGGGCATTGTGGAGAACCAGGATTTGAGCAGGTATATCTTATGAATCCTTCAGCGGTTGCGGATCGGAATGTCGCGGATATTCTGGTGGAAGCGTTGCCGTATATTCAGCAGTTTTCCACCAAAACCATTGTCATCAAGTATGGGGGCCATGCCATGGTGGATGACAAGCTCAAGCGCGATTTTGCCAATGACATCACCCTGCTTAAATACATCGGTATCAACCCGGTGGTGGTGCACGGGGGCGGCCCCCAGATCAGCAAAGTGCTTTCCGCCATGGGGATCACCTCCACTTTTATCCGGGGCATGCGTTACACGGATGATGCCACCATGGATGTGGTGGAAATGGTGCTGGGCGGCAAGGTGAACAAGGATATTGTGGCCCGGATCAACCAGGAGGGGGGCAGGGCCGTGGGCCTCACCGGCAAGGACGGGAGCCTGATCCTGGCGGAAAAGATGAAGATCTATGTCCAGGACGATCAGGAAAAACCGCCGGAGATCATCGATCCCGGCATGGTGGGAGATGTGGTGTCCGTGAATCCGGAGATCATTCATACGTTGACCGCCAAAGGATTTATCCCTATTATCGCGCCTGTGGGCGTGGGGAAAAACGGGGAAACTTACAATATCAACGCAGATGTGGTGGCATCCCGGATTGCCGCGTCCCTGGAAGCCGAGCGCCTGATTCTGCTCACGGATGTGGACGGGGTCCTGGATGCGGACAATGCACTGGTCTCTTCCATCAATGACCAGCGGATCGGGCAGATGATCGGGAACAAAGAAATCAAGGGCGGTATGATTCCCAAGGTGGAGTGTGCATTGACCGCGTTAAAGCGCGGAGTGAAAAAAACCCACATCATCAACGGAAAAATCCCCCACGCCGTGCTCCTGGAACTGTTCACCGACTCCGGTATCGGCACCCAGGTATTTGTGAATGGACCCTCTTAAAACTTAAAACTTAACACTTAAAACTTAACACTTAAAACTTCATATATAAAAGACGAATCATAAAGGAAAACCCATGGATACCCTGGAAAAAACCGATACGTTTGTGTGCGCCACCTATGCCCGTCAGGGAAAGGCGTTTGTCAGCGGCAGCGGCATGTACCTGACCGATGAAGACGGCCAGGTGTTCACCGATTTTCTGGCCGGCATTGCCGTGTGCAGCCTGGGCCACTGCCATCCTGAAGTGACCGCGGCCATCCGGGAACAGGCCGGGCGGCTGGTGCATGTGTCCAATCTGTTCTACACCCGGCCCCAGGCGGATCTGGCCCAGGCCCTGGTGGAAAACAGTTTTGCCGATCAGGTGTTTTTCGGCAATTCCGGGGCCGAAGCCAATGAAGCCGCCATCAAGCTGGCCCGGCGGTATTTTCAACGCAACAACGACATGAACCGGTTTCAGATCATCACCATGACCCAGTCGTTTCACGGCCGGACCCTGGCCACCCTGACCGCCACGGGTCAGGATAAGATTAAACAGGGGTTTTATCCGCTGCTTCCCGGATTTATCCATGTGCCGTTCAATGATTTCAATGCCCTGAAAACCGCTCTGGACGACACAGTGTGCGCAGTGATGATGGAGCCGGTCCAGGGGGAAGGCGGGGTGATTCCGGCGGATCCCGAATATCTGGCGCAGGTCAGACAATTGTGCGATCAGACCGGCACCCTGCTGATTTTTGATGAGATTCAGTCCGGTATGGGCCGGTGCGGCACCTTGTTTGCCCACCAGGGAGATGGGGTGACACCGGATATCATGACCCTTGCCAAAGCGCTGGGCAACGGGGTCCCCATCGGGGCCATGCTGGCCACGGCAGAGGCGGCCAAAGGATTTGAACCGGGCAGTCACGGGTCCACTTTCGGGGGTACGCCCCTGGCCACTGCTGCCGGACTCAAAACCCTGGCATTGATTTCAGATCCTGCGTTTCTGGCCCGGGTCCGGGAAAAAGGTCTTTATTTCAAGGAACGGCTGACCGAACTTCAGTCGCGTCATTCCCGGATCAACGCAGTGCGGGGCCGGGGACTGCTGCTGGGAATGGATGTGGGAGAAGGCGCCGGAGACGTGGCAGCCGCCTGTTTTGAAAAAAGGTTTATCATTAACGCCATTCAGGATAAAGTGTTACGGTTTGCACCGCCCTTGATTGTGGAAACCAAAGATATTGACCGGCTGATATCCGTGCTGGACAGCCTGTTGTAAACAGTGAAGGAGATGTTTGGTTTGAAAAAAGACCTGTTGTCATTGCTGGACCTGGAAAAAACGGATTTTGAACAATTGTTTGACCGGGCATTGCAGCTCAAGGCACGGTATGCCAAAGGCATTCCCGACAGAATCCTTTCCGGAAAAACCCTGGGACTGATTTTTGACAAAAAATCCACCCGGACCCGGATCGCCTTTGAAACCGCCATGATACAACTGGGGGGACACCCCATCTATATGAGCACCCAGGATACCCAGATTTCCCGAAACGAGCCGGCCGCAGACACGGCCCGGGTGCTGTCCCGGTATATCGACTGCCTGGCCATGCGGACCTTTGACCATGCCCTGGTGAAAGAGTTTGCCGCCGCCTCGACCATCCCGGTGATCAACGCGCTGACCGACTCGTTTCATCCCTGCCAGATTTTAAGTGATATCATGACCATCATCGAGCACAAAGGCGGATATCACAAACCGAAGATCGCCTGGGTGGGAGACGGTAACAATGTGGCCAACTCCTGGGTGAATGCGGCCAGTGTCCTGGGCCTGAACCTGGTGTTGGCCTGCCCGGAAAATCACATGATCAAACCGGAAATTATTGAAGCCGCCGGTGCCGATGCCATGGATCATGTCCGGTTCACCACGGATCCCAGAGACGCGGTGAAAAATGCGGATGTGGTGTATACGGATGTCTGGGCCAGCATGGGTGAGGAAGATGAGCTGGAAAAACGGCTGGCTGCGTTTGAGGGGTTTCAGGTGAACAAGGCCCTTTTGTCTCATGCAGCTCCGGATGTGCTGGTGATGCACTGCCTGCCGGCCCACCGGGGAGAAGAGATTGCTGAAGACGTGCTGGAGGCCCCTGGCGCGGCATTCTGGGATCAGGCGGAAAACAAGCGGCATATGCACAAGGCCATTCTGGAAACATTGATTCTCAGGAACAAAACCGATGAGTGATAAATTGTGGGGGGGGCGGTTTTCAGAAGATACCGATACCCTGGTGGAAAAATTCAATGCCTCCATTGATGTGGACAAGCGGCTGTATGCCAGTGACATCGAAGGCAGCATGGCCCATCTCAAAATGATGGCCAGACAGCAGATCATTGCCAGAGACGAAGCAGATACCCTTCTGGCAGGCCTGGAACGGGTCAGAATCCGGATTGAAAACAATGAGGTGCCGTTTTCCGATTCCCTGGAAGATATCCACATGCATGTGGAAGATGCCCTGGGGCAGGAGTGCGGGGATCTGGCCAAAAAACTGCACACCGGCCGGAGCCGCAACGATCAGGTGGCCCTGGATATCCGGATTTTTCTTAAAAAAGAAACCCGGCAGATCATGGACCGGATCACGGGGTTTCAAAACGCCCTGGTGAATCTGGCCAAAGCCCATCCGGATGTGATCATGCCCGGATATACCCATATGCAGCGGGCCCAGCCCGTGCTGTTTGCGCATCATCTCATGGCGTACTATGAAATGCTCAAAAGGGATAAAGAACGGTTTGCCGATGCATATAAACGCATGGATGCCATGCCTTTAGGCACGGCAGCCCTGGCCGGCACCACCTATCCCGTGGACAGAGAGTTCACCCGGCAGATCCTGGGGTTTGCCCGGTTGTGTGAAAACAGCATGGATGCGGTGTCTGACAGAGATTTTATCATGGAATTCATTTCCCATGCCGGGATCTGCATGATTCATCTGTCCCGGCTGTCTGAAGAGCTGATTTTATGGTCTTCATCAGAGTTCGGCTATATCACGATTTCCGATGCCTTTACCACCGGGTCCAGTATCATGCCCCAGAAGAAAAACCCGGATGTGGCTGAACTGGTCCGGGGAAAGACCGGCCGGGTGGTGGGCAATCTGATGGCGATCTTCACCACCATGAAATCATTGCCCATGGCATATAATAAAGACATGCAGGAGGACAAGGAGCCGCTGTTTGATACCGTGGACACCCTGTCCATCTGTCTGGAGGTGTACACCCGGATGTTTCCCCATATCACGGTCCATGCCCACCGGATGAAAACCGCCTGTGCCCGGGGATTTTTAAATGCCACGGATTTTGCCGATTACCTGGTGAATAAAGGCATGCCGTTCCGCCAGGCCCATGCTGTGGCAGGAAAAGCCGTGGCCCTGGCCATTTCAGAGAAAAAGGAACTGGACGATCTGAGCCTGGCCCAGTTTAAAGATCTCAGTGACCGGGTAACCGAAGATGTGTATGACTTCATCCGCCTGGATCAGGTGGTGGCCCGCCGGATATCTGCCGGCGGCACCGGATTCGACAATGTCCGGGCTGCGGTTGAAAAAGCACAAAAGGAATTGAATTCATGAAACTGTGCCAGGGACGGATTAAATGGGCAACGACCGGTGTGATCACCGGGGTATGCCTGTGTCTGGTGATGATGGCGGCCGGAATCGGGTGCGGTAAAAAAGCCCCGCCCAGGGCCCCGCAGAAACCCGGGCAGAGCGTGGCATCCCCCGGGGATCCCACAGCCGCCCTGAACAATGGTCAACTGACTCTGACCTGGACCCATGAAACCGACCCGGACGATGCCGCATTGCCCCCTAAGTATTTTGACGTGTCCATGGCCGTGCCGGCAGCGTGTGAAGGCTGCCCGTTTGTTTTTGAATCCGTGGCCCGGGTGCCTGTGCCGGACATGGTGTTTCAGATGCCCGTGCCTGAACCCGGGGTCCGGTATTTCAGGGTCCAGGCCGTGGGAGACCATGATGTCCGGTCCGAGTATTCCCGCACCGTGGTGGTGGAGGTGCCGTAATGCCTGATTTTTCCACAGCTGTATTAAGCATTGGTTCCAACAAAGGCGATAAACCGGCCAATCTTCATCTGGCCATTGCCTGCCTGGATACCCATGAACAGGTCGAGGTGATTGCGGTGTCACGGTTTTATAAAACCCAGCCCCAGAATTTTGTGGACCAGGACTGGTTTGTGAATGCCGCCGTGAAAATTCGATGCCGCACTTCAGATCCCCTGGCCCTGCTCAACATGCTTAAACAGATTGAATCCAGTATGGACAAACAGGGAAAATCCTTTCGGTTCGGCCCCCGGAAAATCGATCTGGATATTATTTATTTTGATGACCGGATCATGAAAACCCCGGAACTGGAAATACCCCATCCCCGGATGCATGAAAGACATTTTGTTTTACGGCCCATGTGTGATATAGAACCCGGGACAGTGCACCCGGTATTGGGTTTGACCACACAAGCATTGTTCAATCAAATAGAAACACAGGAAAACCAGGCGGTGATCCCCCTGGATGAGGAGGAAGAAAACGCGTGAAATTTTTTATTGATACAGCCAACATTGATCAGATCATGGATGCCAACAGCATGGGCATGGTGGACGGCGTCACCACCAACCCGTCTTTGATCGCCAAGGAAGACGGAGAGTTCAAGGAGATCATCGCCCGGATCTGCAAAGAGGTGGCAGGCCCGGTGAGCGCGGAAGTCATCAGTCTGGAATATGACGGCATGGTGGCCGAAGCAAGAGATCTGGCCAAAATTGCTGACAACATCGTGGTGAAGATCCCCATGACCGTGGAAGGACTCAAAGCGGTGAAAACCCTGACGGCCGAAGGCATCAAAACCAATGTCACCCTGGTGTTTTCTCCGCTCCAGGCCCTGATGGCCGCCAAAGCCGGGGCCACCTATGTGTCTCCGTTTGTGGGCCGGCTGGATGATCTGGCCGAAGAAGGCATGGAACTGGTCAATGAGATCGCCCAGATTTTTGCCAATTATGATTTTGACACCGAGATTATTGTGGCCAGTGTCAGAAACTCCCTGCATGTGCTGGATGCGGCCCTGATGGGTGCCGACATTGCCACGATTCCTTATGGCGTGTTGAAAAAACTGGCATCCCATCACATGACCGACAAAGGCATTGATGCGTTCATGGCGGACTGGAACAAGAAGAAGCAATAAAAAAAAGACAACCCATCCAATTTCAGGTTGACAAAAACAGGCAAATCAAATAAATATAGCATTTGTTTGATTGAGCGGGAATAACTCAGTGGTAGAGTGCGACCTTGCCAAGGTCGAAGTCG
>JAGYOW010000010.1 GCA_018399285.1 Desulfotignum sp.
TTTCAATGCCGGGTGGTAACACAGGTGCGGGATATCGATATTGTTGCTTCGGGCCGCTTCCAGAACGGTCTGGTTTTCTTTACAGGCAAAAGGTTTCCCGTTGATAAAGATCTCTATCATGACGGCTCACCCTGTTTGTCGTCCAGAACCCTTAGACAGTCCTGGGGCAGGCGATGGGTGCCTTTCCCCTGAAGGCTCACCTCGATGAGATCATCCGGATCATTGATGGAGGTATCCGGGTCGGTCACCACCCCGTGGGCACCGATGAAATCATTCATATACGGTTCCCAGGCTTCATCGGATGATGCCTGAAACACTTCCACACGGCTGCCGCGTTTGAATACCATAACATTTCTCCTTTATTGGTTTTTAACCGGTCGGGTTGACACATGAATCCTGGCGGACAGCTTGCGCTGACAGTTGTTGCACAAAAGCCGCTGATCCGATTTTTTCGTGACATCCGCTGTTTTATCGGAAATAAATGCCATATACTGGGCTGACGGCAGTTTGGCGCCACAGGCCTCGCAATGCTGGATATCCTGTTCATTCAAAATGGTGCCGCACAGCTTGAGCATGCGTTTACCGTCCCGTTCTTCGATCACCATGGCATTGTTTTCACAATTGGCGGCACAGGCCCCGCAGGTGATGCATTTTTCAGAAGTCAGCCGGAAATCGGTTTTCACGGGATGGTCAAAATCCAGGTACCCCAGGTGCAACGCGTCAATGCCCATCTTGTCCCGGCACACTTCCACGCATTTGCCGCACCGCCGGCACACATCGCACCGCAGGCACCGCCGGGCTTCCTTCCGGACCGCTTCTTCATCATACCCCAGCTCCACCTGCTGGAACGTGGTCCGCCGCCGGTCCACATTGAGCATGGACATGGACGGTCTTGTCAGACGCATTTTTTCCGATGCGGTCATCTCGATCATGGGACGTTTGTGCCGGCGCACCGGTATCTTGGGCATTCGGGGCTGGGGAATATGGTTGAGATACCGGTGGATGGCATCTGCAGCCCGTTTCCCCCCGCCGATGGCCTCGATGACCGTGGCAGGCCCGGATACCGCATCTCCGGCGGCAAACACGCCCGGCATACTGGTTTCCATGGAGGCATGGTTCACCTCGATGGTGCCTCTGCGGGTCCACCGGATCTTGTCAAAGGCGGTCATGCCGGAATCATCCACATACTGCCCGATGGCGGAGATGACGGCATCGGCTGGAATCACGAAATCCTTGCCCAGGATGGGCACGGGTGCCAGCCGGTCCGTGCCTTTTTTGGCGATCAGTTCCGCTTTGTTGCAGGCCAGACCCGTGATGACATCCCCATCCCCCCGGATCTCGGTGGGAATGGTGAGAAACGCGAATTCAATGCCTTCCTCTTCAGCCTGTTCCACTTCCTCGATGTCTGCGGGCATCTGTTCCCTGGACCGGCGATAGGCAATGGTCACTTTTTCCGCCCCCAGACGCAAACTGGTCCGGGCCGCGTCAATGGCCACGTTCCCGCCGCCGATGATCACCACCCGTTTCCCGGGTGCATGACGGTCGCCCAACGCCACATTCTTCAAAAAAGCGATGGCCTCGATCACCCTGGGAAAGTCGGTTTCCCCTTTGATCCCCATATCCCAGGCCTTGTGGGCCCCGATGGCCAGGAAGAACGCATCGATTCCCTGCTCAATCATCTGCTCATAGGTCACATCCGTGCCAAACCGGGTATTAAATAAAATTTCCACCCCGAGATCCTCGATCATGGCCACTTCCCGATCAATCACCTCTCTGGGAAGGCGGTATCTGGGAATTCCCACCATGAGCATCCCGCCTGCAAAGGGCAATGATTCGATCACCTTGACGGAATATCCCATCAACGCCAGATAATAGGCACAGGACAACCCGCCGGGGCCGGCCCCCACCACGCATACTTTTTTACCGTTGGGCGGGGCCGGTTCCGGATTTTTGTACTGGCGGTCGGACAACGCCCGTTCCGCAGCAAACGCCTTGAGGAACTTGATGGAGATGGGGGTGTCGATACGGCCCCGGACACACATCATTTCGCAGGGCCTGGTACACACCAGGCCGCACACCCAGGGCAATGGATTGTCTTCCCGGATCACGGCAATGGCCTCGGCATCCTTGCCCTCGGCAATCAAAGCCAGATATGTGGGCACATCGATCCCTGCCGGACATGCCATCTGGCAGGGAGACGGTGCAATGACCCCGCAATCGTGGGTCGGGCAGTTTCGGGATTCAATGTGGCTGACAAACATTTCCCGATGTTCCGTTAACGCCTGGTTCAAAACCTGCCGGGTTTTAACGGCTGTTTCATTGGGATTTATGGTTTCAAATTCAGCCATCAGCTCGTCAATGGCCGGCATATGGCCATCTCCAGCCTCGCCCAGGGATATTTCTTCCACCAGCATCCGGATGGATTCACATATCCGCCGCACCTTGGGGTCTGTCAGCACACCGGAATCAATACGTTCAGACAGGTATTGCAGGGTGGACTGAACCGGACAGGTGTTTTGAGCCATGGATCACGCTCCTTTCAAAAACTGCTGTTCTCAAGAGACGCCACAGCTTCCGCATGGCGCTGCCGACGGATCTGGGTCATGTCCTCGACTTTTCCGAATTTCAGACAACCCGTGGTACAGGTGGTGACACAGGCCGGTTCCAGGCCCTGGTCCAGCCGATCCATGCAGTAATCACATTTTACCACTTTTCCGGTGCTCGGATTCCACTGGGGCGCGCCCCACGGGCAGGCGGAGATACAGGTTTTGCATCCCACACACAGGTCTTGCTGCACAAACACAATGCCGTCCGAGGACCGCTGCTGCATGGCCCCGGTGGGGCAGGCAGACACGCACCAGGGATCTTCACAGTGAAAGCAGGGCATGAAGATGAACGACATCTTTGGCAGATTATTGATAAACTTGGGTCCCACCTGGATAATCTGGCAGGGTTTGGGACCTTCGGGAAGATCTTTATTGGCTTTGCACTGAATCTCACACGCGTGACACCCAATACATTTTCTACTGTCCTGGAACAGGTAATACTCACTCATTCATTGCCTCCTTAAGAGATGATAATTACACCGGTGTCACGGTGACAAACGTATCATGAAATGCCGGACTGCCACCCACTTTGTCATAGACATTTTCCTGGAGCACGGCATCGGACAGCCCCCGATTGTACGACCGGGCCGCCCGTTTGGCTTCATGGCCGAATCCATGGGCCATGAACACGGCTTCGGGATGAATCAAGTCTGTGACAAACGCCTTGATCCGTCCTTTACCGCAGGCGGAAGCCACTTCCACGGCGGCACCCTCTTGAATGCCCAGACTTGACGCTTTTTCACGGTTGATCCACAGCACGTTTTCATACATCAATTCATTGAGATACGGCACGTTCTGGGTGGAGATATGGGTATGAAGGGCGGTCCGTCCCACCACCAGTCGGAACTGCTTGTCCGGATCCGCCGGTTTTGACGGGGATTCATACAAAGGAAATGACGGAAATCCGGCATCTTCCAGCAACGATGATTTAAATTCTATTTTTCCTGACGGCGTTTTAAAGGGAATATCGTTTCTGTCCCAGAAGATCTGAGATTTGCCGTAACTGACAAATCCTTTTTCCTTGAAATCCGCCCGGGTGAAACCGGTGCCTTCCAATTGCCAGTCCACCAGTTCGTCCATGGTTTCATAGGGAAAATAGTCGCCGATCCCCAGCCGCTCTCCAAGACGTTTGAGAATAAGGGGGCCTTCCAGGGTATCATACCGGGGTTCCACGGCTTTTTCCCGCAGAAACATCATGGGTTTGAGCCCGTTGAGCTGCTGGACGGAGTCAGTCCGTTCCAGATAGGTGGATTCCGGCAGAATCACATCCGAATACCAGGCAATATCCGAATAATTGATATCAATGGTCACGATGAGATCCAGCTTGTCCAGGGCTTTTTTGGTATTGTTGGAATCTGCGATGGACATGAGGGTTTCCAGGCGATAATTGATCAACGCCTTGATGGGGTAAGGGTCTTCATTGAGAATGGCATACGGCAGGATCTGCGGCACGCCATGGGCCGGATCCGGCAGCGGAAAATCCGGGGTCCCGACCTTGTCGAACCGGGGGACCGTAATTTCAGGAAATGTCTGTTCCGTCAGCTTTCTGGCGGGTTTGCCGCCTTCTGCGCCCGGCCCTTTCTTGAAAAAGATACCGCCTTTGGCTTCCACCGACCCCATGAGCGCATTGAGCATGAGAATGGACCGGCGCATATAGATTTCATTCTGATGATTGGCACACCGATATCCATAATGAAAAATCACCCCGGGTTTGACTTTACTGATTTCCCTGGCCAGGGATTTAATTTCATTGGCAGGAATTCCGGTTTCCTGTTCCGCCCATTCCGGGGTGTATTCTTTGATAAAATCCTGGAACTCGACAAACCCATGGACCCATTTATCCACATATGACGTATCATAGAGCCGTTCTTTGATAATCACGTTCATCAGCGCATAGTTCAGGGCCAGGTCGGTTCCCGGCCGGATCATCCAGTACCGGTGCGCCTTGCCGGCGGTCACATTGACCCGGGGATCGATATAGGTAAGTTTGGCCCCTTTTTCCAGGGCATCCATCAAGGTGTTCACCTCTTTGACATTGATGGACTCAAAAATATTTCTGCCGTAAAGGACAATATGTTTGGTATTTCCATAATTAATACCCATCTGTCCGTCCGTATATCCGAACATGGACCGGCAGGCCGTGTTCATGGATCCCTTGCACAGGGCATCATGGGTGAAATGGTTGGGAGATCCCAATGCTTTTAAAAAAGTTTTGCTCACATGGGTGCTCAACTGGGCCCGTTCCCCCAGGGCAATGGCGTGTCCCCCATGGGTTTCTTTGATTTCCTTGAGCCGGGTTCCCACATAATCCAGGGCTTCGTCCCAGGACGCTTTGCGCCAGTTGCCGGAGCCTCTGTCCCCCACTCGGATCAAGGGTGTCTGAGGCCGCTGATCATCCATCAACATGGATTTTCCGGCCGAGCCCCTGGGGCATAAACTGCCGTCAATACCCGGCACATGCGGGTTGCCCTGGAATCAAACCGATACGTCCAGTTCACACCGACTTTTATAAAGGCATCTGACCGAACACATGAAACATAAACTGAACACATCTTTATCCATAATTCACTGTCTCCTTATAACTGACAATTTGGGGTCTTGAGGCGATTTACTTATTACACCAAAAGCCAAAGATTCTTTTTGGGAAAAAGACGGAAAGAGATACACCATATCCTGGAATCGCCCCGGATCAAAGCTAGATTGTTTTTTGTCAAACATGTCAAGTAAATCATTAAAACGTCATGACGTCAAGCAAATAGCCATGTCCGCAACGTTCCGGGAACTTCTGACGCAGCCGGAACCCCGGGCCGGGGCATGTAATAAAAAATTATGGTGCAAGGCATCATATGGCACTTCCTTTTCCCCGGGGCATGTTATGGACACCTCAACCCTGTTGTTGACAATTTTTTCTTTATGCCTTTCTTATGGAGACCGGGACATTTTATCCGGATCAACCCCTAAAAAAGAAAACCAACCGACTACGCGACCAAACTACCAGCACCATTGTTAAAAGCCTTTGATATTCTCACCGCCATTTCCAGATCCGGGAAAGGAAGCTCCGCGCATCAGTGACATTTCCGCTTGTCCGACATCAGCAAAAGCACGGTCTACGGCATACGGCAGCACTGGAAGAACAGGGCGCCATCTGCCGGATCCGATATCCAACGCCACACCATCAGCCGACTCTGATGGAATTAGCGTGTCGGGTTGGTGAGCGGGTGGATATCATCTAAATTGGGGCCCGGCCCGTCATGGAGCATCTGATGAACAATGCACGAACTGTGTCTGTGAACGCGAACTGAGACTGTGCCGCAGTCATTGATATTTGAATAAATCCCGCAAAGATTTCAGATCAGTTCTCCCATTCGTACGCCCTTCCGCTGCTGCCGGGGCCGTGGGAAAGGCTTTAGCTTCCTGCATGCCCTTTGGCAGATGCGGCCGATTATCCCAGCCCATCCGATCCGCCGTTCACGGCCCGGACCATTGTGAGATCTGGGAATGTCTATCTGAAGAATCAGACCGTCAAATCAGATATATGCATTAGATGATGAGGAATATTTAGTGGTTCCGGCCGTGGCCAGGTGTCTGTCGCCTTTTTCGACCAGCTGCCCGCCCCAGTGGTGGTGGGATTCAAGGCCGATGTCTGATGACCAGATGCCGCGCATTGATCAGACCTGGATGCGGCCCGGCAGATAAATCAGGTTGTTTATCTGGATAAGGTGTGTCAGGTTTTTAAATGGACATATCTCATCCATTTATTTCTTAAATGTAATGGTAGGCACGAGCGGACTTGAACCGCTGACTTCTACCGTGTCGAGGTAGCACTCTACCAACTGAGTTACGCGCCTTTAAATGATCAGATTCTTGTATCAGACCCTGGGGTTGATGTCAAGAAAAACTGCCGGGTCATTGCTGTATTTTTTCATTGTCTGATCGGGGAATGGGTGACTCACCGGGTTCCCCGGTATTTGTCTTATCAATGAAACGGATTCTCACTTCAGTCTCTGTCAATTCAGCGATTTCAATGCCAAATCCATCAAAATTCTTGCGCATGATATGCCGGGCAAACTGTTCGGTGCTTCCCTCATAGACCATTTCAAGAACCGCCTGATCCGATCCGATCTCCCGGGGCACCACATTCTGTATTTCTGTCATTTCAGCAAACCGTTTTTCCAATGCAATGAATCGGGGAAGGAACTGATTCCCTTCAATCCAGACCGTGAACCTGGTTTGTTCCCTTTGTTTCCGTGCCCAGGACTGATCAAGCTGCGCTGACAGATCCGCATACGCCAGGTCCACGGCCCGGGCAATGGCCCGGACATCCCCGGGCTGATCGGCATCTGCTTTGGCGGTCGCCTGATGCTCACAGTCTGCAACGGGTTTTCCCGTGGTGACATCCAGCACGTTCAGGCGGACAACGGCATCAAAAACCGTTTCATCTTCCATGGGGCTGCCGGATTCAGTGGCACCGGCCCGGCCCAGCATGACCAGGTCGGCATCCAGTTCCTGTGCCAGATCCACGGCAGCCCCCGTGTCATAAATGGACCTGAACTGAATCCCATAGTCCCTGGGATCCGGGCGATTTTCCCCCAACGCCACCACATTGAACCGGTTTTGCGTCATTTTGTCCGCTATCTGAATTTCCGCATGGGAATGATAGGGTTCCGGGTTTTTTCCCCACCAGTATTTAGGCAGCAGATCTGACGCCGTTTGTTCGGCAATGAGCAGCAGAATCCGGGGCCGGTCCGCATCTGCATCGAAAATGCCCGCTTCCGCAAGCACCTGGGCCAGCAGTCCTGACTGCACACGGGATTCCACCCCCACCAGATAGCTGTCATTATAAGTCGCCTCCCCTAAAACCCGGAAGGTGCTGATATAATCCTCGGCGGACGGCAGAATCCGGGAGTAAAGGAATTCCAGATTATCGGCAAATGTCCGGGGCGGCACCACCTGGGCAAAAGCCTGGGTGACCGCCTGCTTGAGCGCATCAGACACGGCTGACTGTCGGGCTTCAGGGATCTTTTCGCCGGCAATCGATTGAACCCCCGTGGTCAAAATCTGAATCTCATCGGACGTTGCAGCGGCCCCACCCGGACCCAGAAACAATATTGCAAAAATTGCGGCCCAGACAACGGCCTGTTTTCTGATACCCATGATTACACCTTTCTGTGAACCGCATAGTTCGCAATTAAGGTTAAAATGGTTTTTGAGGCGGATGCATCAAAAATGGCCAGGGCTTGTTCCGCCTTTGCCACATCCTCTTTTGCCTTATTTTGAGTATAGGAAATTCCGTTAAGTGACTCAAGTTTTTCCTTCAGGGCCTGGAACTGCACAGGATCAAACGCGGTTTCAGACAGCATCTGCTCCATCCATTTCCGGTCTCTGGCGCCGGCATGGGCCAGGCTGTAAATCATGGGCAGCGTCAATTTGCCTTCCCTCAGATCCGCACCCGGATTTTTTCCCAGCTGGGTGGCCGTGGCCGTATAATCCAGAAGATCATCCGCCATCTGAAAGGCCATGCCCACATGAAACCCGAAATCCGCCAGCGCATTTTCCTTTGCGTCAGACGCGTGGGCCAGTATCGCTCCGCACCGGCAGGCCCCCTGGATCAGCACGGCGGTTTTACGTTCGATAATTTTCATATACTGGGCTTCGGTCAGATCGATCCGGCCTTTTTTATCCAGCTGGTCGATTTCTCCTTCAGACATCTCCCGGGTGATTTCTGCAATCACGGCAATCACCCGGGAATTGTTTGTCCGGGCCGCAATGTCCAGGGCCCTTGCCAGAAGGAAATCTCCGGTAAGCACCACCTGGGCCGCCGGCCAAAGGGTGTGTGCCGCATCCCGTCCCCGGCGCAGGGCTGATCCGTCCACCACATCATCATGCAGCAGGGTGGCGGCATGCAGGTATTCAAACATGGTGGAAAAAATCACCTCATGGGCGCCCCGGTATCCGCACATGCGGGCCGCATGGATGAACAGCAGGGGCCGCAGACGTTTGCCGCCGCTGAACAAAAGGTGCGCGGCAATCTGCTTCACCAAGTCCAGGCGGGGGGCCAGATTCTCTTCCAGGGCCTGCTCCACCTGATTTAAATCCGGTGTGACCTGCGCCAGGATCTGTGTTTTCAAGTCTGTTTTCATGCCTTCTCCCCGGCGATGTCATATTCATATCCATCCGTTATCTTTACCTGAACCCGGGAGCCGATGGCAAGCCCGTCCGAATAAATAAACGTGACCCCGTCCACTTCCGGGGCCTGGAACATGGTCCGGCCGGTAAACAGGCCCGGTTCCGGGTTTTCTTCCACCAGCACAAGATAGGTTTTTCCCACATGCTTCTGGTTGATCTGCCCGGAGATTTCCGCCTGGGCCGCCATCAGGGTGTCGTGACGGACCTGGGCCACATCTTCGGACACATGATCCGTCAACGCATGGGAAGGCAGGTCTTCGGCATCGGAATAAGTGAACACCCCCAAATGATCAAAGGAAATCTCTTGAATCAAATGCAGCAGCGAGTCAAACATCTCCTGAGTTTCCCCGGGAAACCCCGTGATCACAGTGGTGCGCAACGCCGCATCCGGGTCTGTGTGCCGGATCATGGCAAACAAATCTTTGAGCTGGGCGCGGGAATAGGGCCGGCCCATGCGCCGGAGCATCGTGGTGTCTGCATGCTGGATGGGCACGTCATAATAGGCGCAGATATTGCCATGGGCTTTGACGGTGTCGACGATCTGCCGGGTCAAAGACTCCGGGTGGGTATACAGCATCCGGATCCAGACGTCCGGATCCACGGCCGCTGTCTGCCGGGACAAGGTTTCCAGTACATCCGCAAACCCGGTGCCGTCTTTCAGGTCCCGGCCATAGTCCGTGGTGTTTTCCGCCGTGAGAATGATCTCTTTCACCCCTTGTGTTACCAGCGACAGGGCATCGGTACAGATGTCATCCAGGGGGCGGGACCGCTGCCGGCCCCGCAGGGTGGGAATGATACAATAGGTGCAATGCCGGTTGCACCCTTCCGACACCTTGACAAACCCATACGGGTCTCCGGACAGGGCCCGGTCCACGGTCAGATCGCCAAACGCTCGGGCATTGGGATCCGGGAACAGGGTCAGACAAGACACGGTCCGGTCCGCCACCACATCCACAATCTGTTCACAGGCCCCGGTTCCCAGGAATGCATCCACCTCAGGCAGGCTGTCGGTCAACCCCGGGTCATCCTTGTACCGCTGGGCCAGACATCCCGTGACGATCAGGCGACGGCACGCGCCCTGTTTCTTGTATTCCGCCATCTCCAGGATGGTATCCACGGCCTCGTCCGCCGCAGAAGCAATAAAGCCGCAGGTGTTGACCACAATGACCCGGGCTTTTGCCGGGTCATGGGTTCGGGTGTGCCCGGCCGCCAGGAGCTTTCCCAGCATGACTTCACTGTCCACCTGGTTCCGGGAACACCCTAAGGTTTCAAAATAAATGATCATATGGCTTTGGCCATCAGATCCCCCATGAGTTTGGAGAACCGCGACGGGTTGTCCAGCTTGCCCCCCTCGCTGATCACGGCAATGTCAAACAGCAGATCCGCGTAATCCGTAAGCACGGGGTTGGTGGTATCGGTCTCGAATATCTGTTTGATCTTTTCCATGACCGGATGGTTGACATTGACCTCCATCACCCGTTTCTGTTCCGGGGTTTTCTGGCCCGAAGCCTTGAGGATTTTTTCCATGTAGGCACTCATGCCCCAGTCATCCCCGGACAGGCAGGACACGGAATCTTTCAGGCGATTGGACACCACCACATCCTTGACCTGGCTCTCCAGCTTGCCCTTGAGAAAAGACAGCAGGGCCGAGTATTCATTTTTTTTGTCATCATCCACCTTTTCCACATCCAGATCGCCTTTTTCCGCGCTCTTGAGCTTCTTGTCCTTGTATTCGGTCAACGACTGGGTCACCCATTCGTC
Source organism: Desulfotignum sp. (assembly GCA_018399285.1). Classification (GTDB taxonomy): domain Bacteria; phylum Desulfobacterota; class Desulfobacteria; order Desulfobacterales; family Desulfobacteraceae; genus Desulfotignum. The sequence goes on from JAGYOW010000010.1 coordinate 10,554, forward strand.
AATGGGATCCACCATGAGCAGTACTTCATAGTCTTTGGCTTTCAAAGACTCCAGCAGCGGGGAGTTCATCAAAGAGTTCAGATTTTCACCCGTGATATAATAAATATCTTTTTGATCCTCTTTCATGTTCTCGATATACTGATCCAGGGTCACGTATTTGCCCTCGGATTTGGTGGTCTTGTACCGCAAGAGCGCCGCAATCCGTTCCTTGTTGGTGAAGTCCGTGGGAATGCCGGCCTTCAAAGCCTGGCCGAATTCATTGTAGAATTCCTCGTATTTTTCCGGGTCCATCTCCTCTAAGGTGCTGAACACCCGTTTCACCAGGTTCTTGCGGATATTTCTCACCAGCCGGTCCTCCTGGAGGATCTCCCGGCTCACGTTCAGGTTCAGGTCCGGGGCATCCACCACCCCCTGGACAAACCCCAGATAATCGGGCAGCAGTTCCTTGCAGTCATCCATGATAAACACCCGTTTGCAGTACAGCTGCATGCCGTGCTTGCGCTCGGGCCTAAACAGGTCGAACGGGGCCTTGGACGGGATATACATGAGCACATCATATTCAGTGACCCCTTCGAACTTGTTGTGGATCACGGCCAAAGGCTTGTCCCAGTTGTGGCTGATATGTTTGTAGAACTCTTCATGCTCCTGTTCAGTGACCTCATCTTTGGGCTGGGCCCAGATGGCTTTCATGGAGTTGAGGGTTTCATCTTTGCGCACCTTTTTAAAGGTGTCCCCGATGGGCTTGCCGTCCTTGTCCTTGATGATTTCATTTTCAGGGAGGGGCTCGCTTTTTTCCAGATTCATGATCACGGGATAGGTCACAAAATCGGAATGTTTTTTCACAATGTGCTGAATGGTATATTCATCCGTGAAATCCTGGTCATCTTCTTCCGGTTCTTTCAAATACAGGGTAATGGTGGTGCCCCGCTCTGTTTTGTCGATCTCTTCAATGCTGTAGGTGCCCTGGCCGTCCGATTCCCACCGCACCCCTTTGTCTGCCCCTGCGGCCCGGGTTTCCAGGCAGATTTTATCGGCCACGATAAAGGCGGAATAAAATCCCACACCGAACTGACCGATAAGTTCCGGGGTCAGGGTGGTTTCTTTTTTGGATTTTTCCAGCACTTCCATGAACGCGGCCGTGCCGGACTTGGCAATGGTACCGATATTGTCGTTGACTTCGTCCAGAGTCATGCCGATGCCGTTGTCCGTGATGGTGAAGGTCTTTTTTTCCGGGTCCACGGCCAGACGGATCTGAAAATCGGTGTCATCGCTGAACAGGTCCGGTTCGGTCTGTTCCTTGAACCGGGCCTTGTCAATGGCGTCCGAGGCATTGGATATCAGTTCTCTGACAAAAATCTCCTTGTTGGAATACAAAGAGTTGATGATCAGGCGCAGCAGCTGCTGAACTTCGGTTTTAAACTGGTGTGTCTGTTTCTCTCCCATGGTTACTCCTGTGTCGATTTTAAAAAGGTTAATCGTTGCGTTAAAATAAATTTTTTCTAATTATTGTGGCAAAAACCGGATTGTCAAGGTCAGGGGTGTGCCGGGCTCCCAATCCTGCTGAAAAACCGCCTTGCCATTCTTTTTCAAAGATATTACATTGACTGCTGGTTCTTTGTTCATATGAAATCATCAAGGAGTTCGCTGATGGAACAAAAAGCGTTTCAAGACTATTATTCGGAAGAATTCAGCCATTGCTACGGCTGCGGCCGGCTCAACAAACACGGGCACCAGATCAAAAGTTATTGGGACGGAGCGGAAAGCGTGGCTGTTTTCACCCCCGAACCCTATCACATCGCTATTCCCGGATTTGTCTACGGCGGGTTGATCGCCTCTTTAGTGGACTGTCACGGCACGGGCACGGCTGCAGCCGCCACATATAAAGCCCAGGGCCGGGCCATGGATACCGATCCGGCGTTGCGGTTTGTCACGGGTTCCATTCATGTGGATTATCTGGCCCCCACCCCGCTGGGCGTGCCCCTGGAACTGCGGGGCACGGTATCGGAAATGGGTCCTAAAAAAGTGGTGGTGGACATCCGGGTTTCCGCAGAAGGCAAGCTGTGCGCCAAAGGCCGGGTCATTGCCGTAAAAATGCCGGACACCATGATGGCAAAAAAATAAAAAAAGGAGAGACCCGTGTCTGAAAAAAACAGTGATCCAAAACAGAAGACAGTGCTGTTCGCCTTCAGAGGCGATCCTCTGTGCTTTGTCCATGTGCTGCTCAACGGCCTGGACCTGCACGCAAACGGACAGCAAGGAAAAATCGTGCTGGAAGGAGAATCCGTCACCCTGGTTGAAAAAATGAGCCAGCCCGGCCATTTTCTGTCAGACCTTTATCAGAAAGCCAAAGACGCCGGCATCATTCACGGGGCCTGCAAGGCGTGCAGTGCCAAGCTCAAGGCCACAAAAGCCGTGGAAAACGCAGGCATCCCCCTGATCGGGGACATGAGCGGCCACCCGGCCATGTCGCAGTTCCTGGCACAAGGGTATCAGGTCATCACGTTTTAACCGGATTTGCGGCCCTGCCGGCTGATCCCTTTCCTGAATACCCCCCATGCCCTGCCGGGCACAACAAATCATGAAAGCCATCTGCCGTCACTGGCTTAACACTTAAAACTTAACACTTAAAACTGTCATATAAAACGGAGACCACACCCTGGATTGATCATGCCCGGTGTCAGCAGACAAATAGCGTTCATCCGACTGTTCATCTGTGTCATTCTGTGCTTTTTTTTCGGTCAGGTCTGTCTGACCGCTGCGGCCCAGGACGCAGATTCCCTGACCATCGCCCTGACGGAACAGGAAAACGCCTTTATTGAAAAACATCCCGTGATCCGGGTAAGCAACGAGATGGACTGGCCCCCGTTTGATTTTGCCATTGGAAATCAGCCGTTCGGCCTGAGTATCGATGTAATGACCCTGCTGGGGGCCCGGCTGGGCATTCAGTTCGAGTATGTCAACGGGTACCGGTGGAGCGAATTGGTCAATATGTTCCGGGAAAACCGGCTGGACCTGCTTCAATCCGCTTACAAATCCCCGGAGCGTGAACAGTTCGGCCGGTTCACTTCTCCTTATTACAAGGACAAGACCGTCTTTGTGGTGCCTTCCCACTCGCCGGGCATATCCGACATCACGGACCTGACCGGCAAAATCGTTGCCATTCCCAAGGGATGGGCCTATGAAACCTATCTGACCAACCATTATCCCGACATCCAGGTGTTGACCGTCAAAAACACGGAAGACGCGTTTCATGCGGTCATGAACCAGAAAGCGGATGCCGCCATCGAGCTGTCCGCCGTGGCCAGATACCTGATTAAAAAAAATTATCTCACGGGCCTGAAAATCTCGGGATGGTTCAACCAGTATGACAGCAATGACCAGAAAGCCCTGCACATTATGGTTCGGCCTGACTGGCCCGTTCTGCATCAAATGCTGGAAAAGGCACTTTTGACCATTACGCCCGGCGATATAGCGGCCCTGGAATATAAATGGCTGGGAGAAATCCGGCCCGGCATCGACAGGTCCTTGAATCTGACTCCGGAAGAAAAAGCGTTTCTTGACACCCATCCGAAGATCCGGGTGGCCAATGAGCTGGACTGGCCCCCGTTCGATTTCATACAAGACGGTGAACCCGCCGGGTTTGCCATCGATTACGTCAAGCTGCTGGCAGAAATTGTTGGACTTGATCTTGAGTTTATCAACGGCTACACCTGGTCCCAGCTGCTGGAAAAGGGCCGCACAAATGAGATCGACCTGTTTCCGGGTTTGTGGAGAAGCCCGGACAGGGAAAAATTCCTGGCTTTTTCCCGCCCCTATATTCAGCTGATCAAGGTATTGATCACCCGGAAAGACACCCCCCTGGTCCAGTCCCTGGCAGACATGAAAGGCCGAAAAATCGCGCTGCCCGCTGGATACACGCTCACGGAAATGGTCATGGACCAGTATCCGGACCTGAATTATGTCATGGTCAAAAATCCGGCCGAAGGCATCAAACGGGTGTCCCTTGGCCGGGCCGACGGCTTTGTCGGTGCCTTAGGCATTGTCAATTATATCATCAAACAGCAGTTCATCAACAATGTGCACGTGGCTGCGGAAATCAAACTGAATCAGGACCTGCCCCTTCACATGGCCGTCAGGAAAGACTGGCAAATTCTTGCCACGATCCTTGACAAAGCCATGAAACAGGTGGACCCGCTGCAATATGATGCCATTGTCCAAAAATGGATTGGCTCCATGGACCCGGCCGGGGAACTGGGCACCCTCACCCGGGAGGAAAAAGCCTATCTGAACACCAAAAAACAGATCTCCCTGTGTGTAAGAACCGATGCCCCTCCGTTTGAATTCATGGACAGCAACAATGAATACAGCGGCATTGTGGCGGATTTTTACCAGTTGCTGAGCCGGAAACTCGGGGTGTCCATTCAGGTCGCCGGCAATGGTTCTGAAACCGGCAAATGTGACATGATCGCAGTGGTGGCCCCCAATGATCCGGACCCGGCGGACGTTCAGCCCGGCTCTGCTTACGCCACCTATCCCCTGGTCATTGCCACGGACCGCAACGCCCTGTATATCAACACCCTGGAGGCTGTGGGTGAAAAACCCATTGCCGTGAGCATCCGGGCCGCGTTTTACCCGGACATCCAGACCCGGTACCCTCAAGTGAATTTCATCCCCGTGGACTCCGTGGAACAAGGGCTGATCCAGGTCCAAAAAGGGCAAGTGTTCGGTCTGGTGGACACGGCCCCGGAAATCGGGCATTACATCCAGGAAAACAACCTGTTTGATTTGAAAATTTCCGGTGAACTGCCCTATCAGGTCCGGCTTCAGGCAGGTATCCCCGTGGATGATCCAGTGTTGTTCCAGATCGTTGAAAAAGCGATTCATTCCCTGACCCCGGAGGAAAAAAAGCAGGTTTTCCAGAACTGGATGACCCTCAAATATGAACAAAAATTTGATTACACGCTTTTATGGGGAATTCTTCTGACTTTGGGCATTATCGGCTCTTTTGCCGTTTATCGCCACATCTCCATTACCCGCTACAACCGCAAACTGGGCCGGCTGAACCAGGAACTGGTCCAGGCCAACAAAAAACTGGAAGCCATCTCTTACCTGGACGGACTCACCGGCATCCCCAACCGGCGGAAATTCGATGAAGTCCTTGAAACCGAGTGGAAACGGTGTGAACGAAATCAACTGACCCTGACGCTGATGATGATTGACATTGACTATTTCAAACCTTTCAACGACCGGTACGGCCACCTGGAAGGCGATGACTGCCTGAAAAAAGTGGCCCAGACCCTTGAATCCTTATTGCGCCGGCCCGGCGATTTCGTGGCCCGGTACGGCGGCGAAGAGTTCAGCATCATTCTGCCGGGCATCGACCCGGCCGGCACCGAAAACCTGGCCCGAAAAATTCTGGACAAAGTGCAGGCCCTTGAAATCCCCAACCAGGACTCGGATGTTTCCCCTTACCTCACCGTGAGTCTCGGCGGTATCATTACGGTTCCCAACAAAGCATTACCCGCCCACTGGTTCATCAACCAGGCGGATCAACTGCTCTACCGGGCCAAAAAAAACGGCCGGAACCGGTACCGGTTGGAGGCGTACTAACTCATCTGGCGCAAACAGGTGATCTGAAACTCAAACCATTGAAAACGGGAGAATAAATGCAGGACCAGATAAATGACATTGAAGTTTGCTGGGCAAAACAACTGCAAAGAGAACATGACGATATCTGTTATCACCGACGCGTTTCCCTGGCGACGCCTTTGGTGGCCATCGTTGCCGGTAAAAACCGACTGGGATACTGGACCCCGGGCAATCAGACCATTTCCATTTCCAGACATCTGATCGAAAACAACCCCTGGGAAATCGTACTGGAAATATTCAAACATGAAATGGCCCATCAATATGTCAGCGAATACCTGGATAATGCCGACGTTCATGGAAAAGGATTTAAAACCGCCTGTGACATCCTGGGGGTGCACCCGGCGTTTGCCGGATTCGGCAGTCCCCGGGAAGAACATCTGGCAGCCTTCAAAGGGACCCTGCCGGAAAAGGCACTAACCCTGTTGCGGCGGGTGGAAAAACTGCTGGCACTGGGGCAGTCCAGCAATGAATCAGAAGCCCGGGCCGCATCCAGAAAAGCCAGTTATCTGCTGAACAAGTACAATCTGGACCGGATTGCCAAAGAAGACACCAATGCATCAGACATTCGGTTTATGTATCTTCAAAGCGGCAAAAAACGCATGGAAACCATTGAAAAACTGATTCTGAAATTTCTGGAGGAATTCTATTTTGTCAGTTGTGTGATCACCACCATCTATGATGCCCAAACCGATGAAGAATACAGGGCCGGGGTCCTGATCGGCAAACAAGAAGCCCTGGTGGTGGCTGAATATGTGTACCGGTTTCTTTTGGATACCTCCGGAAAATTATGGCAGGATTTCCGGAAAAAACATCACGGCCAGCGCACCGGGAAAGTGGCGTTTGATTCAGGCTTCATAAAAGGCATCCAATCCAACCATGAATTGATGTTCAAACAACATGACAGTGCTGAAATCAATAAAGACACCTCATTGCCGGTGGCTGCGGTCAAGGCCGTGCGTGTCAAATGCCGGGCTGAAAACAATCTTGAAAAAAACCGCTTGTTTCCCCGGTTGACCCAAAACCGGTCATCGTTCCGGATGGATGAAAATGCCTTTTCCCAGGGCATGGAACAGGGCAGAAAAACCCGTATCCACCGGCCGGTGGAACATAAAAACAACGGAATCACCGCGTTGCTGAACCGGTAAATGACGGGTGAAAACCGGATGAAACAATTTATCGAAAAAGATGCCCAATATTATGTTATTGTTCCGAAAATCCGAATTTTCTGAGGATCTTTTCCAACGGACAGAAGTCCGTAAATCCGGACTGAGTCAGATTCAAGCCGACAAAAAGCGTCAGAGCAAACCACCACGGTGAGTGAAGCAGCCCAAGTAATGCACTGATGGTAACCATAAGCCCCGGTATGATTCTCATTAATTTTTTAACAGTCATATCTTCCTCCTGTGTATCGCTGTCTGTCATTCGTGAAGGCATGGCTTTCAGAAGATCAACCATAAAGCCATCTTTATTCACCACACGAAACCGCTGCTTACGAAATATCTGGAAGGTTTTATCGTCTTTGCGCAACACATCGATAAAATTCCGGGGACCTCGGGCCTAAACTTTTTCCCGCGCCATACCCTACCCGGGACCGGAAAAGCTACTCTTTGCCTTTTGATTTTTTCCAATGCACCCCACCCCGGTAAGCCATTGCATTGCGGTATGCCTCCCGAAATGCATCATACAGTTGCGAGGCATCGATGAATATGCTGGCCTGGTCGGTTCCCATTTCAGTATAAGACATGGTGGCATCCGCTTGTTTTCTATAAAAAATTGAAAAATGAAAAAGTAAATAAAACCATTTGAATTAAAATCATTTTCCGATTAAAAAACAAGCTTTTTTGCATTTTTGTTTTTCAAGCCATGTCAGACCCGGATGAATGGTGAAGGTGTCCCGTTGAAAAAACCGCGCCCCTTTCCCGGCATCTTCTTACTTCCCGCGGGTTACAGGCGTGTCATGGGGAGTGACCTGGCCGGTTCCCAGCATGGTGATGTCCTTGACCACCACATACAGGGCCGGGACAAACACCAGGGTGAGGACCGTGGCGGCCCCTAAACCGAAGCTGATGCTGACGGCCATGGGGATGAGAAACCGGGCCTGGAAACTGGTTTCCGTCATGAGCGGGGCCAGGCCGGCCACCGTGGTCACCGAGGTCAACAGGACCGGCCGGAACCGGTTGCGCCCGGCTTGGGTCAAGGCATCGAACACGGTTTCGCCGCTCCGGACTCTGGCATTGATGAAATCGATCAGGATCAATGAATCGTTGACCACAATGCCGGACAGGGCCACGATCCCGAAAATGGAGATCATGGTGATATCCATGCCCATGATGAAGTGCCCCGAAATGGCCCCGACCAGGCCAAAGGGAATGGCACACATGATGATCACGGGCTGGAGATAGGATCTGAACTGGCTGGCCAGCAGCAGAAAAATCACCATGGCCGCCAGGGCAAACCCTTTTATCAGGCTTTCCATGGATTCCTGGCTCCGCTGGGCCTGGCCTTCCAGGTCATAGGAAACGCCGGGATATTTTCGGGCCAGTTCAGCCAGATAACCGCCTTTCAGGTCCTGGACGATTTTTTGGGCATTGGCCTTGTCTTCATCGAGGTCGGACGTCACGGTGATGACCCGGCGGCGGTCCACCCGCTGGATGGTCGAGTATCCCCGCGCCGTGGTGATGCCGGCCACCTGGTTCAGCGGAATTTCCCGGTGGTCCCGGGTCCGGATTCTCAAGTCGTCGATACTGGCCTCGGTGCTGCGTTCCGGCTCTGAATACCGCACCATGACCTTGATGTCATTTTTTCCCCGCTGTATCTGGAGGACTTCGTCCCCGTAATAGGCCTGCCGGATCTGGGTGGCGATATCCGCCATGGTCACACCCAAAGCTTCTGCGCCGGGTTTGATGACCATCTGCTTTTCCATCTTCCCGGGCCTGAAATCGTCCGTGATGTCAAAGGTCCCCGGATAGGTGGCGATTTCCGCCTTGAGGTCCTTGACCGCTGCCGCAAGCATCTCAAGGTCGTCTCCCTTCAACCGGATCTCGATGGGACTGCCGCCCGGGCCGCCGCCGATAATGGTATAGGTGAGCTGCTCGGTTCCCAGGATATCGCCGGTCAACTCCCGCCACATGGCCGTGATTTCAGGTGCAGGTATCTCCGGCCGCATGGCTGATGGCTGCACCTCGATCCAGACCTCACCGCAGTGCCCGCCGTACACACCGGGTTTCCAGTCCCGCCGGGGAATCACACCGACCATGGAAAAAATATTGACGACCAGGTCCTGGCCGCCCCGGACCCGGTCCCTGAAATGATCATTCAGGGCAAAGGCCCCTTTTTCAATCTGCTGGATCGTCTTTTCCGTGGTGTCAAAGGGGGTGCCCAGCGGATAAATGGTTTCACAGATCATCCAGTTGGAATCGTTCTTGGGAAAAAAGGTATACGGCACATGGCCCCCGGCGATCAGCCCCAAACTGACAATGAGGCATCCCACACCCAGGGCCACCGTGAAATACCGGTTTTCAACGCAGTACCGCAATACCGGCAGATAAAGGCGCTGAATCACCCGGTTCAGCGCTTTTTCCACCCGCAGCCGCAGCCAGGCATGCCCGTCTGACAGGTCTTTTCTGACCCATTCAAACCAGAAAAACAGCAGCCCGTACCACCGGGGCCGGAACGGGCGCCGGGGTGTCAGGGTCCCGGCCAGGTGGGCCGGCAGAATCAGGAACGCCTCAACCAGGGAAAGAGCCAGAATACAGATCACAACCTTTGGCATCACGGAAATGAATTTGCCCATGATCCCCTCGATGAACAAAAGCGGGGCAAACGCCACGATGGTGGTGGTGACCGCCATGACCACGGGTCCCCCGACCTGATCCATGGCGGCCAGGACCGCCTCTTTGGGAGGTTTGCCTTCGGAATAATGGGTATAGACGTTCTCCCCCACAATGATGGCATCGTCCACCAGGATGCCTAAGGTCATGATAAACCCGAACAAAGAGAGCATGTTCACGGATGCCCCCAGGTACTCGAGCACCAGAAACGCCCCCATAAAGGTGATGGGGATGCCCGATGCCACCCAGAACGCCAGCCCCAGGTCCAAAAACAGCGCCAGCACGACAAACACCAGAATAATACCCTGGATGCCGTTTTTCAGCAGCAGATCGATCCGGTCCTGGACCATGTCGGCCATGTTATACCAGTGGCCCAGTTTCACGCCTTGGTGCAGAGAACCGCGGCGGTCCGCAAGATAGGAGAGCACCTGTTGTGAGATGGCGATGGTGTCCTGGCTGTCCGTCCTTTCGACCAGCACCAGTGCAGCCGGCTGCCCGTTGAATCGGGGCTTGACATCCGTGTCTTCAAACCCGTCTTTCACCTGGGCCACATCCCCCAGCCGGATGGTGGTGCCGTCCGGCCTTGTCAATAGAGGAATCTGCGCGTACTCTTCCCCGACATATTTTTTCCCCTTGGCCCGGACCAGGAACTCCCCGCCCGGGGTCTTGATTTTTCCGCCGGGCAGCTCAAGGCTTCCAGTCCGGACCACTGCCGCCACCTGGTCAAAGGACAGGTGGTAGGCCCGCAGGCTTTCCTCTGATATTTCCACAGAAATTTCAAACTCCCGGACCCCCACCAGGGAGGCCAGGGAGATGACGTCGGTCTCCACCAGATCATCCCGGATCTGTTCCGCCGTATCCCGCAGCACCCGCTCGTCCACATCCCCGTAAACCGCCACATAGATGGCCGGTTGATTGTTCTTGATCTCCGTGATCACCGGGTCTTCTGCCTCTTCCGGAAACGTGTCGATCAGGTCGATTTCGGTTCTGACCTCGTCCAGTTTTTCATTGATGTCCGTGCCGCCCACAAGTTCGATGATCACGGACCCATTGCCTTCAATGGCACTGGCATACATGGTTTTGACATCTTCCAGGCTCTTGAGCTGCTCTTCGATCCGGATGCAGATGCCCTCTTCCACCTCTTCCGGGGAAGCCCCGGGATAGGGGACGGAAATATGGATCATGTCCATTGAAAACTGCGGAAACATCTCGCGTTTCATGGTCATGGCCGTATAAAGCCCGGCAACGATCAGAAACACCATGATCAGGTTGACACTGACCCGGTGTTCCACGGACCATCTGCCCAGGGCTTTCATGGGGTGTCTTCCTGATGATCCGCCGGTTTGACCGTGACTGCCATGCCGTCATAGGCCCCGGGCAGCGGCGACGACACCACATGATCCCCGGGCGCGAGTCCGGATTCGACAAACACCTGGTCATTGAATTTGCGCAGCACAGAGACCTGCCGGATCTCCAGCCGCCCGTCTTTGACCAAATACACCCGGTTGCCTGTGTGCACCAGGTGCCTGGGCAGAACATGAATGTCATCAAAACGTTTCCCTTGTATCCGGCACTGCACAAAAGCACCGGGTTTCAGGGTATCCAATGGGTTGCCGCTGTCCGGCCCTGGATCGGGCAGAATCTCCAGGGTTATGGGAAGGGTCCGGGTTTGATCGTCGATTTCCGCCTTGATCCGGGCCACCCGGGCCGGCCAGCTCCGGGTTTCCTCTGATGCGGCATTGGCCATACGGACCTGCGCTTCCGGCAGCTGGCCCCTGTCAAACAGCGGCTGGATCCATCGGAGTTCCGCCAGAGGGATCCGGACATCCACATCCAGGGCTCCGGCCCTGTATACACGGCCCAGGATCTGGCCGGGATTCACATAATCCCCCTGCTCCACCAGACGCGACTGCACAAACCCGGCAAAAGGGGCCGGAATCCGGATTTTTCAAGGACCAGGTCCACCTTTCCCACATCGTTTCGGGCCAGGGCCAGCGCTCTGTTTCTGAGCCATGAGGGGCCGGCCTAGCTCATGCGGTTGCGGGTGGTCTGGACTTGGATTTGGCCGCCAGGTACTGCTGCTGCGCCTTGTCCAGACTGGTTTTTGAGGCAAATTCCCGCTGATTCAACGCCTTGAGCCGCTCCACCTCTTTGGCCGCCAGGTCCATATTGACTCCGGCCAGGATAAGATCTGAAGACAGATTTTCAGTCCCGGGCCAGATAGTCGATCTCCGCCTCTGCCTGGACCACCCGGGCTTTTGCCGCAGCCCGGTCCAGGATGGCTGCGCGCCGTCGATTTCAATGATGACCTGGTCTTTTTCAATCTTTTGCCTTCCCGGAATGCCGGGTCCATCCTTTCAATCCGGCCGGCCACTTCAGCCGCCACTTTGACGCTGTTCCGGGGGCCACGGTGCCGAACGCCGCCACCACCATCTGCCGGGTTTCCGGGCGCATTTCGATCACGCGAACCCCGGGAGGGAGCGGTTCGACGGGCTGTCTGTCAGGCGTTTCCCAGGCTGTACAGCCAGAAGCCCAGCGGATGCTGCTGCCAGAACGATAACAACCCGGACGTAACCGGATGACAATAGATACTATGACCGTTTTCTCCTTGTCCGCCTATTCCGGCTGCATGGGGATGTTCCATTTTTTCATGTATTTCCAGATGGATGCCCGGCTCAATCCGGTCTGCCGCTGCTTCGCCTTGTTCCATCCGGCCGCATGCAGGATGGCCACCAGGCGTTCCCTGGTCAATCGGTGTCCGGTCCGGGGCACGGACACGGCCGGGGGACTGACGGCAGCGGGGCGTCACATCCAAGGACCCGGCATTCCCGTGCCTGATTTCCAGGGGCAGGTCCTCGATAACGATTTCCCCGGCCCGTGCACAGCACAAACGCATGTTCAACGGCATTGGCCAGCTCACGGATATTGCCCGGCCAGCGATAATCCACTGACCGCCTGCATGGCCTGTTTTGTCATGCCGGTGACGGCTTTACCGGACGTCTTGTCGTTCAGATCGATAAAATGACGGATCAGCAGGGAATGTCTTCTTGCGTTCCGCAGCGGCGGCAGAAAAATGGGGAACACTTTGAGCCGATAATAAAGGTCTTCCCGGAATGTTCCTGCATCCACCAGGATTTGGTGCTTTGTTAGGGCGGTGATCACCCGGATATCCACTTTGCGTTTCCGGGAGTCGCCCACCCGTTCGATCTCTTTTTCCTGGAGCACCCGGAGCAGTTTCACCTGGATGTACGGGGAGATCTCCCCGATTTCATCCAGAAAAACAGTGCCCCCGTCCGCCTGCTCAAACCGGCCGATCCGGTCCCGGCCGGCCCCGGTGAACGCCCCTTTGACATGGCCGAACAGTTCGCTTTCCAGCAGGGATTCAGACAGCGCGCTGCAGTTGACCGTGACCATGGCCTGGTCCCGCCTTTCCCCGATGGAGTGAATGGCACCGGCCACCAGTTCTTTGCCCGTGCCGCTTTCCCCCTGGATCAGGATAGAGGTGTCGCTGGCGGCCGAGGCTTTGATAAAGGAAAATACGTTCTGCATGACCCGGCTTTTGGCAATGATCCCTCCCAGCCGATTGAGTTCGCCTAAGCGCCGGGTGGCTTCCTCCATCTTCAGTCGGGTTTTTTTCAGCTCGGTCAGATCCGTGACGGTTTCAACAATCCCGATGATTTCCCCCCGGGTGTCTTTAATGACCCGGGCGTTTTTGGTGATGGAAAGGGTATGTCCAAGCTTGTGGGTGATCAGGCATTCTGCGGGCACCACCTTGCCGGTTTTCAGAATCCCGCAGTCTGTGATGCCCGAGGGACGGTCCCGGCCGAAACACTGGTTGAATTTCAGAATGCGGCAATGCTTTCCTTTGATCTCTTGGAATGCATACCCGGTTATGGCTTCCATGGCCGGGTTCCAGGCCACGATCCGGCCATGGGGGTCCAGCACGAAAACGCCGTCTCCGATGGCTTCCAGCAGCAGTTTGACCAGTTCGTTTTCCTGAATTTCCTGGTGGATATGTTTCATGGGCTGATCATCCGGTTTCTGATTAAGGGTGTCAAGTGGCGCCACCATCGGCGCCACTTGACGGTTGACCCATTATAAGTAACGGTTGTTCAGATGTCAATTTTTAACAATTACCATGGGCAGATGTGACGATATAAAATAAATTATATCTTAATATCAGATATTTATGATATGTTTATCAGCAGTTCCCTTCTTTGTGGCATGCTTGTTGTAGTATTGATTGTCAACGTCGATGAACAACACCCGACCAAAACCCAAAACACAGGAGAGCAGCCATGAGTAAATTAAACAAATACATGATGGTTCACAACAACCCGGGCATCAACTGCGAGGAAGTTCAGGCAAACTGGCGGAAACTGGCGGCCGTGGAAAGCGCCACCTGGGTCCGGACCTATTACAATGATGAAAAAGGGGTCCGCTACTGCCTCTGGCTGGCCCCTTCCGAAGAAGACCTGAAAGACATCTTCACGGAAATCGGCATCAGCTGGGAGTCCATTGTGCCGGTGGAAGAAACCGTCCCTGATCTCTGGGGCGAAAAATGGAATGAACACCTGGAAAAAGATGTGGCCGCCGATACACTGGGCAACTGAAAACCGCCACTTGGGGTGCCGGCAGGATGATCCGGCACCCCCGCATTTTTCTACCGGCGGATTCACCGCCCGGTCAGGGGCCGGCCCAGACTGTAAATTTCTGCACAGGTATCAAACTCCCGAACCTGATCGATGGCACAGATCTCATGGAACCGGTCCCGGATCTCTTCCGCTGCAATGTCCCGCCGGGTATCGCCGATGCACACCCCTTTGCCCGATACCATGGCGGACCGGGCAAACCAGCCTGCACTCATGGTGAACACCCTGCCGGACACCCGGTTGTGCCGGGAACACAGATACACCACCAGAGGCACGTTGAACCCGGGCTTGATCCGGCGGGCCACATCGTCCGGGAACACCCCGTCTGTCATGCCGGTGTCCGCATTGGGCGCCACGGTGTTCACAAGGATGCCGTAGCGGTTCACCTCCAGCTTCAGGGTATTCATCAGCCCGATGATGCCCATTTTGGCAGCCCCATAATTGGACTGGCCGAAATTGCCGTACATCCCGGAGGTGGAGGCGGTGAACACCACCCGCCCATACTGCTGCTGCTTCATCTGCTGCAGTGCCGGCTGGGTCACACAGAACGCGCCTTTCAGATGCACGTTGATCACCTCGTCCCACTCTGGTTCCGTCATCTTCATAAAGGTCCGGTCCCGCAGGATCCCGGCATTGTTCACCAGGATATCCAGCCCACCGAACCGGTCCACGGCTGCCTGAACCATCTGCCGCCCGCCCGAAAGAGTCGCCACAGAATCATGACTGGCCACGGCCTGCCCCCCGGCTGCCCGGATCTCATCCTTCACAGCATCGGCACAAAACCGCCCGTCCCGGGTCCGGCCGATATCATTGACCACCACGTTTGCCCCCCGCCGGGCCAGTTCCAGGGCATAGGCCCGGCCGATGCCGGCACCCGCACCGGTCACCAGGGCGGTCCGGCCTTGAAAATCGATCATCCTTTTACTCCTGTTTAAAAATATTTCATGGCAATTCTTTTATGTTGTATTACATTTTTCTTAAACGGGCAATCACGGTACCCATGCCGCAGTCCCGAAACCCTATGCTCAAAGGAGGCCTGACATGGCTCAGATTCATATCAATCCGGAAAACCAGACCCCGGAAACCATCCATATGACCATCACAGAAGATACCTTCAATTTTTCATCCGCCAAGCAGATGGCCAAAGACATGGCTTTTGAAAAATGCGATGCCCCCATGATCCTGTCATGGAAAAACAGCAAAACCGGCGAATCCTATCCTGATTATGAATGCGGGGTGTCGGACCGCCCCTTCTGGATCCGTTACGCCGAAGGCAGAGGCGCCAACCTGACCATTGATTTCAATGACGGCGAATATGTGTTCATGATCCTTAAAATGTAATAGCAACCGGCGTCCTCCAACATGTCAGTCCTTTTTAAAGGCATCTGACAAGTCAATTGACATTACCTATCACCAGCAGTACCCTGTCTGATAGCTTGAGCCGGAAATTTTCATCTTGTTTGTCAACCAAGGGGGATCATAGGCGGGAAAAACGTCATGACAGAAAGACACCACATAAAAACAGTATATTGTATCTTGTGGATTGCAGCCGCTCTTATCGGGGCTGGTTTCATTTCCCCATATTCTAATCCTGTTTTTGCCGGCGAAGCCGATACGGCCGCCAGGCAAACGATCCGGTCAGGAGGGGAAGTCGACTATCCCCCTTTCAGTTTTGTTGACGAACATGGAAAAGCAAATGGTTTCTCCGTTGAATTGATGCGGGCGGCACTGGCCGCCATGGGGCGGGATGTCACCTTTCGCACAGGAACATGGGCAGACGTCCGCACCTGGCTGGAACACGCTGAAATCGATGCACTTCCCCTGGTCGGCCGCACGCCTGAGCGGGAAGCATTGTTTGATTTCACAGTGCCGTACATGTCTTTGCACGGGGCGATCGTGGTACGTGGTGATGAAACCGGCATCCGGGATCTTTCTGATTTGCGCGGGCGCAGTGTCGCTGTGATGAAAGGAGATAACGCCGAAGAATTCTTAAAACGAAAGGATCGGGGGCTTGAGATTCATACCGCCCCCACGTTTGAAATCGCCCTGCAGGAACTGTCCGAAGGCCGGCATGACGCCGTGGTGGCCCAGCGACTGGTGGCGCTGCGCCTGATACAGAAAACCGGGCTCACGAACCTGCACGTCATAGACCGGCCGATCAAGGGGTTCAAGCAGGATTTTTGTTTCGCCGTCCATGAAGGCGACCGTGACACCCTTGCGCTGCTCAATGAGGGACTGGCCATCGTGATGGCGGACGGCACGTATCGTCACCTTCATTCCAGGTGGTTTGCCGCCATGCAGCTGCCTTCGGATCGACCCATCATTGTCGGAGGGGACCGGAACTTTCCGCCCTATGAATTTTTGGATGAAAACGGTCAGCCTGCGGGATACAACGTGGATCTGACACGGGCCATTGCCAATGAAATGGGCCTGAATATCGACATCCAGCTCGGCTGGTGGACAGAACGGCTCGATGCGCTGGAAAAAGGCAGAATCGATGTGATGCAGGGCATGTTTTATTCGCCGGACCGGGATCTGACATTCGACTTTTCCCAGCCCCACGCCGTCAGTCACTATGTGGCGGTCGTGAGAAACGGCGAGGGTCCGGCACCGGAATCAGTCAAGGATCTTTTTGGAAAACGCATCGTTGTCGAGCAAGGCGATATTCTGCATGATTTTGTCATCGAAAACGACCTGGACAACCAGGTGGTTGCCGTGTCTGATCAGGAAACAGCGCTGCGCGAATTAAGGGAGGGCAGACACGACTGTGCACTCGTGTCTTTGATTACAGCCCATTACCTGACAAACAAACACGGCTGGTCAGATGTGGTCATTGGCAAAAAAACAATTATTGCAGCCGAGTACTGCTATGCCTCGGCCAAGGGCCGGAAAGCCTTGCTGGCCCAGTTCAGCGAAGGGCTGAAGGCGTTGGACAACACGGGTGAATACCGGCGAATCCATGACAAGTGGCTCCGCGTTTACCGGGACACGCCCACCTTATTGGCCGATGCGCTCCGGTACTCGGCAATCGTCATCATTCCGCTTCTGGTTATCATCCTGCTCGCTGTCACATGGTCGTGGCTGTTGCGCCGCCAGGTCGCTGAAAAAACCAAAGCCCTGCAGGAAAGCCTCGCCCGGTTCAAGTATATTTTCGAAGCCTCGAATGTCGGCAAATCGATCACTTTGCCCACTGGGGAAATCGATGCCAACAAAGCCTATGCCGATTTTCTGGGATATTCTCAGGATGAGCTGAAAGGCAAAAAATGGCAGGATCTCACCCCGGCTGAAGATATTGAAAAGACTGACAAGATAATCCGCCCGCTGCTGGCCGGAGAGAAGCGGGCGGATCGTTTCGAAAAACGCTATGTCCACAAAAACGGCACCCTCCTCTGGGCCGATGTCAGTGTCGCTATCTGGCGTGACGACAAAGGAAATCCGCTTTATTTCATAACAACGGTCGTTGATATCACTGAACGGAAAAACATCGAGGCTGAACATGAGAAGCTCCAGTCCCAGCTGCTCCAGGCACAGAAGATGGAATCCGTGGGCCGGCTGGCCGGGGGCGTGGCCCATGATTACAACAATATGCTGAGTGTCATCATCGGGTATGCACAATTAGGTATTGATAAAATAGATCCTGAAGATGAACTGCGCGCTGATCTGCAGGAGATCCTGACAGCGGCGGAACGTTCCACGGATATCACCCGGCAGCTTCTGGCATTCGCCCGAAAGCAGACCATCGATCCGAAAGTGCTCGATCTCAATGAAACCGTGGAGAGCATGCTCAAGATGATCCGCCGTCTCATCGGCGAAGATATCGACCTTTCCTGGAAACCGAAACCCGGGGTGTGGCCGGTAAAAATCGATCCATCACAGCTGAACCAGATCCTTGTCAATCTGTGTGTCAACGCGCGGGATGCCATCTCTGATGTAGGGAAAATCACCATTGAAACCGATAACGTCCGGTTTGATGACCTGTATTGTGCTGACCATGCCGGATTTATTCCGGGTGAATATGTCCTTTTGGCCGTCAGCGATAACGGGCGCGGCATGGACAGGAAAACGATGGACAATATTTTCGAACCCTTTTACACGACCAAACCCATCGGCAAAGGCACCGGGCTCGGGCTGTCGGTGATCTACGGCATTGTCAAGCAAAACAAAGGGTTTATCAATGTTTACAGCGAACCTGAAAAAGGGACCACCTTCCGGCTTTATTTCTCACGTCATGCTGACGTCGTCCGGCGGATTGAAACAGATCCAGCCGAAGAAACTCCGGCCGGATCGGGTGAAACCGTGCTGATTGTTGAAGACGAAACTTCCATTTTAAAGCTTGCCAAAAGAATCCTCGAACAGTTGGATTACAACATCCTGACCGCGGAATCCCCTGGTGAGGCCGTCGCTTTGACAAACGAACATGACGGTGAAATTCACCTGCTGATCACCGACGTGGTCATGCCGGAGATGAACGGCCGGGACCTGGCTGAAAAACTGCTGGCGGAATACCCGAAACTGAAAGTGCTCTTCATGTCCGGATATACGGCCAATGTCATCGCCCATCACGGTGTTCTGGATGCAGATGTTCATTTCATTCAAAAGCCTTTTTCCAACAAAGATCTCGCAGTGAAGGTGAAAAAGGCGTTGAAGGGGTGAATCGTTTTCCAGGGGAAACCGTCTTGTTGCACGGACTGCCCCTGTATTATTTTCAACCGATTTTCGATGAAGGTCTGATCCGATGATACTCAAAAAGTCAGCAACCGCCATATTTGAAGCAGGTGTCCGGGCAGTGGCACCTGATGCCTGTATCAAAAAACAGGTGCGCATTTCCAGCACCCGGCTGTGGGTCGGGAACATTGACCTGAACCTGGATCAGATCCGGCATGTTTATGTGGCCGGGGCCGGCAAGGCATCGGCAGCCATGGCCCGTGAGGTGGAACAAATTCTGGGATCGCGTATCCACGACGGGGTGGTGGTCACCAAATACGGACATGGCCTGCCCCTGAAACACTGCCGGGTAATGGAGGCCGGGCACCCGGTGCCGGATTCAGCCGGTGTGGCCGGCGCATCAGCCCTGCTGGACATGGTGTCGGAAGCCGGGCCGGACGACCTGATTGTCTGCCTGATATCAGGCGGAGCATCGGCCTTGACACCGGCACCGGCGGACGGCCTCTCTTTAGCGGACAAGCAGGACACCACCCGGCAGCTTCTGGGGTGCGGGGCCACGATCCACGAAATCAACACCATCCGCAAGCATCTGTCAAAAATCAAGGGCGGGCAGGTATGCGCGGCTGCCAACGAAGCCCGGGTGGTATCGCTGATCCTGTCCGATGTGATCGGCGATGACCTGGATATCATCGGTTCCGGCATGACGGCCCCGGATACCGGACACTTCCGGGACTGCCGGGCCATTCTTCAACGTCACGGGATATGGGATTCGGTTTCTGAACCGGTCCGAAACCATATCCGGGCCGGCATGGACGGCCGGATTCCTGACACACCCAAACCCGGTGATCCCATCTTTTCCCGGGTAACGAACCAGGTAGTGGGCAGCCTGTCCGATGCCCTGAGTGCTGCGGCCATAGAAGCGGAAAATCAGGGGTTCACGCCCCTGGTGCTGTCATCCATGATCCAGGGAGAGGCAAAAGAAGCTGCCAAAGTGCTGTGCGCCGTTGCCCGGGAAGCCCGGCGGTCCGGCCGGCCGGCAAAGCCCCCGGTCTGCCTGCTGTGTGGCGGAGAAACCACTGTCACCATCAAAGGGAACGGTACAGGCGGCCGGAACATGGAACTGGCCCTGGCCGGTGCCCTGGCCCTTCAGGGTACGTTCGGGATAATGCTTTTATCCGCGGGCACAGACGGCACGGACGGCCCCACAGATGCCGCCGGGGCCTTTGCCGATGAAAACACGGTGTCCCGGGCAAAGGCCCTGGGGCTGTCCGCAGAAAAGCATCTGAATGAAAACAACGCCTACCCCTTTTTCAAGGCACTGGATGATCTGCTGATCACCGGCCCTACCCGCACCAATGTCATGGATATGCAGATCCTGCTGATTGCCGGATAAACCGCCTTTTTTTTATTTGATACAGATATCCTGCATTGATGCAAACAAACGCATGATATGTTTGCGGATCAGGTCATCCGCCACATGAGCAGGGCCTCCCGCTGGGTCACAGGTCCCAGGCAGAACCGCCGGCAATCCGGCTGATCCAGCCACGACAGCCGGATTTTCAGGTTGGGAGACCGGCCGTCCACTGATTCCAGGATGCTGACATGTCCTTTCATTCCTCTGATGGCGGTGCGGAAATAGGAGTCAAACCCGTACACCCAGCCATCCGCAATCTTTGTGATCATGATGTAATGCTCTTCCTTCCGGGTGAGCCTAATATTGCACAGCACCACCCCTCCCTGATCCAGGCAGTCCTGAATCGGCCCGTCTGAGTCCAGGCGGACCGCCTCTTTTTCCAGAAACACGGTGCGCACGGCAAAATCTTTGAACCGGTAGGATTCCAGCCAGTTGCCCACCAGCCGGACCGCGTATTTGCTGGTGCCCCCGATGCCGAACCGGGCATTTCGGCCCACGGTATCCAGGCAGTACAGATAGATGTGCCGGATCACCATGGGCGGCACCTGCTTTCGCTTGAACAGATAGCTCACCGCATTGATCAGGGCCGTGGGCACACAGTCATATTCAGACACCTGGTAATGAAGGGGGGTATGCATGAATTCTCCCGGCACTCGGTTTGCTGCAAAAAAAGTCTATATACCTTTGTCCGAAATTTTGCAAGAAATACTGCTCATGACGGACCGGCGGTCAGCAAAGGGATGACAAGAAAAGCCGTGTATCCCATATAAACGGCCAGCAGCCCGGCCCCTTCCAGCCGGTTGATACGCCCCGGCCGGCCCCTGAACCCGTATCCGATGATGAAAAGGGACAAGGTCAGCCCCCCCATCACCGCCATATCCCGATACAGAACCGATGGATCCACCCCGAAAGGATGAATGACACCGGCAATCCCCACCACTGACAGGGTATTGAACAGATTGGATCCCAGGACATTGCCCAGGGCGATATCATGTTCGTTCCGGCGGGCCGCGATAATGGAGGATGCCAGTTCCGGCAGGGATGTGCCCACCGCGACAATGGTCAGCCCGATGATCATGTCGCTGACATGGAACATCCGGGCCAGTGCCACAGCCCCCCATACCAGTATCCGGGAACTTAAGATCAAGAGACCCAGCCCCAGAATCAGGCGGAAAACCGCTCTTTTGATGGAGAGGTCCGAATCCATGGCCCGGACTTCCATCTGTTCGGCCAGCGGATCGGTCTTCCGGCGGATTCCCTGCACAATGGTCCAGCCCATCAAAACAGCGAATACCCCCAGCAGTATCATTGCATCTGACAGGGAAATCATCAGATCCGCCACCAGCCATACCGATCCTGCGGTAATCAGTGTCAAAATCGGGAGTTCTTTTTTCAATACCGCGGAATGGACCATGACCGGACTGATCAATGCCGTGATGCCCAGAATCAAAGCGATATTGGCGATATTGGATCCATAGGCGTTTCCCAGGGCAATTCCGGGACTGCCCTGCACGGCTGCCAGCGCCGATACCACCATCTCCGGCGCTGAAGTGCCGAATCCCACGACCACCATGCCGATGAGCAGCGGGGGCATGCCGAAATAAGTGGCCGTGGCCGCCGCACCCGACACAAACCGGTCCGCACTCCACACCAGAAGAATCAATCCTGCAATCACTGCAACAACCGCCATCCCCATCTGTCGGCTCCTTTTATTTCACTGCTTTACGGCAACCTGTCACACAACCGGGATAAAATCAAGTTTCCAAAAATATTTGATACGGCCTGCCTTGCATTTAGCGTTCAATCACGATATCTGATGAATAAAACAGATTTTCGGACTGACCCAATGATATCACAGGACCTGATCATGGAAAACAACCGCCTTGTTATCCGGGCCGACCAGCTGTATGACGGCCGGTCTGTGCACACAGACATGACCGTGGTGGTGGAAGGCCGCCATATCGTGGATGTGACGGACAGACCCTGTCCCGGCGACATCCGGGGCATCGTCACCCCGGCGTTCATCGACCCCCATTCCCACATCGGCATGGAGCGCCAGGGAGAACCGGTCTCGGAAACCGAAACAGACGAGCATAGCACGCCTTTTGCGCCGCTGCACAATCCTCTGGACAGCATCTATTTTGATGACCGGGCCTTTGCCGATGCCGTGGACTTCGGGGTGCTGTATTCCTGTGTGGTGCCGGGATCCGGCAATATTATCGGCGGCAAAGCCGTGATCATCAAAAATTTTGCCGAAAACCGATCTGATGCGGTTGTCAGCGACTATGGATTCAAGGCGGCATTCGGGTACAATCCCCGGATGTCCACGCACTGGAAAGGACACCGGCCCAGTACCCGCATGGGAGCCGCCGCCATGCTCAAAAAATATCTATCTGATATCTTTCGAAAACAAGAGCAGGCCTGCATCAAAAAGGAAAAAGCCCTGTATGAACTGTCTAAGCCGGACAGCCCGAAAAAAGGCGTGGTCTGGGCCCAGCGGGAATATGATCTGGCCCTGTCTGAATCCGAGTGGGAGATCTTCCGGCTGTTCAATGGAGACAAAATTCTGAAAGTGCACCTGCACAAGGCGGATGACGCCCTGTTTCTCATGGATCTGAAAAAACAGTTCAATATCAGGGTCACGGCGGAACATGCCCTGGACATTTGTGACTCAAGGATTTTCAATGCGTTGGCCGACCACGGCATCCCGGTGGTGTATGGGCCTTTGGGGGCTTCAGACGGCAAGGTGGAGCTGAAAAACGCATCCTGGCGGCACACGGCCCGGCTCATGGCATCCCGGGCCAAATTCGGTCTGATGAGCGATCATCCCATCATCCTGGCCCATCATCTGAGAGACAGTCTTAAATATTTTCTGATCCAGGGCATGGCCCCGGCGGATGCCATCGGTCTGATCACGTTAAAAAACGCGGAAATCCTCGGCATCGACCATTGCCTGGGCACGGTGGCCCCGGGCCGTCTGGCCAGCCTGATTGTCTGGGATAAAGATCCCTTCCATTTAGGGGCATATCCGCAGGTAATTCTGGCTGAAGGCCGGATCATCCGGGACCGGCGGTGATACCTTTTATCTGATCAGAATTGGAAACCATTCACAGGTGTCAAAAAATTCTAACGGCCCCTGACACATGAAATATCAAAGGCCGGCTGCTGAAGACAGACGGCCTTTGATATTTTCAGTTATCTCATCCCGGATCTAAACCACGGTTTCGGCAAAGGTCACTTTATCGGTGATCCGGTCTTCCGGGGCCAGGCGGGTGAGCTTGACCATTTCAAATCCCGTGACTTTGATGAACACCTTGCCCGACATATCCGTCAGAAAAAGGTCATAGGTGTTGGTTTCTTCACCGGATTCCTTTTTCCGGGTAATGCACAGGTAGTCCGTGTGTTTTTCCACGGGAGCAAAAAAGGTCATGGCCGCGATGCGGAAGGGCAAAACAGTTCTGGAGGTGGTTAAAAATTCCAGCAGTCCGCCGGTCTGGAACATGGCATCCACCAGCACCGGGGCCGCCTGGAAATTCGGATCGGTCACCCCTTTGAAAAACGGGGCCTCCGACCGGTCCGCCACCGTGGTGATCAGGGTTTTTCCATCAAAGGAGTTGATATCCGTGATGGTGCCGAACAGCCCGAACATGAACAACCGGCTGGGATGATACACCAAATCAGCCAGGTCCCCTTCCCAGGACACGGGAGAAAATTCCGGCAGATCCAAGGTTTCAGGTGCCGGCCGTTGTTTTGCCAGGAAAAAATTCCCCTGGTAATGCTGTTTGGGGTCCCCCATCACTTTGCCGTTGGGGGTTTTGAACACTGACGTGATGCCACAGGCAAACTCACCGGGTGCCTGCAGGGTTCCAGAGATGATGATCTCTTTGGGCCGCCCCTTGAGCAGCTTGATGCCATAGGGAATGGAAAAATCAGACATTTTCGTGACCACAGACCCGTCCCCGGCCAAGGCAGCGGCTGCTTCGGCCATGGTTTCAATGCCCGTGGATCCTAAAAACAGCGGCACATCCCCCATGGTATGGTCATGCAGAAACACGTCATGTTCCAGGTCCAGGACCCGGGTCCAGACCGCGGTATCATCCGCCTTGTGGGTCAAATCGCCTAAAAACGGAAACGCCTGATCTGACGGCGTTCCCAAAAGACCGTCAATGTCAAAATCATAATCCAGCCCGGAAAACACCATCTCCGATTCCGTGGCATCCAGCAGGTCAGCCATGAAGCACTTCACGCCCTGTTCCATGGGCAGAAACTGGATGCCCCGGTCTTCCAGCACCTTTTTCACCGTGGGGTTGGTGGCCATACCCACCCCGCCCCAGGCGGTCCAGGCATACACTTTGTAAGTGCGGTCCGGATGCATCTGTTTTTCTCTGAACAAGGCTTTGCCCAGAAAATCGTTGGCAGCCGTGTAATCCACCTGGCCCTGGTTGCCGAACCGGGCCGTGACCGATGAAAAAGTGAACATGTACCGGTATTCCCGGTCTCTGGCAGCTGCCAGCAGGTTCCGCATGCCTTTGACCTTGACATCCACCACCAGTTCAAAGGCGTTGCGCTCTTTTTTGGGGATGAACTGACTCATCTCCATGCCTGCCGCATGGAAGATTCCGTCAATGCGGTCACACGCATCCACGGCCTGTTTCACCGCGTCAAAGTCGGTGACATCCGTACAGTGATAGGTCACGGAAATGCCCTGGGATTTCAAATACTCGATGTTGGCAATGGATTGTCTGACCCGCACAAGCCGGTCCAGGGCCTGCTTCACAGCAACGGGTTTTTCCCCGGGCATCTGGCTGCGTAAAAGCCCCATCAGATCCGCTTCCGTGGCATCGGGCTTCAGCAGCGCCGGGTCTGTGGCATAGATATCGTTGATATCCAGGATCACCAGGTTGACCTGATAATCCGCCACCACCTGTTTGAGGATCTCATAGGTGATCCCTCCGGCCCCGCCCGTCACCAGCAGGGTGTCACCGTCCGACACAATGGGCTGATCCTTTCGGGCGGGTTCCGGGTGCATGGACAGCACATACCGTTTCTTGTTTTTATACCCCACCTCACACCGGGGATCGTCGGACAGCAGTTCCGCCAGAAACAGGTCCGCAATCCGGGCCAGGCTCTTTTTGGGCTGCTTGTAGGAAAAATCCACCACCTTGACCCGGGTGTTTTCCAGCTCTTTGTTGGCGGTCTTGAGCAGACCGCTCAACCCGGAAAACAGCGGATGAATCTCCCCGCCGTCTTCCATATAAGGAAACACCACGGAATCAAAGGTAAGGGTGCCGACAAACGTGTCCGGACGGTCCAGCTGTTCATAACGTTTTGAGCAGCACAACATGATTTCATTGTGGTGTTCAGATCTTTGTCTGTGCTAAATTCCCGGTTTTTCCGGTCAAACCAGGCATCCAGGGAAGCCAGGTGAAGATAGCCTGTGATGTCGGGATCGGTCTGTGCAAAGGCGTTTATAGCGGCCTGGAATCCGTCCAGGTCGGACAGATCCGTCACGTCCGCATTTTCAGTGCCCAGGGTGATGACTTCACCGCCCATGGATTGAATCCGCTCAATAACGGCTTGGGCAAACCTGCTGGAATCCATGGACACCAGGAGCCGTTGCCCGGCAAAATCCGGCGCCCGGGTTTCTGCATGTCTGCCTCATCCACCCGCACCACCAGACGTTTGATGGGAGAGGCCGGGTCCGGAAACCGGTCGTCTGGGCATCGAAACCGGTGCGTTTGCCCCAGGCAGGGACGGGCGAGTCAGGCCCATGCGCGCCAGGACCGTCTGCGTCTCCGGTTGGCACTGATCCGCTGATCCCGTGGCCGGGACGGGTTCTTCCGCCGGGGCCGATGCTACCGGGATCTTTGTCTGAATATAGGCGGCCAGCTTTTCAATGGTGTTCAGATCTCTGAGCCGCAGATCGTCCGGCACCGCAAACCCGAACCGGGACGCCACTCTTGCCGAAGACCTCCACCTGTTTGACCGTATCGATCCCCAGATCCGCTTCCAGGTCCAGGTCGTCGGCCAGCATGTCCGGGTGTAACCGGTCTGGGCGGCAATCACCTCTTGACCACGGTCGTGGTAGAGTCATCCCCACCGGCCGGGGTCACCACCCGTTCGCCGGAATCCATGGTATGGGCCGTTGTCGGCATTGCGGAATCTGTGTCATGGGAGGACAAGGCCGTACCGACGGCTTGATCCGAAGCCGGTGTCCGGGAACCGTCTGAACCGGATGCTGCGCCAGATCCGCTGCATGATCGGCCACATACGCGGTCAGTCTGGCAATGGTATTCAGATCCCTGGAGCCGCAGATCATCGGCACGGCAAACCCGAAATGGGACGCCACCTACCGAAGATCTCCCCACCTGCTTCACCGTATCAATCCCCAGGTCCGCTTCCAGATCCAGGTCATCTTCCAGCATATCCGGGGTGTAACCGGTCTGGGCCGCGATCACCTCCTTGACTTTGGCGAAAACCTGATCCGGCGGCACCGTGCCGGTTACCACGCGTTCCCCGAATCCATGGTATGGGCGGGCGCCGGGGAAGCGACGGCTGTATCCCTGTCCCGGTGATTTGCCCGGGGCCGCAGAATCCGGAGAAAGGCCGGATGCTGCCGCACCAGAAGCACCGGCACCGGACCGGGCCGCCACATAGTCCGCCAGTTTTGCAATGGTGTTCAGATCCCGCAACCGCAAATCATCGGGCACGGCAAATCTGAAATCCGTGGCAATCTTGCCGAAGATCTCCACCTGTTTGACTGTATCGATGCCCAGATCCGCCTGTGATCCAGGTCATCTTCCAGCATGTCCGGGTGTAACCGGTCTGGGCGGCTATGATCTGCTGGATCTTTCTGTTGCCTGGCCTTTGTCCGGCCCGGAAGCCGCGTTTACAGCCGGTCTATCCGATGTGGCTGCTGCACCTGAAGCGGTTGCAGGAACCCGGGAAACGGCTCCGGGGCTGCGTATTCGCGCGGCCGGCTGTTTTGTCGTCACTTTCTGAGGCCGGGTCTCCGGTGCCACTGCCGGGGGTCGCCGGATCACCGGCCACCACGCACAAGGTATTATCAATGAGTTTCAATTCCGGTTTCTGGACCCCGAAATGTTGCGCAGCCACCGGTGATAGGCCAGGCTGCCTTCCACCTTGTTTTCCTGGATGCGTTTGACAAACATGAACGCAAAATGGGATCCGAATCCCGCAGACAGATGCAGGCCGTATTCACTGTTGATCTGTGCCTGGCCGGAAAATTGAGTTTTTGAAGTGGGCCGGTATTTTGCTCAAATTGGCAATGGGCGGGGCCTTGCGCTGTTGCAGGGCCTTGACCAGGACCACGTCCTCAATGGCGGCGCCCAGGGTATGCCCGGTAAATCCCTTGGTGTTGGAGATGCAGATCTCACTGAGATGACTGGAAAGGCGGATTCCAGGGCTGTGACCTCGGCATCGGCACTGCCGCCTCTTGCCGGGGTATAGGTTTCATGGGACATGAACAACAGTTTGCCGGCATAGTCCTTTTTCTCAGTCCGGTGCGTTTTTCCACCTTGTTGGATAAATTTGGTCATCTCTTTGACATGTGGGTACATCGATATTGTACGTATGGTACGCGGAGTTGGCGATGTGCGTGCCCAGGATCTCGCACTGGCCGTTCATGCCCCGTTTTGACACTCCTGTTTCATTTCGATCACCAGGCTCACGGCCCCGGCCCCAGGATGGTGCCGTTGCGGTCCTCATCAAAGGGTTTGGCTGCTTCAGACACCCGTTTTTTAATGGTGGCGGCGCCTAAAGCCAGAAATCCTGATCCTACCCACTGGTTTCTTTTGCGCGCAGACGTGGCGTTTTCACCGCCCACCACCAGCACCCGCTTGCACCGGCCCGTGCGGATCCAGTCCTCGCATACTGATGGCCAGCGTGGTGGAAGCACACGCGGACGACAATCAGGGTGTTGGGGCCTTTGGCCTGATGATCTTGGCCAGGTGAGCCGATCCCAGGGCAGGCATTGGCCAGAAAATTTCTATCAAAGGTATAGGCGGAAAATCTGCGTTTTCTGGCCTTGGACTTGAAGAACCATTCCGTGAGCGATTCTTTGATGTCGATCTCCTTGATGCGCTCCATCAGAAAATAGTAGATCTTTTCAAATTCTTCATGGGGCCGCAGAAAAAACCGCTCATAAAAGTATTTTTCCAGTTCCGCCATCAGGGTTTCGCCGCTGGGCCACAACGAGGTGATGATCACCCCGGTGTCTTCCTGCATCTCTAACGGCAGGGCAAACCCTTCCGGCACCATGCTTCGGCCGCCCTTCATTTTCTTGTACTGCATCACCAGAGGAATATGCGCGTCTTTGAGGGCTTCAATGCCTGCGGCAATGCCCAGAGACATGGCCACATCATACTGTTCCTTGATGCCGTATTCATCGGTGAGATCAAAATACCCCAGCTGGCCGGCCAGATGGATCACATCCTCGGTGCGGGTGATCTGAACGAACCGGGCATTGCCGTCCGGCTGTTTGTACAGTTTGGTGATGTTCTTGTCCGTGATCCGCTCCTGGGCTTCCAGGGTCAGGGGTTCAATAAAATTTTCCCCGTTGAGAATGGCATTGAAATTGTCCGTGGCAAACACCCGCCGGCCCTTGCCGGGCAGGCCCACGGACACGCCGGAGATCAGAATGCGGCCGGTGTTGAAATCAAACCGGTCCATGGCATGAATGGCCGCCTCGCGTTTCTGGCGCTCAAACTCCTGATACAGGATCTGGTCCAGCTGTTCCTTGTTTTCTTCCTTGAATTGTTCAAAATCATGGGACAGGTTCATCCGGGGCAGGGCCTCCTCCAAAACGGGTTCACTTGTCTGTTCATCCGGTGTTGCCGGCAGTGCGGGCAGGTCTTCCGGCGGATGCTCAAACAGGCTGTTGCAGCCGATCAGGTATTGCCGGCAGGCTTCAAACGCTGCCACTTCCCCCTGCCGGGTATCCACAGACACGGCCGTGCCGTAGTCTCCGATGTTGATGTGTTTGAGCAGGTTTACCAGGAGCCGGGAAGGCCCGATCTCGATAAAATGGGTCCGGCCGGACACATACACGTTTTCCACGGACCGGATGAACTCCACCGGGGACACGATCTGCCGGGCCAGAAGATCCTTGACCTCTTTTTCACTTTCCGGATAGGGCCGGGCCAGGGTGTTGGAGATGATCCGGTTGAACCGGGTCTTGTTAAAGGTCAGGGTATCCAGGAACGCTCTCAGTTCGTCCGCAGCCGGCTGGAGCAGCGGGGTGTGAAACGCCCCCGTGAGATTGAGCTTCTTGTACGACACTTCCTGCTGGGACAAAAAGGTACAGAAATTGTCGATGGCTTCGGCTTTGCCGGACACGGCCGTCTGTTTTTCACTGTTTTTGTTGGTGATATAAATATCGGAGATAAAGGATTGGCGCAGCAATGCTTGTGTGTCTTTTTCATTTTTAAACACCACCATGATTTTTCCCGGCTGCTTCAGGGTGCTCTCGTACATGAGATCCGAGCGCTTGATGATCAGGCGCAAGGCATCTTCAAACCCCAGCATGCCCGAACAGAACAATGCCGTGTATTCCCCCACGGAATGGCCGATGAAATAGTCCGGGGTAAACCCTTCTTTCGCCAGGCGGGAACAGATGGCGGCTGAAGACAGAAACACGGCCGGCTGGGTGTTCTGGGTGGAATTCAGGGCCGGGTCGTCCCCGAACATCATGTCCAGGATGGAATATCCCCGCACGTCAAAAAAGACGGCATCCCCTTTGTCCAGCACTTTTCGAACATGGGCGTCCGCTTCATACAGCTGTTTCATCATGCCCGGCCGCTGGGCCCCCTGGCCGGACAGCAACGCCACCATGCGCAGTTTTTTGCCGCCGGGGCCCGCAGAATAGGCCGTGTCCGTCACCACCAGGTCATCGCCGGACACCTGGCGGTATTCCGCTTCGATCACGGGCTGGTCCGGGGCCGCGTCTTTCAGATCCAGAACCCGGGGCAGGGTGCCCATGATCAGATGGGCGTGATTGCCACCGATACCGTTGACATTGGCGGCAAACCGCAGGGGCTGTCCCGGTTTTCTGTCAACCGGCTTTGTGGCGGGGGTCAATACCTTGCTGTGGTTCAGCGTGGAATGATCCGCATCATAATTGAAATCCGGCAGAATCTGGCCTTTCTGGTTCATGAGCATGAGCTTGGCCATGGCCACGGCCGGATTGGCCGCCTTGAAATACCCGAACTGGGGCTTGATATTGCCGCAGTGCATTTTATGGGAAAAGCTGGCCTGGATCACCTGCTGCTCGACCATGTCCCCGAACACATTGGAAAACGCGAACAGATCCAGGTGGTTGATGTCTGACTTGCGGATGCCGGACCGCTGGTAGGCCTCGTTGATCACGGATTTAAAGGTCTGCTCCGACGGGGCCAGCAGATGATCGGGCACGGACGAGCGCACGGTGCAGTCATGAATCTCGCCTAAAATCGTCATGCCCGCTTCCCGGGCTTTTTTCAGGGTGGTCAGCACATGGATGGCGGCCCCTTCTCCCATCACATACCCCTGGGCCCGGCTGTCAAAAAAGTATCCGTTTGTTCCGGACAAAAGCCCTAAGCGTTTGAACGCCATGAGCACGGCCGGGTAAAGGTTGCAGTCCACCCCGCCGGCCAGGACAAAATCCAGATCCCTGTGCTTGAGCATCCGGGCCGCGTTCCGGATGGCAATGGTGGCTGAGGCGCAGGAAGCGTCGACCACGTAGTTGGCCCCGTTGAGCCCGAAATGGTTGGCAATACGTCCGGAAATAATGTTGGACAGCAGCCCCGGCGTGGTGTCTTCATTGTTTTCCGGAATGGTGTTCCGGATCACGGCCAGCAGATCGTCGGCCACGGCCTTTGCCCGGGATTTGTCCACGCCTTCGGCGTTTGTCACGGCATTGGCGATGACCTGTTTTCTCACCCGGATGATGTTCTTGCTCTGGCGCTCCCCGGCAATGGTGCCTAAGATGACCCCGGTTCTGGCCGGCCCGCCGTCCACGGATGACAGACCGGACGAGGCCAGGGCCTCATCTGCGGCCTCCAGCCCGAAAATCGGCCCGCTCAATGGATTTTACCATGGTGGGGGCATCCGGTACTTAAGATTGTTGAATTTAAAGTCTTTGACCACCCCGGCCTTGACTTCAGGCAGGTGATAAATGGAATTTTCAGGAAACGCGGCATAGGCTTTTGTGTCAAATGATCCTCCCCCAGCGGGGTGACCTGTTTTTCGCCGCTGCTCAGTTTTTCCCAGAACATCTGCGTGTTTGTTGCACCGGCAGAAACACGCCCAGTCCGGCCACCACGATGCGGTCATCATTGAAATCATGGGCCGGATTTGAAAACATATCCGGAAAGGGGCAGATATGAGTCAACCATCTCCTGCACCACCACATGGTAGTTGATGCCGCCGAACCCATAGGAAGATACGGCTGCTCCGGGGCGCGTTTTCCGGGCGCTGCCATTCTTCCGGATCTTTGACGATAAAAAGCGAAGAATTTGACAGATCATGGTTTTTAGACAGGGTTTCAAACTGCCCGTTGGGGGCAGCATGCCCTTGTCCACCGCCAAAAGCGCCTTGATCAGCCCGGCGGTCCCCGCCGCCCCCAGCAGATGCCCGATCTGGGACTTGATGGAGGAGATGCCGGCATGGTTGTCTTTGTACCGGAATTCAGGGTTTCCAGCTCCGCGGCATCCCCGATGGTGGTGGAGGTGCCGTGGGCTTCGATGAACCCGATGTCAGCGGGAGAGATTTCCGGCCGGGTGTGTTCAAAGCAGCGCTGAACGCTCAATACCTGGCCCCGGGGGTTGGGGGCGGCAATGGACTTGCCCCGGCCGTCGGAAGAGGCCCCGATCCCGTTGACCACCCCCAGGATCCGGTCGTTGTCCCGGATGGCGTCTTTCATGCGCTTGAGCACAAACACCACAGACCCTTCTCCCAGCACAAACCCGTCGGCCCGCTGATCAAAAGGATAGGATCCCCTGGCTGACAAGGTCCCCATTTTGGCGAACCCGATAAAGGATTCCGGGGCCAGGTGGGTGTTGACCCCGCCCACGATCACCTGGTCATGCTCGCCGGAGAGCAGCTCGCCGATTCCCGCTTCCAGAGCTGTGATGGACGAGGCGCAGGCCGCATCCACAATATAGTTGGCCCCCCGGACCCCTAAGTGCCGGGCGATGCGGGACGCCTCGATGTTTAAAAGAATCCCGTGCACCGGGTCATACCCTTTATGTTCCCCTTCCAGTTGTGATTGAAGGTTTTCTCGAATACTGGTTTTTTCATCTTCGGACAGCGCAGCCCAGGCCTCGGTTTTTTCCATCATGGACAGAATCTGGGGGAACCAGTATTTGAGCTGCAATGTGTTGCCCAGTTCATTGGACAGGCAGGTGGCGATGATCACGGCGGTTCTCTGGGGATCTTCACAGATCAACTGATCCTTGTCATCCACAAGGCCGGCATTTTCCACGGCTTTGTAAGCGGTCTGCAACACCATCTGCTGGCTCCGGGACAACCGTTTGGCCTTGTCCGGGGCATACCCGAACCGTTCATGATCAAATTGAAAATCATCCACCACTCCAGCCAGAATGGTGTAGGTTCTGTCTTCGGCAGTCCGGTCCGGACTGTAATACAGATCTTTGTCAAACCGGTGGTCCGGCATGGGTTTGATGGCGTATTTTTTTCCCAGGATATTGTCCCACAGGGCATCCGGGGTGTCGGCACCCGGCAGGGTACATCCCATGCCAACCACGGCAATCTCGTCGTTGATCCGGTTTTTCGGGCTGAAAAGGACCTCCAGCTGGTTCAGGTGATGAAACAATCGGGATTTGGCCGTAAAATAAGTCTCATG
Organism: Desulfotignum sp.; assembly: GCA_018399285.1. Taxonomy (GTDB): domain Bacteria; phylum Desulfobacterota; class Desulfobacteria; order Desulfobacterales; family Desulfobacteraceae; genus Desulfotignum. The sequence continues at coordinate 43,626 of JAGYOW010000010.1, forward strand.
GATCTGTTGAATGGTGACATCCTTTTTAAAGAACGCCAGGCTGTCTCCCACCAGAAAATTGCCTTTTTCCCGGTGTTCCTCATCCTTGAACCAGGTGTAGTACTGCTCTCCGGGCCGTTTGAAATCCGGCATAAACCCTTTTGCGCCGATCAGCAAAGACCCGATGTTTTTCTTTTCAAAGGCCCGCTTGCGTTCATCCAGGCCGACCTTGTCCAGGATCATGTTGTCTTCCAGTTCTTTCATTCTTTTTGCAAATGGCGTAGGCGCGGTGCGGGAAGCCAGGCCCAGACTTTTGCCGATCACCACGGTCTCATCTTTTTCAATGATGATATCCTGGTATTGTTTGGTGACACTCCGGGTTTTTACGATCTCCTGGGAAAACAGATAGGCCGTGCCCACCTGCAAGCCGATGGCAGCGCCTTTTTTGGCCAGAAACGAGGTCATGCCGGAGATGAAAAACGAGGCAAAACAGGTGGAGATGCCGCCGGCAAACACCAGCGAGATTTTTGACAAATCCTGATTCCGGCTCACCAGCGTTTCAATGGCCCCTTCCCACAGCACCAGGGAAGACAGAAACCCCACATGTCCCCCGGCTTCCCCGCCTTCGAAAATGAACCGGATGCATCCGCTTTTCAATGCATTTTCCATCATGGGCACGGACGGGGTGTGCAGATAGGTTTTGGTGCCGGCCGCCTCCAGGTCCCGCACCTGGGAGGGAATGCCCCCGGCAAACAGGGCAAAGGGGATCTTGTATTTTTTCACCATGTCCAGATGCTTGTGCACCATGGGGTTGAACGCTTCAATGCCCACCAGGCCGGCCCCGCAGTTAGACACTTTTTTCTTTCCTTTAGACAGCATCTCATCGGCCAGAGACGCGGGCAAAGATCCCACGGCAAAAAACGGCAGGGCCCCGGCATCCAGCACTTTTGCCGCAAATTCCGGGTTGTCGGATATATTGGCCATGGGCCCCTGGATCAAGGGCAGCCGGGTGTTCTGGTTCCGGGCGAACGGTGAGTTTTCTTTCACCGGGTCAAACGCATCCACACAGTCGAGCACCTGGCCCAGCGTAACAAAAAAATCATGGATCATCTCAGACAGTTTATGGGATTTTTTTGCCATATGCCGGGCAAACAGCCCGTCCTGTCCCATGAAGAACAGCGACTGGACAAACGGGGCCTGGGTATCGTTCAATGCGATGATCTGAGAGGCTATTTTTTCATACAGCTGCTGTTCTCCGTTTTCCTGTTCTCCCAGCAGCACGGCGTCCTGCTTCAGGTCTCTGACCACTTTAGTGCCCAGTTTGGCAAATACCCGGAACACCTGTTTGTCCTGGATGCTGATCTCTGTGGAATCGCCCTCCTCCACCATGGCCAGCAGATTTTTAAAGGCCGGGGACACCGGCGCTTCGTCTGCCAGCAGCACCTGGGTATCCATGACAAAACCGGACACCCCGGCGGCCAGCATGCCCGCACCTGTGTACTGTCCCACCCCGCCGTGAACAAACACCGGCCGGTTCTGGTGTTTCAGGTACCACTGCATGAGAATGAAAGAAGAGTATTTGGACACCTGTCCGGCGGCCTCGTTGCCCTTGAGGATCAGGCCATGGGGATCGGCTTGATCAATCCGGGCGGTCAGGCCGATATCCTTGATCTCCAGCAACACCCGGGTGTCGCCTAAATTCGGCTTTTCAAGGGTGTCACCTGTTTTAGATACGGGCATCACCACCAGGTCCAGGTTGGATACCGGCTGTTTTTCCAGGGCTTTGAGCACCGGTAAATCCAATGATGCCAGCCGGATACCGAAAACAATATTTTCTTTGGACAACTGAAGGATCTTTTGCAGGATCTCTTTGCTGTCCAGAAATTCAGTGTCAAACACAGGCAAAGCCCCCGCCGCATAAACAGCGTGAAAATAAGCAAGGTCAAACACCTTGACCGGGGTGTAGATCATCAGCGGCAGCCGGGAGTGCAAAATGCGTGTTATCATGGGAACTCTCCATTGGGAATTTTAGCGTTTTTGCCCCTGTCTTCTATCAACAGGAGCGAAAAACGGGATTGGGTTCAAATAATTTCATGAGTATCCCCATAATGTTATCAAAAACCATGCCACAAGGACAAAAACAGATAACACTCTGTATTCAAATAATTTTCATCTTATACGTCCCTTCGGTCCGATTGCCTGAAATGTTTTATTCTTGCATTTTATGAACATTGGTTATACAAAAACGCACATGACCATACACAGGAACCCCCTATGAAAAAAGCCGTACTGACCCAGACCGAGCGCCATTTTTTCAAAACCGTCCACAACGCGGCTTTTGCCAACCCGTTCAGTGAACTGCGGGAACGCCTGGATCAAAAAATCGCCGGGCTGTTCCCGTCTGCGGCCCGCCGGAAAAGCAAGGACATGTGCGTGCTGGAAGTGGACCGGCAGCTCAAAAAACTGGCCCGCCAGAACAGAGGCAACATCAATCAGTACACGGGAGAGGACCGGGAAGTGCTGCGGGTGGTGTATCTGTTCGATGTTTTCCATAAATTCCGGGACCGGTTTGATCAGCTGATCCAGGATCAGATCACGGCCCAGGATGAGCCCGTGCCCGTGAATTTTGTGGATGAAGCCAGGGAAATGATGAAGGAAAAAGGGTTTTCCACCTCCCGGTTTTACCATTATTTTGCCCTGTCTTTTCAACTGCGCCGGGCATTTTATTTTATCTCAAACACCCTGGTGGGTGCCAGCCCCTGTATGAAAACCTTTAAAAAACACCTCTGGTACAACGTGTTTACCTACAATATCGGGCTGTATGACCAGCATCTGTGGAACCGGATGGAAGATTTTTCCACACTGCTTCTAGGAGAGACCGGCACGGGCAAAGGCACGGCCGCCCGAGCCATCGGCATGAGCGGATTCATTCCTTTTGACATAAAATGCGGCTGTTTTGTTCAAAGCTTCACCCGGGCGTTTTCCTCATTAAACCTGTCCCAGTATCCGGAAACCCTTTTGGAATCCGAACTGTTCGGTCACACCAAAGGGGCATTCACCGGGGCCGTGGAAGATTACCAGGGGGTGCTGGACCGGTGCAGCCCCCATGGCGCCATTCTTTTAGATGAAATTGGAGAGATCCCGGACCATATCCAGGTCAAACTGCTGCGGGTACTCCAGGAACGCACCTTTACCCCCGTGGGTGCCCATAGGCTGTCCCGTTTCAACGGCCGGGTCATTGCCGCCACCAACCGTCCGAAAAAAGAGATCATGGACGGCCGGGTCTTTAGAGAAGATTTCTATTACCGGCTGTGCTCGGACATCATTGAAGTACCGCCCCTGCGCACCCGGATTCAACAGGATCCGGCCGAACTGGACACCCTCCTGGATTTCACGGTCACCCGCATGCTCGGTCTGGCGTCACCGAAAATCACGACCAAAATCAAAAGAATTATTGACCGCCGCTTGGGAAACCATTATAGCTGGCCTGGAAATGTCCGGGAACTGGAGCAATGTGTGAGAAGCGTGCTGCTCCGAAGAGATTACTTAGGCAAACAGGCGCCCGAAGACGTATCTCTTTCCAGTTTTCTGTGTCAGGGCATTCAGGCCCAGGATCTGCCGGTTTCCGACCTGTTGTCCGGATACTGCACCCTGTTGTATGAAACTTTGGGCACCTATGAAAAAGTGGCCCAAAAAACCGGGCTGGACAGACGAACAGTCAAAAAATATATCATGACCCACAAACAGACATAAGGACCTTTCATGTTTTCTTTTCTGCCATCACCGCTGAAAGGTGCGGTATCTTTTTTGATTTACCTGATCAACACCATTTTGCTCACTGTGCCGTTGATACTGATTTCCCTGCTCAAGTTCATTCTGCCGTTTCAACCGGTGGTGGTGATCCTGGACCGGATACTCATGGGCATTGCCGGACTGTGGATTTACATCAATTCCGTTAACACGGACCTGTTTTGCAAAATCGACTGGGACATCCGGGGGCTGGGCAAACTGGCACCCAGGCAATGGTATCTGGTGCTGTCCAATCATCAGTCCTGGGTGGATATTCTGGTGCTTCAGAAAACATTGCGCAAAAAAGTCCCCATGCTTAAATTTTTTTTAAAAAAAGAGCTGATCTGGGTCCCGTTTCTGGGGCTGGCCTGGTGGGCCCTGGATTTTCCGTTCATGAAACGCTATTCCAGGGAATTTCTGGCTAAAAACCCCCATATGAAGGGGAAAGATCTGGAAAGTACCCGAAAAGCCTGTCAAAAATTCAAACACACCCCCGTGTCCATCATGAATTTCGTGGAAGGCACCCGGTACACCCCGGAAAAAGCCAAAACATCCGCGTTTTCACATCTTTTGACCCCTAAAGCCGGCGGCATCGCCTTTGTTCTGGGATCCATGGATCAATGTCTCAATCACATTCTGGATGTCACCATTGTTTACCCGGACCGGGTGCCGAGTTTCTGGTCATTCATATCCGGTAAAACCCGGAAAATCATTGTGGATTGTCAATTGCTGGAAATCGGATGGCAGATCAAAGGGGATTATTTCAATGATCCGGTTTTCAAGGCACAGTTCTGTGAATGGCTCAATCAGTTGTGGCAGGAAAAAGACCGAAAAATCGAACGGCTGCTTTCCTAAAGAAGGGCGGCCGTCACACCGGTCAGAAGAAATGAGGATTCGATCATAAATTCCATCTGAGTGCCTGAGATCCGGGAGTCTTTTCCAAAAAAATGAACCAGCACCAGCATGAGACCGGGCACCAGAGCCAGCAGCAATGCCAGAGAAAAAGACAATCCGGCCGGCCAGGCCCCTGCCAGCAGCACCAGGGTTGCAATCAGCACATACCGGATCAGAACAAAGCTTTTTTTTTCTCCCAGAAGTATGGGCAGGGTTTCCCTGCCGGCGATCCGGTCACCCTGGATGGCCTTGATATCGAAAAATGCCGTCCGGCTGAACACCAGCCCGGCGGCATATAAAAATGCCACGGCCATCCACAAAGGGACACTGCGGGTATCCACGGCCGGCAGAATACTGGTGACAACCCCCCAGGCCATGGCAATCAGGATGGTTTTGGATCCGGGAATGTCCTTGATACGCCGGATCTGCTGTTTTCTGCCCAATCCCCGGGGGAGGATCTTCAGGTTATAGGACAGTCCCAGAAGGCTCATAATGAGAAGAATGAAAAACGACATCACCCCCGTGGTATATGCCAGATACAACCCGGCCCCGCCGGAACTCACCGCCAGCAGCGCCAGAACAGGGCGATACCGCCGGTAGAACCCGGCCCGGTCCGGATGGTTGTATGTGTCTGATTTAACGGCAAACATATTGTTCAATACCTGCATGGAAAACACATAAAGCATGGCAATGGCGGCATGAATCCATGTGCGGGGCAGTTGCTGGACCACGGAACAGGCATAGGTCAGGCTGCCGGCCCCCAGCGCCAGCAGCAGGTTGGTCTTTAAAAGAAACCCCTGGATCCGGGAGATGACTCCCGCCACAGGGCGCTGATGCTCAAGGTGCCGGGCCACCCGGGAACAGGTGTCGGTGATGATCCAGTTAGGCGTGGAGGCACCCGCGGTAATGGCAATGGACCGGAATCCTGCAAGGGCGGTGAAATCGATTTCCGACACGGTTTCAATATGCGTGGTAAAGGCCCGGGTTTCAGCGGCCACCTGGGCCAGGCGCCGGGTATTTCCGCTCTGCCTTCCCCCCACCACGATCACGGCATCATGGGTGGCGGCCAAGTGTCTGACCTCCTGCTGCCGGCGCTCCGTGGACCCGCAGATGGTATCAAACACCTGGTAATGGGGCCGGTGTTCCGCGCAAAAGGCTTTGATTTCATCATATAATGCTGTATTCTGGGTGGTCTGGGCCACCACCACGGCGTTTTCAAATACGGGCAACGCCCTTAACTGATCCATGGCTGTCACCGTGTGTCCGTTGCCCTGGGCATATCCCAGCAGTCCTTTGACCTCGGGATGATTTTCTTCACCGATAATAATGGTGGCATATCCTTTCTGGGCAAATTTTCGAATAATCACCTGAACCCGGACCACCCGGGGACAGGTGGCATTGATCACGGTGAATCCCGCTTTTTTCAGGGTGGTTTCATCTTCAGGCGGCACACCATGGGCCCGGATCAGCACCAGTCCCGTGCCTTTTGCAGGGATGGTATCCAGCCGAAAAATCCCCTTGGTCTCCAGCATTTCCAGCACCTGGGGGTTGTGGATCAGCGGGCCGTAGGTATATATCGGTGTATCGGATTTATTGGCGGCATCCAGCACCATGTCCACGGCCCGGCGAACCCCCATGCAGAAGCCGGCGGTTTTTGCAATGGTAATTTTCATGAAATATTGATCAGCAGGTTCACCAGCCGGGAAAATTCCGATTGAGACGTGAAATTGATTTCAATCCGTCCTTTTTCCCCGGTTTTTCGAATTTTCACCGGAGACTGGATCTGACTGGAAATCTGGGAACAGGTGTTTTCCAGAAAAGCCTGTTCTGTTGCGGACAGGTTCCGGACCGGCGCGGGTTTTTCCTGTTTGGACTGATTCACCAGAAGCTCGGTTTTTCTGACCGACAGTTTCTGGGCCACCACCTGTTCGAACAGGGCCAGCTGGGTTTCCAGAGATTCCGCACCCAGCAGGGCCCGGGCATGACCCGTGGAAATTTCTTCATCCAGAAGACTTTGCTTGATTTTTTCAGGCAAGCCCCGCAGCCGGAGCAGATTGGCAATGGTGGAACGGTTTTTGCCGATTTTTTTGGCCACTTTTTCCTGGGTATAGCCGAATTCATCCATGAGCCTGAAATAGGCTTCCGCTTCTTCCAGCACATTCAGGTTGGCCCGCTGAATATTCTCAATGATGGACACTTCCAGCACCTGCTGATCGGTCAGGTTCTTGACCACCACGGGCACATGGCTCAAATTGGCTGACTTGGCGGCCCTCAGCCGCCGTTCCCCGGCGATCAGCTCATAGGTGCCGTCCATATGCCGGACCAGCAGCGGTTGCAATATCCCCTGCTCGGCAATGGAATCCTTTAGACGGTCCAGTTCCTCTTCATTGAAATCAGTCCGGGGTTGATACCGGTTGGGAGCGATATTTCCCACCGGACACATGAAAAATTCCCCCCGATCCTTCTGGGCATCCATATCAAAATCCGGAATCAATGCACCGATGCCCCGGCCCAGGCCTGTTTTTTTCTTTTTTTTATCCATCATCGTTTCAGCAGCTCCCTGGCAAACGCCATATATCCTTTCGCTCCTTGTGACTGCTTGTCGTATAACATGACCGGCAGGCCGTAACTGGGGGCTTCCCCCAGTTTCACGTTCCGCGGTATCTTGGTTTTAAACACCAGATCCTTGAAATATTTCCGGGCATCCTCCACCACGTTCTGGGCCAGGTTGGTCCGCCGGTCGAACATGGTCAGCACAATGCCTTTGATTTTCAATCCCGGATTAAACGATGATTTGACCCGCTTGACCGTGTTCAACAGCTGTCCTAAGCCTTCCAGGGCAAAAAATTCGCTCTGAAGGGGGATCAGCACGGAATGGGATGCCACAAATGCATTCAGGGTCAACAGACTCAATGCCGGCGGGCAATCAATCAGCACATAATCATACTGGTCTGCCACGGGCAGCAGAAGCTGCTTCAGTCGCGCCTCCCGTTGCGAAACAGACACCATTTCAATTTCAAAACCGATCAAATCCACGTTGGCGGGCAACAGGGTCAGGCCCGGCAGCATGGTGGGCAGCAGCAGGTCCTGGATATCTGCCTCACCGATCAGTCCATGGTAAAGGGAGGCTTCCAGACCGGGTTTTTCCACGCCCAAGCCCGTGGTGGCATTGGCCTGGGAATCACAGTCCACCAGCAGGACTTTTTTCTTGAGCATGGCCAGGGCTGCAGACAGATTGACAGCCGTGGTGGTTTTTCCCACCCCGCCTTTTTGATTGGCTATACTGATGATCTGCGTCATAATTTAAATTCCATATCACAGTTCATGATTCGAGGTAAACAAGAAAAATCAGCGGCTGACGTTCATTTTTTTGGGATCTGATCTATATCATTCAGGCTGCCTCTTTTCTCCTATTCCTGGAATCATGTCAAGCAAAATTGCCGTTCCGGTTTATGAATTTGACATTTTGTATCCCTGTGATAAAATAGCGCGTTTATGATGCAAAAAGACGCTTCCCAATTTCACAAAAAAACACGGTCCGCCCGGAAACCATTGGCCCGCCCCCCTGAAAACAGACCGGCCCAACTGAATTTTCCACAAGATCTTCCCATCACGGCCAGAAAAGATGCCATCATCAAAGCCATCCAGACCAGCCGGGTGGTGATCATTTCCGGAGAAACCGGTTCCGGCAAAACCACCCAGATCCCCAAATGCTGTCTGGCTGCCGGCTGCGGCAACCGGGGCATGATCGGCTGCACCCAGCCCCGGCGCATCGCCGCAATCAATGTGGCCAAACGCATGGCATTTGAATTCAAGGAATCTTTAGGGCACTCCGTGGGCTACAAGATCCGGTTTGACGATAAAACCCCTGCGGGTGCCTGTATCAAGGTGATGACCGACGGCATTCTTTTGGCGGAAACCCAGCAGGATCCGCTGCTCAAGCGCTATGACACCATTATTGTGGACGAGGCCCATGAAAGAAGCCTGAACATCGATTTTACCCTGGGAATTCTCAGACGTCTGATAAAAAAACGCAAACACCTGAAACTGATCATCACATCCGCCACCATTGATACCCGGAAATTTTCAGAAGCCTTTGACAACGCCCCCATCATCGAGGTTTCCGGCCGGATGTTTCCCGTGGAAATGATATACCGGCCCATCCTGGAGGACACCGGAGAAAAACAGAATCCGGAAGATCAAGGATATGTGGAAGCGGCGGCTGATGCAGCCCATTCTCTTTTGACCCGGACCCGGTCCGGGGACATGCTGATTTTCATGCCCACGGAACAGGACATCGGAGAAACCATGGAACTGCTCCGGGGCCGGCAGCATCCCGGTGTCACCATCCTGCCGCTGTTCGCCCGGCTGTCCGCCGGTGAACAGGCCAAAGTATTTTCAAGGGCCCCGGGCCGGAAAATCATCGTATCCACCAATGTGGCGGAAACCTCTTTGACCATTCCGGGCATCCGATATGTGATCGACACGGGCCTTGCCCGGATTCCCAGTTATTCCCCGAGAACCCGCACCACCTCGCTGCCCGTGCGGCCCATCTCCCAGAGTTCCGCCAACCAGCGCATGGGACGGTGCGGCCGGGTGGAAAACGGGATCTGTATACGGCTGTATGATGAGGATGATTTCAACGGCCGCCCGTTTTTCACGGCCCCGGAAATCTTGCGGAGCAACCTGGCGGAAGTCATCTTGCGCATGATTTCCCTGAAACTGGGGGATGTACAGGGATTTCCCTTTATCGATCCGCCCGCCCCCAAAAGCATCCGGGACGGATTTGACACCCTGGTGGAGCTGGGGGCCGTCAAGGTGTCGGACAAGCCCAAAAAATCCTTTGAGCTCACGGACGTGGGACAGATCATGTCACGAATCCCCGTGGATCCCAAACTGTCCCGCATTCTCATTGCGGCCAAAGACAACCACTGCCTGGCCGAAGCCCTTGTCATTGCCACGGCGTTGTCCATTTCCGATGTCCGGCAGCGCCCGGCTGACAAAGCAGCGGCAGCCGACCAGAAGCATGCCCGGTTCAAAGACCCGTCCTCTGATTTCATCACCCTGCTCAACATCTGGGATGCCTATCAGGCGGAAGAAAAAAAATCCCGATCAAGGACCCGACTCCGGCAGTTCTGCATGGATCATTTTCTGTCTTTCAAACGGATCCGGGAATGGCTGGATATCCACAGCCAGATCCGGCGCCAGCTGAAAGAACACGGATTTTCTAATTTCTCGCCCTTTACTTTTCTGCCCGGCACCGATCATTTGAAATCAAAGGCCAAAGACATCGGCGGCCCTTTGTATATTGCCCTGCACAAACCTTTTGGCCGGATACCTGTCCCACATTGCCCATAAAAAAGAAAAAAACATCTATGCAGCGGCCAAAGGCCAGCAGGCCATGATTTTTCCGGGATCCGGGTTGTTTGACAAAGCCGGCCCCTGGATTGTGGCGGCCGAGTATGTCAAAACCAGCCAGCTGTTTGCCAGAGGGGTGGCCAATATCGATCCGGCCTGGCTGGAGGAGATCGGCAAAGATCTGTGCACCCGCACCTATTCGGATCCCCGGTGGGAAAAAAAACAGGGCCGGGTCATGGCCACGGAACAGGTCTCGTTGTTCGGTCTCATCATTGTGGCGGGCCGGGCCGTGCCTTATGGAAAAATCCATCCCCAGGAGGCCGGGGATATTTTTATCCGCAGAGCCCTGGTGGATGCAGAGATTCACCAGCCCTTCGCTTTCATGGTCCACAACAAGAACCTGATCGAAGAACTGGAAGAGGCGGAGCACAAGACAAGGCAGCGGGATATTCTGGTGAGCACGGAGGACATGGTCCAGTTTTGCCATGCCCGGCTGCCCCGGCCGTTTTATCACATCAAAACCTTTGCCAAATTTCTCAAAGACCAGAAAGAGGATACGTTTCTGCGCATGACCCGGCAAGACCTGAAAAACAAAGCGGATCAGGATCATCTGGCATTGTTCCCGGATGTGCTGAACACGGCACAGGGAAACTTTGCCCTTGTCTTTACCGGTTTGACCCGAAACGACACGATGGGGTCACAGTCAAGGTGCCGGCGGACATGGCGGCCCAGGTCCCTAAGACGGCTGTGGAAAAACTGTGCTGGACTGTTTGAAGAAGAAAAAATCGCCGGACTGATCAAGGGGCTGCCCAAATCATACCGGGGTCCGGCTGATGCCCGTCCAGCCACGGCGGCCCGGATCGCAACAATCTGCCCAAAGACGACACACGCCGTTGTTCTCCCAGTTGTCTGCCTTTATCCGGAAACACTATGGATTGACCATTCCTGCCACAGCCTGGTTTCTGGAAGACCATCTGGCGGATCACTTGAAAATGCGGATTTCCATCCGGGACCACAAAGACCGGGAGATCACCTCTTAAGGGATCCATCCATTTTAAACCGGTTCCCGCATGCAGCGCCCCAGCCCGGCACATCCGCCCTGGACCGGGCCAGGCAGACATTTGAAAAACAGGGATCACAGACTGACGTTTCCCGATTTGGCGGAAGTGCATTGCATTGACGAATCGGACGGGTTCACCCGAAAGGTGTACCCGGGGCTGAAAATCGAGAAGGATACGTTAAGTCTGCGGCTGTTTCTCTCCCGGCAGGATGCAAAAGCCGCCCATGTCCAGGGGATCCGAAGGCTGTATGAGCACCGGTGTACCGATCTGTTCAAGGCCGTTAAAAAAGATATCCGCGCCACAGGGGACCTCAAGCGGATCGCCATGTATTTTGACGGGCCGGCCGCATTTCAACATGCGGTTTATACCTGTATCACCCGGCATCTGTTTGAAAAAAATCTGCGAACCCGGGAGGCGTTTGAATCCTATATCCAAAAACTGCGGCCTACCCTTTTTCAGCAGACACAGGATCTGATCCAGGATATTCAGGCCGTGGGCCGGGCATATGCCGAATGTTTTTCTTTGATTCAGGCCCTGTCTTTAAAACATCAGGCCCGGCCCCAGGCCAGCCGGATGCTGGCTGAACTGTTTGAAGGGCTTAAAAACCTGGTGCCGCCCCATTTTCTTTCTTTATATGCCATGAAGCGGATCCAGCATTTGCCCCGGTATGTGGACTGTCTTAGAATCCGGGCCCGGAGAGGGGCGGACAACCCGGCCAAAGAATCTGAAAAAGCCAAAAAAATCAGCCGGTTTGAACATCATCTGGCCACCCAGGTGGCTGGATTGTCTGAAAAAACATCCCCGGAAAAAGCCGAAAAAGTCGAGGATTTTTTCTGGCTCCTGGAAGAATACAAAATATCGATTTTTGCCCAGGAATTAAAAACCGCGGTCAAAGTGTCTGCCAAACGCCTGGAAAAAGAACTGCACACCCTGTCCACCCTGATCTGATATCCGGATGGCCTGAAAAACCCCACCCAATGATGAAACTATCCACAGTCAGGTATTCTGCTTAACACTTAACACTTAACACTTCCCCTGCCTGACGGGGTTTTCAGCCGCTTGCGCACCTGTTTTTCCAGATGCTGAACAATCCGGGTCAATGCCCGTGTTTCCCGGATGGGACCGGAATCATTCCACCCGGCGGCCAGGGCCTGGTGTATTTTTTGACGAAACTGATCCACGGAATTCACCAAAGTCATCCATGCCAGCAGTTTCTGAATCACATGGCGCTCTTCCGGGCTCAGATCCGCCGTATCAATGGGTTGGCCTTTGTCTGTTCGGATAATCATCTGTTTTGTTTTTCCTTATGGATTTAACCGGTGATCCGGATTTTCCCTGAAACTTCTTGAAACCTGCTGCATAATGCATTAATTTGCTCTAAGTTATCAACCAAAAACCCAAATTTCAATAAAGGATTGTTTGCATGTTCACTGAAACCGTTACTTTTCCCGCGGCATTTATCGCCGGCCTGCTCTCATTTTTATCCCCGTGTATTCTCCCGCTGATCCCTGCGTATTTTTCATTCATCACGGGGCTGTCTTTGGATGAACTCACCCAAGGCAGACAGGAAACCCGGAAAAAAGTGATCCTGTCCACCCTGGCGTATGTGGCCGGGTTTTCCCTGGTGTTTATCCTGATGGGCGCATCCGCTTCGTTTCTGGGATCTGCGTTCACCCGATACGCTTACATCGTTCAGTACGTGGGGGGGGCCATTATCCTGATTTTCGGGCTGCACCTGCTGGGGGCCATCAACATCAAGGCTCTGGCGTTTGAAAAGCGGATCCACATGAAACAGAAGCCGGTCCACCTGGCCGGCACCTTTGTCATCGGCATGGCGTTCGGGGCCGGATGGAGTCCGTGCATCGGGCCGCTTTTAGGAAGCATCCTGATCGTAGCAGGCAACCAGGACACCGTGGCCAAGGGAATCTGGCTTCTGGCCGTTTATTCCGCGGGTCTGGCCCTGCCATTCATGCTCATGTCCTTTTTCATCACCTCCCTGGTGGAAACCATGAAAAAAGCCACCCGGTTCATTCCCATCATCAACAAAGTCGCAGGCGGACTGTTGGTTGTCATGGGGCTGCTCCTGATTTTTGACAAATTTCATTTACTGACCCTGGTCTGATCCGGCAGCACCCATGACACACCCCCGTTTCCGTTTTTACAGCCTGATCCTTGTCACCACTTTGGCCAAACTGCTGATGAACACGGCCCGACGGATGGTGTATCCCTTTGCCCCGGCCTTTGCCAGGGGGCTGGGCGTGGATCTGGCCGCCATCACCTCGGTCATTGCCCTGAATCAGGCCACGGCCGTGCTGGGACCGGTGGGGGCCTCTTTTGCCGACCATTACGGCAACCGCCGCATTATTTTGTTTTCTCTGGTCATGCTCTGTATCGGGTGTGTGGCCGCCGGCCTGATCCCTTTGTACGGCACCCTGGTGCTGGCCCTGTTTTTCGCAGGACTGGCCAAAAGCATTTTTGATCCCAGTTTCCAGGCTTTCATCGGTACCCATGTGCCGTTTGAACAGCGGGGAAAATTCATCGGCATCACGGAATTGGCCTGGGCCGGGGCCACTTTGGTGGGGATTCCCCTGGCCGGCATGACCATCCAGGCGTTTTCCTTTCAGACCCCGTTTCTGGTCATCGGCATCCTGGCCGCCGCCTGTTTTGCCTTGATTTTCAGGATGATGCCCGAAGACCGGCCCCCTGCCGGAAATGCCGGCAAAAAAACCGGGCACCTGCTGGTGAACTGGCAGCAGATCATGAAAAACCGGCAGGTTTTAGGCATGCTGAGCTTTGCCTTTTTCATGGCATTGGGATCCGATATTTTGTTTGTGGTCTACGGCGCATGGCTGGAGCAGTCCTATGGCCTGTCTCTGGCCGCCATCGGCATGGGAACGATCCTCATCGGCATGGCCGAGGTGGCCGGAGAAGCGATCACCGCGTTTTTTTCCGACCGGATCGGGCTGCTGAGAACCGTGTTCATCGGCATGATCCTGACGGCCGGCGCCTATTTTCTGCTGCCCGTCCTGGACCGGGGGGTCTTTTATGTGCTGGGCGGATTGTTTCTGGTATTTTTATGCTTTGAATTCACCATTGTCACGGCCATGAGCCTGGCCACGGAACTGATGCCGGAACTGCGGGCATCCACCTTGTCGGCATTTTACGCCGTGGGCGGCATGGGCCGGGTGGTCGGGGCGTTTTGCGGTGGCCTGATCTGGTCTAAAACCGGTATTTTTTATATCAGCGTGATTGCCGGTGTGTGCACACTGGCCGCCCTGGCCTGCTTGACGGCCGGGTTTATCCGTTTTTCCCGGTCTTAGGCCAGCGCGGCTTCAAACCGGCGAAACAGAGGTTCCGTGATACCGGCCACTCCCAGGGGACGTTCACTGGCATCGTGACAGTCTGAACCCCCCGTGATCAGCAGATCATGACGCATTGCCCAGCCAAGCAGTATCTCTTGAAACGCTTTTGTGTGTCCCGGGTAAAACACCTCAATGCCTTGAAGGCCGGCATCCAGAAATTCCGGTAACAGGGTTTCCACAATCTCAATGGGCGGCAGCACTTCCTTGTAATGGCCGTTGCCCGGATAGGAGCCGGCAGCCGGGTGGGCCAGGACCGCCAGCAAAGGATGTTGTTTCATGAACCGGGCCACATCCTCCAGTTCAATGCCCGACGGCAGATAGGCCGGGCTGGCATTGCCGATGATCCGGTTGATGGTTTCTTTTTCAGTCATGCCCAGTTTTTCAGACAGGGCCAGGGCAAAATGACGGCGGCTGGCATTGGCGCTGTAATCGGCAATGTCCTGAAAAACCAGTTCTCTGGCCAGTAACGGTGTCTTTCCCATGGGTCCGAATTCTTCATTGATCCGCATGATCCGTGCCCGGACCAGCCCCTCGCCCCGGCCTTTGGACATCAGAGTTTCAAAATCAGTCACAAACTTTATGTCTGACAGTCGCTTTTGAGAAAAATAACACAGCAGATGAAGCGTGCCTGTAAAAAAAGACCGACGAAACCGAACGGAAACCTCCACCCCGGGAATCACCTGAACTCCTGCCTGTTCTCCTTGTGCCAGCCCCGGCTCAATTCCCTTGAGGGTATCATGATCCGTGATGGCAATTGCTTTGAGTCCAAGCGCTTTTGCCCGGGCCACCAGTTGTCCGGGGGTAAAATCACCATCCGAGGCCTGGGTGTGGTTATGCAGGTCGGCAAATATCAAGTGCGTCATGTGTTTTTCTCCTGATGCTTGAAAAACGGTTTTCAGGATGATCCCCTTGGCCGGTCAAGGATTGTCACTGGTTTAAACGCTTGCAGCAGAGCATTTTTTTAAAAAAATTTCAAGATATCGTTTGATTTTTAACAGGTAAATGATAGAAGAAAAAATCAAAATTGGAAAAATTTCCAGCAAAAAAGGATGTATAATCAAAACAAACCTTCTCATATACGGATAAAAACATGGACATTCTGAATGAACTGGGCAAAATCGGATCAGCGGAACAGGCTTTGGCGGTTTTTGAAAAGCAAATGGATACGGCGCAGTTGGGTCGAATTTCGAGCATCTCACATCCAGAAATTCTGAAACGGATTGCCAATGCCGTGGTGATCTGCAACCCGGACCATATTTTCATCAACACGGGGTCTGAAGCGGACCGCCAGTTCATCCGGGACCTGGCCCTGGAAACCGGGGAGGAACGGGCCCTGGCCATGGAAAATCATACCATTCATTTTGACCTGCCCGGGGAACAGGGCCGGATCGTGGACCGCACCTTTTATATCGCCAATCCGGAAGATCTGATCTCGTCCCTTGCCAACCGCATGAACCGGGAAACCGCCCTGGAAGATATCCGCGCCAACATGACCGATATCATGAAAGGGAAAACCATGGTGGTGGGATTTTACATGCGGGGGCCCGTGGGGGCAACGGTTTCCAACCCGGCCCTGGAAATCACCAGTTCCGCCTATGTCAGTCACAGCGCTGAGATCCTGTACCGGAATGCGTTTGCGGATTTTGACAAAGAAGTGGCGGCCCGGGGTCATTTTTTCACCAATGTCCACTCCCAGGGGCTGAACCGGACAAAAGATCTGCCCGATGCCCGGGTGTTCATGGATTTGCAGTACCAGACCACCTACAGCTTTAAATGCACCTATGCCGGCAACACATTGCTGCTCAAAAAAGGGAACCACCGGTTTGCCGTGGACAAGGCCGTCCATAAAAACCGGGGGGAAGAGCTGTCCGAGCACATGTTCATCACCGGAATCCAGGGGCCGGAAAACCGGGTGACCTGGTTTGCCGGGGCTGCGCCATCCGGATGCGGCAAAACCACCACAGCCATGGCCGGGGACCTGTTTGTGGGAGACGACCTGGCCCAGATGTGGATCGCAGACGATGGCAGCATCCGAAGCGTCAACCCGGAAGCCGGTATCTTCGGGATTGTGGAGGATGTGAACCAGGAAGGGGACCCCTTGCTCATGAAAGTGCTCAGGCAGACCGGATATGAGGTGATCTGGTCCAATGTGCTCATTGATGAAAACAATATCCCCCACTGGGTGGGCAACCTTGAACCTCCGCCTGAAAAAGGGATCAATTTTCAGGGGGAATGGCATCCAGGTAAAACCGATGACACAGGCAAACCCATTCCCATGTCCCATCCCAATTCCCGGTGCACCCTGAGGTCCACCAACCTGGAAAACTATTGTCCGGACGCGGAAAACCCGGACGGCGTGCTCACCCGGATATTCACTTACAGCGGCCGGGATGCGGACACCATGCCCCCGGTCTGGGTGGCACGGGATTCCGATCAGGGCGTGGTCATCGGTGCCTGCATCGTATCGGCTGCCACGGCCACTGAAGTGGGGGCTTCCGGGGTCAAACGGGCCCCCTGGGCCAATGCCCCGTTCATTCCCGGGGCTTTAGGGGATTACATGGATGCCCAGTTCCGGTTTTTCGGAAACGCCAGAATTCAGGAACAATTTCAGCCCGTCATGGCCGGTCTGAATTATTTTCTCACGGACAAAGCCCGGGGCGGCAGTACCGGCAAACTGCTGGGGGAAAAAAAAGATGTCAAGGTCTGGCTGGCATGGCTGGAACGATACGCTCATAAGGAGGCAGGACATATTCAGACCCCCATCGGCAACCTGCCCCTGTATCGGGACCTGAAACCGCTGTTTGATAAGATCATTGACAAACCCTATCCGAAAGATCTGTATGACCGGCAGTTTTCCCTGTATGTGGATCACATCATTGCACGCATCAAACTGCAGGAAGCTGCCTATGCCAAAGAAAAAAACATCCCCGACCGGCTGTTTGAGATTCTGGCACATCAGAAAGAAGCGCTGCAGGCATTGAAGCAGACAAAAGGAGCGGTGATTTTACCCGGGGATATGGAAAGCTGAAATTGGGTGATTTACCCATTTTATTGGATTTTATTGCTTGATTTTATGAACTTTTTTGGATAAAAATATTGATTTCACAATTGAATATCAAACATTATCAACTACTGTTGCAGCCGGATGCTGCTGACAATATGTTTTTTTGACAACAGGAGGAACCAATGGCAAAAATTGTCCATCGTGAGGAAATGGCCCAGGGCACCATCATTTTAAATGAGATTGAGGCCCTGCGCATATCCCGCAAAGCTAAACCCGGCCAGTTCGTAATTCTTCAGGCCGATGAGACCGGGGAACGTATTCCGTTGACCATGGCGGATACCAACCCGGACAAAGGAACCATCACCATTATCTACATGGTGGTGGGCAAGTCCACGGCCCGGTTCAAACAACTGCAGGTCGGAGACGAATATTTCGCCCTGATCGGTCCGTTAGGGGCACCCACCCATATTGAAAATTTCGGCAAAGTGGTGTGTGTGGGCGGGGGCACAGGGATTGCCGTGCTTCACCCCATTACCCGGGCATTGAAACAGGCCGGCAATGAAGTCACCACCATTTTAGGCGCCAGAACCTATGACCTGCTGATCATGGAAGAAAAAATGCGGGCCGTGTCCGATCATTTTCACATCTGCACGGATGACGGATCCCACGGGCACCACGGATTTGTAACCGATGTACTCAAAGATGTCCTGGAAAAAGACGACATCAACCTGGCCGTGGCCATCGGACCCATTCCCATGATGAAGTTCTGCAGCCTGATCACCAAGGAAAAAAATGTCAAAACCTTTGTGAGTCTGAACCCCATCATGGTGGACGGCACGGGCATGTGCGGGTGCTGCCGCGTTTCCGTGGGCGGAGCCACCAAATTCGCCTGTGTGGACGGACCGGAATTTGACGGACATAAAGTGGATTTTGATGAGCTGGCCAAACGACTGGCATCCTATCTGGACGAAGAAAAAACCAGCATGAAAACCTTTGAAAACAGCAACGCATGAACAAACAACCGCCCTGGTTGTACGGAGGAATAAATGGCAGAAAAAAAAGTGAAAATTGACCGGGCCAAAATGCCGGAACAGGACCCGGATGTCAGACGGAGAAATTTTGAGGAAGTCCCCCTGGGGCTGAGCGAAGAGATGGCCATGACCGAGGCCAAACGGTGCCTGCAATGCAAAAAACCGGCCTGTGTGGAAGGGTGTCCGGTTTCCGTGCTCATCCCGGATTTTATCAAGTGCATCGCTGAAGGTGATTTTTCCGGTGCCGCCAACAAACTGTGGGAAAGAAACGCATTGCCGGCCGTGTGCGGCCGGGTCTGCCCCCAGGAAGAACAGTGCGAAGGCAAATGTATTGTGGGCAAAAAAGACAAGCCCGTGGCCATCGGATATCTGGAACGGTTTGCCGCAGACTATGAGCGGAAAAACGGTTCCGGCGGGATCCCGGCCGTGGCCGAAAAAACCGGAAAAAAAGTGGCGGTCATCGGATCAGGTCCGTCCGGGCTGACCGTGGCCGGAGACCTCTTGCTCAAAGGCCATGATGTCACCATTTTTGAGGCGTTTCACAAACCCGGCGGGGTCCTGGTATACGGCATTCCTGAATTTCGTCTGCCCAAGGAAATCGTGGCATCGGAAGTGGCCACCCTGGAAAAAATGGGTGCCAGCATCGAGTGCAATTCCGTGGTGGGCGCGTCCGTCACCATTGACGAACTGTTCGAGGAAGGATATGACGCCGCGTATATCGGTGTGGGGGCTGGCCTGCCCCGGTTCATGAACCTGCCCGGCGAAAACCTCATCGGCATCTATTCCGCCAATGAATACCTGACCCGCACCAACCTGATGAAAGGGTATCTGTTCCCCAAATACGACACCCCCATTGCCAAGGGCAAAAACGTGGTGGTGCTGGGTGCGGGCAACGTGGCCATGGACTCGGCCCGAACGGCCATGCGCCTGGGCGCGGATTCCGTGAAGGTGGTGTACCGGCGGTCCAGAGAAGAGATGCCGGCCAGGGAAGAAGAACTCCACCATGCCCAGCAGGAACAGATCGAATTTGTGCTGCTCACCAACCCCACCCAGTTTTTCGGGGATGAGAACGGCCGGCTCACGGGTATGGAATGCCTGAAAATGGAACTGGGCGAACCGGATGCCTCGGGCAGAAGACGGCCCGTGCCCATCGAAGGGTCTGAGTTCAGAATTGACTGCGACCTGGTGGTGGTGTCTGTGGGTTCCAACGCCAACCCGCTTTTGACCAATGCCACCCCGGACATGGCGTTAAACCGCTGGGGCAATATTGTGGCGGATCCGGTCACGGGCAAGACCACCAAAAAAGGGGTCTGGGCCGGCGGCGACATTGTCACAGGCGCTGCCACGGTCATCCTGGCCATGGGAGCCGGCAGAGCGGCAGCCAACTCCATGCATGACTATCTGACCATCGGCTGGTAATGATCCAAACCCGGTTGTTGCCGGTCATCTAAAAAAACCCGGTGGAAACCGATATCACAACCGGTTTCCACCGGGTTTTCATTTGTTGCCGCCTTATTTTTTGCTCATTTAATGCCACACACAAGATGTGCCGGCAATGTCACTCCGGTTGAATAAACACCTTGTGATCCACCAGGGACAGTGAATGAATCCGTCCTTTGATGAATTTCTGGTCCCCGAAAATGGACACCAGCCGGATCCCGTTCTCATCGGGCTCCACCTTGTCCACGGCGTCCATGATCAATGTTTCCTTATCTGCTTGTTTCAGATATGCACTTGCTTCACACATGTCTGGTTCTCCTTATTGGGTTTCAATGAAAGACAGATGGGATGCCATGAGCTCATCCACCAGCATGGGCAACGGCAGTCCGGCCACCCCCACAATGTCGATATTTTCCTGGCTCAAGGGCAGCAGCACCTTTCGAGCGTCTGACAGGCTGATGGCTTCGGCCATGGGTCCGGTCACCTCCCCCATCATGGCATGGGGCATGATGATGCCCACGGGCCCGATGATCACATCCGCCTTTTTCACGGTCTGGATGATGGCATTGGTACCGGACGCCCCTTTGTTGGCCCGGGATTTGAGCATCTGGGCCGTGGCGATGGCATTGGTGCCCAAAGCAATGATTTCCACATCCTCGCCGAACCGGTCTTTGAGTTTTTTGATCACCACCGCACCGATGCCCCCGCCCTGACCGTCCACCACACAGATGGTCTGTTTTTTTCTGGTTTCCATGAATTGTTTGTCTTTATTTTCAGTTGTCAATGCATCCACACATTTACCCGCTGGTAAACATATGGCTGATCCGGTGCCAGATCGCTTGTTCCACCTCGTCTTCAGAAGCGTTCCCGTCCACCACCTTCACGATTTCCTGATCTTTGAGCCGTTCAAATGCGGCAAAATAATTATCCCGCACCCGGGTCAGGATGTCAATTTTTTCAAACAGATCCAGATGTTTCCGGCCGGCCCGGATCCGCTCCAGGCAGGTATTGGGCGCCACATCGATGAACAGCGTCAGATCCGGTTTCAGAATCTGTGCATTCACGGTGTTTAACGTAATCACCCATTCCAGATCCATGTCTTTGGCATGATAGGCATAAGAGGAAAAATAATACCGGTCGCACAGCACGGTCCGCCCTTTTTCCATCAAAGCCTTCACGCCCGTGTCCGGGGTGACCAGATGATCGGTCCGGTCTGCGGCGAACAGGGCCGCCAGGGTCCGCGGGTCTGTGACGATCCGACCTGCCAGCATTTGACGGATCAAAGCCCCCACCGGACCATCCGTGGGTTCACATGTGGCCACGGCATCGATTCCCATGCGGGTGAGCCGTTTTAGTATTCGCGCCATCTGGGTGGTTTTTCCGGACCCGTCCAGTCCCTCAAACACCACAAATCTGCCTGTTGTCATAAAATTCTCAGTCATTATGATCTTTTTTATTTTCTCCGATCTTTTTACAAAAACGGGAAAAACATCGGTACCTGTTTTTTGTATTCCGCATAAGGTTCTCCCAGCCTTTTTAACAATTCCGGTTCTTCAACCGTCTTCAACTCCCACACGTTAATGATGATAAATAGCGGCGTAAAGATAAGCGTCAATGATACTGAACCCAAAGCAATGCCAAGGCCGAAAAGCTGAATAAAAACGCCGGAAAGCATGGGGTTGCGGGCAAATCTGTATGGGCCGCTTGTTACAAGCGTTGGCGGGGGACTGACGGGAACAGGCGTACCTCGCGCCCTAAGAAATGAGGCGATTGAAAAGAGCGTAAGGCATATACCGGATATAATAAAAACCAACCCTATGACAAAGCTTAAAAAATTGTATCCTCTGGAGAAACTCAGCCATTGATCAACCGCAAGAGACAGGAAAACAAAAAAGGCAATCAGAGAAAAATAAAGGGTCGCGACAATTGGAGCAAGGACAACCCTCACTCTCCAGTCTCCCGTGGCTATTTTACAAACCAGCCCTACCCACCTGCTTACCAAAGACATTGTTTTTCCCAGTTGCATCGTTCAATATTAAGTTTGCTTCTGTCGACTTTTGTATAACCATAACCCTGTTGAACAGAGCCGCTGTCCAGATCCGGATACGGCTATTTTATCTATGGGGTTTATATCGTTTGTGGTATGGTTGTGCAAGGATAAACAAGGCCTAACAATATGATTTCCAAGTGTGAGCGCTGCTTTTGATTGCCCGGATCGGTCGTAAAGTGGAACTGTCTTCGCCGGTCCAAAAAAAGAACAGAGATTTTTCCCCCTGAAACTGATAATTGTCAAGGGAAAATTATCATTGAAAGGGATTTCCAAAGCCCAACACCAACTGGCGGATTGCCATCGAACTTGGCGGGCTGAAGGTCATCAACCGGGATGCCTATCAAGAGGTTTTCAGCGCTTCGGAGGCATTCTACAATTGTCCCGGCGGGACCACAGGTGGGGACCTCATGAGGATCGGGACTTTGCCAGGCCTCGTACAGCTCTTTTCTGGGCAAAACGCCGGCCCGGCAGACCGATCTGGCGATGCGGTGAAATAAGTGTCATCCGCGAACAGCTCCCGGTGCATGGGCATGAGCCGGTTTTTGATAAATGGTGTTGATTTTTTTGATTTTGGCTTGAAGGATTATGGTGGACTATGCTCAAAATCAGCTCAAATTTTGAATTTTTCAAATTTTTCCGGTAAATTTCAATATCGTTTCTCTTTTATTTTTAAAAGCCTGATTTTCATCTTGACAGGATCAGACCTCCCCATTCTTGTCTTGACAAAAAGTATTTACTTAATCTAATTACTGTTAGGGGTAATTATTCAAAATGTGTTTTTCGACAATGGGAGGGGGGAGTATGGGAGCAGGAAACAGGAAAGTGATGAGTTCATTAGCAATGACAGTCATGCTTTTTTTTCTATTGACCATACCGGTTTCGGAATTGTTTGGTGGGGAGCAGGAAACGGCGGGAGACCGTTTAGCCGATTTTTCAACCTGTCTGACCTATTTGGAAGAGACCGGCAATCTTGTCAGGGTGAAAACCGAAGTTAACCCGGAATACGAATTGGCCGGGATTGCAAAAAAATACGAAGGCAGGCAATGTGTTTTGTTCGAAAAGGTTACCGGCAGTGATTATCCCGTGTTTATAGGGCTGTTGTGGAATCGTGATATCGTGGGAAAAATTTTCGGGGTGCCTAAAGAGCAGGTTCCCTTTACCGTGGCCTCGGCAATTGGTGCCTGGAAAAAGGACAAGAACGTAATGGCCTCTCCCGTTCTTGACATCGGACCGGCCAATGAGGTGGTAGAAGAAGATGTTGATCTCTATAAGCTTCCGGTGCCGATCCATGCCCTTAAAGATGGCGGGCGGTATCTGGATTCGTCGGTGGTCCTGGTTAAAAATCCGGAGACAGATGAGGTGAATATCTCCATTCACCGGTGTATGATTGTGGCAAAAGACAGAATGACGTTTTTAATTGATCCGGGACGGCATCTAGGGGCCTATCTGGAGAAGATGGAGCAGAAAAACATGCCATTGGAGATAACCATCAACAACGGCGTTGGCCTGGCTCCGTGGATTGTTTCCGCTATCCCCCGTCAGGGAGACGGCAAGTATAAAATCGCCAGCCATCTTATCGGCAAGCCCCTTCGTTTTTTAAAGGCCCAGACGGTTGACGTTCCGGCACTGGCTGATGCCCAGTTTGTGATTGAAGCGGAAATACTGCCCAATGTCCGGGAAGACGAGGGCCCTTTTGCAGAGGTCACGGGTTATTATGCTGAAAAGGCCAAACGATGGGTCATGAAAGTTAAAAAAATCACCCATCGAAAAGCCCCGGTTTTTCATACACTTTTATCGGGTGTTGAAGTCTGGAATGCAGTGGGATTTACTGCTGAAGCCAAAATTTTCGGCACGGTCAAAAAGAGCGTCCCCCAGCTGAAAGCTGTTTACCTGATGCCTGGGGGCTGCGGGTTCTATGGTGCTGTGGTTCAAGTGGAAAAGGATGCTGCCGATATCGGACGAAAAGCCATTTTGGAGACATTTAATGCCTTTAAGCCCTTACAGCGGGTCATTGCGGTGGATACGGACGTTAATTTGTATGATCCTGTTGATGTAAACTGGGCCATTACTACCCGATCCAATCCTGATACAGACTTAATCATTCTGCAGAATCAATGGGGACATATTCTGAACCCCATGGTGAAACTGAACCCGGATGGAAAGGGCGGCACTGTGACCAAAATTGGTATTGATGCCACTGCACCTTTTCCGCGCACGGATAAGTTCGAACGTGTAAAGTTCAAGGAAGTGGATCTGGGTAATTATGCTATCCAATAGTAATCAACGGTTTAGGCAAAACCTGCCATGGCTGTTGGAGCCGCTCTTCCGTAAGGGCTCTGCACGGTATAGATCTTCTGGTTGAACGATCTGCCGTCTGTTGTGTGCTTGGCCCCAACGGCGCCGGAAAATCGACCTTGATATCCATTCTCTGCTGCCTGCTCCCCCCGGATTCCGGGAGGAAACAGGTGCCAGGACTGGACCTTGTCAAGGCGCGACGCAGGATCAGGAGCCAGGTGAACTTTACAAGCGGGCATGCCAATTTCCCTGCCAACTTTACGGTGGCAGAGATTCTGACCTACTTTGGGATGCTTTATGGTTTGCCGGGAAAACAACGCCTGTTTAAAATCGATGAGTTACTCTCTTTTTTTGAATTGCGGGCGTATCGGGATGTCCAGTTCAGTCATCTCTCCACAGGGTATAAGCAGCGCCTTGCATTGGCTAAATCTTTGATCAATGATCTGCAACTGCTGTTTCTTGATGAGCCGACAGTGGGGATCGACCCTGCGGTGGCCTCCTTGATTCGCAGCCGGCTAATGGCATGAAAAGAAAAACAAGGCACCACCATAGTTTTGACCACCCATCAACCTGTTCTGCTGTTTTTTTCACAGGCACTGCGATACTCAAGAGAGCATGGTATTCTCAAAAGAATATCTGATTAACAGATGAAGATATCAAAACGATGTATTAAAAGCACCCTGGAGTTATCTGTTGGACTGGTGTTTCTGCTGGATCTTTTTTGGATGGGTACCGGAGTTATAGCGCTGATGTCAGTGTCTGTTTATCTGTTTCTTTATATCAAATATCGATGCGAGGCACGATTAAATTGCCGGCATTCGAAAACCATCAAGGAGCAGATGACCCTGTCTGATATTAAATATATTGAGACAAAATATACCCAGCGCCCGGATTTTAATTCTCCGCAAAAACGGGCCCTGATGCGTTCACCATTGGACAGGTTCTTTTATCACGACAGGTATGAGCGGGTTCAGTCACTGTTGAAAACCTATGCACTCGGCTGCAATACAATTTTGGATCTGGGGTGCGGGTTCGGCCGTAACACCCGGTTTATATCCAATGATCTGCAAAAAACAGGGTACGGGTTGGAGTTGGATCATCTGAAACTTGTCTGGGCACGGTCTGAAACCAAGAGGCTTCAACTGAGCCGGGAGATTCCTTTTGTCTGCGGGGATGTAGCCGGGCCGCCCTTTGCCCCCGGCAGTTTTGACTGTATTGTATTTACCGAAGTATTGGAGCATTTAATTGATCCCATGGCAGGCCTGGATGCCTGCCGTGATTTTCTTTGTCAAAACGGTGTGTTGATCATTACGGTTCCAAGCCGCCATAATTTGAACTACAGCAATAACCCGTTTATTATTATTGAAAAACTGGTGAGCCTTAGCAAGGATTCCGTGCTGCCGCCCTTCCATGATCTCCATGCACAGTTTGAGTACAACTGGAAAAAACCGGAACCTGAATATGGCATTCATTATAATTTCACCAGGCAAACCATTGATAAAGCCCTGCTGGACAGAGGATTTCGCACCATTTTGCGCAACAGCTTTGAACTGGAAATTTATCCATACCTGCTGATTGAGATGCTATCAAAGGGTAATCTGAAGGTGATAACGAAATATGTTGGCGGGATTGAAAAGTTTCTGGCAAAATTACCCCTGGTCAAGCTTCTGGGGCAACATCTTATCTATGTCGCTGTAAAAAAATAGAGGAGAAAAAAAGATGACGAAACCGATTATTGTGGGTATTACCGGAGCCAGTGGCGTTATTTACGGCATTTCCCTGCTGAAAGCCCTTCGGGACCTGGAAATCAACACACACCTGGTATTGAGTGAAGGGGGAATCCGGAATATTGATATTGAAACCGATCATACGATTCAGGAAGTCTTGGATATGGCAACAACGGTTCACGACATCAACAATATCGGTGCAAATATCGCCAGCGGATCTTTTTTGACGGCTGGAATGATCATAGCGCCCTGTACCATGAAGACCCTGTCTGCTGTGGCCAATTCCTTTGATTATAATTTATTGATCCGGGCGGCAGATGTTACCTTAAAAGAAAAAAGACGGCTTGTCCTGATGGTCAGGGAGACACCGCTTCATAAGGGTCACCTGAAACTGATGCTCCGGGCTGCCGACATCGGTGCCATGATCCTGCCGCCGGTACCTGCCTTTTATCATCGTCCAAAAACCATAGCCGATATTATCAACCAGAGTATCGGCAAGGCATTAGATTTTTTGTCTGTTGAGCACCGGTTGTTTGACCGGTGGTCTGGTGTATAAAGGATCATCCACCTATCAGTATCCCATGCCAATGTAACCCCGGGCACCTGATGCAGAGGAAGGGGTCGAACATCATGCACTTTCTCAATCAGGCGTGTTCAATTTTGCTTCTTTTTTTTGGATGCCATCTGATCAGGCGCTTTCCTTATGAATACAAAGAGAAGAGTCTTGATCTGAAAGCACAACTGCCCAAATGAGCCACCACCTCTGTTTAGGCCAGCATCGTGTACTGCCGATTCAAAGCTTCCTCAACCTTTTTTTCACTCGGTGATGTCTCTGATGTTGGTGATAACACTGAAATTTGATTTTCTCCATCCCGATAAGGGAAGAAGCACATCAACAAATCTTTTTCCCTTTGACGGATATTCACACCATTCCTGTGAATTTACAATTTCTCCATTCAAACACCTGTCCAGATTGGACTTGATTTTCTTCTCACAAAATATCCTTACCCTTATATTCAGCCACAGTTAATCCTGTGTTTGACAGATGAAATACTCCTGTATGGCCCCCGAGCCGGAATACGGGTTTGCCAGGGAACGGCTCAGGCGGCTGCAGAACCGGTAGAGCACAGCAGGACGTTCAGATACGCAGGGGAATGCCGTCCAGATAAGACAGGCTTTTTGCCCACCGGCCCATGGCGTCATCGTTGACCGATTCCATTAACAGCCGTTCCATGCCGAATCCCATGCCCACCCAGGTGTCGGTGATGCCCCAGGCCGTATCCAGGGGATGGGGTCCCACGGCACCGGACCCCAGTTCCAGACCGGAAGGATGGGCTACCAGATCCAGGGTGGTGCCGTATACGGCGGAACTTTCCTTTTCGAACCGGGTACCGGTCACCCGGGCCGTGCGGGCCACCCTGTCTGCCAGGTTCCTGAGGCGCTGCATGCGGTCGGCTTCAGGGGTGCCCATTTCCACCAGATTGAGCATGGTAAATTCACTGCTGTGGCTGGCCCCGTCCGATTCCCTCCGAAAACAGGACCCGATTTCGTAAAACCGCACCGGCCGGAAATCCAGGCGGGCGAAATCCTGCATCAGGCTGTAGAGCCCCGGTGCCAGCATGGGCCGCAGGCACTGGGTGTGATTGATCCAGAAAATCTGTTCATTCAGGGGATGGGTATCATGGATGCCCATTTTTTCCAGGGCCTTCCGGGTGGTGATGGTGGGAGTGGATACCTTTGCAAACCCCTGCTGCCGCAGCATCTCATCGAGGTCCTGAGACAGCTGAACGGCCCGGATCGGCCGGCAGCACGTCAGTCGGTCCGCCAGCTCTGACTTCAGGGCGTTTACCTGCTTTTTTTCAATGGCCTGGAACGCCTGATTTCTCCGGGCAGGGGTGTCCAGTCCTTCTGCCGCAGTAGCAGGATCGAGCCCCAGCATTTTCAGCCGGGCCGCCTGGGTGTCTGTCCAGTACAGCTTTGTCATTTGTTTGTCTCTGTCCGGGCCGGTTCACACACAAGGGACGCGGCCATGGCTGCCACCCCGATCTCCAGGGTGTCGTGCACTAAGTGCGGCCCCAGCACAGCCGCAGCCCCGGGAGACACCCCCAGCGGAACCCCGGGAGCGGCCACCCGCATGTCCGGTGACACCCGGGCACGGGGAATGGTATCTGGCGCCGGTGTGGCTTCCAGGATGAAGCGGTGACGGGAAAGGGCCGTGTCCAGATCTTGTTCAATGGTGATACCACTGGTTGGGCACTGTTGGGACACGGCGTTTTTCACCCGTTCTGCAGCATGCCGGTCCCGGTCCAGCAGGGCCACCCGGGCGCCCAGACAGGCCAGCAGGCCGGCGCCGGCACCTCCTACCGGGCCGCAGCCCATCACCAGCACCTCCCGATCCCGGATACGGCCGGCCATGACATCCAGGGCCGCAGCAAACCCCCTGCCCGTGGCGTCCGAATTGTCCGTCACCTGACGCGTGAGCAGATCAATGGCTACAAACCGGTCATCATCCGCCATCATCACGGCATCAAATCCGGCTTCAACAGCTTCTGCCAGGCCGGCCACATCAGCCTGGTGCGCCACGATGGCCCGGCATCCCAGAAAAGTCAGGATGGCTGCCACAGTATCGCTGAATCGGCTGATCATTCCCAGGCCGGCCGTCACCGGCACCACACAGATGCGCTTGAGGTGCCGCCTTTCCTTGAATCGATCTTCAGCCATTCCCCAGGCATGACAGGCAATCCCCAGAAGAGACCGGCCGGTCTTTTTTTCCAGGTCCCGACTGTAGTCTGCTAGGCAAGAGGGGATATGACGGATATCATCTGGCTGAAGCCGGGTCATGGCCGTGTTTCTCCTATTTTAAATGATTGACGGTAAGCCGGTCCTGAACGGCTTTTGGCAGATCCCGGCCCGCTTTTGCAGATTGCCGGACAGAGTCCCGAATCCGCTGGTAACAGGACCTGCGTTGGGCTGCCAGGTCTTGGGGGCTGTCTGCACAAAAGACCAGTGTGCCCACCCAGCAGGGCTGGTCCGGTCTAAAACTGGTGACCGCCTCCCGGCAGCCGAAAAACCCGGGCACCAGGTACAGGGGACCGGCCCCGCCCATGATGTGCTCGCCCGGAAACCGGATCCGGTGCGGGCCGGCCTGGATATGTTCCACCACCACCCACGGGGCCGGGGGCTGACCGGCTGCGGTTTCCAGACCCGGCCCCTGTTCCGTCGCTTTTCCTGAAACCGAATCCAGCCATGTCTGTTCCAATTCATCATCAGGAAGGCCATGAACCGGAACAACGGTTTCCGCCAGCACCTGCACCATGTTGATCCCCGTGGCCCAGTAAACGGCGATGGGGGTCTGGCTGGGAAACCGGGCATCGATCTCCAGCAGTTTAAGGTCCCCTTGATCAAGGATCACCTCCAGGTCCATGATCCCTTTCAGGCCAATGGCTTCGGCCAAGGTCAGGGCAATCTGTTCCAGCTTCATGACATACCGGTAGGACAGGCGGGTAGGCGCGGTCACCCGTTTACAGTCATGGCCCGGGTCCATGTGCAGATCCGTGACACACAGGGCGCAGTGCCGTCCCGGCACGCCCACCACTTCGATGGAAAACTGAGGTCCTGTCAGGTACTGCTGTGCCACATGGGTCTCCGGTATGCGGCCATCGGCGAAATCTGCATGAAAGACTGCCGCATCCCGGTACACCGTCACGCCCCGGCTCCCGCTTTCCCCGTCCGGTTTGACCACCACGGGCACCCCGCACCCGGGCCAGTTTCCAGGGACCGGCAGGCCAAGTTTTTCAAACAGGGCATTGGAACGGCGCTTGGAACAGGTCAGTGCATAGGCCTCCTTGTCAAAGGCCATTGGGATCTGTTTCAGCTGTGCCCACTGTTCCACCAGCTGCAGCACGGCCTGATCCTCGATGGCCGGGATGATCAGGTCCACGTCCGGGCACTCGTCCGGCACCCGGCACCCGGGGGTGAATTCAAAACAGACAAACCGGTCCGCCAGGCCGGCGGCCGGGACATCCCGGGACTTGTCGATCACCAGGGTGCGGTATCCGGCTTTCCGGGCCAGGTACACCACTTCCACCCCCTGAAGCCGGCCTCCGACAACGGCTATGCGCATGGTGCCGCTTCCCTGGCAGGGGGATCAGCCAAACGGCCTGAGCACGGATGCATGGCCTGCCGCCGGGCCACCCAGGCCTGGTAGTCATCCGCCGACGCCGGTACCAGGCTACATTGTTCCAGCACAGGCACCACCTTTGCCAGGGTCCTTCCGGCGTCGGCAATATCCAGCTCGGAATGGGCCACCCCGGACAACCCGGCCCCGGGGGGAACGATGGAGGTCACCACATTGGCACCGGCATCAAGACGCGCGGCCAGCCCGGCCAGGCCGTCCACATCCAGGGAGGCCGGGATCAGCACATCCGGCATCACCAGGCGCATCACGGCAATGGTCACCCGTTCGATGTCCCTGTCAGCCGATGCGGCCCGGGGCAGGGGAATCCCGGGGTGGGGCACAAAACTCATGACCCGGGCCTGGTCCACGGGAAACCGCCTCATGAAATCAATGGAATCCGCCACATCTGCAGCCGTTTCTCCCACCCCCGTCAAAATCCCCTCTTCCACCAGCAGGCCCAGGTCCCGGGCCCGGTATTTCCCCGCCAGGCGGCCGTGGTAATCCTGCCCCGGCCGCAAGGCATCAAACAGTGGCTCATTATGGGTTTCCTGGTAACAGGCGTACCAGGAAACCCCGGCCCGGGCCAGATCTGCCAGCAGCTCACCAGAGACCGTTCCCGGGGAAATCATCACGGGCAGGCGGGTTTCCTTTCCCACGGACCGGATCATCGACACCCATTCCTGAATTTGAGACGGGGTTCCTTCAAGGATTTCCAGGTCTTCCCCCATGGTCAGGTCAATCAGGTGGACCCCGGAAGCCGCCATCTCCATGGCGGCAGACAGGATTTCTTCCCTGGTTTTGCGGTATCGTTTCAAGGCGGTGTTTTCCCGCCGGTACCGGCAGAACCGGCAGTGGTTCCGGCAGTGGGTGGAAAAATACAAAAATCCGTAGAGAAACACCTGGCTGCCGAAATACCGCTGCCGCACGGACCGGGCCGCGGCAAACAGCCGTGCCAGGTCTTGGGGATCCCGCTGTTCCAAAAGCCATGCGATGTCTGAAACGCTTGAAACCACGCCTCGTTCCAGGGCCGCCAGAAGGGCTTTGAATCTATGGGAATGCTCAGCCATCAGGGCCCCGGGTGCCGGGTATCATTTTCCAGCATGGACCCGTGATGCCGTTTGAAACGGGTGGCGGCATATTTTTCCAGTTTCCATGCCGGCACCCTGCACTCCGGGCAGACCGTGACCGCCCATTTATTCCTGAGCCACCGGGCGGCCCGGCTGTTCAATGAATTGCGGATCACGAACTGTTTGTTGCAGTGGGTGGTCAAGGTTGCCATATCCCCCGTCACAGTGATGGTGCGGATGCCGTGGAGCTGCCCGGTGCGGGAGGGCCACAGCTTGATCTTATCAATCAGGTTGAACAGCCGGACCCGCTTCCGGTAATACCTGATTTTTGCGGATCCGGCCGGTTTTTTTTCCGTTGCAGCTGCCATGTGTTGCGGTGACACTGGCGGAGAGTCCGGGAGTCGCACCCGGCTGCATGGATTTAGAGTCCATGTGATCTCATCCGATCCACCCTCCGGATGTCACATCATCCTTTCACCCGTTTCATTTCCGGGTCATACAGCGGTGCCAGGGACACCGCCGCCGGAAAGGTTTTCCCGGCAATATCGATCTCCCAGATCCCTTTTTTCACATACGCCTCATCCACGGATTCATCCGTTTCAATCATGAACAGTCCCACAGCTCCGCCCAGAGTATAACCGTAGGAACCGGATCTCACATATCCGGCCGGTTTTTTGTTGCGGAAGATAATTTCGCCATGGTAGAGTAGCGGGTCCGGGTCCTTCACCAGCACCTGAGCCAGCCGCCGTTTCAAAGGCCCGGCCGCTTTTCTGTCGAGACATGCCTGTTTTCCGATAAAATCCCCCGGTTTGTCCAGCCGGACAGTGAAACCGAGGCCGGCTTCGTAAGGATCCTCTGTGTTGTCCATGTCATGCCCGTAATCCCGGTATCCCTTTTCCAGGCGCAGGCTGCCCAGGGCCTTTAACCCGGCATGGGTGAGGCCGAAGGCCTTTCCTGCCTCCACCAGGGTGTCATACACGTGCACGGCCTGTTCTGCTGGGATATACAGTTCATAGCCCAGTTCCCCCACATAGGTGATGCGCACGCACAACACCCGGCCGTATCCGATGGCGATCTCCTGTGCATGCCGGAAGGGAAACACGGCATTGGACAGATCCGTGTCCGTGACCGACTGGAGCAGCTCCCTTGACCGGGGTCCCTGGACATTCAGCTGGGCATAGGCCGAGGTCATGTCCGTGACAAAGGCATGGGCGTCTTCCGGGATGTGCCGCCGTATCCAGGCCAGTGCATGGCGGTGGATGGTGTCGGTCACCACCACGAAAAACCGGTCCGGCGCCAGTTTGGTGATGGTCAGGTCCGCCATCAGCTGACCCTCTTTGTTCAGGCACGTGGTATAGGTGATCCGGCCATCCGGGCCGTTCACGGCATTGGCACAGATATAATCGAGCACCCTGCCGCTGTCTTTTCCCTGGACCAGGAATTTGGGCATGAACGACATGTCCATGAGCACCACGTTTTCCCGGGTGGCCCGGTGCTCCGCCTCCCAGAAAGAGAACCAGGGTTCCCGGCCCCAGGAGTGGTTTTCAATCACCGGCTGTTGACCGGCCGGGGCAAACCAGTCCGCCCCTTCCCAGCCGCTGACATCCCTGAAGTACGCGCCGTTCTGTTTGAGCCGGTCATAAACGGCCGATGTCTTGGCCCCCCGGGCGGTTTTCATGGACTGATAGGGATAATGACACTGGTATACCATGCCCAGGGATTCCACGGTGCGGTGCCGCCGGTATTCAGGATTGTTCTGGAAGGGGTGCAGCCGGGCCATGTTGAATCCCGTGATATCACACTGGGGGTTGCCGGTCAGAATCCACCTGGCCATCATCTGGCCGAGACCCGGCCCCATGATGATGCCCACGGAATTCAGCCCGGCCGTCACAAAATAGTTTTTCACCTCCGGGGCCTCGCCGATGACGGCCTGGAGATCCGGGGTAAAGCTTTCCGGGCCGCAGAAAAACTTTTTCACGCCCAGTTCCAGGGTCACGGGCACCCGGGACATGGCTTTTTCCAGGAACGGCCCCATACGATCCCAGTCCGGTTCGATCTCGCCGAATGTGAAATCTTCCGGAACCCGGCCGATTTTCCAGGGGGCGCACACCGGTTCGAACAGCCCGATCATAAGCCCCCCCACCTCTTCTCTGTAATACCCGTAATGGGAAGGGTCTTCCAGCACGGGCATGTTTTTGGGGATATTGTCCAGCTCTTCCGTGATCAGGTAATAGTGCTCCGCCGCCTGATTGGGGATGGTGATGCCGTCTACGGCCCCCAGCTGCCTTGCCCACATGCCGGCGCAGTTAACCACGGTTTCGGCCTGGATATCCCCCAGGGCCGTCTTCACCCCGGCCACAGCCCCGTTTTTCTGGATGATCCCGGTCACGGGCGTTTTTTCGATGATGGTCACCCCGAAATTCCGGGCGCCTCTGGCCAAGGCCATGGTGGCGTCCACGGGATTGACCCGGCCGTCTTCCTTCACATAGAACCCGGCCAGCAGGTCATCCACCCGGGCCAGGGGAAACAGGTCCCTGATCTCTTTCGGCGATATTTCATGCACATCCACCCCGCAGTAGCGGTTAAAGGCCGCCACCCGGCGGTATTCCTCCAGCCGGTCCCGGTTGGCGGCCGCCTCGATGAACCCCACGGGCGTAAACCCCGTGGACAGCCCGGTTTCTTTTTCCAGCCGGGCATAAAGGTCCCGGCCGTACAGCCGCATCTGTGTGGCGGTTTCAGACAACGATCCAAACGTGACCATGAGCCCGGCCGCATGCCAGGTGGTCCCGCTGGTCAGTTCATCCTTCTCCAGGAGCACCACCTCCTGGCACCCCATCTGTCCCAGGTGATAGGCAATGCTGCACCCGATAATTCCTCCGCCGATAATGACCACCCGGGCATGTCCAGGCAGGTCTGTCCGCTGTTTTTCCATATGTGCCTGTGTCCTTGTTTCTGCGCTGTGTCTGTTACATTTTCGGGGAAATCCCCATCTGTTTTTCCGTTTCTTCTACAATGACCCTGATCGATGCCAACACTTCCTCAGGCAGTGATTCCGGCCGGTGGTTTTCCAGGATATGCCGCACCTTTGTCATGGCCCGTTCATACGCGGTGGTGGCGCCTGCTTTTTCCCAGGATCCCCGCATTTTCCGATCGATCAGTTCCGGTTTCGACTGCTGCCTCATATACTTGAATGTGTGGGGGTGCATGAGAAAATCACCGCTCGATCCAATCTCCTTGATGGGATCGATGGCCAGTGTATCATCATTCACGGGAATGCCCTGAATGGTATGTCTGATCATACGCACAAACTCACAGTCAAGCACCAGCTGGCCGTAATCAAAGGTGATGCCGCTTTCAAGCATCCCCGGACCGTAAATCATATTGGCACCTGCCAATGCGGGTATCAGTCCGGTGAGTGTCTTTTCATGGCCAGTCTGGACATCGGATATTTTGCTGTCGCCCTACCCGCCCGCCACGTAACTGGGCAGGGCATAGTACCTGGCCAGGCGCGCCACGGCCCCGGATATCACGGCACATTCCGGGGTGCCCACGCTGGCGGATGCCAGCTTCAGATCCATGGCCGTGGTGGAGCTGCCGTAAATCACGGGCGACCCTTTCCGGGTCAGCTGGGCCAGGGTAATGCCGGACAGAACCTCGGCATTATGGTTCACCAGGGTCCCGGCCAGGGTGACCGGGGCCGTGCCGCCGGCCATGGCCATGGACAGGATGTTGCACACCACATTGTTTTTTGCCGCCGTCATGATGATGTCGCAGCAGTCAGTGATCAGTTTCAACGGGCTTACCGGGCAGGTGGTGAACGACACGATGGGCCGCCGCTGAAATGCCTTCACCCCGCCGGCAATGGCCTGTGCCATTTGAATGATCTTTTCCAGGAACCCGCCGTTGCCCGGCCCGAAGGCGCAGTGCTTGGAGGTATTGGTCAGGTAGGCTTCCGCATTGTGCAAAGGCACGGTGCGCTGATCCACATCATGAGCCCCCAGGGCTTTTTCACAGAAATCGATCTCATCCAGATAATCGATCACCCGGGCCGAATCCACCAGATCCTGTTTGTTCGGAACCCGGTTTTCTCCGGTATAGGGATCATTGACCATGACCCCCTCGCTGAAATTGGTAAAATGAACCCGGGTGCCTTCCAGTACGATGTCATGGGCGGGATTGCGCGCGTAAAGCACCACCTTGGAAGGGGCCGACCTGATGGCATCTTCCACCACATGGGGAGGAATGCGGACATTTTTTATGTCCCGGTCAACCACGCACCCCCCTTTTTCAAAACAGCTCAGAGCTGCCTTATCCTCCACAAACACCCCGGTCTCATTGAGCACCTCCAGGGTTCCGTAATGGATCTCCTCCAGTTCGTCATCTGTCAGGATATTGAGACTCAGCCCGGATCTGTGCCGCCTTCCTGCCTGAAAATTTCGTTTCATCTGATTTTCCCCTCGCCGTCATGTGTCTCTGATTTTCCCCCATGCCCGCTTCACAAAAAAATCTCCCGGAGCGCGTGCAGGCGATATTAATTCTTGACATCCCTACAAAACCTTTATAGATTTGTCAATCAAAAATTGTTCGACAATTTAGGCGTGACACCAGAGACAGAACCAAACATGTTCGCTGACGTTACCGGCAGCATATCGCTTCCGGAAATCATAACCAACAGGAGATGAACAGGAGGTTTTACCATGAAAAAATTGTCTTGGACCGTTGCAGCGATTCTATCCACCTGGCTTGTGTTTGCCACAGGAACTTTTGCCGGACAGACCGTGCTTGATGAAATTCTGACCGCCAAGACCATTGTGGTGTCCACAGATGCCAATTACGCGCCCCAGAGTTTTCTGAACGAAAAAGGTGACCTGGAAGGGTTTGATGTCAGTGTCGCCAAAGAAGTGGCCAAACGGCTGGGGGTTTCCGTCAAATTTGTCACCCCGGACTGGGATCTGATCACCGCCGGAAAATGGGGAAAGCGATGGGATCTCTCCATCGGATCCATGACCCCCACCCGGGAACGAAAAAAAGCCCTGTTGTTCACCCTGCCTTATTACAGCTCTCCCGCCCAGTTTGCCGTTCACAAAGACAACACCACCATCAAGTCCCTGGCAGATCTGGCCGGGAAAAAAATCGGCGTTGCCAGCGAAACCACCAATGAGAGATATCTGCAGAAAGACCTGGAGATAGAAGATGTAAAGATTGTGTTTCAGGACTGGGAGGCCGGGGACCTGGTGACCTATCCCACAGATGCCAACCATATCGAAGACCTTTCTCTTGGCGACGGCGCACGCCTGGATGCGATTTTCACTTCCCGGCAGACCCTTGCCGAAGCCATTCGTTCAGGCTGCAAAAACGGCTGCCCCATCAAGATGCTGGGAGACCCGCCCTATTACGAACCGCTGAGTTTTGCCCTGGACAAAAGCCGGGCCAACAGCCAGCCCCTGGTGGACAGGCTCAACGAAATCATCCGGGCCATGAATGCTGACGGCACCCTGGTGGCCCTGTCTGATAAGTTCTACCATACCAACCTGATTCCAAAGCTCTGATACCGGGATGTACAGGCAGTTTCTTTCGACAGGGCCACCTGGTATCCGGATGAGACTGCCTGTGTTTGATCATTCCTTATTTTGACAGACAAGGAAACCAACTAATGAAGGCCGAAACTCATTTATCTGAAGACAGGGGAATCCCGCCTGAGGCCAAAAAAACCCTTCAACAGATTCAGACAGACAGGGCCGTGTATAAACGGAAACTGCTCCTGTCCTTTATCGTTCTGGCCATCGGCATGGTAACGGCGCTCATCGCTCTGAAGCTGGATTTCCAGTTCATGAAAAACCAGCTGCCCTTTATTTTTGCCGGTATGGGATACACCCTTTTTGTTTCATTCATGGCCATTTCCCTGGCCTGCTTTCTGGCCATTATCGGGGCCCTGGGCCGGCTGTCCAGAAATCCGGTGTTCAACAGTATTGCCTCTGCCTATGTGTCACTGATCCGGGGCACACCGCTTCTGGTCCAGGTGTACATGTGGTATCTGGCCCTGCCCCAGATCGGAAAGGCCCTGGAAGGATACGGGTTCACCGGTATCCAGGCATTCTTTACCCTGCCAGCGCTCACTGCGGGGATTCTGGCCTTAGGGGTGTGTTACGGGGCCTACATGACCGAAACGGTCAGGGCAGGCATCCAGTCCATTGATCCGGGCCAGACTGAGGCGGCAAACGCCCTGGGCATGACCCAGTCCCAGACCATGAAACGCGTCATTTTTCCCCAGGCACTTCGGGTCATCATCCCCCCGGTTTCCAATGAGTTCATTGCCATGATCAAGGACTCTTCCCTGGTATCGCTCATGGGTGTCTGGGAACTGAGCTACCGGGCCATCAAAATGGGCCGGCGGCATTTTCAATCCCTGGAAATGCTCATCACCGTGGCCCTGATTTACTGGATGATGTGCATCCTGCTCCAGTATTTCCAGGAAAAACTTGAAACCCACATGGCCAGGGGCGACAGGAGTATCAGATGATGAAAAATGATTCTCCCATGGTGAAAATCACCAATATCCACAAAGTGTTTCCTCCTAGGAAAGTACAATTTCGGACCTAATGAGAAAGGGAAACCGTTGCCATTTTAGGGGCATCCGGTTCGGGAAAAGCACGCTGCTGCGGTGCATCAATTTTCTGGAAGAACCCACGGCCGGCCGGGTAGAGGTAGATGGTATCGTCATTGACGCCGGAAAAACCGACAAACTAAGAACCAGCCGCATCCGGGATATCCGGAAACGCACGGGCATGTGCTAATCTTTCAACCTGTTTCCCCACATGACGGTGCTGGAAAACATCATTGAAGGCCCGGTCACCGTGCTGCACCAGAAAAGGGAGGCGGCGGTTTCCTATGCCGAACAGCTGCTGCAGTGGATCGGGCTTTCCGACAAACGGGATGAACATCCCGCCCGCCTGTCCGGGGGACAGCAGCAGCGGGGGGCCATAGCTAGGAGCCTGGCCATGAAACCCAAGGTGATGCTGTTTGACGAGCCCACCTCCGCACTGGATCCGGAACTGGTGGGGGAGGTGGTGGAGGTCATGGAAAGACTGGCAAAGGAAGGGATGACCATCATTGCCGTGACCCATGAATTGCACTTTGCCCGGGATGTGGCAGACCGGATTCTGATCATGGACCAGGGCAACTGGGTGGAGCAGGGACCTCCAGAAAAGATTTTCAACAACCCGGATCATGAACGGACCCGGCAGTTTCTGGCCCATATTCTGTGACCTGCCGGCTTAAACATTTTCTGCCGGCTTAAACATGACCTGCCGGCTTAAATGTGACCTGCCGGCTGGAAAAGGGTGACATCGTCACCCCCCGGGCACACACCATCCGTGGAAAACAACAAGGGGGACTCCATGGCCGCCAGTCTGGAAGACCAGGCCTACAATAAAATCAAAATTGCCATCAGCAAAGGCTATATTCAGAAGGGAAGCAAACTCAAAGAGGTTTCCCTGGCCAACAGCCTGAACATGAGCCGGGCCACGGTCAAGGGCGCCATCAAACGGCTGGTGTTTGAAGGGCTGGCTGATTTTTCCCCCCACAAGGGGGCGTCCGTGGTCAACCCCTCCTTTGAAGAGATCAAGGCCTGTTTTCAGGTGCGGGCCCAGCTGGAAAAAATGGCTGTCTCCCTGGCGGTGCATCACCTGACCCCCGCAGACTTCACCGCCCTTCACGACCTGATCCAAAAGGAAAAAGAGGTGTTCAACGCCAGGGAAATGGACCGGTACTATGAAATCAATGATGCCTTCCACCTGTTGATTGCCGGGAAATCGGCCAACCGCGTACTGCGCCACTATATCAGGGAATTGATCCAGAAAACCACGATTTACCTGATTCTGTTCGACCCGTTTTACCAGCTTCTGGAGGCCAATAATACTTCTCCGGATGAACATGAAACCATTATCGCCTGCCTGGAACAGAAAAACGGTGCCCGGGCCGAACAGGCCGTGGAACAGCACCTGGCCAATACGGTGAGCGGCATCGATGTGAACCGGATCATCCCTGATGACTATCTGACGGTATGACCCCGCCCCCTCTGTCCATCCGGCTGCAAAGGAAACTGCCACATGTTTGACCTGACACCCAGAATCCGGGTCCTCACCCCGGAACAAATTGAAAAAATCCACCATGATGCGCTGCTGATTCTTCAGCAGACCGGGGTAAAAGTGGATGATCCAGGGGCGCGGCAGGTGTTTGAATCCGCCCTGGGAAAATCCTTGCACACCCCTGTCATCCAAATTCCTGAATCGCTTGTCCAGTGGGCCATCGACGCGGCCCCGTCCCGCATCCCCATATTTGACCGAAACGCAGAACCCTGCTTTGTCCTAAGCAGCGACAGCACCCGGGATACGGTATTCGGTATCGGGGTGACCAATCTGCAGTATCACGACCCGTTTACAAATATGATCGAGCCGTTTGGCCGGCATCACATGGGCCTGGCCACAGGCCTGGGCCACACCCTGAAACAGTTTGATTTCATTTCAACCCCGGGGGTGATCCAGGATGTTTCCCCGGAAACTGCTGACACCATCGGGGTCCTGGAAATGCTGGCCCATACCACCAAACCCCTGGTGATGCTCATATCCAACCCGGACTGCTTTGTCAAGGCCCTGGACCTGTGTACCCACCTGACCCGGGATCTGTCCGACCGCCCCTTTGTCATCCCCTATGTGAACCCCATCACCCCGCTGGTGCTGAACGCAGACACCACCTGGAAAATGGATCTGTCCATTCAAAAGGGGCTGCCCGTGATCTTTTCCAACTACGGGATGTCCGGTGCCACCTGTCCCATCACCCCCGGAGGCACCCTGGCCCTGCTCACGGCGGAACTGCTGGCAGGGTTGGTGTACAGCCAGCTGGTGAAACAGGGGACCCCCATCATTTTAGGAAGCCTGCCTGCCGCATTTGACATGAAACAGGCCGGCAGTTTTTATTCCCCGCACTCCCTGGTGCTGAATCTGGCCTGTGCGGAAATGATGGCCTCCTACCAGGTTCCCCACTGCGGTACCTCCGGCAGCGGGAACGGATGGGGGGCGGACCTGCTGGCCGCCACCACCCTGTGCATCAACCACCTGACCAGCTGCGCCGGGGCCCCAGGCATGGTCCCGTTTGTGGGGGGCAGCTTTGATTCCCTGGTTTTTTCTCCGGAACTGGTGGTCTATGCCGATGATCTTATCCAACAGTCCAGACAGTTTGCCGCCGGATTTTCCATTGCCGATGACCAGATCGGTTTTTCCGAGATCAATACGCTCGGCCCGGGGGGAAACTTTCTGATGTCGCCCCTGACCGTCCGGCATTTCAGGGAATCCCGGTTCTCCAGTAGAATCTGGCCATTTCTCTCACTTGACAAATGGCGGCAAAAGGGGGCACCGGCCGCCGCTGACCTGCTGCACGACAACACCTGCGATCTGCTGACGAATCTGTCAATTCCAGAGGACCATGACGAAATCATGACAAAAGGAGAGGCGTTTCTGGCATCTGCCTGATTTCTTCCAAGTAACCCACCTGAAAAAATGATCCTATGACTGTCGAACCCAGGATAAAGAGACAGCGAAAATATTCATCCGGCAAATTTCAAGAAAGCTGTCACAGAGTATTCAACGCATTGCTCGAAAAAAACTGGTCATTCTTGATGCCGCAGTGCAATTGAATGATTTAAGGACGCCACCAGACAATAGATTGGATGCGTTTGATGTTGAAATAACAGATTATCATTAGGAGGTTATATGAGCAAACAGCTTCCACCTATACATCCTGGTGAAATTCTTGATGGTAAAGATCAATGACCGCAGATTTTATCGGACAGGCTTTAAAAAGAGGTTCATGCTTTCCATGCACAGACTGGCTAAAGCTACTGCTAAGCATCCCCGAGGACCGGATTAATCGGTGAGCTGTTCAACCTTCAGTTTCACTGCGTTGGCCAGCTTTTCCAGTGTAATGGTTCTCAAGTTGTCTGATTTTTCCATTTGGGACAATGCCGCCTGGCGGATTCCGGCCCTGGATGCGACATCTTTTTGAGTCAAGCCCAGGTGCAGCCGCCAGGCCTCGACTAAATTGCAATCCTGATCGACAAGGATGCTCACGACCTCATGCGGGATCAACGTGTCGTCATCCGCTTCCACGGATGGAAACGCCTGAAGGTATTCATCATATGGGATCACTGCAGACACAGGGATTCCGCTTTGTTCAATAATCTGCACGTTAGTAGGCTCTTTCATCTCTTTTTTTCACCTCCTCAATTGCGCTCAAAAAAGACCTTGAGTTTTTCCTTGCACCAATCCCGGCAGATGATTATGGTAGCAGCATGGAAAATTGCGACTTATATTCACAAACACTTAGGAATCCACACCCATGAACAATATTTTCGGCCGGCTGGATCCTGATATTCTGGGATTGATCCTGTATGTGGGGCTGGCCCTGTTTTTTTCATTTCTTTGTTCCGTGGCCGAAGCCGTTCTTTTGAGTGTCACTCCCTCGTACATCGAAGGGTTGAAAAAAAAACATCCCCGGAAAGCCGCGCTCCTGCAACGACTTAAACAGGACAATGTGGACCGGTCTCTGGCCGCCATTCTGACATTGAACACCATTGCCCATACCGTCGGAGCCATCGGTGCGGGAGCCAAAGCCACGGCCGTGTTCGGCAGCGCCTGGTTCGGGGTGTTTTCCGCCGCCATGACCCTGATGATTCTGTTTCTGTCGGAAATCCTTCCCAAAACCATCGGTGCGGTATACTGGTCGAGCCTGACCGGCCCCACCGCGATTTTCATCAACACGCTGATTACCATCCTGTACCCCATTGTCTGGCTGTCTGAAAAACTGACCAAATTCATTTCCCGGGGAAAAACCATGCATATTTTTTCCAGAGATGAATTCATTGCCATGGCATCCGTGGGTGAACGCACGGGTCAGATCCACACCAAAGAATCCAGAATCATCCAGAATCTGCTGCGGTTTGAAAGTCTGAAAGCTACTGATATCATGACACCGCGCACCGTGGTGTCTGCGTTGCCCGAAGACATGACCATTGATGCATCCCTGAAATACATCATGAAAACCCCTTTTTCACGCCTGCCCGTGTACAAATCACACTTAGACGATGCCACGGGGTTTGTTCTCAAAGATGATATATTGATTTTCATGGCCCAGAAAAGAGGAAAAGAGACACTCAAAGCGCTGAAACGGGAGATCATGGCCGTGCCCAGCTCCATTCCTTTGACCGTGCTGTTTGAGCGGTTTCTTACCGAACGTCAGCACATTGCCCTGATTGTCAGTGAACATGGGGGCACAGATGGGCTGGTGACACTGGAAGACCTGATTGAAACCCTCATGGGAATGGAAATCGTGGATGAAAGTGACAATGTGATCGACATGCGGGCTTTGGCCCGGAAACAGTGGATGGTCCGGGCCAAAGCCATGGGCCTGGAACCTGAAACGACGGAGACACCCGGAAATGACATATGACGTGATTATTGTGGGCGGCGGACCGGCAGGGTTGTTTGCTGCCGGGTATCTGATGGAACATGCCCGGTTAAAGGTGCTGCTCATAGAAAAAGGCAAAGATCCCCTCAAACGCAAATGCCCCAACCACCATTTGCAGAAATGCGCCGGATGCGACCCGTGCAATATCCTGTCGGGCATCGGCGGGGCCGGGCTGTATTCCGACGGCAAGCTCAATTTCATTCCCCGGCTGGGAAAAACCGATTTGACCCAGTTCATGCCCTTGTCAGAGGCCCAGGCCCTGATCGATGAAACCGAAGCCGTGTTCACCCGGTTCAACATGGACGGGCCCGTCTATCCCACGAACATGGACGCGGCCCGGCAGATCCGAAAAGATGCCCGGCGGTTCGGCATCGACCTGATGCTCATCCGGCAGAAACACTTAGGGTCTGACAACCTGCCCGGGTATATCGCTGCCATGGCTGATCATATCCGGGCAAAAGGGCTGGCCGTCAAAGTCAACGAGACCGTCACCGATATTCTGGAACAGGACGGGCAGGTGACCGGCGTGGTTACGGACAAGGCCACGTATGAGGCCCCGCACGTGATTCTGGCCCCGGGACGGGTGGGGGCCAACTGGATGGCAACTGTGGCACAGAAACACGGTATTAGCCTGAGCCAGCGGGGCATCGAAGTGGGGGTCCGGGTGGAGGTGCACAATGATATCATGGACGATCTGTGTAACATCATCTATGATCCCACCTTTTTTATCCAGACCCATACCTATGACGATCAGACAAGGACATTTTGCACCAACCAGGGGGGATTCATCTCTTTGGAAAACTACCGGGATTTTGTGTGTGTCAACGGGCATGCCTATTCAGGGAAAAAATCGGAAAACACCAATTTTGCGTTTCTGTCCAAAGTGATATTGACGGAACCCGTGACCGACAACCAGTCCTATGGCGAGTCAATCGGCCGGCTGGCTACCATCATCGGCGGGGGCAAACCCATTTTACAGCGGTTCGGGGACCTGAAACGGGGGCGCCGCTCCACCTGGCACCGCATCAGCAAGGGCTATATCGAACCCACCATGACCCATGTGGTTTGTGGGGATATTGCCATGGCCCTGCCGGAAAGAATCCTGTCAAACATCATCGAGGGCCTGGAAATCCTCAACCAGGTGGTGCCGGGGGTTTCCAACGATGAAACCCTGCTGTACGCCCCGGAAATCAAGTTTTTTGCCACCCAGGTGGAAACCAGCAACCATCTGGAAACAAAGATCAACGGGCTGTATGTGGCCGGCGACGGGCCCGGTGTGGCCGGTAATATCGTGTCTGCCGCCGCCACGGGCCTGATTCCGGCAAAACACATTATTGCCCGGCAGTCAAAACAAGATCAGTCCGGATAGTAGATGGCGCAGGCATCGTCCGACTCCCATGCCATGACCCGGGACACCTGTAATTTTTCCGGCAGATTCTCATCCAGCAGGGCCTGGACCTGCCGGGCGATGTAAACGGCAATCCGCTCCGAGGTGGGCTGCATGCCCTCAAACACAGACAGTTCATTGAGATATTTGTGGTCCAGGTCTCCGTCCACCACCTGACGCACTGCTTTTTTGATGTCCCCGAAATCCGCCAGCACCCCGGCATCATTCAGTTTAGGGCCTTTGACACACACTTCCACCTGCCAGTTATGGCCGTGAAGGTTTTCACATTTCTGGCCCACCATGGTCAATCGATGGGCACCGGCAAACCGGGTTTTAACTTTCAGTTCAAACATGGGACCTGCCTGTTGCTATAAATTTTTAAACAGATTTTTCAGTTTATTGGAAATTTTGTTGCCATCCAGTTTGTCAAACTGCTTTAATAATTCCTTTTGCTTGGCAGTGAGTTTGGTGGGGGTTTTGATGAGCACCTTGACAATCTGGTCTCCCCGCCGGCCCGTGCGCAATGAAGCGATCCCCTGTCCGGAAAGCCGGAAGCTGTCTCCGAACTGGGTGCCTTTGGGAATGGTGAGGGTTTCCTCCCCCACCAGGGTGGGCACGGTGATATCGGCCCCAAGCGCTGCCTGGGCAAAGGAGATGTCAATGGCACAGACAATGTCGTTGCCGTCCCGCTGGAAAAATTTGTGGGGTTTCACATTGATGACCACATACAGGTCTCCGGACGGACCGCCCGGGCTGGGAGACGCTTCTCCCTCACCC
The DNA here is from genome assembly GCA_018399285.1 of Desulfotignum sp. Lineage (GTDB taxonomy): Bacteria > Desulfobacterota > Desulfobacteria > Desulfobacterales > Desulfobacteraceae > Desulfotignum. The sequence goes on from JAGYOW010000010.1 coordinate 88,544, forward strand.
GTCAGGCGCAGTTTGGACCCCACATCCACGCCGGCCGGAATTTTGACCTGCACCTTGCGCACGGTTTCCACACGGCCGGCCCCCACACATTTGGGACAGGGATCGGAAATGATACTGCCCCGGCCCTTGCAATAAGGACAGGTGGTCTTGACCTTGAAAAATCCCTGGCTCTGGATAAACTGGCCCGTACCGTGGCAATGGGCGCAGGTTTCCACGTCAGTCCCGGGCCGGCTTCCCGTGCCGTCACATTCGTCACACTGGGTCAGTTTGGGTATGGACACGGTTTTTTCAGTACCGAACGCTGCTTCCATGAAATCAATGGTCATGTTATAGCGCAGGTCAGATCCCCGCTGCACCCGGTTGCTCCGGCCCCCCCGGCCACCACCGAATCCGAAAAAGTCTTCAAATATGTCACCGAAGCTGGAAAAAATATCCTCAAATCCACCGGGTCCGGAATGGCCGGCCCCTTCCAGTCCCTGGTGCCCGAACTGGTCATAAATGTGGCGTTTGTTTTCATTGCTCAAAACTTCATAGGCTTCGGACGCTTCCTTGAATTTGTCTTCCGCTTCCCGGTTGTTGGGATTTTTGTCCGGATGGAATTTAATGGCCAGCTTCCGGTATGCTTTCTTCAGGGTCACTTTATCTGCATCCCGGGTCACACCCAGGATTTCATAGTAGTCGCGTTTTTCAGTCATAACTTACCCAATTGTTCCAGTTCGTTTCCGCATGGTTTTGTTTGTAATCTTTGCCCCGTTATGGTACGTTTCCCAGCTGTCTGTGATAAATAATATAAACTAATCCTGAAATTCAGGTTGTCAACGATGAACAAAGAACTTGATTTTGTCAAGGGAATGTTTGACAAAATCGCCCATAGATATGATTTCCTGAACCGCCTGCTCAGTCTCCGCCAGGATGTCATGTGGCGGAACCAGATGGTGCGGGCCGCGGCGCCGGGGCCGGAAAGCCGGATTCTGGATGTGGCCTGCGGCACCTGTGATGTGGCCCTGGCCTTGAGCCGCCATCTTACAGGCCGCACCCGGATCACGGGCCTGGATTTTTCCTATGCCATGCTGGATGCCGGCAAAAAAAAATGCGCTGCCCAATCCAACCAAAGCATCTGTCTGGTGAACGGGGATGCACTGGCCCTGCCATTCCTTCCGGAAACGTTTGATGCCGTGTTCATCGCTTTCGGCATCCGGAATATCATGAACCGGCCCCGGGCATTGTCTGAATTTTACAAGGTGCTCAAACCCGGCGGAAAACTGGCGATTCTGGAACTGACCACCCCCGGGAACCCTTTTTTAAAACCCATTTACTTAAGTTATTTCAAAAAAGTGCTGCCGCTGATCGGGGCTTTTTTTTCAAAAGATAACAACGCCTATTATTATCTGCCTGAATCTGTTCTGAAATTTCCGGCGCCGGATGCCTTTGCCGGGATGATGTCGGAAACCGGATTCAGCCGCGTACGGTTTAAACCCATGTCCTTTGGCATTGTCACCTTGTTTGTCGGTACCCGTCAATAATCCAGCCTTGCACTGAAAAAAAACAGCATGAAAAACCAGATTTTCAAGACCACCCAGGGCAAACTGCTGATCATCAGTATCTGCATGGCCCTGGTGCTTGTGGGTGCCATCGGTTTTTATCTTGCCACGGATGCGGCATTGGCAAAAACCCTGATTCTCACTTTTTTTGCCAATACGTTCGGCGGCCGATCCGTTGGCATCGGCTTGTGCATCCTGCAGGGGCTCACCGCGTTTCCCACCATTTTCTACAACTTGTATCTGGAAGTGATGGTGGTGCTTTTCACTTTACGCCGTTTTTGCGTTGACAAAGACCAACTACCTGCGGGTGGAATGGGTAATCTGGCCATGGAACGGGTGACGGAAACGGCCCTGAAAAAGCACAAAATTGAACGGTTCGGATGGTTCGGTATTTTTTGTTTGTCATGATTCCTTTGCCTGTCACCGGACCCGTAGTGGGGCCATCATCGGCAGTATGATCGGGTTGGGCTGGGATACGAAATTTTTCCGCCACATTTATAGGCACCCTGACGGCCTGGGTCCTGTGGTTTGAATTTTCGAATTCTTAGATGAGCGGTTTCAGATGATTCAGTCTTTTTGTCATCATCCTCATCCGTGGTCATCCCTTATTACGGAAAATCCGCCGGCTTATTGATTCTTTGCGCCGGAAAAACCGCTGGACCCCTGAGGGATTTCAGAACCGTTTTTTCAGAATGGTGGGGACTAAACACCGGATGTCGTCTTTTTTGGGATATCCGATATTATAATGAAGTCCGCGGCTTTCTTTTCTTGAGAGTGCGGATTTAATCACCAGTTTTGCCACGGTGGCAAGGTTTCTCAACTCCACCAGATCGGACGTCAGTTTAAAATCCCAGTAATATTCGTCAATCTCATCATGAATGGTTTTGACACGCCGGGCCGCCCGCTGTAACCGCTTGTCCGACCGGACGATTCCCACATAATTCCACATGAGCCGCCGGATCTCATCCCAGTTATGGGACACCACAATGGCCTCATCACTGTCCGTGGTGTTGGTTTCATCCCAGGGTGCCAGGGTGACATCCATATTTTTTTTTCTGATGACCGACAGCTTTTTAACGGAATCCAGATACGCATTGTGGGCATAAACCAGGGCTTCCAGCAGTGAATTGGATGCCAGGCGGTTGGCGCCGTGAAGCCCGGTGCACGCGGTTTCTCCCACGGCATACAGCCCCTGGACATCGGTCTTTCCGTTCAGATCGGTTGCCACCCCGCCGCACATGTAATGGGCCGCCGGCACCACCGGGATGGGATCCGTAGTGATGTCGATGCCATACGCCAGGCACCGGGCGTGAATATGGGGAAACCGCTCACGGACAAAATCAGGATCTTTATGGGAAATATCCAGAAATACCGATTCAGCCCCGGTTTTCTTGAGTTCACTGTCAATGGCCCTGGCCACCACGTCCCGGCAGGCCAGTTCCTTTTCCGGGGTATAGTCTTCCATGAATCGCCGGCCTTTGGCATCGATCAACACAGCCCCTTCACCCCGCACAGCTTCGGAAATCAGAAAATTCTTGGCTTCCGGATGATACAGACAGGTGGGATGGAACTGGACAAACTCCAGGTTGGCCACGGACGCCCCGGCCCGGTAGGCCATGGCAATACCGTCTCCCGTGGCGATATCCGGATTGGAGGTATACAGATAAATCTTGCACGCCCCTCCCGTGGCCAGAAGGGTCACGGCCGCATGAAAGGTTTCCACTCGGCCGGTGGCATTGTCCAGTACATAAGCCCCGCAGCAGCTGTTTTCATAGTGGGTCACCAGAACACCGCTTCGAACGGACGAGGAAAACGTGATCAGATTGACGGCCACATGATCTTCCAGAATAGTGATATTGTCATGTTCTCTGGCCTTTGCCACCAAAGCGTCTTCAATTTCCCTGCCGGTCAGGTCATGGGCATGGATGATGCGTTTGACGGAATGCCCGCCTTCCCGGCCCATGGAAAAATCAAATTTACCCGTGCCCGCCATGCTGAACCGGGCACCCAGATCCACCAGTTCCCGGATCCGGTCCGGCCCGTTTTCCACCACCATTTTCACCACTTCCCGGTTACACAGCCCATCCCCGGCTTTGAGGGTATCCGCCACGTGCAGATCAAAAGAATCCTGCTTTCCGAACACCGCTGCCACCCCGCCCTGGGCCAGGGCCGTGTTGCTCTGCTGAATATTTTTCTTGGTAATAATGGTGACACGACCGTTTTCAGCGGCCTTTAATGCATAACTCAATCCGGCGATGCCACTGCCGATCACCAGAAAATCGGTTTTTCGGATCATAATAATGAATGTCTCTTTTTCTTCCGGGTACTCAGCCCGAGGATCAATCCCACAATAAACACGCCGGCCCCGCTCAGAAACCACAGCATGGCTTCATTGCTCAAATTTTCCTTTAGCATTGAAATCTGCTGTGCCTGCTCTTTTGACAATTGAACCAGGGCCTGGTATTTTTCATTCAGTTCCATAAAATCAGCAGATGCCTGCTTCAAATCCCGGTATTTTTTTTCTATACCCGCCAACGTGTCATTTTTTTCAGCCAGGGCCTGATTCTGTGTTTCAAGTTTTTCAAGTGCGTCTGCCAGGTCTTTATTTTCTTTTTTCAGCTTTTCAACCTGAAACGTCAACGGCTTGTCCTCGGTCAGAAAACGGGTCAAGACCCATCCCTGTTTTTGATTCTGTGTCTGAACCAGAGACCAGTCCGATTGGTACTCCATCACTTCCAGCCGGGAACCGGATTCCAGCATGGCCAAAATTTTATGTTCGACCCCCGGCCCGGTGCGCATGGTGATTTTGGTAATCCCGCTCACATACATTTCCTGGGCCCCGACCCCGGACACCCATCCCCATACACACAGGATAACAAATATTTTCATCCATTTGATCATTTAGATTTTGCATACTCCTTTTATTGTTTTATTGACATGGTTATTTCATTACCATTGCAGTTCCGGTTTATCAACCCGAAATCACGTTATCCATCACAATCCATGTTTTTCTTTTTACTATACGAAAAAGATTTCAAATTTGAAAAGATATGACTATAATGGTAAAAATTTTTCGTTTCAAAATAAAATATGGCAGCATGATTTCGCAAACCCGTGTACCCGAACAAAGGAGACCCATGATGGAGAAATGGCAGACCCCTTACTGGCCGGAAGGCGTGGCCCATGATGTGACCAATTACCATTATCCGCTGACCCAGGTCCTGGACCGGACGGCACAAAAGTATCCCGGCAACGTGTATACGATTTTCAACGGGGCATCCAGAACCTATGCCCAGGTCAAGGATACGGCCGACAGAATCGCCAATTTCCTTGCCGCCAACGGCATAAAACAAGGAGACAAGATTGCGATTTTTCTTCCCAACATTCCTCATTTTCCGGAAGTGCTTTTCGGGATTTTGAAAGCCGGTGCCGTGGCCGTCAACTGTAACCCCATCTATACGCCCAAAGAACTCCATTACCAGCTGAACGATTCAGGATCCAAAATGGTGTTCTGTATGGACCACCCCGAATTTTACGCCAACACCCAGGAAGCCATTAAAGACACTCAGGTGCAAACCGTGATCGTGTGCAACGTCAAATCCTACCTGCCCAGGCTCAAGGCGTTTATCGGCGGCCTGCTGGGTAAAATCCCCAAGGCGGACAAAATCGACCCCGGTCATCACATGTTTGACGACATTGTGGCGGCATCGTCGCCAAACCCGCCGGACATCACGGTATCTCCCGAAGAAGACACGGCCATCATGCTGTACACCGGCGGCACCACTGGCGTCCCCAAGGGTGCGGAACTCACCCACACCAATTTCACCTACAACCTGGAAGCCTGCGAAGAATACTTCCGACTGGTGCATGAACCCGGCAAAAAAGCGGAAAAAATGCGCCACGGTGGCTATCATACCTACTTAGGGGTGCTGCCCTGGTACCACAGTTTCGGCATTACCAGTGCGCTGTTGTTTTCCGCTTTGTCCGGCAGCCGGCTCATCTGTATTCCGGATCCCCGGGCCGGGAACCCGCCCTTCACCGGGGTGATGGAAGCCGTACAGAAATACCGGCCCACTTTTATCACGGCCGTGCCCACCATTTTTGTGGCCTTTACCAACTACCCGCATCTGGAAAAATACGACATCTCTTCCATCATGGGGTGCCTGTCCGGCGGAGCCCCGCTGCCGCCGGAAGTGTGCCGGCAGTTTGAAGAAAAAACCGGGTCCATTATTTTTGAAGCCTACGGCCTGACGGAAACCGCCCCTGCCGCCTGTATCAACCCCTCTTTCAAGGAAACCCGGAAAATCGGTTCCATCGGGTTTCCCCTGCCGGGCACGGATGTCAAAATCCTGGACCTGGAAGACAGCACCAAAGAGGTGCCGACGGGAGAAAACGGGGAACTGGCCATCTGCGGTCCCCAGGTGATGAAAGGCTACTGGAACAGACCCGATGCCAATGAAGAGGTGTTTGTGACCATTGACGGGAACCGCTATTTTCTCACCGGCGATATCGGATTCATCGACACAAACGGATATATCATTATCACAGACCGCAAAAAAGACATGATCATTGTGGGCGGTTTCAATGTGTATCCCCGGGAAGTGGAAGATGTTCTCTACACCCATCCCAAGGTGGAACTGGCGGCCGTGGTGGGGGTGCCGGACGAAAAAAGCGGCGAAAAAGTCAAAGCGTTCATCAAATTCAAACAGGGAGAGACCGCCACAAAAGAAGAAATCGATGCCTTTTGCAAGGAAAATATGGCCGGATACAAGCGGCCAAGATTTATCGAGTTCAAAGAGGACATCCCGCTGTCCAATGTGGGCAAGGTGCTGCGCCGGGTATTGCGGGACGAGGAGATCAACCGGTAATGATCTGAACGGCTTCCGCCGCCAGGGTCAGACCGAATATGCCCGGGATCCAGGGAATAGTGCCCATGGGCGGCCGTTGCCGGCCATGACCGGCACTGT
>JAGYOW010000100.1 GCA_018399285.1 Desulfotignum sp.
CATGCCAAAAGCATTGAAACTGTTTGCCACCGTCAGCCGGATTGCCAGAAACACGGTGATGGCTGTTCCTGAAAAAATGGCAATCATGATGGCGATCTGATATTTGATGGCGGTAAAGGGATCTGCTCCGGCAAGAATGACGCCCGTCATCATGCCGGGCAAAGACACCAGGCCGATGGTTGCCATGGAGGCGATGGTCGGAGCAAGGGCGGATCGCAGTGCGTCCCGGAAAAAAGGATTCAGCGCTTCTGCCAATGCTGCCCCGTATGCCAGGGACTGATGATACGCTTTTTCGTTTGTGTGGATGGATTGATAAAAATTGTTGAGCCCGATAATATCCGCTCTCAGGCAGTTGCCCAGAATCATTCCGGCCAGCGGGATGACGTACTGGGCCTCAAACCATCCGGGCAGTCTGAGAATGATACCGGCAAAAAATATCATGGGCAGCACGGTACCCACCAGCAAGGCGATGAACATGGGCAGAAAAAAACGCTTCAGCTTCAGGCGACAGCCTTTGAGAATGGACAGATCCGCAACCATAATCATGGCGGCCACCCATGCCAGGTTTAAAAAAGGGTTGTTCAGTTTAAACACCACTTGCAGATACATTCCGACAAACAACAGCTGCACGGTCATTCTCAGTACGGCCACCGTTGTTTCTTTGAGCATGCCCACCCGCAGATACAACATGATGGCCACAGGAAAAATCAGCAGCAGGTATCCGCCGGCAAGACTCAGCAGACTGATATCAATAATCTGGTTCATCCGGTTTTTCCTTTACATCTTCTGGATCTCGTTCATGTCAACGACCCGGGTAGCAAATCCCATCCACTCGGAATCATGTGCCACGGAAAGCACCGTTGTGTTGCCTGCCTGTCTGAAGTAATCAGCCACGGCCTGTTTGTTTTTCGTGTCCAGAGCGGAAGAGGCTTCATCGAGCAGCACAATGGGACGGTCCAGTAAAATGGCGATGATCAGCGCGATTCGCTGTTTTTCTCCGCCGGAAAGCCGGGTGATCTGCTTGTCCAGCAACAGTTGCGGCAAGTTGAATCTTTCCATGATTTCGGGAAGCCGGGCAAGATTGTCACGCAGACCGGCATTGGCCCGGAAGGTGAAGGGGGTTTCAATCACTTCTTTGACACTGCCGGTACCCAGGTCCGGTTCCTGGGCCACATAGGCGATGTGGCGCCTTTTCTGCCAGATATTGTGACGGGTGACAGGCTCTCCCAGGATCGTAATGGTTCCGGAATCCGGCATCACAAGGCCCAGTATGCACCTGAGGACCGTGGATTTTCCGGAACCGGACGGACCGGTCAGGGTCACCTTGTTTCCGTGAAATACACTCAGAGACAGATCCTTCAAGACCGGTTGTCCGTCAAAGATCAAGTTCAACTTGTTCAGGTGGACAGCTGTTTCAGAATTGATTGATGTCATATTTTTTACGAATCGGTTTGTGTTTCTTACAGCAGGTTTCTCAGCACCAGAATTCCAGGCAATTACCCTCAGGATCGGTGAGATACATCACGTCTGCCCCCCAGGGATGGGTGGTAACCGGCGTGGGATTCAGCCCGGCCTGCCGCAGCTGGGACCGGGTTTCTGCCATGTCCTTGATCTGAAAGGTGATGAGATGCCCTTGTCCCCGGCTGGTGTTTCGGGTGGTGCGGCCGGCATCGGCAATGCTCAGGCGGGCCGTGTCCGTGAGCCGGAACTCCACGAACCAGTCTTTGGACACGGTCACGGGCAGCTGGAGCCCGGTTTGGTAAAAAGTCACGGTTTCCGGCCATTTTTCACAGTATAAAATGGTATTGGTACAGACAATCTGTCCCTGCAGCCCATGAGAGTCCGGGCCGGATGCCGGCTGGTGGTATGTCATGATTTAAGCCTTTCTCCAATGATTATTAATGATCCGCTGACTTAAGAATTAAAAGGGGCATGCTCTGAAAAGTCAAGGATTGTTTTCTGCGGTCATCCCCGTACAAAGAGCTTCTCAAAAGAAAATAATCATTCTGGAAAAATCTTGACAAAAAAAGGCGCTCCTGGGTATTAACAGGTAAATTTTTTTTAGGTTTGATTGCTGGAATGACCCGGCTGTTTATAAACATTGCATCTAAAAAGGATTGTTCGGGTGACACGCAAAAAAATGCTGTTGATCGCTGCGATGGTTGTCGTGGGTGCCGGTATTCTTCTGGGGGCGGCGGCACCGAAGCTGATTGCCTGGTCATCGACCCCTCAGTTCTGTAATTCCTGCCATGTCATGAACGACCAGTATGAAGCCTGGTTCATGACCGGTGTGCACCGGACCATTCAACGCATTGACTGTCATCTGCCCAATGACAATTTTGCCAATCACTTTCTGTGGAAAGGCAATGCGGTTGTCAATTGACACGGGCACGCCGATTTTCCCAAGGAGTTCTGTTGCTATGGTAAAAAACGCTGTGATGATGTTAACGGGCCTGCTGGTGGTGTGCCTGTGCCTGTGCCTGGCAGGGTGTGATTCCAAACCTGAAACATATCTGGCGGCACAGATTGACGAAAACGAGTATGACCCTGAAAAATGGGGGGATGCATACCCGTTGCACTATGAATCCTGGCTGAAAACAAAAGAAGCTAAGCCCGTGGACAAAAGCCGGTACAAACGCGGATGGGATACGGATGAAGTCGTGTACGACAAACTCAGTGAATTTCCGTTTCTGGGCATTTTATACAAAGGGTGGGGATTCGGCATCGAGTACAATGAACCCAGGGGGCATTTTTATGCGGTGATCGACCAGATTGAGATCGATTCGTCCCGGGTGGTTTCCGGCGGGGTGTGCCTGGCCTGCAAAACCCCGTTTCACCGGAAAATGACGGAAACCCACGGCCTGGATTACCTGGGCAAACCATACCTGGAAGCGCTGGACATGCTGCCCGAAAAACTGCGGGAACTCGGACCGGCCTGTTATGACTGCCACCTGCAGGATCCCCTGGAACTGACATTCAAAAAAGACCACCTTGAAAAAGGCCTGGAAATGATCGGAAAAAAAGATCCGTCCCGGCAGGAACTTCGGATCCTGGCCTGTGCCCAGTGTCATATTACCTATTCCGTGCCCAAGGACAAGGACAACCAGGTGGCAGGGGACGTCACCATGCCCTGGCGCAACGGCCAGTGGGGAGATATCTCCATTGAAGGCATCATTGATGTGCTTTTGACCGATGAGTTCCGGCTGGAATGGGTCCAGGAGATTACCGGATTCAAGATGCCGTTTATCCGCCATCCCGAGTTTGAACTGTTCTCCCGGGGCAGCGTGCACTTCAAGGCCGGTGTGGCCTGCGCCGACTGCCACATGCCGTTTACCCGGTCCGGAAGTTATAAAATCTCGGACCATGATGTCACCAGTCCGTTAAAAGCGGATCTCAGGGCCTGTGCCCAGTGCCATACCCAGTCCAAAGAATGGTTGACCGATCAGATTTTTCATACCCAGGACCGGACCACCTCGTTGATTCTTCGGGCCGGTTACGGCACCGCCACCTGCGCCCGGCTGTTTGAAACCCTGCACCAGGCCCGGGCAAAGGGCGCGGCCGTGGACAAGACGGTGTACCAGGAAGCCAAAGACCTTTACATGCAGGCGTTTCTGCGCATCGTATTCATCAATGCGGAAAATTCGGTGGGGTTTCACAACGCGGCGGAAGCCGGCCGGGTGCTCGGGGATTCCATCGCCTTTGCCGGCAAGAGCGAAGGCCTGCTGCGGCAGCTGCTGGCGGGCGTGGGCGTGAATCCGGGCCTGGAAGTGGCCCTGGACCTGGGAGAGACATTGAACAACCGGGGCGAGGCAAAATTGAATTTCAGGCCGGAACAGGAATTTATAGATCCGTTCGGCATCCAGGACAAGCTGATATCTGAACACGCCAAAGGCCTGTAATGGGAAAGGTTGACTGAACATCCTTCCCGGTACAGCCTGTCGGCTTCAGGCTGGAGGGCATCATGAAGGTGCCCTCCAGATAACAGGAGATGCAGGGGATGTCATGACTTGAGCGCTTCTCCAAGGGTTTTCCCGAAATCGAAGCAGTTTTCTTTTGCCTGGGTGTCCGGGTTCCACTGGACACGCAACCCCTCGTTCAACAGCTCAAATCCGCCCTGTTCCAGTTTGTCGGAGATCACTTTCACGGATTCCCCGCTCCAGCCGTAGGACCCGAATGCGGCCGCTTTTTTGCCCTTGAACCGCAGCCCGATGATCTCTTCGAACAGCCCGGCCAGCGCGGACAGAATCCCCTTGTTCACGGTGGGGGATCCGGCCAGAACCGCTTTGGACTTGAAAATTTCAGTGATGATGTCGTTTTTGTCGGACTTGGCCACATTGAACAGTTTCACGGTGACGGAACTGTCTGCCGCAAGAATGCCCTTGGCAATGTTTTCCGCCATTTTCCGGGTGCTTTCCC
>JAGYOW010000101.1 GCA_018399285.1 Desulfotignum sp.
CGAGATTTTATAACCCCGCCGTGACCCGGGGTCTCATATATTGCAACAGATAAAAAGGAGATGTAAGACCATGAGCAACAAAGTGACCTATAACAGCTACGACCATCTCATCACCCGCCAGGCCAACGCGGAAAACCAGTTTCTGGCGGATTTTGAAAAACAGACCTACACCATTGACACCCCGTTTGTCGTGCACAACCCCTACCTGATCAATCCTTTGTGCGCCCTGGTGATGTTTAAAACCACCCAAAAGGTCGCACCCACGGTGACCGTATGCGGCAAACGGTTTGAAAGAGAAAATCTGTCCCACACGTTTGAAGCAGACACGATGCACAAGCTCCCGGTCCTGGGACTGTATGAAGATTTTGCCAACCAGGTGAAAATCTCCTTGCCTGACGGCACATCCAAACAGATCACCATCCAGACCGGAAAACTGCCTGAAGATGTGTGCCGGTGCCTGAACGTGATGACTTCCGCCGATTACCTGGAAGACAATTTCATGTTTCTGACTCCGGCGGGCAAAAACCTTCCCACGGCTTACGACTACAAAGGGGATATCCGGTGGATGCTCACGGAAAACACCATGTTCGACATCAAGCGGGTGGCCAACGGCAACATCATCACCGGTTCCAGCCGGTTCTGCCGCATGCCCTACAATTCCACGGGCCTGATCGAACTGGATATGCTGGGCAAAATCTACAAGGAATACCGGCTGCCCGGCAACTACCACCATGATCACTTTGAAATGGAAGACGGCAACCTGCTGGTGCTGACCCAGGATTTTACCCGGGATACCGTAGAAGACATGTGTGTGCTCATCGACCGCAGCACCGGTGACATCCTCAAGACCTGGGATTACAAGGCCTTCCTGCCCCAGGATGTGGCCGGTTCCGGGTCCCAGGATGCCCATGACTGGTTCCACAACAATGCCGTGTGGTATGACAAACCCACCCATTCTTTGACCTTTTCCGGCCGGCACCAGGATGCCGTGGTGAACATCGATTTTGACTCCGGCAAACTCAACTGGATCGTTGGGGATCCTGAAGGATGGCCTGAAGAGATGGTGAAAAAATATTTTTTCACCCCGGTGGGGGATGTAAAGAATTTTGACTGGCAGTACGAACAGCACGCGGCCCTGATCACGCCGGAAGGGGATGTGATGTGCTTTGACAACGGCCAGTACCGGGCCAAGAACAAAGACAATTATATCAAGAACCGGGACAATTTCTCCAGAGGGGTGAGATACCGCATTGACACCGAAAAAATGGAGATCGAACAGGTGTGGCAGTACGGCAAGGAGCGGGGCCAGGAATTTTTCTCTCCTTATATCTGCAATGTGGAGTATTATGCAGACGGGCATTACCTGATCCATTCCGGCGGGATCGGATTCAAGGACGGCTGGGCCGACGACGGGCTGGGTGCGTTTCTGGACCCCGAAGATCCGGCCGTGGAACTGCGGTCCGTGACGGTGGAGGAAAAAGATGGGGTGGTCCTGTACGAGCTGGAAACCCAAGGCAATTTCTACCGGGCGGAAAAACTGCCCATCTACCATGATCTGGACAATGTGCAGTTCGGACCGGGGCAGCTTCTGGGCAATCTGGATATCACCCCGGAATTCGACACTGTGCCCGATGCCGAAGAAGTGCTTGAACAGCCCGATGCCTGGCACAACGTGATGATCGAGGAAGACGAGGACCGCATGGTTTTTCACGGACGGTTTGAACGGGGAACCCTGGCCATGATCTGCCTGGAAGGAACCGATGACAGCCATCACTATTTTCTCAACACAGCCGCTGTGTTCCATCTGGCCATGTGTTCCGGCGCGTTCCTGGAAAAAGACGACCGGGAACTCAAACACAACATCAGCAAGCGGGGCCTGAAAGGAAAATACCAGATCAAGCTGATCATCAATGACAAGAAATTTGATACCGGCGTATCCATTTTCTGCCCGTAACCGTCAACCTGAAGAAAGGAAACAGTTCTTATGCAAGCCGACAACACCATTGCCGCAGACAGCGGCAACGTCAGGGCTTCGCAGGAGGCTCCGGTCGATGCCGGCCGCAGCCCGGCGGACAGAAAGCAGATAATCTTCTGGGCGGTCATTGTGATCGCTCCGCTGCTGGTCATGATGGTGCCCACGGGAGAGACCTTTACCCCGGTGATCCGGAATTTTCTGGCCATCACCCTGTGCGCCATCCTGATCTTTGCCTTTGAAACCCTGCCCCAGATGATCCCGGCCATTCTTTTGCCCGTGGCCTATGTGGTCGCGGGTATCGCCCCGGAACAGGCGGTATTCGGGCCCTGGTCCACCAGTGTGCCGTGGATGTTCCTGGGCGGCATTCTCATGGCCAACTGCCTGGAAAGCGCAGGTTTGTTGAAACGGGTGGCCTACTGGTGCATCATCAAGACCGGGGGAACCTACAACCGGATTTTATACGGCATCATGTTCACAGGCATCATCCTGAACCTGCTGATCCCGGCCCAGGCAGTGATCCCTCTGGCTGCGTTCACCTACGGCATCTGCCTGGCCCTGGATCTGGGACGGTCCAAAGAATCGGCGGGCATCATGCTCACCGGTGCCATGGCGGCCCTGACACCGCTGTATTTCTTTTACAATCCCAATTTCAACATCATTGCCGGGGCAGGCATCACCGTGTATGATGTGCCCATGACCTGGTTTCTGTACCTGTTCCACAATGCGCCCATGATTCTGTGGTCGTTTTTCTGTGTATTTCTGATCACCAAAATATTCAAACCGGCCAAGGAGATCAACTGCAAAGCCTATGTCAGTGATGCCTATGACAAACTCGGATCCCTGACATCCAAAGAAAAAAAAGGGTTGTTCGTCACGATTCTGCTGGTGATTTTCCTGATGACCGGCGGACTTCACGGCATCAATATCGGCTGGGGATTTGCCATTGCCGGATGCCTGATGTTCATGCCGGGCATCCGGGTGGGTAAGGAAGAAGACATCCTGCGGGTGAATTATTCTCTGCTGTTTTTTGTCACAGCCTGTATGTCCATCGGAGCCGCATCCAATGTGCTGGGCATCGGGAAAATCATTGCCCAGCATGCCACCCCCATGATGGAAGCCAGCGGCAGCATGTTCACACTGGTGATGGTCTGGGTGTTGAGTGTGGTGTCCAATTTCATTATGACACCGCTGGCCATCTGGGCGGCATTCACCGCACCTCTGGCTGAAATCGCTTTGAGTGTGGATATCAATCCGTTCTCTTTTTACTATGTCATTAATATGGCCACCAACCAGATCATTCTTCCCTATGAATATGCGCTGGTGCTGATTTACTTTTCCTTTGGCCTGATCCGGCTCCAGGATTTCGTTAAATTTTTCAGCATTAAAATGATTTTCAACCTCATTTTTATCGTGATCATCATGATTCCCTACTGGAAGTTCATCGGGCTGATCTGACCTGTACCGCCGCCCCTGTCATTCTTATGGACGATCGGGGCGGCGGCTGTTACAATAGGTCATGCAAAAATCCATTCTACTGACCATATTATCGGCCATTTTCATTGTTTTTGTAGGAATGGGCATCATTGCGCCCATTCTGCCCATATATGCGGAAGAACTCGGGGCTACGGGCTTTGCCTTAGGCATTATCATGGCGGCCTATGCCGTGAGCGGCGGACTTTTGCAGCCGTTTGTGGGCACCCTTTCGGACCGGTACGGCAGAAAACGGTTTCTCATTGCCGGGCTGATCATGTTCGGGCTGACCGGATATGTGTACACGATTGCCGGATCCGTCACCCAGCTGGTGCTGATCCGGTTTTTCCACGGGGCCGGGTCGGCCCTGATTTTTCCCATTGCCATGGCATATATCATCGATGCATCAGCCGAAGACACGGTGGGCAAATACATGGGCTGGTTCAACATTGCTATTTTCACCGGTATCGGGGCCGGACCGATACTCGGCGGATTTTTCCTGGATCTGATGGGAAAAAACGCCGGGTTTTATGCCATGGCCCTGCTCAGCCTTGTTTCAGCCGCCCTTGTAATCGCCATTCTTCCCGGCCGGGACCCTTCCAGTGTCACTGAAGCGCCGGTGCGCATCTTTTCCCTGTTCCGGCGGATGATGCAAAGCCGGCGGGTGCGGGGTATTCTGCTGGCACGCATGGCCACCATGATCATCATGGTCCCCACCTTTGCGTTTCTGCCGCTTTTGATGACCCGGCAGATGGGCGCCAGCGGTTCTGAAATCGGGATGGTGATCGCCTGCCGCACCCTGGTCAATGCCATATTCCAGGTGCCGTTCG
>JAGYOW010000102.1 GCA_018399285.1 Desulfotignum sp.
GGCATTGCCGAAAGCGGTGGGACAGGCACAGAAAATTTTGGTCTCGGTTTTGAGCTGGGCGTGGACCTCCAGGCCGATAACAGGTTCGAACTGCATAAACGGGTTTCCCTTTTGATATTTTTTTGATCTTTGATACCAATCTGGTTTTATAGCCTTGATCGCTTGAATTATCAATGAAATTTTATATTTGAACCGTTATCTGGATTTTGCCATGAAATTTTGTGAATATAATGGTATACACACGAAAAAAAAGGGGACCAGAGGAATGACAAATCAATGAAATTTTTTTTATGTGTGATCGGCATGGTGATGATCGTGGAGGGCTTGCCCTATTTTGCTTTTCCGGATCGGATGAAAGAGATGATACAGGTTATTGCGGGTCAGGACAGCCTGAAGTTGCGGCGGTTCGGTTTTTTTCTGATGCTGGCCGGGCTGGGGGTGGTGTACGTTGCCATGAAAGCGAACTGATGTTTGATTTATCAGATTACACATATGATCTGCCGGAAGATCTCATTGCCCAGAAGCCCTGTGATATCCGCAGTGACTCGCGTCTGCTGCACATCCACCGAAACACCCACGCGGTGTCACATCGCCGGTTTGCGGATCTGCCCGGGCTGCTGCAGCCGGGTGATCTCCTGGTTGTCAACGACACCCGGGTGATCCCGGCCCGGTTGTTCGGGAAAAAAGCCACCGGCGGCCGGGTGGAAGTGCTGATCATCGATTATGCCCAGGGGATGCAGCATCTGGAAAAGACCGGGTCATTCCAGTGCAATTGTCTGGTCCGGGCGTCCAAAATACCGAAGACAGGGAGTGTACTGCATTTTACAGATCAGATGACCGGACAGGTGATGTCGGTCCATGACGGGATTTGTGAGATTCTGTTTTCAGGGGGAAAACAGTTTATTGCGTATGTGAAATCCGCAGGCTCCCTGCCGTTGCCCCCGTATATCAAGCGTGACCCGGAAACCAGTCCGGTTCCGGAAGACCGGGAAAATTATCAGACCGTGTATGCGAAAAATGACGGGGCTGTGGCCGCGCCCACGGCCGGGCTTCATTTTACGGACTCGTTGATGGATCAGCTGGCACAAAAAAAGATCGACATGGTTCACCTCACCCTGCATGTGGGGTACGGCACGTTTGTGCCGGTGCGGGTAAAAGATATCCGGGAGCATCAAATCCATTCGGAATATTATTCCCTGCCACCGGGTGCGGCCCAAAAAATCAATGCGGCCAAAGATCAGGGACGGCGGGTGGTGGCGGTGGGAACGACATCGGTGCGGACCCTGGAATTCACATCCGATGACCAGGGGCGGGTTGCTTCGGGTACGGGCATGTGTGATCTGTATATCTATCCCGGGTTTCGGTTCCGGTGCGTGGATGCCGTGATCACCAATTTTCATCTGCCCAGATCCACGCTGCTCATGCTGGTATCCGCATTTTACGACCGAAACCGGATACTGGATGCCTATGCGATGGCTGTGGCGGAAAAATACCGGTTTTTCAGTTATGGCGATGCCATGCTGATTGAATAAACCACAGGAGACTTGTTTTTGAAATTTACCTTAATCAAAAAATCCTTCCGAAACCGGGCCCGGCTGGGCATCATCAATACCCCCCGGGGGCAGATACAGACCCCGATTTTCATGCCCGTGGGCACGGTGGGATCCGTGAAAGCCCTGACCGCAGATGACCTGAAACACTGCGGGGCCCAGATCATTTTAGGCAACACCTATCATCTGTACCTGCGGCCCGGATGCGAGGTGATTTCGCATATGGGCGGGCTGCATGAGTTTATCCGGTGGGACCGGCCCATGCTCACCGATTCCGGGGGATTTCAGTTTTTTTCTCTGGCCAAACTGGCCAAATTCACGGAAGACGGGGTCGCATTCCAGTCGCATATCGATGGATCCCGGCACTTTTTTTCACCGGAAAAATCCGTGGAGATCCAGACCATTTTAGGATCAGACATCATGATGTCGTTAGACTGGTGCATGGGATATCCCGCCACCTTTGACCAGGCACAAACCGCGTTGGAAAAAACCACGGCCTGGGCACAAAAAGGGTATGACTACTGGCAGGCCCGGGGCGCGCCCAACAACCTGTTCGGCATTGTCCAGGGCGGCATGTTCAAGGATCTTAGAACCCGTTCCGCAGACCAGCTGATGCAGATTGATTTTTCCGGATTTGCCATCGGAGGCCTGTCTGTGGGAGAACCCACGGATCTGATGTATGAGATGGCAAATCATACCCTGCCGCTGTTGCCTGAAAACAAGCCCAGATACATCATGGGCGTGGGCACCCCGGAAAACCTGGTGGAACTGACACAAATGGGGTGTGACATGTTCGACTGTGTGATGCCGTCCCGCAATGCCAGAAACGGCAAGCTGTTCACATCAAAAGGAGACATGAACATTCCCAACGCCCGGTTCAAGTTCGATACCCGGCCCATTGACGAGCACTGCGCCTGTTATACCTGTCAAAACTACACCCGGGCCTATCTGCGGCACCTGTACAAATCCCGGGAACTGCTGGCCTATCGCCTGAACACCATCCACAACCTGTATTATTATCTGGATCTGATGGCAAATATGCGTGAGGCCATCCGGACGGATGGGTTTGATGCATTCAAGCGGCAATTTTATGAAAACCGGGCACGCGGTGTCTGACAAACAAACAAGGAAAGCCTTATGCATGAGATGGGAATTGCCCAGGAACTGGTCCGGATCGCTTTGGAAGCACTGCCCCGGGACCTGAAAGATCCGAAAGTGGCATCTTTGAATCTGAGAATCGGAAAATTGTCTTCAGTGGTGCCCCACAGCCTGACGTTCTGCTTTGAAATCATCACCAAGGACACGCCCCTGGAACATGCCCGCCTGGACATTGAGACGGTGCCGGTGGTGATTCGCTGCGACACCTGCGGCAGGCAATGGGAAGCCGATACCCCGGTGTTCCGGTGCCCGGATTGTGAAAACGGGCAGGTTCGGATGATTTCAGGCCGGGAAATCGACATTGATTCCCTCACCCTGATGGAATGATGCGCATCGGGTTGACGTGATTCTTTGAACCCGGTACACTGACTTTTAAAAAAACATGGGAGATCCAAAGACGGATGGAAATTAAAATTCGAAAAAATATTCTGGAAAAAAACCTGACGGAAGCCGATAAAAACCGGAATTTTTTCCGGGAAAAAAAAGTGTTTGTTCTTAACATGATGTCATCACCCGGGTCCGGAAAAACCCAGACCCTGTGCCGGACCCTGGCACAGCTGATGCCCGATATCCAGGTGGGCGTGATCGTGGGGGACATCTGCACCACCAACGATGCCGACCGCCTGGCCAAAACCGGCGCGAAAGTGACCCAGATCAACACGGATCAGTTCGGGGGAGACTGCCATTTGACCGCGCCCATGATCGATACGGCGGCAAGAAAACTGGGATGTGATGACCTGGATCTGCTGATTGTGGAAAACATCGGGAACCTGGTATGCCCGGCGGAATTTGATATCGGAGAAAACGCCCGGGTGGTGGTGCTCAGCGTCACTGAAGGCGAAGACAAGCCAGTGAAATATCCGTTGATGTTTCAGGTGTCGGACGCCGCTATTTTAAACAAAGTGGACCTGCTGCCGTATCTGGAGTTTGATGCGGCCCTGGCTGTGGAGAATATGAAAACAGTGCATCCGGGCATGCCGGTGTTTGAACTGTCCGCCAAAACCGGACAAGGATTTGAGCCCTGGCTTGAGTGGCTGCGCCAGCAACTTTAACAACTGGGGTCAGGCTTGGCTTATTGGCTTATTTCAAAGGGCCGCAATAAGCCAATAAGCCAAGCCTGACCCCAAAGGCGTTGGAGGCGTACCATGGAAAGAAAAAAAGCGGCATTTGCCGGCACCTGGTATCCGGATTCGGCACATGCGTGTAAACAGGCGATCCAAACATTTCTGAAAGAAACTTTGCCGCCGGACAAAGGCCGGTTTGTTGCCGGAATCGTTCCCCATGCCGGGTGGGTTTTTTCAGGCCGTATTGCCTGCCAGACCATTGCCGGGCTGGTGCCGCCGGGAAAATCACTCCCGGTGGACACCATTGTACTTTTCGGG
>JAGYOW010000103.1 GCA_018399285.1 Desulfotignum sp.
TTTCATCTGAGATCTCAATTATTAAACCATCATTGAAATCTGAGACAATCTCCTTAAGCTTATGGGGCGGATAATACCGATTAAAAACATTCAGCACTGCCTGTCGAATCAACCCATCAATAACACTGCTCTCTTTAATAGAGTCAAAGCTTTCCAGTTCTATCTTGCCGATTGTGGATGCGTGAATATACGGCAGGTCACTGATACGGGGAACCGCGGATGTCTCACCCAGGATGACAGCCCGCCTGACCGCGTTGCTGAGCAGTGTTTCATAATTGGCAATGGATACCCTGACACTTACCCCGGAACTCTGATTGATATGGACGCTTTTACGGGCAAGATGGGTGACCTCTGCAATAATTTCCGCCATGTACCGGGGCACATAAGTGTCAGGGCCATCGTTGGGAAACTGGCGGTGTTCCATTTCCATAATACGGATTTCATCTTCAATCGTTTTCGGATAATGCGTCCTTATCTGGGCCCCGTACCGGTCCTTGAGCGGGGTTATGATCCTGCCCCGGCTGGTGTAATCTTCAGGATTTGCACTGGCAACTAAAATCATATCCAGGGGAAGCCGGATCCGGTATCCCCTTATCTGGATGTCTTTTTCCTCCATCAGATTAAACAGACCCACCTGAATCCTGTCCGTTAAATCCGGAAGCTCATTCATGCAGAAAATCCCCCGGTTCGTCCTCGGGATCAACCCATAGTGGATCGTCAGTTCATCGGAAAGGTACCGCCCTTCCGCCACCTTAATCGGATCAATATCTCCGATTAAATCCGTAATGACGATATCCGGTGTTGCCAGCTTCTCACCATATCTGTCCTGCCTGGACAACCAGGCAATCTTTACGGCATCGCCCTGCTCAGCCACTTTATCCCGGCATTCCCTGCACATGGGAGCCAAAGGATTATCGTGTATTTCACACCCTTTGATCACAGGTATTTTATCATCAAGCAGGTTGACCATTAACCGCATAATCCTGGATTTCGCCTGTCCGCGCTCACCAAGGAATATCATATCCTGACCGGAAATAATGGCATTTGCAATCTGCGGGGTGACCGTATCATCATAACCGATTATGCCGGGAAATATCTCTTTTTTATGTTGAATCATGGATATCAGGTTCCGCCTCATTTCAGCTCTGACCGACACTGGCTCATAGCCAGACCTTTTAAGCTCACCCATTGTTTTAATTTCACTTTTCTTTTGCATACGATCCCTCAAACTGTCAAAATTACCAAAACAATATCAATCAACCAAAACTCAGTCCGGTGCCAGTTGAAAATTAGAGTTTTCAGCCCAAATCGTTGTCAACTTATGTATCAAGTTTGTGGAAAATGTCAAGGAAATGGACGGGGCTGTGAATGGCGCCAAGCTGCAGTTTATTCAAAAAGCATATGCTGATTCATTTTCAGGTAAAGGCAACCATGTGTTTTGTATCTTCACTGATAAGGAAAATGTCAAAACTGTGGCCGCCAGAGATTTTGTCAATAAAAACAGTATTACATCTATGTCCAGTTTCTGCCCTTTAGGGTATGATGCGGTTCTAAGTGGCCCCTGCTATCTGAAAATCGCCTCTTACCTACCCTTCCCTTGCGAATTCTATTTCAACGGCCATAACCCAAGATCACACGCAAAAAAAGTTACTTGATCCGGACCGAGACCACCATCAACAACCCCAAATCGCAGGGGCTTCAAAAACCTGTCCTTTATTCACAGGCATGCTTGTAGACCGATTTTGGTTTCAATGACCGATTGCTGAACTGCTGTGCTGATGTGGATCAATCCGGGGGTATGTCAGGCACTCTTTCTGGCATTTTCTTCCTTGATGCGGTGAATGACCGCCTGCCTGCCCTTGAGAATATGGGTCCGCACCAGGGCTTCCACCCGGTCGGCATCTCTTTGCCGCATGGCAGTAAGCATGTCGGCATGGTCCCGGAAAGAGGCTGCGGCAAAGTCTTCCTGTTTTAGGATAATCTGCCGGTACCGGGAAATTTGAGATCTCAGCTGGTTGATCATTTTGATGAGCTTCGGGCTGTCACTCATGGCATACAGCAGGTCATGGAACTCCGTGTTGATGTCCGGCAGAGGTGCTGTCCGTTTTTTTTCCAGGCAGTCCTGAAATTTTTTCATCACTTTTTCCAGCGGTACCAAGTCCGAAGACCGATGCTTTTCCGCGGCCAGGCGGGCGGCATACGACTCCAGCACGGCCCGGATACCAAAAGTCTCCTCGATATCCTCCCGGGACAGGGTCATCACTTTGAACCCGCCGGACGGCATTTTTTCAATCCAGTCCTCCCGCTCCAGCTTGTGAAGGGCTTCCCTCAGCGGGGTCCGGCTGATACCCAGCATCCTGGCGATGCGGTTTTCCACCAGCCGGGCCCCAGGCTCGATGTCCTCATCGATGATGGCCTGTTTGAGGTGATCGTAGACATCCTCTCCCAGGGATTTGCGTTCTCCGATAGCATTGAGTTTCATGGGTCTTAGATAATGCCTTTCTCCTTGAACTGCGACAGGGTCACCGGAGCATGTCCCAGAATATCCCCGTAAATGCGCTGGTTGTGCTCCCCGAACCGCGGGGGAAAAGTCAAAATTTGTCCGCATTCTTCCAGGAACGGGCCCACGGTGGCCTGTTCCTGGGACAATACAGTCAGGTTGTTAAAAAATCCCATGGGCGCTCCTTTCAGCACTTTTTTTCCCTTGTTCATGACAGGTATCAAATATCTTCAGGTTGATCTCTTTGACAGGATCTGGGCTCATGTATGTGACCGTTTCCCGCAGGGCATCCGCATCCAGGGGCCCCTGACCGAAGGCGGCAAAAAACGCAATCATGGCCAGGTTGGTGGATCTGGGGGAACCCAGTTCAAACGAGGTTTTTCCCGCCTCCATCGCAAATCCGGTAATCTGGTGCGTATCCAGGTATGAAGCCACCCGCGCATCGGGAAACACTTCTGCCAGCGCATTGGCAAAGATCATGCCCCCGGGTTTTACCCAAGGCAGGTACCGGTAAGCCTCGGCTTCATGCATGGATATAAGGCAGTCACCGGCCCCGGCCCGGATCAGGCTGGCACCGGCATCCCCGATCTTCAGATGCGACACCACGGATCCCCCCCTCTGGGCCATGCCATGGGTTTCCGCCCCCAGGATATTGAATCCCTTGTTCAGGGCGGTCTGGGCCAGGATCTTTGTCATGAACAGAATCCCCTGCCCGCCCAGGCCGCTCAACACAAACTGATAGGTTTTCATGTCATCTCCTTTGATACACACTGCACCGCATCCTTAGGACAGATGTGCAGGCACACCCCGCAGCCGGAACACAAAACCGGATCAATCTCGGTTTTTCCCTTTTCCGGGTTCCGCTTCATGGCTGGGCACTCGAACCGCAGGTGGCACAGGCCGCAGTCATCACACTCATCCGTGACCATTACCTCAAACGTTTCAGGCAGGGCCTGGTCCCGCAGCCCGATGACACACGGGTGCCGGGCAATGATCACGGCAATGCCCCCGTCCGGGGACAGGGCCCATTCATGGGCGGCCCTGATTTCATCGATGGTGTGTTTCACATCATAGGGGTCCACCACTTTGAGATAGGTGACGCCACATCCTTTGACAATGGTTTCCAGGGCAATGGCATTGCCTTTTCTGCCGTCCACCCGTACCCCCTGGGTGATGGCCGGCTGCATCCCGGTCATGGCGGTGATGCCGTTGTCCAGGATCACCAGGACAAACCGGGCGTCATTGTACACCGCATTGATCAGCCCTGTGGTGCCGGAATGGAAAAAGGTGGAATCACCGATGAAAGACACCACTTTCTGGTCCGTGGCTTTGCCGAATCCACAGGAGGAACTGACGGATGATCCCATGCAGATGACAAAATCACCGGTGCTCAAAGGCGGTAAAAATCCCAGTGTATAGCACCCGATGTCCGTGGGGCAGATCACGTCCATGTCTTTGGCAGCCTGTTTGATCTCATAGAACGTG
>JAGYOW010000104.1 GCA_018399285.1 Desulfotignum sp.
ACAGTCATCTTCGTCGCCGTGCATGGCGTGGGCGGTCAGGGCGATGATGGGGATGGCGGGGTTGAGTGCGCCGCCGGCCGGATTGCGGATCCGCCGGGTGGCTTCCTTGCCGTCCATCACCGGCATCTTGATATCCATCAGAACCATATCAAACTGATGCCGGGAAAGCATTTCCAGGGCCTGTTCACCGTTTTCCACCGAGGTGACATCATGACCGTGCCGTGCCAGAAACGGTTCCAGCAGTTTCCGGTTCACATCAAAATCCTCTGCCAGAAGGATATGTAACGGTGTAATCGATGTTTCAAAAGATAAGGCTGCAGATTCCAGCCCTTTTCCCAGTACCTGCCGGACCGCGTTTTGCGTAGCGGTTTTCAACCGGATAGTAAAATAAAAGGTGCTGCCGGAACCGCTTTCACTCTCCACCCAGATATCACCGTCCATCAGGTGAATCAGCTGCCGGGTGATGGTCAACCCCAGCCCTGTACCGCCTGAATCTGTGACATTGACGTCATTGAGCTGGGTAAAATCATTAAAGACCTCAGACAGCTTATCCGAAGGGATTCCCACACCCGTGTCCTGTATGGAAAAAATCAGTTGCACCGCCTTTCTGTCTTCTTTTGCTTCCAGGTGCGGGTCTGCCTTCACCGTAATGGTAATGGATCCTGACCGGGTGAATTTGATGGCATTGCCCACCAGGTTCACCAGAATCTGCCGGAGCCGGTGCATATCCCCTCTGACATACCGGGGGATATCTTCTGTCACGTAGTTGAGCTCCAGCTGTTTTTTCCGGGCCTGGAATGAAAACATAGTCATCATGTCATGCAAAAGAGTTTCAATATCAAAGGCCTGGTTCTCTATCACGAATTTACCTGCTTCGATTTTGGAAAAATCAAGAATGTTGTTCAGCAGGCTCAACAGGTGATCCGATGAGATCAGCACCGCATCCAGATATTCTTTTTGCTGTTCCTCCAGCCGGGTGGTCAGGGTCAGCCGGGTCATGCCGATGATGGCGTTCAAAGGGGTCCGGATCTCATGACTCATGATGGTCAGAAATTCACTTTTGGCCCGGCTGGCATCTTCAGCCATTTTCTTGGCCTGCTTGATCATCTCCTGGGCATGCTTTCTTTCTGATATGTCTTCGAACGATCCTTGTATATACAGCAGATTGCCCTGGTCATCCCGGATGGCCCGGCCGCAGAGGGATACCCACACGGGGCTGCCGTCTTTTTTGCGCAGCCGGGTTTCAAACCCGGACACGAAATCCTGTTTTTGGAGCTGTTCAACAAACCGCTTTCTGTCATCAGGATTGACATACACCTGTTTTGCTAGATGGGTAATGGTGGATAAAAACTGTTCAATGGAATCATACCCGAGGATACGGGCCATGGAGGGGTTGGCGTTCAAAACCCGGTTGTCATGGGATGACTGGAAAATACCCTGAACCGAGTTGTTGAAGATATCCCGGTATTTTTCTTCGGATTTGCTCAACCGGGCTTCCACCTGTTTTCTTTCTGTAATTTCCTGCTGCAGCCGGGCCAGGGTCTTGTCCTGCTGCCGGGTCTTTTCCTCCAGCTCCACGGTTCTTTCCCTGACTTTTTTCTGCAGTTGAAATGCATTGGCTTTGTCTTTGATGTGCAGTTTTTCCAGTTCAGACACCATGGTGTTGAAGGTGCGGGCCAGAATACCGATTTCATCGTTTCTCTCAATGGGCACCTGCCGGGACAGGTCCCCTTCTTTTACCGATACCGCCGCCTGGGTCAGCATATCCAGCGGGCGGATGAAATACTTGAGCGACAGGATCATGAATCCGGCAATGGACAGCACCATGACCAGCAGGGCAAACGATCCGAACTTGAACACCATGGTGTTGACCATGGACCGGAGGGCTGACCGGGTTGTCTGTATGGTTTCCAGCAGGTTGGATTCCGGCACGGCCACCCCCAGTCGCCACCCGGTGGAAGGCATGGTGACTGAAGAGATCAGAAACTGCTTGTCATCGATCAGTATCCGCTGCTGATCCGGATCCGTTCTTTTTTTGCCGGTTGTCCACAATTGCCGGACATCGGGATTTTTTGAGTCAGACAGCCGGATGTCCAGCAGGGCGTTATATCCGATCTGATTTTCTTTTGCGATATCCCCAAAACCGAACAGGGACAGATATTCTCCGGGAAATGCCACGATCCTGCCGGTGTCATCGGTGATAAAGGAAAACAGATCCCGGGTGCCCGTGACCGATGTTTCCCCGGTGTCTGCCAGAATTTTATCAATAATGTTCTCCAGGGTTACATCCACACCTGTAACGCCGATAAACTGGTCCCCTGCGTTGTAGATCGGGGTCAGGGCAGTGATCATCAGGCCCCTTCCGGCCGGATCCTGATACACATCGGACCATTTGGAGCGCCGTTCCGGATTGTTTTCCGGCCGGACCGCATTGTACCAGTCAGAATCCCTGATTTCATAGGCATCCGCATCCAGTTTTCGGATAATGGAAGAAAAGTTGGGGTAGTACCGGGTAATGGCTTTTTCAGAGGTAATATAGCAGGCCACAGATTCGGGGTTGTTTTCAATGATATTTTTAAGCAAAGGATCCATGAGCGCCATGGCATTGAGGCGGGAGACGATGCCCGGATGCAAGGATTCTTCCCCCCAGTACAAAACCATCACAGGATCGGTGGGGGAATTAGAGTAAAGCCGGCTGCCCGGAGGCCGGGTCAGTATATCCGGTTTTCTGATAGGTGTCTGATCCGACAGGCCTGCCATGTCCATTGTCACGGCCGTGTGAAGAGCCAGGGAAGAAGAAGATACCGCAATTCGTTCGAAAATGCTTTCGCACCGCATGGCTTTTTCATGGGTCATGCGGGAGAGAAAGAAACTGGCCTGGCTTTTGATGCTGGTTTCATTTTCTTTGGCGGAGTATTCGCCAAACTGCATGACGATGCGTGTGGCCATGTAGGTCAGAAAGATAATTGAGGACATGAAAATGATAAAAAACAGAATGAACAGCCTGGCTCGGATGGAGATATTTTTTTTCATGTTTCACCCGGGTTCAGCGTTGAAGCAGCCTTTTTTTGTGTTTATTGAGCAGTTGATAAATACGCGACCGGGACAATCCTGTCAGCCGGCAGATTTCACTGACATTGTCTATGGAGAGACCGGCCAGGTAATCGATGTATTTGGATTCCATCAGATGATTCACATATTCCCGGAGCGCTTTGTATTCAATCACCTGCCCGGTATCCGGTGCATTGATTGTCAAAAACACACTGGGCCGCAGATCATCTTCACCTGTGTCGCTGATATGTCTTTTTATCAGGTTGATGCGCAGTTCCTTTGGCAGAAAGTGGGGATACAGCATGGGGGCATCCATGGCATTGGCTATGGACAGGTGGGTCACATTGATCAGTTCCCTCACGTTTCCGGGCCAGTCATAGGTTTCCAGGGAATCTGAAAAATCCTTGGAAATGCCTTTGACGCTGATACCCATCTTATCGCAGATGGATGTGACATAATGGGTGAGCAGCAGCTTGATATCGTGTTTCCGCTGTCGCAAAGGCGGCAGGTCGATATGGAACACCACCAGGCGGTAATAGAGATCTTTTCGGAAAAGCCCTTTGTCCACCAGGGTTTTCAGATCTTTGTTGCTGGCACTGACGACCCTGAAATCACAGGCAGTCTCTGTTTTTGCGCCGATAGGGCGAAATTTTTTCTCCTGGAGCACCCGCAAAAGAGATCGCTGCACCCCAGGGGACAAATCTCCGACCTCATCCAGAAACAGGATACCTCCGTCCGCTTCCTGGATAAGCCCGGTCTGGCTGGTTTCGGCCCCGGTATAAGTGCCCTTGATATGGCCGAACAAAATATTTCCGGCCAGAGTGTCCGGCAGGTTGGTGCAGTCCACGGTGATGAACGGCTGGTCATGCTGCCGGCTGTTA
>JAGYOW010000105.1 GCA_018399285.1 Desulfotignum sp.
CCGGCATTGCCGGGGGGCTGATGGGCACTAAAACCATTATCAACGAATTCGTGGCCTACCTGAACCTGGCCGGGCTGCCGGCAGACAGTCTGGGGCCGGACAGCCGGCTGATCATGCTCTATGCCATGTGCGGATTTGCCAACCCCGGCAGCCTGGGCATCATGATCGGCGGGTTGGGCACAATGGCGCCGGAACGCCGGGGAGAGATCGTGTCCTTGGGTCTCAAGTCCATTATCGCCGGCACCATCGCCACCTGTATGACCGGCGCCATTGTAGGTTTGATCGGCTGATTGATTCAGCAAATCCATGACGCCCCAGTGTTTTTCCACCTGTAAATAATCAATTTTCGATTGTTTTGCCGGAACAAAGGACATGGCCCTTTCCGCCAGAGCAGTGATGGACAATGCCGGATTCACCCCCAGATTGGCCGGTATCATGGACCCGTCCGCCACCCGCATGTTTTTATACCCCATAACCTGATTTCTGTCATCGATTACCCCTTTTCGCGGATCTGTGTGCGCACTGCATCCCCCCATGATATGGGCCGTGATGGGCGCGTTCAGATACACTTCTGAAAAAATGCTGACCGGAATGCCGTCCACCCGCCGGGCCAGGCGCCGGACAAAGTCATGGGCAATGGGGATGTAGACCGGATTTTTTCTGTCACTGGCCTGTCTCGATGCCAGGGTTTTGACAAACGGCCAGATCCTCCGGTGTTTCCGGGACACATTCAAATAGTTGTCATGGGTCTGCATCACCAGGACGATCAGGTTTTTGCGGGCAAATCCAAACGGATTCAACAGCCGGAAAAACGATATCGGATGTCTCAGCACATTGGCGATATACCGGACTATCCGGGGGACCCGGCCCCCGCCGTCGGTCATCAAGACGGCCAAAAGCCCTAAAAAATCATTGCCTTCGGCATACCGCACCGGCTCCATATGGGTATGGTCGTCCGGATGCACACTCGATGTAATGGCTACGCCTTTGGAAAAATCTGCGGTCCTGGCATTGGCCCTGACCGACAAAATCGCTTCACTGTTGGTTCTGACCCGATGCCCCAGCTGATCCGACAACTTCGGCAATCGCCCTTTCTCCTTCATGGTCAGCAGCAAAGACAGGGTTCCCAGGACCCCGGCGGACAGCACAATCCCTTTTGTGTGATAAACGGTTTCAGGTCTCAGGATTCCCGTGGTCTTCACCGCCGTGACCCGGTATCCCTCAGACCCGTCATCCGACAGGGGCAAAATATCTGTCACCCCGTGTTCAGGAATGATCTGAGCCCCGAATTTTTCTGCAAAAAACAGATAATTTTTGTCCAGCGTGTTTTTGGCATCTTTCCTACATCCGGTCATGCATGCCCCGCACAGTTCACACCCCACCCGGTCCGGCCCCTGTCCCAGAAAATATGGGTCTTTGGCTTTTTTCCCCTGTTCTCCGAAATACACCCCCACCCGGGTTGTATGAAAGGTGTGCTCCCTTCCATATTCCGCCGCAGTCTGGCGCATCAGATGGTCTGCCTCGCCGATATACCGGTTTTCCGTGGCCCCCAGCATTTTTTGGGCCAGCTCATAATAGGGCATGAGTTCGGATTTTCCCCCCATGCGCTTGACAACTTCATGATCAAAAAAAGAATCCGGGGGCACATACAGGGTATTGGCATAGTTCAGACTGCCGCCGCCCACACCGGCGCCGCTCAAGATAAAAATATCATTGAGCAGGTTCATCCGCTGAATGCCATATAAAAACAGTTTGGGCATCCACAGGTATTTGCGCAGGTGCCAGTTGGTTTTGGCAAAATCGTTGCCTGACCATCGTTTTCCCGCTTCGATAACGCCCACCTTGTAGCCTTTCTGGGACAAACGCATGGCAGACACGCTGCCGCTGAAACCGGATCCGATGACAAGATAGTCAAAATCAAAAATCGGCTCGGTCATCATAAAACTCCTGTTGCGGTTTTATTCACAGCGGTACCATGGCCCAGGAAAAAGATTTTCTTCTGGCCAGGATGCCGGACACTTTCGTTGCCCGGACCAGGTCGGGATTCAATATATCCATGAGTGCATAATCCAGACCGGCCGACGCCAGCATGGCCACATAGCCTCTGCTCGACAGCCAGCCGTGCCGCCCGGTCCGGGGCGTTGGTTCCCAGATTGAGATGCCGCCGATGGTCTTGACCGAAACCCTAAGAGATCGGGCAGGGTGCGGATCACCTCCAGCACGTGCCTGGCCTGGACAATCCCGTCCGCCCAGGCCAGGGGCGGGATCACCGGATCGATGATCACCCGCTCCTTGGCCACACCGGCAGATTCCACTGCTTCCATCAGATCCTGGGCCACCTCGAACCGCTGGGCTGCATCTATCGGCACCCGGGAGTCCGGATACAGCAGAAATCCCACGATATCCGCATTAGAATCTCTGGCAAGCGGCAGAATCTGTTCCAGTTTCCGGGGTTCCAGAGAAAATCCGTTAAGAATAATTCGGTTTTCCGCCGCCTTGACCCCGGCGGCCATGGCATCGGGATTGGCCGTATCAATAAGCAGGGGCAGGTCGGTCACCGCCTGGACCGCCTCCATGAAAAACCGCATGCCCGGTGCCGCCTGTTTTCCCAGAGGACCGGTATTCACGTCAATGGCCCAGGCCCCCCGGGCTTCACAGGATTTCACCAAATCCTGCACCGGTTTTGGGTCCAACTGCTGCAAGGCCCGACGGATGTCCGGCCGGGTAATCCGCAGATTATCAGCGATCAGTTTCATGGTTTGATTCCATGCCGGCATAAGGGCCCCGCACCGGCCACAGAAAAAATTCAGTCAGCGGCTTGTGCCCGACCCCCACAGGCCCGTCCTTTGTGTACAAAACCCAGGCATACCCGGTATCATATTGGCTGGTGGTGGCGGACCAGTAAAACGCCTGAACATGGGTAAAAGGATGATCGTCAGGCAGGGCCGGGGAATGATGGTCCATGTCTGTGAGGCTTTCCAGGTCCCGGATTTCCGGAACCCGCCAGTCATCATGTCCCTGTACCCGGTCCCGGTTCATCTGTGCGACCCGGTCAAATGCCGTGTTCCAGTCCATGGGGCCGTCAAAGGCATTGGCATGGTTCAGCCAGACCAGGCCGGTGCCGGTGTCATGGATGCTGTCGTCCTCTGGTCTGAACCGTGGCTCCGGCCAGGTTTTTCCGGCCTGAATCTCCCCGTCCTGGCCGGACCCATGACAATCCATCCGGTTGCCGGACCCATCATAACAGACGGTCTGTCCGGTCTGCCACACCCGGGAATTGCCGGGATGGATCTTTCGCACCGGCCAGACCATGTAGGAACGATGCTTCATTCCCTTGAACACCCGGGCCCCGCCCAGGTGGATATACCAGGCCTGGTCCGGCAGCCGGGCACAGGTGGTGGAGGTCCAGTAATAGCCGTGAAAGATGCCGGTAAACAGATGACCGGCATCGACGCTGGGGTTGATCACCTCATGACTCATCAGGCTGAACAATTCCCGGCGGTTGGGCAGTTTCCAGTCATGATACCCGAACAGGCCGGATTTGTTGAATGTTTTTATCTCGGCCAGGGCCTCCTCCCAGGTCAAGGGAAATTCCACCAGACCGGCATTTTGAGTCCACATCAGGCCGGTATGTTCATCAACCACCACCTCATTTTTCACATGAAACCGGCTCATAACACTGTTCCTTTCAATACCGAATACAAAGGAGAACGTTCAGTTTTTCCCCACATACATGCCTTCGTAATCCAGTGTGGTCAAAGGTGTGCCTTCCGAATGAACCCCGGCATCCACGACTTTTGCGATAAACAGGGTGTGGTTGCCGGGCTGATGCTGTTCGATCACTTCCAGTTCAAACCAGGCCAGGCAGTTTTTCAAAATAGGTACCCCGGCGGTTCCGGTTTTCCAGTTTA
>JAGYOW010000106.1 GCA_018399285.1 Desulfotignum sp.
CGAGTGCTTTTTGAATCGCGGCCGTGGCATCGGTCTGTGCCGACCAGGGCCTGAACATCGATTTTATCACCCGGCTGACCGGGCGGATTTCGCTTCAGCATCCCCAATCCCGGCCCCGGGCAAGCATTCAGTTTTCCGTGTCCGGGACCCCGAAACAGATCGGCGCCATGCGGGGCCGGTTCATGGAAATCTCCCGGGAAACCGGTGTGGATATTTCGTTTCATGTGGACAATATCTACCAGAAAAATCGCAAACTCGTGGTGTTTGACATGGATTCCACCCTGATTCAGTCCGAAGTGATCGTGGAACTGGCAAAAATGGCCGGAGCCGGTCCCATGGCGGAACAGATCACCCGGGCCGCCATGCAGGGGGAAATGGATTTCAAGGAAAGTTTCCGTCAGCGGGTGGCATTGCTCAAAGGCTTGACACAGTCGGACCTGGACCGGATTCTTCAAACCCTGCCTTTAACCGAAGGGGCCCAGCTGGTCACGGCCACGCTCAAGCGTTTAGGCTATAAACTGGGCATCCTGTCCGGGGGATTTACCTTTGTGGGGGACTATCTCAAGGAAACACTGGGATTTGATTATATGTACGCCAATGAACTGGACATGGAAGGCAACGTGGTGACGGGCCGGGTTAAAGGCGGGATCGTGGACGGTGAGAAAAAAGCCGCCCTGTTGCGGGAAATCGCCAAAAAAGAAAACCTGTCCATCGAACAGACCATTGCCGTGGGTGACGGAGCCAATGATCTGCCCATGATCTCCATTGCGGGCCTAGGCGTGGCGTTCAATGCCAAACCCGTGGTGCGCAGGAAAGCGGCCAGCGCCATCTCCACCACCGGCCTGGACGGGCTGTTGTATCTCATGGGGCTTCATGAAAGAGAAATCCGGGAATCCAGCCCCGGCAGTGCGAGTCCGAGTGAGTAAGGGGTTATGCCATAATTTCATCAATCGGCAGTATCTGCATGCCATGACGAATGGTAAGAATCGAAATCTGCTTTATCTCAATTCGGTAAATGATCCTGTAGTTGCCATAAATCAGTTCACGAAATTGTTTGTTTTTAATTTCAGGAACGGTTCTGCCGATTTCCGGAGAGGATTTTAGCTTATCAACCTTGGAAAATACAGTGTCAATCCAATTTTCAGCGGCTGAAGGTTTGTCTTGAGCAATATATTCGGCAATTTCAGAGGCTCTCTCGATGGCTAAAGGAGACCAAATAATTTTCATCTTCGGACTCTTTTAAGGACACTGGTTTTTGCTTCTTCGTGTGCAACCCCTTCGCCATTTTCAATTTGGATCAGTGATGTCTGGATATCGGACAATAGCTCAAGTTTCTCCTGCATCAATTCATATTCATGAACATCCAGCAAAACAGCAACCCCCTTTCCATGCTGAGTGATGATAACAGGGCGCTTGGTATCATGAATCTGTTTGATGAAATTGGCTATTCCAGTCCTAACCTCAGATAACGGTTTAATATCTTGATGAATTTTTAATTTTGGCATAAGGCACCTCACTTGCATTGAATTTTGTACATAATATCGTACAAAGTTTGGTTTTAGCAAGGGTTTTTTAGGCATAACGTCCAGATTTCTATTCCCCCCGAATTCGAGGGAATAGAAAATCGGACCGGCTTCAACCGGTTTGTGCTTTCCGTCAAACACCGGTTGGCATCCGGCCAATACCGACAGGCAAAAAAAAAGCCCCTTTTGAAAAAAAGGGGCTTTTAAATTCTGGTGGCAAGGGACTGGAGTAAATGCTAACAGTATTAATCCAAATATTTTAAATGAGCCATTTCCCGGTCTTTCTGTTTGGATTTGGCAAATTCGGCAAAAGCTTTTTCAGTCTCTTTTTCCAGAGAGTGGCGTGCTTTGCGCACCTCATCTTTTGTGGAAAGCCGTTTTTTTATTTTTTTTATTTTTATTTTTTTTAATGAACGCATATCATACCTCACAGAGATTATTTACATAACAAGGATATGGTACTATTTTATCCGTGTCAAGGTTAGCTACCTTAAACCTTCTTGGATCATCCGTCAAGAAATCTCGATCGTTCAGCAAAAGAAAGTCAGGATAGTGGATGGAGAGGAACGCCATCCTATCTAAGGGATTAGCGGTTGCATCAAAGATGATTTCTCCGACTGTTTTAAATTCTTTGAACAAATCGGGTGTCGAGATTTCAGAAATCCAGACAAATTTTGGCATCGGCATTTCACAATAAACATCTCCAATACCAAAGGGTACTGATTCACCCCTTCGCATCCGTTTAAAAGACTTTGATGAAGTTAAAAAAGACCGCGTGATGATATTTTTGTTCTTTAGCAAATCAGAACAGGTACCAATTCCGAAGTTATCATGTTTCAAAATTGCATTTGACAATTCAATGACGTGTTCCGCTGAAAGATGAATTTTCGAATAAAGGGGTACAATAAAAATGTCAATTTCTTCAACTTTTATATCAGACCAATAACCGCTTGATGGTGTGTTCTCGCTTTTTCTGATCGCGTGATACGGCAAATGATTGTCATCATTGCCTATAAACCCAACAAGAAAATTGTCACTCGATACGGATGTTTGTGGAAGAGGGGTATTAAAATCAGATAAATGGCCGATGATGGTGATGGCATGGTTTCGTCCGGTTATTGCGGCTACGACCGGCAATCCTGACTCGACATACATATAAAGAAGCTGTTCAAAAATTTCACCATACTGACGGCGGCTGTATATCTCAGGTGAAAATCCAAAGTTGCTGAACATTTCAGTGACTTGAAATGCAGTCAAGCCTTTTGAAGGTACCAATCTTCCCATCGAAACATCTCTGGTGAGCTGCGATATTTCATAGGGCCATTTTTCAGCATAACGGCTGTATCGTTGGCTAAAGTACCGAAAAATCATCCAGCAGGCAGCATGCGCACAGACGGTTACATCGCTGTCCTGGCTTATATAGGGAAATCCTTTTGCGGTCAACTCCGCACCGAGAATATGCACTGGATATTCAGCAGTGCAGATATGTCCTTTAACAAATGGCAATTTAGCAGGATCGATGATGGTACGACCAATTGTTGATACACGGTTTGGCCGAAAAACGATAAAGCCGATATACTCTTCCTGATATCGATCAAGTTTGAACAGCATTCTTGCTGAAATTTTTTTATTGAAAAAATTTGCTCTTATGGTCTTGCTTGGATACTGGGCAAATTTTTGGGAAAAGAAATTGAAATAGGTGTCTCGGTAGTCGGCATCTACATACCCCTTTTCGATAACGATCGTTTTTGCTGTGCCGTACAAGTAACTAAAAACCTTGAGAAAATCTGATTGAGTGATGTATCCTTCACAAGCATTATAAAAAGCTGTCCAGTCATCTTTGTCTTCCATCTGGATCAACACATGTTGTTCTTTTTCAAAAAATGCCGGTATAGGCGGTTCAGTTCATCTTGAAAAGTTAATGGTATCCGGCTGAGTATTAAAATATCCGGAAGAGAATCAATTTTGCCCTATCATACAGTGTTTCAGAATTCAAGCATTTTACCGCCAATCAAAAAAAGTTTTGCTTTTGCCGCTAAAGTTGGATAAGTATTCCCAGAGCAACGATACGACCCAAACGGCCACAGATCCGGGCATTTTTTTGTCGTATGACGGGCAAAGTTTTCAATCTGTCTGAGAATGTTCAATTCAACTGGAGCACCTGCTGATGGCAAAAAAGAAAAAGATCGCCGCCGAAGAACCCATAGAAAAACAACTCTGGAAAGCCGCTGACAAACTCCGGAAAAACATCGATGCCGCCGAATACAAACACATTGTCCTCGGCCTGATTTTCCTCAAGTACATTTCAGATGCC
>JAGYOW010000107.1 GCA_018399285.1 Desulfotignum sp.
GAGAGATGGTCAGTTATATCAATAGTTTTGTCCAGGATCAGGTATTTGAAGACCTTTCCTCCGGAAGGGGGAAAGGGGCGGAAATCAAAGATCCGCTCAACGCAATTAATCTCGGAATTGAATTCGAGAAACGGTCAATTCTTTTCTACTCGGGCATCAAGCAGGCGGTGCGTAAATCGGAAAAAGAGGCAGTTGAAAGTATCATCGGGGAAGAACACAAACATATCTGCCAACTTTTGGCACTTCGCCGGAAATTTTGAATTTTAATGATGGCATGAACGAAATGCACAATCCAGGAATCGACACCCTTATGCAAAGCTTTGTATTATCTTCGGAACAGTTAAATGTTCTCTTTGAAACGCTTATGGCAAAAATGCCGATGATGGGGCCGAAGCAAAGATCTGATCAACCGGGTTTTTACCATTTTGATTGGTTGAAAAGTCCCGGGGAACTTGTTCTGCATTATACAACCACCACCATTCCGCCCAAAAAGGCATTTTTCCCCCCTGTTGAGACGATGTTTTCTTTTAAGCTGGGTGATCCGCCGGAGCTGACCCACATCATAGAAGATACGCCATTTGTTCTGGCGGGGGTTCATCCCTGTGACCTGGCCGCTATCAAGGCACTGGATGACGCCTATTCAGTTCCTCCGGCCGATAAACGGTGGCTGGCCAATCGCAGGCGGGCGATTATTATTGGAAGTGACTGTCTTCCTGACGAATACTGTTTTTGTACATCCATGAATACTGCAGATGCCCGCCTCCCCTGCGACCTGTTTTTAACCCCCATTGACCGTGGATGGTTATGTGAAGTTCATACGGATGCCGGAAAAAATGTTTTGAAAAATATCCAAAAAGATACAGCTCAAAAAAAAGATATAGAAGATGCCAGCCAGTGGCGTCTGCAAAAGGCAGAAAAAATTTCAACAAAATTGAATATCAATTTTGAGGCATTTGCTAAGATTTTAGAAGCAGGCGGGCTTACACCCATATGGAAGGAAATTGCCGACCGCTGTTACAGTTGCGGATCATGTAATACCACATGCCCTACCTGTTTTTGCTTCAATAAATATGATGAATTTGATACAACCCTGACCTCAGGTATCCGGAAACGAGTATGGGATTCCTGCCAGTTACCTGAATTTGCCATGGTAGCCGGAGAACATAATTTCAGAGGGGAACGGTGGGAACGGGTCAAGCACCGATGGCACCGAAAATTTTTGTATCTTTTCCGGCAATTCAAACGTCCTTACTGTACCGGATGCGGTCGGTGCAGCCGTGCGTGCACCGCTGATATTAATATGGCCGATGTCATCAACCAACTGGCGGCAGCCTCGGAAAAGGAGCGGTCCCATGCCTGAAACAGCAATGAATGCCGGCCAGGTATCCGGATTTTATATGCCGGAGCTGGCAAAAGTATATCGCACTTGTCGGAAAGAAACCGATATTATCATTGAAGCCGGTATGCATAGCGGCCGTCCTCTTGGTCATATGCCCGGCCAGTTCGTTCAGGTGTCCGTATTTGGATACGGGGAGGTTCCCATTTCTATCTGTTCATCACCAACCCGAACGCCTGATCGCTTTGAATTATGTGTCCGTCCTGTTGGTGGTGTCACCAAAGCCCTCTATAACAAAAATTCCGAAGATTGGATCGGCATTCGGGGGCCATTTGGACGTGGGTTTCCGGTAGATTTGACCAAAGGAAAAGATATTTTAGTTGTTGCAGGCGGCATCGGAATCGCGCCGCTTCGTTCCCTGATCAACTATATCATGGATAAGCGCGAAGAGTACGGCCGCCTGATAATTGTCTATGGTGCCAAAACCCCTGATCTGATTCTTTTTACCAGCGATATCGAGCAATGGGAGAATCAGCCGGATGCAGAAGTTTATTTAACTGTTGATGAAGCTGATAATTCCTGGAACGGCAGGACTGGTGTCGTCACCCTTCCCATTCGGGAAATCGAAATTGATCCGGCCCGCACGGCCGCAATGGTTGTCGGGCCACCGGTGATGTATCGGTTTGTCGCAATGGAGCTTTTGAAAAAAGATATGGACCCGGATAATATTTTTTTTTCTCTGGAGCGGCATTTTAAATGCGGAATCGGAAAGTGCGGTCATTGCCAGCTTAATGACTTGTATGTCTGTCATGATGGGCCTACTTTCCGTTACTCGGATCTGCTTGCCAGAACAGAGGCCATTGAGGCATGGGCACCGGAAAAGGACCAGGACTGATAGTATAAAAGGAAGATGTTGATGAAAAAAAAACGAATCGCTTTTTTCGATTTTGCCTGCTGCGAGGGATGTCAACTGAGTGTTCTTCAATTGGATGAAAAACTTTTAGACCTGCTGGATCACGTGGAAGTCGCTGCATGGCGTGAAGTGATGACCGGTGAAAGTGATCAGTATGATGTTGCTTTTTGCGAGGGCAGTATCACCCGGGAAACAGATATCCACAGAATACAGAATATCCGGCAAACCGCGGATATTGTCGTGTCTTTGGGGTCCTGTGCCAGTATTGGCTGCCATAATGCCCTGAAAAACCGATGGCCCACCAAAAAAGCCCTGGAAATAGTGTATGGTGAACAAGCAAAACACTTTGACAGCATTCCCGCCCGTCCGATAACCGCCGTGGTAGACGTTGATTACCAGGTACTGGGATGTCCCGTCAGCTTAACGGAATTCGAAGCTGTCTTTAAATGTATCCTGACAGGACAAGCCTATGATCCGCCCAATGAACCTGTTTGTGTCGAGTGTAAGCGTAATGATTACCTTTGTGTATTTGAAAAAGGTCAGATATGTTTGGGACCCGTAACCCGATGCGGCTGCAATGCCATTTGCACTGCATTCGGGGAACCCTGTCACGGATGCCGGGGACTGCTGGATCAGCCAAACCTGGAAGCCGCCGCAACAGTATTGACCGCTGACCATCTGCATAAAATCATGGATGCCGTTGCCCATCAATATCAGTTGACCCGTGAAGAAGTACTGGATAAATTCTCCCTATACAATAACTGGCCGGAATTAACGTTCGAGGAAGATGATACCCATGACACTTGATACGAATATCAATGTTCATCATGTGACCCGGGTTGAAGGTCACGGAGACATTACCGCCAAAATTGAAAACGGCAAGGTTAAGGAAATCCGGTTTGCCGTTGTTGAGGCTCCCCGACTTTTCGAGGTGTTTTTAAGAGGCCGAACCTATGAAGAAGTGGTTCACCTGGCCAGCCGTGTTTGCGGTATTTGTGCCGTAAGCCATAAATGTGCCGCTCTGAAAGCCACCGAAAACGCTTTTGGCGTATTACCCAGTGAACAATGCCGGCTGTTGCGCCGCCTGGCATTTCATGGAGAAATCATCAGCAGTCACATTCTGCATATTTATTTTTTGGCAGGCCCTGATTTTCTGGGTCTTCCCAGTGTTTTTCCATTGGTAAAAACAGACCGGGAGATAGTATTAAGAGCCATGCGCATGAAAAAACTAGCCTATGATCTTTGCGCCGTCGTGGCCGGGCGTCATACCCATCCGGTGGCAATGACCGTGGGCGGATTCAGTTTTGTCCACAGCCGAAAAGCCCTGGAAGCCATCAAAGGCCGAATTGAAAGCGGTATCGACGATCTGAATGCTACCGTTGAGTTATTTAAAACCTTTGACATTCCCCGGTTCGAACGGGAGACGCTATTTGTGTCTCTCAAGCATCCGGATGAATATGCCTTATATGATGGTGAAATTTTTTGCAGCAATGGTACAAGCGCACCGGTTCATCAATACCTGGATATGATCAG
>JAGYOW010000108.1 GCA_018399285.1 Desulfotignum sp.
GATAGTGATCAACACTTTCATGCTTGAGAATGATAAGTTTCTCACAGCATTTGTTACCAGGATGGCGCGTATTAATAAAGGACGAGTGTTTTTCGCCAGTTCTGACACTCTGGGGCAGTATTTGCTTGTCGACTACATGGCTAATAAGAAGCGGACAATTTAAACGGTAATGCCGAACCGCAGCAATTTAAAGTCCTGACGGATCTGACTAGAAACATGGTTGCCCACACGTGCCATGAATAGATTTTCCGGTTTTAGGCAGATGTTTGCTTCGTTGGTCTGCAGTTCAAAAAATTGATGGGGGCTGAACAGGTGTATGAGCATGTTGCGGTATTGATGAACCGTCAATCCTGATCCATCCAGATCCCATGTCCATGAATATCCAACCATATATGCAATCATCTGTTCAACGTTTGGATGGGACAACATAAGACGGAGTAAATCCCCGGCAATTTTACAGGATCGAAATCGCCGGCCCACCTCTATGGCTTTTATTTCCATCATTATGCCTGGTTCAAGTTCTGCCCACCGGTCATCCTCATCCGGATGACTGAAAACCCCAAACCCCACAATCTGCCGGTCTTCTGTCAGGGCCAGCACGACATTGGCCAAGGTTGATTCAGCATGTTGTACCAGGGTTTCCTTTTTGGTATAGATGGATTTATACTGGGCATGGATTGTGAATTGAGGGTCAAACCGATACCTTTGAATTTCATCCGGTGTGCAGAAAGACTGAATCTGAATCGGGCCCAACGGCGTCGGTCGATTGATTATATTTTGTATTGAGTGGTTCAAAGTATTTTGCTTTTTCCAGGGTTTTTCAGCTCTTCTTGGATTAATGATATGGTTGAATCACTGACAGATCAGCGGTTAAAAATCACTCCATCTTTTGTGCAGGTGCTTGATCATGATCACCAGATCATGATGATTGCCGGAATAATCTTTAATAGACTTTTCCAACTCAGCATACTTGAAAAAATCAAATTTTTTTAGGGCGCCAATGGCATCGTTTTCAATGTCGCCCGCAAGATCCGCCCGAAGAATTTCCAGGCCATGATCCATTGCTATCTGAGTCAAATCCAGGAGCAACCAGGTTCCCAGCCGTTTCTCTCGAAATTCAGGTAACACGGTTATCCGAAATCGCCCCACATGGCTGGTGGCGCCGAAATTTCTCATATACAAGCTTGCCTGGCCTACCACGCAATTATCGTAAAGAGACAGAATACAGGCGATGTTACCCTTTTCAACGGAAGCAAACCAATTATCCATAACCGTTGCATCCATGACATTGTAGTTCATCAGCCAACGATTCGATTCAGGGATTTGGGTGTGAAAAGCGTCCAGCAGCACTCGATCGCCAGGTTCCAGGGGACGGATCACCACTTCCCTGCAATCTTTCAGTACACATTCTTTCGGGTATCTCATGATTTAGGTCTCCTCAATCGGATTAACTACCGGCTAACGATGGGGATAAGAAAAGTTTCAAGGATTCCGCGAAATCACTTGCTTAGCCAGACACTGTATTTCCGCATTTTTCTATATACCTTTCCAAATGTTAGCTAATAGATAGGTTTTTGTCAAGAAAAGGTTTGACCTGTGCACGGTGAATTTTTTCAAATATAGCCTTGACATTGGCCCATTGTATACAGTACACAATACATAGCAATCCGTCATGAAGTCCTCATAAAAAAACAGCATTTCATGGCCTTTTTAAAGCCCATATAACTTTAAACCCAAGGATGTGTCCCGTGACTGAAAAAACACACCAGAAAGAATCTGAAAGATTAAAACGCCTTCAGCAGAGAGCCTTTATGGGAGGTGGTGAAAAAGCAATGGATCGCCATCGTTCCAAAGGCAGATTGACCGCAAGGGAACGACTGGACCTGTTGTTTGACCAGGGTAGTTTTGTGGAGTTAAATGACCTGGCCGAAAGCCAGTGCATGGATTTCGGCATGGAAAAAAGAAAAGTCCCCGGAGATGGTGTGGTCATTGGATATGGTACTATTGACGAACGGCCTGTCTTTGCATATGCTCAGGATGCTACAGTGCTGGGCGGATCAGTCGGAACAATTCATGGCCAGAAGATCTGCAGAATCATGGATGAGGCCTTGAAAGTCAAAGCCCCACTGATCGGCCTGAATGATTCCGGTGGAGGGCGGCTGCATGAAGGTTTTTTTGCCTCCAAGGGAGTGGCCGGCATGTTCTTAAGAAACACCGCCGCCTCCGGGGTAATTCCGCAAATATCCTGCATCATGGGGCCCTGTGCCGGTGTCTCGGTATATTCACCGGCGTTGACCGATTTTATCATCATGGTGGAAAAACAAAGTCAGATGGTCATCACCGGTCCCAAAGTCATCGCGGATGTGACAGGTGAAACCGTTACTCTGGAGGACCTTGGCGGTGCCGATGTTCACAGCCGTGTCACAGGGCAAGCTCATTTTGTGACAAAAACGGATCAGGAAAGCATCGCCCTTATCCGTCAACTGTTAAGCTTTCTGCCATCCAATCATGATGAAGCCCCCCCCTCCTGTCCCTGCAACGATGCGCCGGACAGAAAAAATGATATCCTTACAGAGATTGTGCCGGCAAACTTTAGAAAGGCCTATGACATGCACCCGGTGATCGAGGAAATCGTGGACCATCACACGTTTCTGGAAGTGCTGCCGGAATTCGCTCCCAACATCATCACCGGGCTGGCCCGCATGAACGGGAGCACTGTGGGAGTAGTGGCCAACCAGCCCAAGGTCCGGGCCGGGTGTCTGGATTACCATTCCTCGGACAAGGCCGCCCGATTCATCCGGTTCTGCGACTGCTTCAACATTCCTTTGATTAACTTGGTGGATGTACCCGGATATTACCCCGGGGTTAAACAGGAACGGGCCGGTATCATCAGGCATGGTGCTAAAATGCTCTATGCTTATGCAGAAGCCTCTGTGCCCAAGATCACCTTGGCCCTGAGAAAAGAATACGGCGGGGCTGTCATGGCAATGTGCTGCCAGGGAATGGGCGTGGACCTGATGCTGGCCTGGCCCATTGCTCAACTGGTCGTACTGGATACGGCGGCAGCCATCAACATCATATACCGCAAGGAGATCCAGGCAGCAGAAGATCCGGAAGCCTTCACACAACATAAGATCGAAGAATATGATTACAAGTATTCAAATCCGTTTCATTCCGCCTCCAACATGCTGGTTGACAGGGTCATCGAACCTTCGGAAACCCGAACTCAGATCATTAAGGGACTTAACATGTTGAAAAACAAGAAACGGCCGGCACCTTTCCGACGACACGGAAACATTCCGTTGTAAACAAGAGAACAAATAGTCATCAAAACGTTAACCTCATTATTTGCAGCATATGAAACTTTAGGAGATTGACAGATGGATTTTTTACTGACAAAAGAACAAAAATACATTCAAAAAGCAGCAAAAGAATTTGCCCGGGGGGAAATGGCAGCCGTGGGACGTGAATTTGATCTGAATGAAACCTATCCTGCAGATATTGTAAAAAAAGCAAGAGAACTGGATCTTATCGGGCTTTTTATCCCGGAAAAATTCGGAGGTCCTGGGTTGGGGTATCTTGAACAGGCCATTGTTTTGGAAGAACTCTGGAAAGTGGATCCTGGTATCAGCCAACAGCTTTGCTCGTTAACGTTTGGTGCTGAGGAATTTATCCTTTTCGGCACCGAAGAGCAGGGTAAAAAATATCTTGACCCTATACAATATATAATATTATTTTAAGGGTAACC
>JAGYOW010000109.1 GCA_018399285.1 Desulfotignum sp.
ATCGGGGAGAAGCAAAAAACATGGACCCGATCAGGCCGAGCGGACACCACAAGCAAGCCAAGTTGAACGATGTGGTGAAGTGTTGTGTAATGCTCCCAACACCAGCAACCAGAGACTACAAAGGGGCCAATGGCAAGAATCACATGACCAAAGACCGGCCCCACATGGATCAGTTGCCGAACGTGATAACCCATGGCACGAACCTTGGATTGAAGTTGCAACCCGCCTTTGTAGAGTGGATGATGGGCTACCCCGAAGGATGGACAGAACTGCAAGACTGAAAGCCCTGGGCAATGCGATTGTGCCGCAGGTGGCTGAACAGATATTCAGAGCGATAAAGGAATGTAATAAATGCTCAGAAAACACCAACACGAATTAAACCAGATCATTGACCAGATGATTTCCGGGAAATCAAAAGCCCGCGAGATCATCCTGTCAGTTGTCCCGGGAGGCGGTAAGGGATCAGTCCCGGTCATGGCCGGCAAACTGATCCTGGCCGGGAAAGCGGACCGGATATGCTGTATTGTCCCGCGGCAATCACTCCAGCAGCAGGCAGAAGAAGTATTCATGGATCCATTTTTTAAGAAATTATTCAAAGTCAACCTAAGTATCCGGGCATCGACCAACGACAATGACCCCTGCCGGGGGATGAACGGGTTTGTCACGACCTATCAAGCCATCGGTGCCGACAAACACCGGAAGGTGGTCAATGAGATCCGCCGGGGCCGGTATATTGTAATTTTAGATGAGTTCCACCATGTGGAAGAAGATTCCCCCTGGCACCAGGCCGTGGATCAGATCCTTGAAGCGGCCACATATATAATAAAGATGTCCGGAACCCTTTCCAGGGCCAACAAAAAGCCGATTGCCTGCGTCAAATACCATAACGGGTATGTGGACCTGCGCGGGGATGAGAACACTCATGTGATCCAGTATTCCCGCGCGGAGGCGATTCAGGAAAAGGCGATCCTGCCCCTGTCATTCCATCTTTATGACGGGGAGTTCTCCTGGAAAAAGATAGGCAAAGAGGAAGTGACGGAGGTGTCCAGTTTTTCGGAAGTCCAGATATCTGACAGATCCAGCGCCCTTTACACGGCCCTGGAAACCGGGTTTGCGGAACAGCTGATGGAAGCCAGCCTGGTGCATTGGCTGAAGTGGAAAAAAGAAAAGCCGGCAGCAAAGATATTGTTTGTGTGTGCCAGATTTGAGGATGCCAAGCGGTGTCTGGCTTATTTACAGGGTTTGGGTGTCAAGGCCCTGCTGGCCACCAGCCGCGAGTCACAAACATGCCGGCAGAATATTAATCTATTCAAGGGGCCAGCTGATATGCTGGTGACCATTGCCGTGGCGTATGAGGGCCTCGATGTGCCGGCCATATCCCATGTCTGTGTCCTCACCCGGATCAGGTCCGCCGAATGGATGACCCAGTGCGTGGGCCGGGCCACCCGGGTATGCAAAAAATCCGGTTCTTTTCACGCCCAGGCAGCGCATATATTTGCGCCCCGGGACCCGGCATTCCTTGAGTTTGTGGACGTGATTGAAAAGGAGCAGCGGACCCGGATATCAACCCCCAAAACAGAGCAGCTGGAGTTGTTCCCCGTGGATGAACTGGGGGAGGAAGGCAATGGCGGACAGCAAACAGGCCCATGTGTCCCGCTGCGGTCCCAGATCCGGGACATGGCCAGCCGGATTGTGGGAAGCTATCAATATGAAGCACCGGCCCAAACCCCGAAAGCCCGGGAGCTGGACCTGAGAAAACAGATTGACCGGCATTTGAAAAGGTACGCCATCCAGCAGGGGTATGAATTCCCCTTGATCATGGCTGAGGTAAAGCGTGAGTTTGGGAAACCCCGAGCTGACATGACCCTGCCGGAGCTGGAAAAATGCTGGGCCAGGGTGCAGCAGCTGTACCCGTTTGAGGACAAGGGCCAGTACATACCGCCATCCAGGTGCCGGCCGGTGTTTGATAGGATGGTTGAACCGGAAATGATGTTTTTTTAATTGACACCACCACGGCAAACATATGACTCCTGAAAATCTTGACATACTGGCCGCCAAAATCGCGGAGCGCATCATCACGCCACGGTGGATGACCATCAAGCAGGCGGCGGCCTATTCCAATATCGGCCAAAAACGTTTGAAGTCTTTGGCCGATACAGGGGAGATTGCCGGGT
The DNA here is from genome assembly GCA_018399285.1 of Desulfotignum sp. Taxonomy (GTDB): domain Bacteria; phylum Desulfobacterota; class Desulfobacteria; order Desulfobacterales; family Desulfobacteraceae; genus Desulfotignum. The sequence goes on from JAGYOW010000109.1 coordinate 2,175, forward strand.
ATCAAGAGGACACGGGCCGGGGAGACTGGATATTTGACAAGGACTCCATTGACGAATACCGGTCCCGCCCCCTGGCTGAAACCAATGTCAGGTTCCAGAAAATTCTTGACCGGGTAGGGGGATAGGGGTAAATCATGGACATGTATCCGAAACTTTTCAAACGGGGTAAATACTGGCAGATCGAGACGGCCCGGAACAAGCGCAAATCCCTGGGTGTCACCGATCAAAAGGAAGCCCAGAAACTCCTGGTCCGGTACAAAAAAGCAGAGCTGGAAAAAAAGCTGGCGTTCCTGGATGCCGCCGACAGGATCACGCTGTCCGAGTTTGTCGAGAAGTGGACCACCAACCCGGACCGGAAACACCTGTCTCCGTCTACGCTTCGGGCGGATCGGCTGGCATTTAAGGTGCTGGCCGATGCCCTGGGAGACATCCCGCTGAAACTGGTAAACAAAGAAGCCATTTGGAAATTCAAAGACATCACCGCCGGCCGGGTCCGGCCTGCCTCCCTCAACACCTACCTGCGCCACATCAAGGCGGGGCTGAACTGGGCGAAACAACAGGAATATATCAAGCGGGTGCCCCAGATCCAGCCGAATAAGACGGGCAGGGCGTTGCCCCGATTTTTGTCGAAAGAAGATGTCAAAATCCTGCTGGCCTACACAGCCAAGGAGAACCAGGAAATGGAGCGAGTGATCCGGTTCGCCCTCTACACTGGTGCCCGTCGGCAGGAGATCGTCAGGGCCAGGCATGAGCACATCGTCAATGGTGAGATCCGGATCAGAGGGAAGGGAGACAAAGAGCGGATGGTGCCGGTCACGCCGGAAGCCCTGCGCGAAAGGCAGGATATCGGCAAGATATTCCGGTATCGCCATGTGTCCACCGTGTCCAATTATTTCCGGGAACTGTCCCGGGCCTGCGGAATCAAGGCCAGGTTTCACGATCTGCGTCACACCGCCGGCACCTACATGCTGGCAGCCGGGATACCCATTGACGTTATAAAAGACATCCTGGGCCATGCCGATATCCGGACCACTGAAATCTATGCAAAGGTGCTGGCCGAAACCCGGTCCAGGGAGATCAAAAAACTGTCATATGAGTGACGGTGAAAGCACAAGAATGCGTGCAAAATGCGTGCAATCTGAGGTAAGTGTTTGATTTTATTGACCGTGATAGATTATTACGAATCAGCTACTCTACCACCTGAGTTACGCCGGCCAAGGCTTATAGGGCGTGTTTATAGCACTCTTGCGCACACGCGTCAAGCATTAAAACCCCTGCAAACTCCGGCAAATCGCGGTAAAATGCGCACAAAATGCGTGCACTTTTTTTTGTCATCACCTGGCAGCAGGTGATGGCTGATCATGAGAGGCAACCTGCTCCCGACACCGCAGCACCACAAACACCCGGCCCGTCTCCCGGCAGGTAGTAAGCGTCTCCACCTCCATCAAATCAGCCGGGCAGGCCGCCCGGATCATTTTCCGTGCCTTGTCTTCGATTTCGGACAG
>JAGYOW010000011.1 GCA_018399285.1 Desulfotignum sp.
CAGCCAGAGGGTGGGCAGACGAGCAGGAACAGCAGACGGTTTTTTAAGGGCAGCATTTTCAGGAGGGCTGATAAGTCGGCGGATACGGTGAAATGTTTTTCCCATTCTAAAGGAAATCCTCCCTGATCCGAAATATTATCTCCACGCCGATACACTTACAATATGTTGTACTTGTATCAGAGCCACTAATTTAAGACAAGAACAATCCAGTTATTCCGAGGTAAGAATTATTATCGCTAAAAATTTCCTGAGTCATATATTTTTGGATACCATGAATATTGTTACGGCCAGAGTTAGAGAGGGCGAATCATGATGACCGGCTCCGGATCACCCTGCCGAACCGGTGAGCCACGAATGTGTCCATGATCATCTGGGTCAGGTGATACACAATGGCCGGGATCAGGGCCATGGGATAGGCAGCGGCGAAATAGCCGGCCCACACCAGATAGGAAACCGTCAGGGTTTTCTGAGAGGTATGGATGGTGAACGCGGCGATGGACGGCAGATCCAGACCGATGATCCTGGCCAGGTAGTGGTTGAAGACCAGCATGAACACATGAAGGCCGATCATGAAGGCCAGCACCAGAAACAGCACCGGACCCACCTGCAGAATGCTGTGTGCCGAGCTGGCAACGGCATTGAGAATGATCAGCAGGACAATACACTGGTTGAAAATGGAAATTTTTGCTTTGTAGGGAACCAGCCGGTGTTTGACCCGGGGACGCAGCAACTGGCCGATCAGAGTGGGCAGAAGCACCTTTAGAATCAGTCCCATCAGCATTTGAACAATGGGCAATTCAATGGCGGTATTGTCAAAGGCCAGGATCAGGTTGAGCATGAACGGAATAGTGAAGATGGCGGCTAAATTGCCCAGCACGCAAATGAACAGGCTCAGCGGCACGTTTCCCCGGGCCATGGCGGTCATGACCGTGCCCGAGGCCACGGTGACCGGTGCGGCCCCGATGATCAGGGCGCCCATGACAAAATCCGGCCAGGCCCCTAAAAAAAACCGGGCCGCATAAAACGCGGCAGCCGGAAAAAAAATAAGCGAGGAGACCAGGGCCGCTGCCAGCACTTTGATCTCTTTGAGCTGATTGAGCACGCTGGATGTCTCAAGAGACAGGCCTGTCAGGAGAAACGCCAGGAAAATGCCGATATTCAGGATATTAAATTGTTTGATGACCGGGCCGATCCCGGGCAGGGCAAATGCCAGCCCGGCCATGATGGCCATGCCGATAAAAAACCAGTATTTTTGAATCATGCTTTCCACCTGTATGTCAAAATTTCAAAAACGTCAGGAATCATGGGATGGGAGGACGAAATTGTCAAGAGATTGTGAACATTTGTTTGACAGGCCGGTGCCGGCCCGGTAAATTACATGTCATTCAGATCGGAACCGCTTGCAAGGAGAAAAAACCATGGGTACCCACAACGTCGTTTTTCTGGAACTGCTGGAATGGTTTGACGATACCGGAGAGGCACTGGTCCACCGGCTGCCGGAAACCGGCTCCGCAGACATCAAATACGGGGCCCAGCTGGTGGTCAGAGAAAGCCAGGCCGCTGTATTTTTCTATAACGGCAAGGCCGTGGGTGCGTTCGGGCCGGGCCGCCACACCCTGAAAACCGCCAACATCCCGCTTCTGACCAAGCTGGCCAGCCTGCCCTGGGGATTTACCAGTCCCCTGCGGGCCGAGGTGTATTTCACCAACCTGAAAACCTTTGTCAACCTCAAGTGGGGGACCCGGGACCCCGTGGCGTTCCGGGACCGGGACTTAGGACTGGTCCGGCTGAGAGCCTTCGGGGTGTTTAACATCAGAATCGTGCAGCCCGTGCTGTTTGTCAACCGCCTGGTGGGGACCCAGGGGGTTTTTTCCACCCAGAGCGTGGCAGATTACCTCAACCAGGTGGTGGTATCCCGGTTCAATGACCATATCGGAGAACAGATCGACACCATATTCGATCTGCCGGCCCGGTATGATGAGCTGTCCCAAAGCCTGGCCGACCGGCTGAGAGAGGATTTTTCCCGGTTCGGCCTGAATCTTACCCAGCTGTACATCAATGCCATCACCCCGCCGCCCGAGGTGCAGAAAGCCATTGACGACAAAAGCCGGCTGGGCGTATTCGACGACATGAACAAACTCATGCAGATGAAAACCGCCATGGCCATGGAAAAGATCGCGGAAAATCCGGACGGCACGGGGACGGGCGGGGCCCAGGCCGGCATGGGCATGGGACTGGGACTGATGCTGCCGGGCATGTTTGCCAGACAACTGACCGGGGAGCGCTCCAAAACACGGGCACATCCGCTCCTGCAAAATGCCCGGAATGCCGGCGCCATTTCGAAGATGCCAGTTTCTGTCCTTTCTGCGGCCATCAGCGGGTGATTTTGAAAAATGCACCCAGTGCGGCAAGAACATCACCCCCAACGCCCGGTTCTGCCCCCGGTGCGGCACCCCCGTTCAAACCGTGCCCACAGAAAAAATCTGTGCCCGGTGCGGGGCCGAAAATCTGCCCGAAGCCGTGTTCTGCAACCAGTGCGGTGCGCGCCATTAGTTTCCGGGTCGAACACCAATGCCCCCAGTGCGGGGCCCCCATTGTCTTAGACGAGGAAACCCGGTTTTTCACCTGTGATTTCTGCCGGGTCCAGTCCTGTATTAGTTCTCAGGGATTTCCCAGGTACCTGTTTGCCAGATCTGAGAAAGCCGCAGCCCATCCGGATGCCCCGGCAGATGCGGATCTTTTGTTTGTGCCCTACTGGCGGTTCAAGGGACTGCGTTACACCTGTGCCCCGGCCGGCGTCTCCCACCGGTTTCTGGACATCTCAGCCCTGGCCCTGGGAGGATCGTTTTTAGGTCTGCCCGTCTCTTTGGGAGTCCGGTCCCAGGCCCTGCCCCTCAAACAGATCACCCCGAAGACAGCCGGCCGGTTCCTGCGCCCGGCAGACAGGGCACTGGTTCTGGATCAGGCAGAACAGTGGTCCCGGCGGATGAGCCCCCCTTCTGATACCGGGTTTACCGAACATATCGGAGAAACCCTGAGCCTGATCTATGCCCCGTTTTATGCCCAAAACGGCAAACTGATGGATGCCATTCTGAACCGGGTGGTGGGACCTGGGGCAGACACCGGACCCGGACTGGCCGATCTGCCGGGCTGCCGCCCGGAAAAGCAGACCCGGTTTGTACCGGGCATCTGTCCGGCCTGCGGATGGAACCTGGAAGGAGCAAACGATTCTTTGATTCTGATCTGCCGAAACTGCAGCACGTTGTGGAAACCCGGAAACCAGGATCTGGCAAAAATCCAGTTCCGGTGCGCCCAACCGGAATCCAAAACCGATGTGATGGTGCCGTTCTGGAGAATCCAGGCCCGCATCTTTGGGCTGGCCCTGTCATCCATGGCTGATCTGGCCCGGCTGGCCAACCTTCCCCGGGCCGTTTTGCCGGAATGGGAGCACCAGGAAGTGTTTTTCTGGGCACCGGCCTTCAAGGTCCGGCCGAGGATCTTCCTGAATCTGGCCTCCCGGGTGACGTTAGGCCAGCCGGCCCTGAATTCCGACCGGGAAATCCGTGAGAATATCCATGTGCCCGTGACCCTGCCCGTGACCGAGGCGGTCCAGAGCATCCGCATCACCCTGGCCGGCCTGGCCAAACCCCGCGCTGAACAGCTGCCCGGCCTCACAAACCTGAAAATCACACCTGTCCGGGCCACACTGGTGTTTCTGGCCTTTGAAGACCAGGTCCACGACTATGTCCATACCGGCCTTAAAGCCGGCATCAACAAAAACGCCCTGGCCCTGGCCGCAAACCTTTAGCACCCGGGCGAATTATTGGCAGTCTTTCCTATGCAGGAAACAGGGAAGGAAACGGATCAGAGCAGGCCGGCGTAAAAATCATTGCCTTTGTCATCCACGATGATAAAGGCGGGAAAATTTTCCACCGTGATCATGTACACGGCTTCCATGCCCAGTTCTTCGTATTCCTTGAGTTCCACTTTTTTGATGAAATCCTTGCCCAGGCGGGCCGCAGGCCCTCCCGGAGATCCCAGGTAGAATCCGCCGTATAGTTTGCAGGCATCGGTCACCTGTTGACTCCGGTTGCCCTTGGCCAGCATGATCATGGAGGCGCCCTGTTTCTGGAACACGGGCACATACGGGTCCATGCGGCCGGCCGTGGTGGGGCCGAACGCACCCGAAGCTTCTCCTTCCGGGGTTTTGGCCGGACCGGCATAGTAGATGATATGGTTTTTAATATACTCAGGCAGGCCTTCGCCGTTTTCATACCGTTCCATGAACTTGGCATGGGCAATGTCTCTGGCCACGATGATCTTTCCGGTCAGAGACAGGCGGGTGGCAACGGGATATTGGGACAGCTGGGCCAGGATCTCTGTCATGGGCCGGTCCAGATTCACTTCCACGGCAGGCGCCATTTCCAGTTCCCCTGCCGGCAGGAACCGGGCCGGGTTTTCCTCCAGCTGTTCCAGGGAAAATCCCGTGTTTGTTGATCTTGCCCTTGATCTGCCGGTCGGCGGAGACAAGACCCCGATGCCGATGGGACAGGACGCCCCGTGCCGTGGCATGCGGATCACCGGACATCAGGGCCGTGTTTGCCGCCGAACTGGGCTCCCAGGCCTAAATTCTGGGCCCACGGGCCAGCACTTTTCTTCCAGATCTGTATCCCGGAACGCATGCCCAGGTGTCACTGCCTTTGGTGGGCAGGGTATCAGAGTACCGGGCTGAGGCCAGTTCACGGCTTTAAGGTTGGTCTCCGCAGAGGTGCCGCCGATGACAAACGCGATATGATAAGGCGGGCAGGCGGCCGTGCCCAGGGCTTTCATCTTTTCGGTCATGAAATCCAGCATTATATTCGGAATTGAGCACGGCCTTGGTCATCTGGAACAATGCCCGTCTTGTTGGCGGACCCGCCGCCCATGGCCATGAACAGAAACCGGTATTCATCCCCCTGAACCGCAGCGATATCCACCTGGGCCGGCAGGTTGGTTTTGGTGTTTTTCTCTGGTACATGGTCAGCGGTGCGTTCTGGGAGTACCGCAGGTAATTCTGGAGTATACGCATCAAACACCCCCTTTGGATAGCTCTTTTCATCATCCAGTAGGTCCACACCTGCTGGCCTTTGCCCATGATAATGGCCGTGCCCGTATCCTGGCACGCCGGATATACTTTTTCAGCGGATATCACCGCATTTTCAGCAATTCAGGGCCACATACCGGTCATTGTCAGGCTGTCGGATCTTTATAAAGCTGCAACTGCTTTAAGTGATCGGCCCGGTACAGGTGGGCCACATCTTTGAACGCGGTCTGAGCCAGAAGCGTCAGGGCCTGGGGTTCCGCAGAAGGACTTCACTGCCTTCAGCTGCTTTGTCCGGACCAAAGTCTCTGGTAAGCATCCGGTATTCAGTGGTGTCTTCGCCCAAAGGAAACAGCGGATATGAGTGAATTCAGTCATAAGTCACCTTTTTGATTTCTTGTCTGACCATCATCGGATCAGCGCCATTTTGCGCCGCAGGTACGCGATCTGGGTCTGGTGGGGGCAGATCTTTGGGACAATAGTCCTCACACCCCAGCAGCGTCATGCACCCGAACACCCCGTCATCATTGCACATTATTTCGTAAACTCCTCATCGGTCCGCTTGTCTCTGGGATCCGGGCGAAGCCAAATTGCCAGACGCATGAATCCCACAGCAGACAGAAATCCGGCCGCATCCGCTTGGTAGCGCAGGCGGACACACAGGCCGCATTCCACGCACCGCTCCAGTTCATAGATCTCGTCGGCCACATCCGGGTCCATGCGGTTTCTTCAGTTCATCATAATTGACCTTGTCCGCTTCTTTATCATGGATCCAGGATTCCACCCGCTCGCTCATGGCCCGCATGAATTTGCCCGTGTTCACCGACAGATCTCCGATGAGTTAAATCCGGGCAACGGCAAGGATTTGATCTCCCGTCCGGGAGCGGCGGTCGGGGTCCGGCAGGCCAGGTCCGGCTGCCCACAGGTGATCACCATGGCGCAGGATCCGCAGATACCGGCCCGGCACACAAAATCAAACTGCAGGGACGGATCCTGGGTTTCTCTGATCTCGTTCAATGCAATGAATATGGTCATACCCGGCGCTTCGGTGATTTCATAGGTCACCATCCGGGGCTTGTCCCCCTTTTTCTGGGGGTTGTAGCGGAATATCTGAAATTTCAACACTCTTGCCTGATCGTCCATTATTTATACCCCCTGCCGATACGCTCGTTTTTACCTTTGAATTTTTCCGGAATAGGTGTGGGATTCAGCAACTGATGAAGTGCGAACCGATCCGCCTTGGGATTGGCTTTTTTGATCTCTTCGATTTCAGCGATCCGTTTTTCCGTGTCCGGATGAAGAATGGTGTTGTCCACGCCATATCCCCGGGAACCCGGCGGCATTTCCATTTTCATGACATCCAGATCCTCGTAGGAGACATCGGGCAGATCCGCGCTCTCATCCGGCCAGATGGTCAGGGTGCGTTTGAGCCAGTCTCTGTCGTTTCGTTCCGGATAATCTTCTCTGGCATGGGCCCCTCTGCTTTCGGTGCGGAGCATGGCGCCATAGGCCACGCACAGGGCCAGCTTGATCATCTTGGGCACCCGGATGGCTTCCACCAGTTCGGGATTAGACGATGAAATCCGGTTGCGAAGCGCAATGCTTCGGGCCCGCTGGTTGAGTACCTGCAATTCCTCCACGGCCTGTTCAAGATGCGGCCCGTTGCGGAAAATACCCACCTTGTCCATCATGATCTGCTGCATCTCCGCTTTGAGTTCATAGGGGTTTTCCCCGTAATCTCTGACCAGCAGGTCTGCAATTTTCTTTTCCTCTCTTTTTACAAAATGCTCGATGGTGGATGTGGACACATTCAGGGAACTGGTTTCACAATAGTCGGCCACAAATTCTCCCACAATCATGCCGGCCACCACGGTTTCGGCCACGGAATTGCCCCCTAAACGGTTGAACCCGTGCATGTCCCAGCACGCGGCTTCCCCGGCGGAAAACAGCCCCTTGAGGGTGGGGCTTTCCCCTGTGGCATTGGTTCTCACCCCGCCCATGGAATAATGCTGGGTGGGCCGGACGGGAATGTATTCTTTTACCGGATCGATGCCCAGGAAATATTCGCAGATCTCCTTGACTTCCCGCAGGTTCTTTTCAATGTGTTTTCTGCCCAGCAAGGTGATGTCCAGCCACAAATGATCTCCATAGGGAGAAGGCACGCCCTTGCCTTTTCTCATGTGCTCGGTCATGCGCCGGGATACCACGTCCCGGGAAGCCAGCTCTTTTTTGTCGGGCTCGTAATCCGGCATGAACCGGTATCCGTCCTTGTCCAGCAAAAGTCCACCGTCACCCCGACATCCTTCCGTGGTGAGAATACCCACGGGCACAATGGCCGTGGGATGAAACTGGACGGCTTCCATGTTCCCCAGGGCGGCCACCCCGGTTTCCAGGGCAATGGCCGTGCCGATGCCCTCGGAGATCACGGCATTGGTGGACACAGCATACAGCCGGCCGTAACCGCCCGTGGCAATGGTGGTGGCCTTGGCCACATAGGCGATGAGCTCACCTGTGATCAGGTCTCTGACAATGGCGCCGTAACAGACCCCGTCTTCATGAATCAATGCCACGGCTTCTTTTCGTTCATGCACGGGGATGCCCAGCTGGATCGCCTTGTTGTCCATGGCATAGAGCATGGTATGGCCCGTGCCGTCGGAAGTGAAACAGGTGCGCCATTTCTTGGTGCCCCCGAAATCTCTGGCCGAGATCAGGCCGTGGGCTTCGTGTTTTTCCGTGATGGTGACTTTTTCTCCATTGATGATCACCTCCCGGTCCCCGCCCCTGACCCGGGACCAGGGAACCCCCCAGGCCGCCAGCTGGCGGATCGCTTTGGGGGCCGTGTTCACAAACATTCTGGCCACATCCTGGTCGCATCCCCAGTCACTGCCTTTGACCGTGTCTCCAAAATGTACATCTTCATCATCTCCGTCGCCTTTGACACAGGCGCCCAGGCTGGCCTGCATGCCGCCCTGGGCCGCTGCGGAATGGGACCGTTTGGCAGGGATCAGCGAGAGGACAATGGTGTCAAACCCCCGCTGCATGGAGGCGATGGCAACTCTGAGCCCTGCCAGGCCGCCGCCGATGACAAGTGAATCCGTATATATAACTTTCATTGAGAAATCCTTATATTTTAATGCGTTTCAGTGGCAGGCTGGGTGACGTCATGGGCCCCCCCATCCGATGAAGTCTCAGGCATGGGGTCTGTTTCATGATTTGCCCCTGCATCATGGGCATCGGCCGTGTCAGGGTCGACTGCCGCCGCTTCATGGGTATCGGCTGTGTCATGAGTATCAGCTGTGTCATGGGTCACCGCTGCCGCCTTGTCTGACGCTTCTTCTGATGCTGCCGGCGTGGTGTCATGGGATGTGTCTGCCATATGGGCGGCACTGGATTCAACCGCTGGTTTTTCTGCGTCAACATCCGGTGCTGATGCGGATTTTTCCTCCACGGCAGGGGAAGTCTTCTGGTAGGCGCTTCCCTGATAGGGTTCACCGGCATTGCTCCGGTGCTGGAAACCGATGATGATGAACATGGCCAGGGCCAGAATTCCGATGGCCAGAAAGAAAATGGTCAGGCGATTTTTCACCTTTTTGAGTTTTTTACGGGAGGCTCTGGCATCCTTGCCTGTGAACCATCCCCATTTCATGCACAGCCGGTACAGACCGATGCTGGCATGCAGCTCCACACAGATAAGCAGAATCAGGTACAGAAACCAGTAATTGCCGGACACCACCCGGTCTGCGGACAGAAACGGATCGATGCTGCCCGGGTTCACCAGCATGGTATACAGATGCACGGACCCGGCGAAAAACATGATGAACCCGGTCACGGCCTGGATATACCACAAATTGGTGTCCGTGTGTTTCATCATCTGCATCTGATCTCTCATGATCCGGTGCTGGCGCCAGGAAATGGGAAACTTGCGCATGCCTAAAAGCGCATGAACGATAAACAGGGTAAACACCCCGGATACTGCGAAAAACACGGCAATGGGATATCCGTGCCCGGTGTCGGACAAAAACGCCAGTTCCATGGTCTTGGCCACGAAGTCGAACGCGCCCTTGCCCAGAATGATACTGCCCACCAGAAGCATGTGCACCCACATGAACAGCCCCAGGATCAGGCCGGTGCCGCTCTGGGCCAGATCCAGCCGGGCCGGCAGCCGGCTGCTTCTTGGTTTGTATTCCTCAATAATATAACTTTCCAATGGTAACCTCCTTTTATGGTCCAGGCCGACCCCGGGGTCAGCTAAAATACCTCTTTACAGATCTGCCCGATCCGTCCCAGATTTTCACACACATGAATGCCGTTTTCCTTGAACGCCTTGATTTTGGCCTCTCCGGTTCCGCTGGACCCGGAGATAATGGCGCCGGCATGTCCCATGCGGCGGCCCGGCGGGGCCGTGAGCCCGGCGATGAATCCCACCACGGGCTTGGTGACATGGGCCTTGATATAGGCGGCGGCATCTTCTTCGGCACTGCCCCCGATTTCTCCTACCATGACCATGCCATGGGTGTCCGGATCGGCTTCAAACGCGGACAGCACATCGATGAAATTGGTGCCGTTCACGGGATCCCCGCCGATGCCGATGCAGGTGGACTGACCCATGCCGTTTTTGGTCAGCTGGTCCACCACCTCATAGGTCAGGGTCCCGGACCGGGACACCACACCCACATGGCCTTTTTTGTGAATCATGCCGGGCATGATCCCGATCTTGCACTCTTCCGGCGTGATGATACCCGGGCAGTTGGGACCGATCAACCGGCATTTTTTGGTGCTTAAAAAATTTTTCACCTTGACCATGTCCAGGATGGGAATCCCCTCGGTGATGGCCACAATCAGAGACACCCCGGCATCAGCCGCCTCCATGATGGCATCGGCCCCGAATGGCGGGGGCACGAAAATCAGTGAGGCGCCCGCACCGGTTTCCTTGACGGCCCCGGCCACGGTATTGAATACCGGGACGTCGTCCATTTTCTGTCCGCCCTTGCCCGGGGTGACCCCGGCCACGATCCGGGTCCCGTACGATATGCACTGTCTGGTATGGAAACTGCCTTCATTGCCGGTAATTCCCTGTACCAGTACTTTTGTATCTTTGTTGACAAATATACTCACAACCCTTTTCTCCTTTAGTTCACTGCTGCTGCGATTTTTTCGGCTGCATCGGCCAGGTCTGATGCACTGGTCAGGTTCAGGTCACTGTCCGCCAGAATCTGCCGGCCTTCTTCCACGTTGGTGCCTTCCATTCGCACCACCACGGGCACTGTGACGCCGGTCTTTTTAGCGGCTTCCACCACGCCTTTGGCAAACACGTCACACCTTAAGATCCCGCCGAAAATATTGATGAGCACGGCCTTGACTTTCGGATCCGCCAGAATGATGCGGAACGCGTTTTCCACCTGCTCGGCGGAGGCTCCGCCCCCCACATCCATGAAATTGGCAGGTGAGGCCCCGGCGTTCTTGATGATATCCATGGTGGCCATGGCCAGGCCGGCACCGTTGACGATGTTGCCCACATTGCCGTCCAGGTTGATGTAATTGAGATTGTATGACGAGGCTTCCACCTCCATGGGGTCTTCCTCGTCCAGGTCCCTTAATTCCAGCAGATCCTTGTGCCGGAACAGGGCGTTGGAATCAAAATCCACCTTGGCGTCCAGGGCCATGACCTGATCGTCGGCCGTCAGGATCAACGGGTTGATCTCCACCAAAGAGCAGTCACTGGCCACAAAAAATTGGTACAGATTGGCCAGAAGAGAAGAAAAACCTTTCATGGCCGCTTTGGGCAGATCCAGTCCGAACCCCACCTGGCGCAGCTGATACCCCTGGATTCCCATGAGCGGGTCCACATACACCTTGATGATCCGTTCCGGGGTTTTGGCGGCCACTTCTTCGATATCCATGCCCCCGTCTTGGCTGGCCATGATCACCACCGTGGCCGTGGCCCGGTCCATGAGCAGGCTTAAGTACAGTTCTTTGGCAATCTGCTGCCCGGCTTCAATGAACAGTTTTTTCACAATCCGGCCGTCGGGTCCGGTCTGGTGGGTGACCAGGGTCATGCCCAGCATCTGTGTTGCCAGGGTTTCCACTTCTTCCGGGGAATGGGCCAGCTTGACACCGCCCCCTTTTCCCCGGCCCCCGGCATGGATCTGGGCCTTGACCACCACGGGATAACCGCCCAGTGCTTCAGCCCCGGCCACGGCTTCGGCCACGGTAAAAGCGGGCCGGCCATCCGGCACGGGGACCTGATATTGTGCAAACAATTGTTTTGCCTGATATTCGTGTATCTTCATCCAACTCTTTCCTTTTATTGAGCGGGTTCGGGGTCAGGCCTGCGTTATTGTCGTTATTGTCACAAATAATGATACAATAACTACAATAACGCAGGCTGACCACTATAAATACGACAGCGGGGTCCGGGCCGCGGCCGTGGGAGAGATCTCTCCTTTGGCCACCTGGCCGGACACCGCCGGGGCTCTGTGCGTTGATCTGGTGGTTGTTCTTGAACATCTGTTTCAACCGTCTTCCACCAAGGGTCCACATCCACTCCAGAGCCTGACTTTTGCGGCGCTGGTCAAACTCCCGGACCGCTTGACAATGTCTGGTGCGCCCGCACTTTTTCCCATACGGGCACGGTGCCGTTTTTTCAACGGACGAGCGGGTCATCACCGGGGTCTGCCGGGAGACGGTTGCCGGCAGGATCAGGTGCATGGCATTTTCCAGATCTTTTTGGCCAGGCCACCCGGTCCTGGTTGTCCCCGTCCGCCTTGTTGATGGCAATGCCGTCCGCCAGTTCCAGGACCCTTTTTTAATGCCCTGGGTTCATCTCCGGCCCCGGCGATCATGAGCACCAGGAAAAAATCCACCATGGCGGCCCGGCCGTTTCGGACTGGCCCACGCCCACGGTTTTCCACCAGGATCACATCAAAACCGGCCGCCTCGCACACCAGCATGGTCTCCCGGGTTTTGGCGGCCACGCCGCCTAAGGTCTCGCCGGCAGGAGACGGGCGGATAAAGGCGTTGGCATGGGCGGCCAGTTTTTCCATCCGGGTCTTGTCCCCCAGAATGGATCCGCCGCTGCGCCACTGGAGGGGTCCACAGCCAGCACGGCCACCTGGTGGCCGGCATCCGCCAGATAGACCCCTAAATTTTCAATAAACGTGCTCTTGCCCACCCCGGGCACACCCGTGACACCCAGCCGGGTGCTGTTGCCGGCCATGGGCAGAATCTGCTCCATGATCTTTGCCGCCATCTCCTGGTGGGCCGGCACCCTACTTTCGATCAGGGTCATGGTTTTGGCGATCATGCGCCGGTTCCGGTCTTTGACCCCCTGGATCAGGGTTTCCAGATCCATTTCCGGCATTTTTTACGCCCCCAGGATGTTCAAAATCTGGTTGGCGGAATCGGTCACCACGGTACCGGGCCCGAAAATCCCGGCGGCCCCGGCCGTTTTCAAAAACGCATAATCCCCGGGCGGGATAATACCGCCCACCACCACCTGGATGTCGGACGCTCCCTGTTTTTCCAGTTCATCGATCACCTGGGGCACCAGGGTTTTATGGCCGGCGGCCAGGCTGGACACCCCCACCACATGGACATCGTTTTCCACGGCCATTTTGGCGGCTTCCTCCGGGGTCTGGAACATGGGGCCTAAATCCACGTCAAACCCGAAATCCGCATATGCCGTGGCAATCACTTTGACCCCGCGGTCATGGCCGTCCTGGCCCATTTTGGACAACAAAATTCTGGGCCGCCGGCCCGTCTGTTTCTCGAAATCCGCCGTGCGTTTGCGCAGCGATGCCAGAATCTCCGGGTCCGTGTTCTGGGCATACACCCCGGAAATACACTGGGTGGTGGCCACAAACCGGGTGAACACCTTTTCCATGGCATCGGAGATCTCCCCTACCGTGGCCCTGGCCCGGACGGCGGGCAGGCAGGCGGCCAAAAGGTTGCCCCCGGTTTCACACGCCGCTGTGATCTCATCCAGGGCTTTTTTCACAGCCTCGCCGTCCCGGGTTTTCCGGGTCTGTTCCAGGCGGGCCACCTGTTCGTTGCGCACCTCCTCAGACACCTCTCTCACCGGGATCGGGGTTTCATCGTCCACCCGGTATTTGTTGACGCCCACAATCACATCCTTGCCCTGGTCGATGCGGGCCTGGCGCGTTGCCGCCACCTCTTCGATGCGCATCTTGGGCATGCCTGACTCGATGGCTTTGGCCATGCCGCCCAGGTCCTCGATCTCTTGCAGGATCTTTCGGACCTCGTCGATGATGTTCTGGGTCAGGGTTTCCACATAATAGGACCCGCCCAGAGGATCCACCACATCACAGATATGGGATTCCTCCTGAACAATGATCTGGGTGTTGCGGGAAATCCGGGCAGAGAGTTCCGTGGGCAGGCCCACGGCTTCGTCAAACGAGTTGGTGTGCAGGCTCTGGGTGCCGCCCAGCACGGCGGACAGGCACTCCAGGGTGGTGCGGACAATGTTGTTGTAAGGATCCTGCTGGGTCAGGCTCCACCCCGATGTCTGGCAGTGGGTCCGCAGCATCTTGGATTTGGGGTTTTTGGGATTGAACTGACTCATCAGCTCGGCCCACAAAAACCGGGCCGCTCTGAGCATGGCAATGTCCATGAAAAAATTCATGCCGATACCGAAGAAAAAGGACAGCCTGGGGGCAAACTTGTCGATATCCAGACCCGTGGCCAGGGCCGCCTTGACATATTCCAGGCCGTCGGCCAGGGTAAAGGCGGTCTGGAGCACGGAATCGGCCCCGGCTTCCATGATATGATACCCGGAGATACTGATGGTGTTGAATTTAGGCATGTGGTCCGAACAGAACCCGATGATGTCGGAGATGATCCGCATGGAGGGTTCCGGCGGATAGATATAGGTGTTCCGGGTCAGGTATTCCTTGAGAATGTCGTTCTGAATGGTGCCCGTGAGCTGCTCATGCTTCACCCCCTGCTCTTCGGCCGCCACGATATACCCGGCCAGAATCGGCAGCACGGCCCCGTTCATGGTCATGGACACAGACATTTGGTCCAAAGGGATCTGATCGAACAAAATTTTCATGTCCTCCACGGAATCGATGGCCACGCCGGCTTTGCCCACATCGCCTGCCACTCTGGGATGATCGGAATCATAGCCCCGGTGGGTGGCCAGGTCAAAGGCCACGGACAGCCCTTTCTGGCCGGCGGCCAGGTTTTTGCGGTAGAATTCGTTGGATTCCCTGGCCGTGGAAAACCCGGCATACTGGCGGATGGTCCAGGGCCTTCCCGCATACATGGTGGCTTTGGGTCCCCGGACAAAGGGATCGAATCCGGGCAGGGTGCCGGCACATGCCAGATCCCTGGTATCCAGATCCGTGTACAAGGGTTTGATGTCAATCCCTTCAGGTGTTTTTTTAGTCAGAGACGACAGCGGTTTTCCCCGCAGTTCCTTTTCGGCCAGCGCTTCCCATTTTTGAATATCAGACGGATGAGACATGGTTATCCTCCAGATTTGTCTGTCACAGGTTATGTCAGGGGTTGGTTATTCTCTTTGTTACCGTTCACACAACTCCACCAGCACCCCGGCCGTGGCCTTGGGGTGCAGAAACGCGATTTTGGCACCGCCGGCCCCTTTTCTGGGGGTTTGATCGATCAGCTGAATCCCTTTTTCCTTGAGTTCAGCCAGGGCGTCTTCAATGTTTTCCACCTGAAACGCCACATGCTGGATGCCTTCGCCTTTTTTCTCGATGTATTTGGCAATGGGCCCGTCCGGGGCTGTAGATTCCAGGAGTTCCACCTCGCTTTCCCCCACGGGCAGAAACGCAGTGGTCACCTTCTGTTCTTCAACAGTTTCCGTGGCTTCCAAAGAAAGCCCCAGCCCGTCCGTCCAGAAATTTTTCCGGGCGTCAATGCTGTTGACGGCAATGCCCAGATGATCGATTTTCAATATTTTCATTCTGACCCTCCTTTTTTTTACACCCGGTTGACCCATTCTTTTCACAACCTCTATCTATAGTGGGATCACCTAATGAAAGTCAACCTTAATTGATAATAATAGAATGCTAATAAAAATCCAGGATGTTCAGCAGACGCGTAACCATCGGAATTCAACCGGATTCACAGGAAAGGCCCGGGCCGATCGGCATCGGCCGCCCGGCACAGGTCATTTCATCCACCGGGATTTGACATTTTTTCACCCACGTTCACTATGTTCTTGCGCATCTTTATCGATCTGAAACCATGGAATTTAAAAGACAATGACCCCATCCGATCTGGCCCGATCCTGAAGACCCCCGCTGGCCATCGGCGACAAGACCATCAACGGCCATGGTTCTGGCCCCCATGGCCGGCATCGGACATGTGGCGTTCGGGAACTGATTGCAGAACAGGGAGGATGTGCACTGCTGTTCACGGGCATGTGTTCGGCCAAAAGCCGTTCCCCAAAACCCGGCCATATCCATTGGTGTTTCGCTGGCGCACCCGGGAACTGCCGTTTCACGGTGTGCCAGATCTTTGGATCAAATCCAGCAGACATGGCCCGGGCCGCCGGGCGCATCGAAAAGAAGGCTTTTTTCGGGGTGGATACCTGAATTTCGGGTGTTCCGTGGCGGCCATCTGTAAAAAGGGTGCGGGGCCGCATTGCTGAAAACCCCGGACCAGGCGGTCCGCGTGTGGCGGCCGTGGACAGGCCGTGGACATTCCCGTGTTTGTCAAATTCCGCACGGGATGGGCGGATGACCCGCAATTTGCCGCAGACATGGCCTCACGGTTTGAACATGCCGGGCCGATGCTGACCTTTCACCCCCGGGTAGCGCCGGACCGCCGCAACCGGCCGCCCAATGGGATGCCATCACCCGGGTGAACCAGGCCGTGGCCATCGGTCTTTGGCAACGGCAATGTTTTCACCATGGCAGATGGGATACGTATGTGACACAAACCAAATGTCAGGGCCTGTCACTGGGCCGCATGGCGGTGCGCAACCCTGGATTTTCGCCCAGTGGACGAATGCTGCACAAGTGGATAAGCTGTCTATCACACCACGGCCCGGCGCCTGCTCGACCTGGTGGACCATCACTATTCCAGCCCCCTTCAACCTGAAGCTGTTCAAGAAATTCGCCCCTTATTTCTGCGCCAATTTCAAGTTCTCCCTGTTTCTGCTGAAACAAATCAACCAGGCCAAAACCATGGACGAGATGAAACAGCTTATCGACAACCTGTTTGTTCCCTGCCCAAAAACCCTGTCTGTTCCCAATTTAAAGCCTGTTTGTGTAAACCGCCGCGGTTACTACAGCCCCAGGATGCTCAACCCCTCTTCGAGTTCAAAGTAAGGCTTGATTTCATACTGATACCCCGGCACCCCGAAATAAATGGCCAGGCTGTCTCCGATAGCCTGCAATCCCCTTCAGCCAGTCGGCTGTTATCCAGTTCATAATAGGTCAAGAATGCATGCCGGTGCGTTTGCTGGCCCGAAATATGCCACCCTTTCTTGGTGATGAAATCCGGCAGAGGCGGGGCGGTCAGATACCGCCTGGCAATTTCTTTTGCTTCCGGGGTAGGTGACATTGGAAACAACGATCATGGTGACTCTCCTTTTCAGTCTTTGTTACTGACAAAAAACTCTTCAATAATATTTTCTGATATCAAATGGTTGCCGTATGCAGCCGCCATTTGCCTGTCTTCAAATTCAGACACATGGATCAGATACCAGGTGTTGCCGCCGCCCGTGGTTGTTTTTATCCTTGCATCCACACCCTTTTGCGTCAAATTCACCACATACTGTCTGGCATGGTTCTCTTTCAAGTATGCAGCCACCTGAATGGTAAAGGGTTTTGGCACACGTTCTTCAATCACGATTTTGGTTTTTTCCACAGGTTCCGGCTCGTCAACAAAAAACACCGGATAAAAAATGAACATGAGCGCTCCTGAGCACAACGCCCCCATGATGCCGGCTTTCAGATAAAACCGCCACCGGGCCTGAGTGGGGCGGCCGGACCCATGCAGTTTTGTAAAAGGAATCGCTGCCCACCCTGCCCCGGCAACGCGGCAACGCAAGTTTTGCCCTGCGTGCCGGATTTTTTCCAGAATCCCGGCAACGGGCACGGATGTCCTGATTATCTTTCCTGAAATGGCTTGTTTTCCGGATGCTTCCAGGATCGCCTCATCGGAACAGACCACCTTTTTCCGGAACGGGGCGCCTGTCAGCGTCTGAATATCCTGCTGAAAATCGATCTTCAAATCAGGATCTTCCATCACCTTTGCATACACTTGTCTGGCAATGAAATCCATTCGCCCGGTGTCCAGAAAAACCCGGGCCAGCAGCGGCACCAATCCGGAATTTCTGTGATGCGTCTGAGCCAGACGGGTCAGCAGGGCCTGGTCTCTGGTTGTCACCTCGTCATCTTTTGCAAACTGGTCCAGCCACAGGGCCGCCAATGCATCATCATGGGGTTCCAATGACAGATATGCCCGGACAGCTTGTTTGAAAGCATCGGATTTTCTGTCAAATGTCAGTGCAAACCGGGCCAGAGACCGGGTCATCAATAATGTCAATTTTTTTGATCGGACTGGAGACGGCAAAAATGAATCATAGATCCGGACCGCCTGAAGGTATTTTTTTTCTGCCCGGACCGGAATACCGGCCTGCTCCCACACTTTTGCCTCATGAATCCGCTTTTGAATCATCCAGACGCCGGCCAGATGCATCAGGGCACTGATCACACCGAAACAGACACCGGTCAAACCGATAAAAACACCCACCTGCCCCGGACGGGAACTCAGTTGACTGAACCAGGGCAAAAAATAAAAACAGGCCGGGACTGCCACCATCAGGGTCAGCCAGAGTCGGATACTGATATTTCTCAAACACGGGATCACCGAACGGTTTCTCCACAAAGAACCTGTCCTCTTTTCACAGCCACAATGATACCGGGACGGGAATCCCGGGAATCCATGGGGCAGCCCGTATCCGGATCTATTTTTTCAAACCGGATATCTCTTGGCACCGGAAAATTCCTTTCCGGTTCATCCGCCAGCGCCTGTTGCATGAACCGGGCCCAAATCGGGGCCGCTCCCCTGCCGCCGGTAATCCCGGCCCCGTTTTTGTCTTGCAGCGGGTCCCGCCTGTCAAATCCGACCCATACCGAAGTGCACAAGGTCGGGGTGAATCCGGTAAACCAGGCATCCATGAAATTGTTTGAAGTGCCTGTTTTTCCGGCACAGGACCGGGTGAACCCATGGTCCCGGACCCGTTGGCCGGAACCGGTGTCCACCACTGCTTTCATCATATCCACCACCTGATAGGCGATGGCCGGGTCCAGCACGGGCTGGTCCTGAACAATGTGTTCGAACAGGACCCGGCCAAAGGCGTCCTCCACCCGCCAGAACAAAAAAGGATCATGCCGGATCCCTGAGTTGGCAAACACGGAAAACGCGGCCGTCATTTCCAGCGGCGTGACATCGGCAGTGCCCAGGGCAATGGAAAAAACATCCTGCATCGGGCTGTTGATGCCGCATCTTCTGGCGGTATCAATCACGGCATCCGGCCCGGTAAGTTGAACCAGCTGGGCTGCAATGGTATTCACGGACCGGGTCAGTGCGGTTTTCAACACCATGTTTCCCTGAAATCTGCGTTCAAAATTTCGCGGCTGCCAGTCCGGAGCCCCTGTCACGGGAATGGTCACGGATTGATCGGTCATCAGGGTGCCCGGGTGCAGTCCGCCTTTTTCAAATGCCGCATAATAGACAAACGGTTTAAATCCGCTGCCGGCCTGACGCCGGGCATGGGTGGCCCGGTTGAATTCACTTTCAAAATAATCACGCCCCCCCACCATGGCACGCACGGCACCCGTGGCCGGTTCAATGGCCACCAGGGCCCCCTGGGGCCGGGACGGTTTTTCACCCGAAATGCCCATTTCCTGATCCAGCTGATCCAGGCCCTGCCGCAACGAGAGCTTTGCCAGGTCCTGGAGCCGGGGATCCAGGGTGGCATAGACACGAATACCACCGTTGTACACCACATTTTCGCCATAGACATCGATCAGCGACTTGACCAGCGCATCCAGAAAATAACTCCCGCTTCGGGCATCTTTTTTCTCCCGGTTGAATTCCGGTATGTCCGATGCCGCCAGGGCCGCCTGATCTTCAGAGATATACCCGGTGTCCTTCATGCGCTGCAGCACCAATTGTCTTCGTTTCAGGGCCCGGTCCATATGACGAAACGGGTTGTAGGCAGAAGGGGATTTGGGCAGGCCTGCCAAAAGCGCTGCCTCGGACAGGGTTAAATCCCGGGCTGATTTTCCGAAAAACGTGTCCGCGGCTTTTTCAATGCCCTGGGCACCGGCACCGAAATGAATCTGGTTGATATAAACTTCCAGAATTTCCGCCTTGGAATGGGTGACCTCGATCTGAAACGACACCAGCAGCTCCCTGAATTTTCTGGAAAACGACTGTTCAAAGGAAAAAAACAGATTTTTGGCCAGTTGCTGGGTAATGGTGGAGGCCCCCTCCACCCGGCCGGGTTCAAACAGGGTGACATACAAAGCCTTTGCTGTTCGAAGCTTGTTGATGCCATGGTGCTGAAAAAACCGATGGTCTTCGGTGGCCACAATGGCATTGATAAAATCAGGAGACACCCGGTTCAAAGGAACGCTTTCCCGCTCGCCCAGACGCAGCACCACCTGGCCGGAAGCATTGTACACAAGGCTCTGGGGGGTTTCAATGATCCGGCTCAGATCTTCCGGCAGCCGGGGCAGATCCGACGCCGTATACAGTATCAGGAGGGTGACCAAAAAAATACCGGCGCAAACCAGCATGAGACCTGTAAAGAAGACCAGGCGCGCCGCCCTCCATATGCTTAAAATGCCTTTCATGAATGGGCACCCTTGAGGATCAGGCCCAACTGCCATACGGTCCATTCCCTGGCATTGACAAACAGCACCCGGATCCCGGTCTGGTGACGGAATTCAAAGCCCAGCCGAATGAATCCGTCTTCTGCTTCGTTCCAGATCCCCACCCGGGAAATGACGCCTTCCTGATCCAGGAGCAGATCCGTATCCGGCAACAGGTCCGGAATCATTTCTGCGGGCAGCTTGAATACGGCATCAAAAAACCGGTTTACCGGATAAATGCGGCCTGAAAATTCATCAAATGTCTCCAGCGTGCCAGGTTTCAGATATTTTTTTTCCGTGATAGCCGTCAGGGTATCCTGTGTGAGTTCAATCTGGTGGATCACCCGGTTTCCCGTGTTGATGAAATAGATCTTTATCCCGTTTTTCAGGCCTTCACAAAAAATGCGGTCCGTGACATCACCATTGAGCAGCCAGATGAGACGGGCCGGCTCCAGGATCTGCCTGGCATGGGTTAACGGCAGGGTCCGGTACAGGTCTTTGAAATGCGACTTGTCCAGCGTGACCCATTCTCCGGGCAACAAATGCTGGACAATACCGGAAAAAGAATCGGCACGGTGGGCGAACGCTTTGGTGTCGCTTTTCCGGTCGATCAGCTGGCTCACGGTTTCGTGGGCCGTCAGGGTGTCCCGGCCCAGCTCCCACACCGCACCCTTTTCAGGTCGGGTTTGATTGATGGCGGCCAGAAACCGGCCCAGAACCTGCTCCCCCCAGCCAAACCGATACTCGGAAAATATCAGCATCACGGACAGGATCATCACGCTGATGTTTAAAAAGGAAACCGTCCGTTTCAACCATTCCCGGGTTCCAACAGATTCATACCATTCTATCGTCATAAAAGATATCAGGCCTTGCCCGCTGCTTTCATGGAATCCATGTACACCCGGTAAAAATCGGCATGGGCCTGGATTATCTGGGACAGAACCCCAGGCATCTGTGACAGGTTGTCCGGGCCGATCACACCGTTGACACTGGCATGCAATGCCGTCATGGGGTCACCGGTTGCAAAGGTGCTGCCCATCAGCACCAGACAGATCGATCGCCGCACGGACATGTCCAGGGTGTTCATGTGCGCTGAAATAATGTCGCCATCCGGATCGAACCGGTCTTCAAGCATAACCAGCGGATACACATGATAAGCCATTTTTTTAATGGCTGCTGCCGGGTTTGGCGCAGTTTCCACTGTATATCCCAATTGCCCGGCCGCAGTCTTCGCCGGTTGCAGAAACGGTCCTTCCAGGGCCAGAATCAGGGCTCTGGGCTGATTCTGAATCGCAGTTTCCGGCCGGAGTCCGGAACCAGGCCCAACAGAGGCCCCGGTTCCGCTTTTTTGGGCGGGGATAATAATTTTTTCCTTGCATTTCGGACAATTGATTACGGCATCCCTGTCTTTGGGAATTTTATGATCCGGAATATTGAACTGGGAATGACAATTTTTGCACTGTATGTTCATGATTCAGGGCCCCCTTTGTAGCCCCGGTCAATTTCCAGCGAATCGATCTGGGTGGTTGATTCTCCCCGGGCGCTTTTAATGCTGTCCACCCCCCGGCCCACCATGTCTTTTCTGGAGGCATAGGCCATGGCAACGGATTCATCAATTTTGCCCTCCCGGAAAAGAGACACGATATACTCGTCAAATGTCACCATCCCCTGGTGTTTACCGGCCATGATGATCTCATTGAAGGTTTTGCCTTCGGATTCCCCGTTGAGGATAGAATCTCTCACCCGCAGGTTGCTGGCCATGATTTCAAACGCCGCCACCCGGCCGCCGCCGGTTTTGGGCAGCAGCCGCTGGGCCACCACCCATCTGAGCGTGTCTGCCAGGCGAACGCGGATCTGCTTTTCCTCCTGGGTGGAAAACATGCCCAGAATCCGGTTGATGGTCTGTCCGGCATCCACGGTATGCAGGGTGGACAATACCAGATGGCCGGTTTCCGCGGCAGACAGTCCGATCTCCACGGTTTCCCGGTCCCGCATTTCTCCCACCAGAATCACTTTGGGGGCCTGGCGCAGGGCCGCCCGAAGCCCTGAGGCGAACGTGTCGAAATCCATGCCCAGTTCCCGTTGATTGAACGTGGACTGTTTCTGGGGATGCTGGTATTCGATGGGGTCTTCCAGGGTGATCACATGCACGGCCTGGGTGTCGTTGATCCGGTCCAGCAGGGCCGCCAGAGAGGTGGATTTTCCGGAGCCCGTGCCGCCGGTCACAAAGATGATCCCGTTTTTTTCCTCGGCCATCTTGAAAAAAGGGTCCGGCAGATTCAGATCTTCAATGGTGGGAATTTGGGTTTCCAGCTTCCGCAGAATAATGGCATATTTGCCGGACCGTGAAAAGATGTTCACCCGGAATCTGGCCTGGGTGCCCAGCTGGTAGGACAGATCGCAGGACCCTTCCCTCAGAAGGGTTTCTGTCAGTTTCCGGTCATTGTGGATCAGGTTCAAAGCGATGATTTCCGTCTGGAACGGGGTCAATCGCTCAAAATCCGGATCCATTTGCACCCGTGTCAATTTGCCTGAACTTTCCACCTGAAGGGGCTTTCCCGGTGTCAGGTTCAGATCGGACACATTGGGGTGAGCTGTCAGCATTCTGGATAAGATCTGATCGACCTGCTGCTTTTTCATGATTCTCCTGTCAATGTTCGCACATCAGGCTTCAGTAAAATCCGTGGGCGGTTTTTTAAGGAAGGGGCGGAAAATGCCTTTGTTGTTTGCTTTGCTATAGGCTTCATCCGGGCTGATCCACCCTTTTTTGTACAATGTCATGATGGAGTCGTCCAGCAGCTGCATGCCGTATTGTTTTCCCGTCTGGATCATGGAAGGAATCTGATGGGTTTTGGATTCCCGGATGAGATTCCGCACTGCCGGAGTGGCCACCAGAATCTCCAGGGCCGCACACCGTCCTTTTTTGTCAATGCGTTTGAACAACACCTGGGCCACCACGGCCCTGAGCCCGTCGGACAGGGTGGAGCGGATCTGTGCCTGTTCCGAGGCAGGAAATACTTCAATGATCCGGTCCACGGTTTTGGCCGCACTGGACGTATGCAGGGTGCCGAAAACCAGATGTCCGGTGGAAGCCGCTTCAATGGCCAGAGAAATGGTTTCCAGATCCCGCAGTTCCCCCACCAGGATGATATCCGGGTCCTCACGCAGGGCACCTCGCAAAGCGGCGGAAAAGGTATCGGTATGGGTCCCCACCTCCCGGTGGTTCACAATACAGCTCTGGCTTTTGTGAACAAACTCGATGGGATCTTCCACCGTGATAATATGATCTTTTCTGGATCGGTTGGCCTGGTCGATAATCGCGGCCAGGGTGGTGGATTTACCGGATCCGGTGGGGCCGGTGACCAGTACCAGTCCCCGAGGCAGATCCGCCAGTTTGGAGATCACCGAAGGAAGTCCCAGTTGTTCGGAAGTCAGAATATTGGAGGGAATTTCACGGAATACGGCGGAAATCCCGTTCTTCTGCATGAAATAATTGGCCCGGTAACGGGCCAGGCCAGGGATCTCATACCCGAAATCCACATCCCCGGTCTCTTCAAAGACTTTTATCTTCTCCTGGGAGGTGATTTCATAAAGCATTGCCCGCAGTTTGTCCGATGTCAGGCGTTCATACTTGATCCGTTCAATGTCCCCGTTAAGCCGCAGGGACGGTTGTTGCCCGGCTGACAGATGCAGGTCGGACGCGCCCTGATCATGCATCAGTTTGAAAAACGCATCTATTTGAGCCATCTGAACCCTTTATTTATATGTGTTTGAGATCTGGAAAAAAAGATTCGGTTGTCCGATCATGCCCGATTGATGAACTTGATTGTGGCATCAGTCTCATCAGCCGCCTTGTTTTCTTTCTTGCTCATTTCCAGTAGTTTTGCATGGGATTCGATGACCGCACTGACCTGCATTTCCAATTGAATCCGCTGCCGCTTAAGTTCCATGATATCGCTGTGAAGCTGAGAAAGCCGTTTATGGGCCCGGTTCAGAATTTTTTCCGCTTCCACCTGAGCATTGGCCATGGTGACCTGGGCCGATTTTTTGGCGTTGTCCTTCATCTGATCCAATACGTTCTGGGATTGAATCATGGCATTTTTCATGGCGTTTTCCCGTTTGCGGTATCCCTGATTCTCCTGATCCAGTCGTCTTTTTTCTTCAGCCAGCTTTTCAATGGTCCGATCCATGGACTCCATCTGGGCCGCCACCTCTTCCAGAAACCCATCCACTTCCTGAACATCAAACCCTCTGAAACGGGTTTTGAATTCCTTCTGCCTGACCACCATTGATGTGATACCCATAAAATCAATCCTTTCCATCTGAAATCAGATAGTTACAACAGCATAGACCGTGCCAGTCCATGCAGCGTGTTCACCACAAAGGTCTGAAGAAAGATGATAACCATCAGTACGACGATCGGTGAAATGTCAATTCCTCCGAAATGAACCGGCAATCTTTTTCTGATCTGGTAAAGTACCGGTTCCGTTGCGTTATTAATGAATCGAACGATGGGATTGTAAGGATCCGGATTTACCCAGGACAATACCGCACCGGCAATGACAATCCACATGTAAAGCGTCAATCCGTAATCAAGCACCACAGCTACCGCTTCTAAAAAATTGGCCACTACAAGCATTCAAACACCCTTTCATGTATGATTTTTCCTGAATCTGTTATCAGGCAATCAGATAAAAATCAAGTTTTTTTACCTGGTTAGGAATCCAGGATCAAAGAAACAGCGTGTGGGGAACCAACTGTTTCCCCGCACTCCCGGGCACGATCCGCACACCCGATACGAATGGATCCGACAACATTCGGCCCCGGGCATGCGTTATGTGCTTGAATGTCGGCCAATGGTATGATAACTATGTGAATTATATTTTAAAATATTTATTGCGTACCACTGGGGAGGGGGCGAATCTGATACGCACAGTCAGACACGGCCCCCGGAATCTTAAGATCTGTAAAAACGGATTAAATCCAAGGAGTAAACATATGGGTTCTGTGAAATTAAATGAAATCAAAGCTGTTTCCTATGACCGGGCGGAAGTGATCAAAGGATACACGGATCGGTCCCTTCACATCAACCTGGCCGATAATGACATCCGCATCGATTCAATTGATGCGGCAGTAAGAGACAAATTCATCGGCGGCAAAGGGTATGATCTGTGGTTCATGTGGCAGGCCGTCAAAGGCACCACAAAATGGAATGATCCGGAGAATGCCCTGTGCATCTCCGCCGGTCCCTTAGGGGGAACCCCCGGATATCCCGGTGGCGGCAAAAGCATCGTCACCACCATTTCCCCGCTGACCGGCGCGCCCATTGATTCCAATGTGGGCGGCTATTTCGGTCCTTACAAAAAATTTTCCGGATTCGACGTCATCACGTTGACCGGCAAGGCGGACCAGGACGTCGTCATCCTCATCGACGGCATTGAAAGCCGGATCAAAATCTTTAATGCCGCCGAGCTGCCGGACAATGCCTATGATCTGTCCGATGCCCTGACCCGGTATTTTGACGAGGAAAAACCCGTGAACATCTCTGTGGTGACCGCCGGCCCCGGTGCTGAAAACACTTTTTTCGGATGCCTGAATTTCTCCTGGTATGATGCCGGGCGCAAAAGGGTCCGTTACAAACAGGCTGGCCGGGGCGGCACAGGCACGGTGCTGGCCGACAAGAGAATCAAGGCCGTGGTGGCCCGATATGGGGCTGTTTCCATGAAAAGCAATCAGCCCGCAGATCTGGAAGCACTGAAAACCGTGACTAAAACCCATGCCAAAGAAATCCATGACCTGGATCCCAAACAGAACCGCATGGCCCTGGTGGGCACCACCCATCTGGTTCCCATCATGAACGACCATGACTGCCTGCCCACACACAATTTCAAATTCGGGTCCCACCCGGGGGCGGCCGTCATCGGTGAAGCCGTGTATGAACATATATTTGACAAGGGCTTTGACGGGTGCTGGCGGGGGTGTGCCGTGGCCTGTTCCCACGGGGTCAAGGATTTTTCCCCGTTCACCGGGCCCTTCAAAGGCACCAGGGTGTTTGTGGACGGACCGGAATATGAAACCGTGGCCGGATGCGGTTCCAACTTAGGCATTTTTGATGCCCACACCATCCTGGAAATCAACTTTTATTGTGATGCCTATGGGATGGATACCATTTCCGTGGGAACCTCCATCGGATTTGTGATGGAATGCTTTGAAAATCAGCTGATCACTGCCGAGCACACGGGCGGGATGGATCTGAGTTTCGGCAACCGGCTCAACACCCTGGAACTGATCCACCAGATGGCCAGAGGCGACGGGTTCGGTGCCATTGTGGGCAAAGGCATCCGCCGGATGAAACAGATCTTTGCCGAAAAATTCAAAGCCGATCCCGCGTTCATGCAGGATATCGGTATGGAATCCAAGGGTCTGGAATTTTCCGAATACATCACCAAGGAGAGCCTGGCCCAGCAGGGCGGTTACGGCCTGGCCCTCAAAGGCCCCCAGCATGATGAAGCCTGGCTGATTTTTCTGGACATGGTCCACAATTTCATGCCCACTTTTGAAAACAAGGCCGAAGCCCTGCACTGGTTTCCCATGTTCCGGACCTGGTTCGGTCTGTGCGGCCTGTGCAAGCTGCCCTGGAACGATATCGTGCCCGAAGACAACAAAGATACCAAAGAACCGGCCAAAGTGATGAAGCATGTGCAATGGTATGCCGACTTTTTTTCCGCTGTCACCGGTAGAAAAACCATGCCCGATGATCTCATCGCCATGAGTGAAGCCGTGTATAATTTCCAGCGGATCTTCAACCTGAAAATGGGATACGGTACCCGGGAACATGACACCCTGCCCTACCGGGCCATGGGACCGGTGACTGTGGAGGAATATGAAAGCCGTCCGGACCGTTACGACACACAGCTGACCGACACCTACGGCATGGATATCACAGGTATGGATACAGCAGCCAAAGTCGCGGCATTGAGAAAAGAACGCGAATCCCAGTATGAACAGCTTAAAGATGCGGTCTATGACCGTCGGGGCTGGACCCGGAACGGAATTCCCACCAAGGAAACGGTTCAGCGCCTGGGCATTGATTTTCCGGAAGTGCTGGAAGTGCTGGCGGAAAACGGGATTCAATAAGGCACAAACCCTCTTTATGATACAGGTGAATGACCAGCCATTTGAGTGGAAACCGGACATGACCATCGCGGATCTGCTGAAACAGATGCCGGATGTCCGGTTCTGCTCAGTGGTCCGTCTCAACGGAAAACTGGTCTCCAGCCCCCGGTTTCGCGAAACACGGATTCCGGACAACGCGGTCATCCATCTGCTGCCTCTGGTGGCAGGTGGATGATGTCGCCCCCATTTACTTTTAAACCCCAACACAGAGTCCACTATTGAAATCTTTCATCGATTTTCTCAAGCGACTGTTCAAAAAACCGACTGCACCTTCGCCGTCCCCGCCTGACCCCGGACCCCGGCCTCGTGCCCAAGACACGCCCCATCCCCGGGGTCAAAAAAAACCCATTGCCGAGAAAAAGAAACCCATTGCCGAGAAATCGACGGGTCCGAAAATATCACCCGCACAACCGCCAAAGAGTGCCGGCACAGCGCTGAGATCCCAAAAATCGTCTTCCAAACCATCATGGTCTGTGGACCAGTTTCAAGTACCGCCCCTGGAAGGCAAAACCCGGTTTCATGACCTGGGTCTGCCGGAACCGCTCATGCATGCGGTGGCAGATCTGGGATTTGAATACTGTACCGATATCCAGGCCGCCCTGCTGCCCCATACCCTGGCGGGCAAGGATGCCACGGCCAAGGCCCAGACCGGCACCGGCAAAACAGCCACGTTCATTATCGCCATCATCAAGGCATTTATGGACAAACCCGTAAAAAACAAACCTGGATTTCCCAGGGCCTTGATTCTGGCCCCCACCCGGGAACTGGTCCATCAGATAGAAAAAGATTTCCAGGGCCTGGCCAGATACGCCGGATGCAATATTTTATCGGTTTTCGGCGGCACGGGGTATGCCCGGCAGCAGCAGACCCTTCAGGATAATTCAGTGGATGTGATTGTGGCCACGCCCGGGCGGCTTCTGGATTTTATCCGGCAAAAAATCATCCAGCTTTCCAAAGTGGAAATCATGGTCATCGATGAAGCGGACCGGATGCTGGACATGGGATTTATTCCGGATGTCCGCAGACTCATTTACATGACCCCGCCCAAAAACAAACGGCAGACCCTTTTCTTTTCCGCCACCCTGACCGAAGATGTCTTACGTCTGGCAGATTCATGGACCACCAAAAACCGGGTTCAGATTGAAATCGATCCGGAACAGACGGCTGCGGACAGTATTCAGCAGATTGTATATCTGACCACGGAAGATAAGAAATTTCAGCACGTTTACAATCTGGTGACGTCTGAAACAATTGAGCGGGTTCTTATCTTTGTGAACCGAAAAGATACGGCCACTTTTTTAAGCAGCAAACTGGACCGGTACGGCCAGAAGTGCAAGGTGCTCTCCGGAGATGTTTCCCAGAACAACCGGTTCAAGGTGCTGGAGCAGTTCAAAAAAGGCACCGTCCGGATTCTGGTGGCCACGGATGTGGCAGCCCGGGGCCTGCATGTTGAAAACATCAGCCATGTCATCAATTATGACATGCCGTTTGAGCCTGAGCATTATATTCACCGGATCGGCAGAACGGGCAGGGCCGGAGCCACAGGCACCTCCATCTCGTTTGCCGATGAAATGAGTTCGTTTCAGATTCCGTTGATTGAAGCGGTTTTAGGCTATAAGCTGCCCTGTGAATATCCGTCCGACATTCTGGAAAATCCATTGCCCAAACCCGCACCCAAAAAGAAAAACACATCGCCCCCCCCGAAAGTTAAAGCCAAATCCAGACGGAGGCGGCGATCCATGCCACCGGGAAAATACGCCGGGAAAAGCAGACCGGGTTCCAGTTGACAGGGTCCGGGCATTCAGTGTAAAACCAGGTAATTTGTAACAGCACCGATAATATTTAAGAAGAGGAAAACTATGTTTGGCCTGGAATGCCTGAAATTCTGTTGATTCTGGCTATTGCCCTGATCGTGATCGGGCCTTCAGAAACTGCCTGAACTGGCAAAGACCTTAGGCCGTGCCATGGGAGAATTCAAACGCTCTTGGGATCTCAAAACGCAGTATTGATATGGATACCACTCTCAGGATGTCAAATCTTCCACCACGGATTTAAAAGATGTGATCAAAGATTCCAAACGGGAAAAACCCGGCAGAAAAAAACCAGACGCCACCGATGCTGCCAGGGAACGAATACTGACACCTCTGAAGCCCCGGACCCGGGAAACCGATGCTGACAGATCATCTTCATCGAAAAATACTGCGGATGATACACGCGCTGACAAAGAGAACTCAAACGGATAAAATCCATGGAACCTGATGCCAAAAGCCCGTTTACTGAACATTTAGGAGAACTGCGGGACCGGCTGGTCCGGTCTTTTATCGCCGTGGGCCTGGGATTTGCCATTTCTTATGCGTTCAAGGAAAAACTGTTTCAGATCCTTACCTCTCCTCTGGTGACAGCCATGGAAGCCAACGGCAATGCCAAAATGATTTTCACCGGACTGCCCGAGGCATTTTTCACTTATCTGAAAGTATCACTGCTGGCCGGTATCATACTGGCCACCCCCGTATTATTCTATCAATTCTGGATGTTTATATCCCCGGGACTGTACCGGACTGAAAAAAAATATATGCTGCCAGTGGTCATTTTATCCGTGTTTTTTTTCATCGTCGGGGCCTCATTTGGATATTTCATTGTATTTCCCTATGGATTTCAATTTTTCCTGGGATTTGCCACAGATACCATCCAGGCCATGCCTTCCATGAAAGAATACCTGTCCTTTGCATCCAAGATGCTGCTGGCTTTTGGATTTGTATTTGAGCTGCCCCTGGTTCTTACCTTTATGGCCCGCATGGGACTGGTGACAGTGCCTTTTCTGAAAAAAAACAGAAAATATGCGTTGCTTTTGTTTTTTGTCGGAGCCGCCCTGATCACCCCGCCGGATGTCATTACACAGGTGATGATGGCCCTGCCGCTGATGGTGCTGTATGAAATCAGTATTATCGGTGCCCGGATTTTCGGAAGAAAACCCATCGGAACCCCGGATGAAACCGATGAAACCGATGACGAAAAAGAAACGCCGACTGACGATTGAAAGGCATGAACCCGCCGGATTTATTATTGACTTTGGCACAGGCTTATGTCTAATATCAGCACAAAAATGAAACTGACCGATGCTTGGAACAGCACCGGAAACTATAAATTGAAACCAAATAAGGAGAAAACGTGCTATGAAGAGTAAAACGATCACGCTTCTACTGACAGCCGCCATCATTGCGATTTTTGCCGCAACCGGTATCCAGGCCGGCACTGAAGTGGAAGACACTTTTGAAATCACAACACCCGGATATGATGATGCCAAACGCAAAAAAGGGCCGCCTCGGTTCAAACCGGTGACCTTTACCCATAAAAAACACAATGAA
Source organism: Desulfotignum sp. (assembly GCA_018399285.1). Lineage (GTDB taxonomy): Bacteria > Desulfobacterota > Desulfobacteria > Desulfobacterales > Desulfobacteraceae > Desulfotignum. The sequence goes on from JAGYOW010000011.1 coordinate 30,495, forward strand.
GATTACAACATCTCCTGCGGCGAATGTCATCATGATGAGACCGGAACGCCGTTGTCTGACCTCAAAATGGGAGATGATGTTCATACCTGTTATGAGTGCCACAATATTTATGAAAAAGACAAAGACAACCGGAACGACATCATGGTTCATGAAAATGCCATGCACGGCAACTGCAGAGAATGTCACAAACAGGTCAATATCGATGCCGGGGATCCCAAAGGACGAAAAGGTCCGGCACCGACCTCCTGCACCCAGTGCCATGAAAAAGCCTGATCTTCGGGTGAACACCCACCAACAAAACTGAATTCCATCAGTTGAAACATAAAGGCGGCCTTGTTATGGAAACAAAGCCGCCTTTTATAATTTTTACAAACGGGTGGTTTTGCTCAGGGCATCAGCACACGGTTATCGATCAACCGGGTTTTCCCCACCCATACTGCCATGGCCATGAGCGTTTCTTTCTGAATCAAAGCCACATCTTCCAGGGTTTGAGGATCACACAAAGACAGGTAATCCACACGCATGTCCGAACCCGTACCCAGGATATCTCTGGCAAGATCCATAATTTTTTCGGCGTCCCGCTCTCCGTTTTTCACTGCTTTTTCCGCAGTTTCCAGGCACCGGGACAGCAGCAGTGCATAGGGACGTTGCACCGGGGACAGGTATTTGTTTCTTGAACTCATTGCCAGCCCATCCGGCTCCCGCACAATGGGTACTCCCACGATATCAATACCCATATTCAAATCATTCACCAGCCGGCGGATCACGGTCAGCTGCTGAAAATCCTTTTCCCCGAACACGGCCGTGTGGGGTCTGACGATATTGAACAGTTTGGTTACCACAGTGGCCACCCCTTTGAAAAAACCGGGGCGGGAAAGTCCGCACAGATGAAATGGCAGATTTTCCAAAGTGACATATGTCTCAAATCCCGGTGGATACATCTGTTCGTCCGTCGGGGTAAACACAGCAGACACCCCGATTTTCCGGCATTTTTCCACATCCTGTTCCAGGGCTCTGGGATACGTGGAAAAATCTTCATTGGGACCGAACTGAGCCGGATTCACAAAGATGGATACCACTAAGTGATCGGCACATGTCAACGCTTTTTCCATCAACGCCATATGACCTTCATGCAAAAATCCCATGGTGGGAACAAAGGCAATGGTCTGATCTTTTTTCCGCACGGTTTCTGAAAACCGGGTCATGTCATGTATGGTCGCAAATACTTCCATGGATTAGGTTACCTCGTTTGATAGACTCTGGCCAGTTTGACTAGAGAAGGGGCCCAGGACACCGATCCCAAAGCATGAATATGGGTATAGGTGCCGAAGGTATTATATTTATGAAATCCATCTTTTTTGTCCTCAATGCCTTTGCCGCGTTCCATAAAAAAAGCCATGTCTGAGTCCCGGTATTTGATCTTTAAAATTTTTGAATACCGGAATTCGTGGCCTTTCAGCACCTCACCCACGGGGAAAAACGGATTTTTTTGCACCACTTTCACCCGGGTATACCCGTGACCCTGGGGTTTGAGCGCGAGCCCGAACCAGATGGGTAGAATACCGGACATCGCATATTCGTGCCCATGCAGGCAAATGCTCTGTCCTAAAAATATCAGGCCCCCGCATTCCGCATAAATGGGAAGTCCATCCCTGGCCAATACGTTTAAATGCTCTCTGAAAGACCGGTTTTCCGCCAGCTGCGGGGCATGGGTTTCCGGAAATCCGCCCCCCATATACAAGGCATCCACATCAGGCAGCCGGTCCTGGTTCAAGGGACTGATGAACTCCAGTTTGGCGCCTGCATTTTCCAGGGCCTCCAGATTGTCGGGATAGTAAAACTGAAACGCGGAATCTCTGATCACCCCGACCACCACTTTCGGGTCTGAAGAGCGGCTGACGGGCGCTGAAATAACAGATCTTGGACCGCCGGTACTGGCCTTTTTCAAAGAAGCCGAATCACGACAGTCTTTGATCACTGCCTGGTACAGGTCATCCAGATTCACATGCGCCTGTGCCATATTTCGAACCGCATCCAGGGCCTGAATCGAAGATCCATGTTCGGCGGATGTCACCAGCCCCATATGCCGTTCCGGAAAATCCTCGGACTGAAGTTTTGGAATCGCCCCGAATACAGGGATCCCGCAGAACTGACGGATATTGGAAGTCACTTTTTTCCGGTGCCGGGAGCCGGCCACCTGATTGAGGATCACACCAATGATCCGGATTTCGGGATCAAACTGCTGACACCCCATCACCAGCGCTGCCATGGTCCGGGTGCTTTTGGTACAATCCAGCACCAGCAGTACGGGCAGGTTCAGCAGTTTTGCCAGCTCCGCTGTGGATGTGGATCCATCCGTATCAATCCCGTCATATAATCCCCGGTTGCCTTCCACCAGGGCGATGTCTGAACTTCGGGAATGTGAAAAATAAGAATCCCGGACCACCTGTGGGATACAAAGAAATGTATCCAGGTTATAACAGGGGCGGCCGGCTGCCAGGGAAAGCCAGCCGGCATCAATATAATCAGGGCCTTTTTTAAAAGGCGAAACCGCTATTTGCTTGCGTTTCCATGCCGCGGCAATCCCCAAACTGATGATGGTTTTGCCCGAACCACCCCTGAGCCCTGCCACCACCACGCCTGGAATCCTGTCACTGCTTGCGTGCATGGGTTTTTACGTCTTTACAATATGGGGTTATTAATTTTCACCTTCGGAAGAATGCTGGATACCGCCACCCTTAAGACCATACATGGTAGTGGAACCGGATGACCAGAATTCAAGAATTCCGTCTTCAACCATTTTATTCACGACTTTTTTAATCATTCGGGGTTTGTCATCCGGAAAAATTTTATAAAAGTCCTTGATATAGAATTTGGATTTGGTTTTGGCTTTTTTGTTCAGCCATTCAACCACAGCCTTTTGTGCTTCTTCTTTGTTGTCAAGAAGGTCACTCATTTTTGTCTCCTTTGATTTGGAATGGATGAGCCGGAGCGCCTTTTAAAGGCGCTCCGGCTTATCATCATATGTGACAGAATCCGTTCAAAAACTTAAAATTTCTAGAATTTGAACTGAGCCGACTGACGCCAGCTCATGTATGCCTGCTGACGGAAATCATCGATCAGATGGTGGGTAAAATCGAGCTCACACACCTCAAAGAATTTTTCCCATCCGATTCTGTCAGCCCAGTCACCTAAACGCTCATATTTGTTGGCGCCTTTGGCATAGGCTTCCACCATTCTCTGGATGGTATCTGTCATGGTCGGCCATCTGGGCATTTCATTGGGCAGAAATGCCACAACCACCTTGGAGAATTTGGGGTCGGAAATCCGGTTGGACACTTTACCACCGGCCATCAGCACGATACCATCGCCTTCGGTATCTGCCAGGGGCATGGACGGACACATGGTGTAGCAGTTACCGCAGTACATGCACCGTTCGTTCTTGACGTCAACGGACTTGACTTCCTTGCCGTTGGGCAGCTGTACTTTGGCCGGTTTGATGGCTGCGGTGGGGCATGCAGCAACGGCCAGCGGAATTTCACACACCTTGTCCAGATATTCATGGTCCAGCATGGGCGGTTTTCTGTGATATCCCAGAATGGCGATATCAGAGCAATGCACCGCACCGCACATATTCAGACAGCAGGCCATGGAGACCCGCAGCTGAGCCGGCAGCCTCATGTCCTGGAAATCACTGAACAGTGCGTCCATGGAAGCTTTGACCGTCCCGGAAGCATCCGTGGCAGGGGTATGGCAGTGAATCCAGCCCTGGGTATGAATAATATTGGTCACGCCGGCACCGGTTCCGCCGATGGGGAACTTGAATGATCCGCCGGCAAATTTTCTGCCGGACAGGTCGTTTTTCAACGGTTCCAGCTTGTCTTTGGAATCCACCATGAATTCCACATTGTTCCGGGTAGTGAACCGCACATATCCGTCACAATGTTTGTCCGCAATTTCACAGATCTCATTGATCAGACCCGTGGACATCAGACGGGCGCCACCCACCCGAACCGTATATACTTCATCTCCTGAATCAGCCACATGCACGAGAACGCCGGGCTCAAGGATTTCATGGTGAGACCATTTGCCCTTGTTTTTGGCAATCACAGGAGGATAAAATTCGTTATGATCTTTGGGACCGATGTCGGTAATCCGGTTTTCCATCGGTTTCTCTGGATTATAACCCGTAGAAATAAAAGCCATTATAATTCTCCCTTCCTATCTCCTATGGTGTTTTCTGTATTCGTCCACATCACGTTCCCAGCCGCCCGGTACTTCATCTTCTTTCCAGAAAATGTACGGGTTGGTTCTGGGGTAGGCAACATGCTGCGGCATGGGATCGATACCGGTCACTTCCAGCAGTTTCTGGAAGCCCTGACGCATGATCAGCTCACCTAAGCGTTCACGGTTCTTGCCTTCTTCCATCCACCAGTCCCAGATATTTTCAATAATTTCCGTAATTGCTTCGTAATCATTGTCCGGGTTGACTTCCACGAAGGGTACCAGCAAAGACCCCATCTGGGCACCGTCAAGAATCGGTGCTTTTGCCCCGCAAAGAATGGAACAACCTGTTTCTTTACCAATTTTCAGGGCTCTGGGCATGACATTGATGCAATGCATGCACCGTGTGCAGTTGGCATTGTCAATGGTCAGTTTCTTGTTTTCAAACTTCATGCACTTGGTGGGGCACAGGGCCAGGACTTCTTTTTCAATGTCAAACGGACCCCAGTCTCTGCTGCCTTTGTGAGCGCCGGCATTGGACGGATATGCGGGATCGTTTTCCACATATTTGTTCACGGCATCCTGATCAATGCGGATGTCGTCTTTCCAGGTGCCGATAAAGGACATGTCAGACCGGGCAATGGAGGCCACGCAGCAGTTGGGGCAGCCGTCGAGTTTAAACTTGAACTTGTAGGGGAATGCCGGTCTGTGCAGTTCGTCCTGATATTCGTTGGTCAGAAAATACACCAGCGCATTGGTGTCATAGCAGGCATATTCGCACCGGGACTGCCCCAGGCAGTCAGACGGGGTTCTCAGGTTGGACCCGGAACCGCCCAGGTCCTGGCCCATATCATGGGTCAGGGTCCAGAACACTTCTTCCAGCTGTTTGGTGGTGGTCCCCAGCAGAATAATATCACCGGTGGAGCCGTGCATGTTGGTCACACCCGAGCCTCTGAAATCCCACAGGTCACACAGTTTTTTCAAATAATCCGTGGAATAATATTTTCCTGCCGGCTGATTCACCCGCATGGTGTGAAATGCTTCAACACCGGGAAAATTTTCCGGCTGGTCGCAGTATCTGCCGATAACCCCGCCGCCATAACCGAAAACACCGACGATGCCGCCGTGTTTCCAATGGGTTCTTCCATGTTTGTAGGAAAGTTCCACCACCCCGAGAAGATCGTCAACCACATCCACCGGAATCTGGAATTCAATGCCTTCCTCATTCTTTGTCCTTTTTTCCGCCTGAGCTTTCAGGTCAGAGACAAAGCTTGGCCAGGGGCCGGATTCCAGCTGGTCCAGTAAAGGAGTTTCATGCTTAGCCATTTACTTACCTCCGTTAAAAGTTAAATTACATTCAACAATGAAAAGATTTTCCAAACTTTTCATCCAATAGTCTGACACAAGTCAAATTCGATATCATTCCAAATTGTTACTATGCAAGCGACATCTTCTTTGCTTTTCTTAAAGATATATTCGCCAAAAATATCATTTGTTGATATAGAATTTCTGTTTACACATGTCAATAAAAAAACCGGATATCCCCGTTTTTCACCCGGATTTCCGAAACCGGCTTCACAAAGCGGATACGGTCTTTTGAATCCGTTCACAATGAGCATCCAGATGTTTTCGGATCAATTGCACTTCACCTGCAGTGAAATGCCGGTCTTCCAGCAGGTGAATCAGCATGTCATGCAGCTGGGCTGAATCAAATCTTTTCACAAATCCCAGAAACCGGGCTGTTAATCCGTCGGATTCAACCAAGGATGTATTTTTTTGGTCATACATCTTCAAAGACCGGATCATGCCTTTCACGGCGGCATCCACCACTCTGTCCGGCAGCCATGCCAGAGACCCCGTGCCGTCCACGCGATCCAGCCGCATACACAAGGTCAGGTTCAAAAAATAAAACAGCAGACAAAACAATTGTCTGACCCGGACATCGCAAATGTCTGATGCCGTTTCCGTTAACTGCCCGATTCCCCGCACCGTTATCAGCCGCACCTCACCGTGGGGATTTACCACAAAATCCCCGGCCGCCAGATGCCACGGAAAAATTTCCAGGCCCGTATCTTTTTCATAATAATCGGTCAGCACACAGGCAATCTGTTCATAAATTTTCTCTGCCCGGTGCCAGGGAACGGGTTCGTGGGTGCCGTCATCTTTCCAGATGGCCACCTGGTAATCTTTGCCCGTCCGGGTGATGTGGAATTCACAAAACCGGTCAAACCACTGCCCCAGAAAAAACCCGATCCGGCCTTTTTTTTCCGCAAAGGTTTTTGCCCCGAAAACCCGGGGAATCCAGGCGGGAATCACCCGATCAGCCAGGTCGGCAAGCAGCCGGCACTCGGTTTCAATCAAGGCGAGTCCGGGATCACGAACCGCGCCGTTGAGCACCAGAAGCACGGTGGCTGACCCGGTGACGGCCGTGATTTTCAGGGGGTGATAAAAGGCCCCGTGCTTTTCCAGGCAGACGTTCAGGGCATGAATCGGTCCGGGTTCAGGGGCCAGGCAGGAGACGGCATGACAGACCATTTCTCCCTGGTCCCGGGTCAAAAAAGTATGGGCCGCCTCAAAATAATCGCCGATTGTCCATTCAGCGCGGCTGTTTTCAGTGCCGGTTTTTCCGGACAACGGCATGTCCCACAACCCGGATTCGGACGTCACGGATATTTGCCCGGGCATATGAAAGGTTATTTCCGGATCAAAAATCATCCCTGACGATGGGGTGCCAGTTCTTTTAAAAGATCCGGGGCTACGTCATATCCCAGTTCACGGGCCTTGTCGCAATGGGAAACAGCCTTTTCATAATCTTCCAGCTCCAGATATCCCACCGCCAGATTGTTGTGGGCAATGGGAAATTCCGGTTGAATCTGAACGGCTTCCAGATTGGCCTGAATCCCTTCTTCATACAGCCCTTTCATATAGTAAGCCGTCCCTAAAGAGGCATAGGCCTGAACAAAATATTTGTTATGAATGATGGCCTTTTTCAGATGTTTGATGGCTTTGTCGATTTTTTCTTCATCTTCCTTGGCATCCTTGCCGTCCACCAGCTGGATCAGGACAAAAGCCATGTTGGCATATCCTTCGGCAAATCCGGCCCTGGCTTTGGTGGCCCGCTGGTTGAACCGGAAACAGCCTTCCAGATCTCCGCGCTGAAGGCAGATTCCCCCCAGCTGCACATAGGCTTCCGCTAACGTGGGACTGTTTTCAATGGCATCGTGAAACGATTTTTCCGCTTCCATATATTCCTGTTTTCCCAGCAACGCCACCCCCAGATTGTAATGGGTGGTGCCGCACTCGGCATTCTGGGTCAACTGATATCTGAGTCTGGCAATATGCTCATCCGCATTCCGGGGCAGGTCTCCCCTTTTTTGCGTGTCGGACATGGGTCACTCCTTGGTGTATGGTACAAAATTTATGTCTTGTTTTCCGTCTGAAATTTCATATAATAGATGATTTACCACAGGAGTCAAGGTATTTGGAACGCCCGGCAGGGGGAATATTTTTCTTGCATCCGCATCCCGCCTGTGGTAGCACCTGTTTTTTTGTTTTACCATGACACCATCAGAATTTTTCAGGAGTCCATTGCTATGGAAAACGGATGTTTTACTGCGCTGATCACTCCGTTCACCGATACGGGTGAGCTGGATCAAAACGGCCTGGAACAACTTATCGAATTTCAGATTCAAAACCATATCACCGGCATACTGGTGACCGGCACCACCGGAGAAAGCCCCACGCTCAAATGGCAGGAACACATCCATGTCATTGCCCTGGCTGCCAAACAGATCACCGGCCGTTGCCGGATCATTGCCGGCACCGGCAGCAACAACACCCAGGAGGCCCTCACCGCAGCAGGCCATGCCGCCAAAGAAGGGGTGGATGCCATATTGATGGTGGATCCCTATTACAATGGTCCCTCATCCCTTGAAATCCGCAAAGAATATTATGAAGCCGTGGCCGGACAATACCCGGACATGACGATCATCCCCTACATCATCCCCGGCCGCACCGGTGCCCAGATGCTGCCCCAGGACCTGGCCCTGCTGGCACAGGCCTGCCCCAACATCACCTGTGTCAAAGAAGCCACGGGCAATCCGGACAACATGAAACTCACCCGCAAATGCTGTGGTCCGGATTTCCAGATTTTTTCCGGAGATGACGCGCTGGTATACGACATCATGACCGATCCTGAGATCCGGGCCTGCGGGTCCATCTCCGTGATGTCCAATATCGTGCCCGGATTCATGACGCAGATGGTATCTGCCATCAATCAAGGGGACCGGGATGAAGCCGAAAGGCTCCAGGCCGTTCTTAAACCGCTTCTGGACCTGGTGGTGGTCACGACCACGGAAGAGACTTTGTTTGGGCCGGTCACATGCCGGGCCAGAAATCCGCTGCCCCTGAAAACCATGATGCAGCTGCTGGGCATGCCTTCCGGCCCCTGCCGTCCGCCTTTGGGGAAAATGACCCGCCAGGGGCTGGACAAAATCGTTGAAACCATGCAGCAGGTTCACGCCGATCATCCGGACATATTTGCACCCATTGCGGCATTCTTCAATATTGACGTCCATGAGCGGCTTTACAATCCCGACTATCAGAACGGACTATGGTATGCGTATGAATAATTTTGACCAAACCAAGACATCATTGCCGGAAACCGGCACCTGCATCAAAACCATTGAACTGAAAAACGGACACCCCCTGATCCTTACGGACCGGTCCCGGAAAATCAGTGATGATGCCTATATTGTGATCATGCAGGCCACCATGGAAATCAAAATCACACCGGACCTGTTTGCCAGTGAACCGCTTTCCGGTGTGACTGTGGATCAAATCCGGGATACGTTAGGAAAAACCGTCATCTATGAATACCGCCTGGAACGTAATTTCATTTTAAACCATGAAAAAGACGAGGTACTGGCATCCCTGGTGGATACCTTCATGACAAACATGGAACAATACATCTCCCATCCCCGGTTCGCCCCGAAACTGGTGCTGAAGCAATACAACGACCGGAAATGATGCGGCAACCAGATTCAAGGGCAAATTGCAGACTCAATGGGGTTCTTTTCAATCAATTGCTATTTACCCATTTGGTAAATTCTAACATTTTGGGTAAATACCGTGAAATGGTCTGCTGGGGCACCCCGATTTTGCTCTTCCGCCAGTCTGCAAACTTTTGTCGGGCCTTTTCGTCACTCCTCAACGAAGCCTGACACATGTTTCTGGTTTCCTTTCAAGAAATGAACGATGATATATTCCATGGTATGGCCCTTGGAGAGTAAATCACAAATCCATTCAATCATCATACAGGTCTAAATCGGGATAATGTTTTTTGGCACATTCCTGGCATATACCATGACTGAACTGAGCATCTGAATGTTCATATATATACTGCTCAATCTGTTGCCAATAACCTTTGTCGTTTCTGATTTTTTTGCAATGGGAACAGATGGGTAAAAGCCCGGTCAATTGTTTGATATCTGATAAAGCGTTTTTGCAACTTTGCGATAAGCGCTTTCGCTGACTCAATTTCTTTCCGCTCATCAATTTCCTGTATCAGTTTTTCATTGGTGGATTTTAAAATACCGGTTCTTTTCTTCCACAATTTTTTCCAGAATTATCGTGTTCTCGGATGCTGTCCTCTGCTTTTTTCTGAATGAATTCATAATGTAAGTTTTGTCTCATTGATTGATGGCATCGGTCAGTGCATCCAGTTCATCTGGCGGTTCACTTGATTTTTCAAGAATCAGAGGGGTTCCCAGCGATTCCATGGACAAGGCAGAGGTGTAACTGGTAATGACCAGAAGCCGCTGAATCATTGGAGTGATACATCAGCTATAGCACAGCTCCGCAGATGATTAAAATGCTGAGTGCCCGTGTGGCGGCGACAATAAAGACAGTCCGAAAAAATTTGTTTTTTACAAAGCCATGGTTTTTCTGTACGCAGTTCGCCCAGTTGAGGTTTTTCCATCATACAGATGTGTAATGGGAGAGATCCAGTCCATTTCTTGATCGGGGATTTTTTGACCGGTTTCAGAAAAGAGTCCCATTGACATAAAATGCCTGCATATTCAATTTCATGAAAGTCGCCGATACCCATCAGCGGGCATCTATCATTTCCTGTGTCATTGATCCACAGAGGCAGGACGGATGAAATCGATATAATTGGATTCAATTATATGGAATTGTCGCTGAAGGCTCTCTTTTCAAGATAGTAGGCAATATATCCGATGATGATTGACAGCAGTAGCATTGTCAACCCGGCAAAAACAGCAGGGTGTTTCTTATCAATTTGCCGTGCAATGTTATAAGCTGGCCCTTGAAAGTGGGGTTCATTTTACATCCGGGAGATAAGGAGATATCATCTTATGGTAAGCTCTTGAGTAGGTGCCATCCCTTTTTTATTTCCCTGATGGTTTCTGCCAGCAGTGATGCCAGGGATTCATGCCGCCTGTTCAGGGTACAGATAATTGGGCTTGAAGCCAGAGCCGGTTCCAGAAACGAGTGTTTTTCAGTTTTAATTGTGAACATATGATATCGCAGTTTGGTAATCAAACAACATCTGCACGGTCGTTTGCCAGCAGATTGAACAGAAGGTCGGCATTTTTGACTTTTGTGATGGATTTGGCAGATGTACGAGAGGTCAAAAATTTTCCACCCGTGGATATACGCTTACATTCAATTCTGACAAGTCTTCCCAGCTATTGATGCTGAGATCTTGGTCCCGGTAGAAGGCACCGAACTCTCAAACTCGCCAAACGGTTTCAGGCACATGAACCAGATTGGGGAAACTGTCTGAAAGGCCGCTGATTCGAGGGCCATCCCCGTCATCGATTCCTTGGGTTTACGTGAATCAGGGACCTGACCACCGGGGGAGTGTTTTGCGTTATAGTGATCGAATTCCGGCACAAGCCTCTTCCACCAACCGAAAGAAAACTGTTCATAAGGAGAATGAAAGGTGCAGTTGATTCGAAGGTTCGGGTTTCGGCAACGGAAATAGTCGTCAGAACCATAGCAATTACACACACACCAGCCCCGAGAAAATCAAATAAATTTTTTATTCATGATTCATTATTGTTATTTGTGCATCATGTTTAAAACAATGCAGATTTTTAAATTTTAGTAACCAGAGACTTAAACCATCTTGGCAACCATCATTTCTGAACAAATCGACCATATCAGGTTTTGAATACTAATGGTATCCGAAAATAAAATGATCCTTGAAAATTTCAGCCATGGGATATTATGGTTGAGCATCATATCAATGGGGAGTTCAGCGGCACGGGATCACCGCGTTCGCTGGAACGATTCGTTATAGTAACTATTTCATCATCAAAGCTCATTTTATGGGTAAAGGCATCGATACGTTCTGCAATATTGGCCTTAAGATTCTTCGAAAAAGAGTGAATAGTCAAAGGCGTGGTAAACCCCTTCCGGAAAATGGCCACCTTGACAGTAACCAAGGCGATATTCTCGGGTTGGACAATCAGGCCACCATCTATAATCTGACCGAAGTGAAATGCGGGTAGGTAGTGGCTTTGTCAGCGCTATCAAAGAAGACAGAACCAAGGTTCTTCTTAGCGGGACAACGGCGCTGTCCATGCTCCACGATAGGGGTTTGACCCCAAGGGCGCCCTTTTTAAGAGTCCGGCGCAGCTGATTGTCGCCCCAGCCATTGCATTTAAGAGATGACACACGCCAGTTTGATCGGAACGTTCACACATGCGCTCTGAGGGTTAACAGCAAGATCCTCCGAGGTCAAGGACCACCCGGAAGTAAGGCCGCAATAAGCCGCTTTTTGGCGCAGGTTGAACCCCAATGCTCGGTGAGAAGATCCGTCAAGATCATGGAGACCCTCGGCTATGGCCTGCACAAGAAAAAGGGGCGACCATCATTTTTCATATTTCAGGTAATAGGAAGCGCACGCAAGACATCATTATGCACGATCTCTTGCAATGGTGCGGCGTCGGAATCACTCAATCCCAGGCCGGCCAAATTCATCTGGCGATACATTGGGGCAGTGCAGAACTGTTTATCACCTTTTATATATCTGACCGCTTTCATTTTTGAAATGGCACAAAAAAAACGGATTTGCATTTTCCAGTTGTCAAATATCAACCATCTTGCAAACCTTTTTTCGGACCCAAGTAAACACCAGGGGGATGGTATATACCCGGGTGGTGTGATACACCAGGTTCTGTCCTGGGTGATCGGGTCCAGGATTGTGATAAACTATGATTCCCAGGGCAGCTGGGACCGGCATATGAGGGAAATTGTCACCTCCTTGTCGATGCTGTGGTGGTCCCGGGGCAGAAGGACTTTCAACCGGGTGTCCATGCGGTATTAACTGGGCTCCTGGGCCACAAAATCCAGCACGGTCAAACATTCTTTTTCAGGGGTATGGCGCAGCCACCGGTCCAGCTGCTGGAGGAAAACGGTGAGGCCAAATTCTGAATAGACCCGGAAATTGAACTGGCAAATAAATTCAGCTTTTCTTTGCCTGAAAATTTTCCTGGCCTGCATAAAACAACGTGGCTTTGAGCCATTCAAAACCGAACTGCAGCAATTTCACATCATCTTCCCGGATGTCAGCCACCCGGTCTTCAGGGATGTCATACCGCTTCAAAAATGATGAGTTAAATACAAAATCCCTGAATTTATCGATATTGTAACAGACCATGAAAAATATTTTTTTGCTTTCTTCAGACAGTTTCATGCTGGCAGGCAGTGATTTTTTCCGGACCATGAGATCCATCCACCCTTCGTTCACCGCGTCCCGCAAATCAATGCCCTGGTCCTGGCGCCACTCGGCCACAGTCCACTCCTTGTCCTCCTCAAATCCCAGACAATGGGCTTCTTTGACCGTAAAAAAGAACTCATCCTTGTCCCCCTGTTCCCCGGAATAACTTAAGGCACCCACCCCGATGGGATAGTACCGGCAGGTGGTGGGACGGTCCTCATAAATCACGCACCCGTCCTTGTCTTCCACAAACGGACAGGAGTTGCGCTCGTCATCCAGCAGTTTGAGGGTCACCACGGGCAGGTCCGCTTTTTCCAGAATCCGGGGTTCGGTAAACACGGCTAAAAACTCCTCGGAAGTCAAATCCAGTTTCCGGCGCATGGTCAGAATATCATAGGGGGTGAGCATGATATCAATGCCCCGGCAGCAGTCGGTAAAACATTTGACGTCTTTATGACACCGGAATTTAAACCGGGTGTTGAGGCTCATCTGCTGGGGAGGGATTTCTGAATTTCTCTGGTCGTTCATCTATTTCATCCTTTTGATTGAAGGGTCACAATATGGGCAAAGCACTGGATACTAAAAAAAAACCATAATAATGTCAAGCGGATACCATCAAAGGCCCGTTGGATCTGTCCCATGGATAAAAGAAAAAACCCAAAATAAATTTGACATGGCCCCAAAACCCAATTATGACAAAACAGCAGACCGGCACACATTGATCACAATCAGCAGACACATGAAGGAGTCACCATGAAAATAAAAAAAGCGGTTTTCCCGGTAGCGGGACTGGGTACCCGGTTCATACCGGCCACCAAGGCCATGGCCAAAGAAATGCTTCCCGTGGTGGACAAACCCTTGATCCAGTATGCCGTGGAAGAAGCTTTCCAGGCAGGCATCGAACAGATTATCTTTGTGACGGGCCGGGGGAAGAAAGCCCTGGAAGATCATTTTGACCGCTCGTTTGAAATCGAAATCGCTCTGGAACAAAAGAAAAAAATTGATCTGCTCAAGCAAATCCGGGAACTGGTGCCGCCTACGGGCACCATCATCTACACCCGTCAGCATGAGCCCCTGGGGCTGGGACATGCCATCTGGTGTGCCAGGGACATTGTGGGGGATGAACCCTTTGCCGTGCTGCTGGCCGATGATCTGATCCAGACGGACAAACCCGTGCTGTCGGAAATGATCAAGAAATTCGACCGGCTGAGGGCCTCCATGGCAGCAGTTATGGAAGTGCCCCGGGACCAGACGGACAAATACGGGATACTGGATGCCACGGAGGTGGAAGAAGATATTTTTCGCGTCAATGACATGGTGGAAAAACCGGCACCGGATCAGGCCCCGTCCAATCTGGCCATTATCGGCCGGTATATTCTGATGCCCAAAATCTTTGAGCTGCTGGGGAAAAAAAACAAAGGGGCCGGAGACGAGATTCAGCTCACGGATGCCATGAAGGCCCTGCTCCAGGAACAGCCCATTTTCGGATATAAATTTCATGGAAACCGGTTTGACTGCGGGGACAAGGTGGGGTTTCAGATGGCCAACCTGGCCTTTGCCCTGGAACGGCCCGACATGAAAGACCGGCTGGTGGAATTCATCAAATCGATCCGGATCGGTTGCTGACAATCGTTGTTTATGCCTGATTATACCGGTTGTACAACGCCATCACTTTGCGCACATATTCCCGGGTCTCTTTGAACGGGGGGATCTGCCTGTATCTGTCCACGGCATCGGGTCCGGCATTGTAAGCGGCCAGGGCCAGGGGAATCTGCTGCTGATACCGCGCCAGCATCTGCTTTAAATACCGGGTGCCGGCCATGATATTCTGGGACGGATCAAAGGGATCGGTCACAGACAGAGACGAAAAATTTACCGGCATGATCTGCATCAGTCCTTTGGCCCCTTTGGGGGATACGGCCCTTGGTTTGAATGCGGATTCCACCCGGATCACGGCTTTGATCAGGGAAAAAGACACCCCGTGCTGGTCTGCGGCATGGCGGATCAGATCATCATAGCGGTCCGGATCTGTCAAACGGGGATCATTTTTTTTATGTTCCCGCATGTAAAGCACATATTCCGGTGAAGACGGGGTGTTGGTAAAATGCACCACCCCGTCCTTGTCCACATATCGATAGATATCGCTGTGTACGGGTCCGGGAAGCATCAGCCACACGGCGGCCCAGAAAAAAAACATCCCCCGGATCATCAGAACAGCTCCAGCTGAACAGGCTGTTTTTTGTCCGGCACGGCCCGGCCCAGGGTCTCTTGACGGGTCAAACGGGCCTCGATGTCTGTGAGAAAACTTGAGGGCTGCATTTTCCGGCGAACTCCGAACATCTGTCTTTTCCGGGCATGGGTCAGGCAGAGCAGGTCTTTGGCCCGGGTCATGGCCACATAGAACAGCCGGCGTTCTTCGCCCGGATTGTCACAGGTTGCCCCGGTTCGGGCAAACGGAATCACGCCCTGTTCACACCCGGCCACGAACACCACTGGAAACTCCAGTCCCTTGGCTGCGTGCATGGTCAGAAGAGACACTTTTTCCACCCCGTTGACCAGCAGATCTGAATCCTGGTCCAGGGCCAGCCGATTCATGAATTCATCCGGATCATCGTAGGCCCGGGCCAGTGCCTGGATCCGGTCATATGCTGCGGCGGCCAGCGGATCTCTGGAGATGGTTTTTTCTATTTTCAAAAACCGGGCCAGCAAGGCCAGCTGTTCATGACCGGGTTTGTCCCGAACCGGATCCCACACCGGTCCCAGAATTCTTTCCGGCCGAATCTGCCTGGTTTCCGAGGGTACCTGGGATTGGAAATGTGTGGACAGGCCCTGGACATCCCGGGCGCTTGCCCGCCGGGTCATCAGCCGGAAACAGCTCAGCAGCAGCTGAATCTGTGTCCGGTCGAAACCGGCTTTGCGATCTGCAGACTGAAACGGAATCCCATGCTTTTGAAACACGTTGGCAAACACATCACCCTGCCGCCGGGTGCGGTACAGCACGGCAAAATCAGAAAACCCATATGCCGCATCTTCGCCGTCTTCATTTTTCCGGGTGTTGATGGCATCCAGAGACATCCCCCCCATCAAATTTTCAATCATTTTCCCCACAGCCACGGCTTCAGCGGTTTCTGTGGCCGTCTCCTTGATGATCAGTTTCCGGGACCCGTTGACCTGGGAATAAATTTTCTGGGTATCCGGATCAGGCCGTGATTTTGACATCATTTGAAAGGATGCGTCTAAAATCGTCTGGGTGGACCGGTAGTTCCGGGTGAGGACAATCTGTTCACACCCGGGATAGTCGCTGGCAAAGCGATGGAAAAACCGGTGGTCCGATCCCCTGAAGCCGTAAATGGACTGATCCGGATCACCGATGACAAACACACGGCTGTGCTGTGCCAGCAGTTTGACCAGTTCATACTGCCCTAAGTTTAAATCCTGGTATTCATCCACAAAAATATGGGCGAACCGTTCCTGAACAAGGGTCCGGACCGGTTCAGACCGGGTGAGCAGTTGATAAAATCGAACAATGAGCTCTTCAAAATCCATGCCGCCGTGGTCCTGCATTTTCTGCTGATACACCGCATACACCTGTTTGAGTAATACCGGGTCCGGTCCGGCTTCAGACAGATCATCCTCAGGCCCCAGCAACCGCTGTTTGCATAAACTGATCTGCAAATCCATGTCATCGGCACGCCGGGTCTGCCCGGTTGTTTTTCCCGTGACCTGCACCAGAGACGCTTTCACCAGTTCTTTTCGGGTATCTTCTTCCAAAAGCCGGTCCGTGAGACCATCATGGGCCATGAGCATGGACAGACAGAAGCCGTGAAATGTGGCAGCGGTCACACAGGCTCCGCCTTTGGGCCACACGGCTTGAATCCGTTCCTGGATCTCTTTTGCGGCTTTGTTGGTAAACGTCAGGGCCAGGATCCGGTCGGGTGACACCTGATTTTCCGTGAGCAGATACGCGATCCGGGCCGTGAGGGTCCGGGTTTTTCCTGTGCCCGGGCCGGCAGTGATCAAAATGGCGGATGCCGCGGACGTCACGGCCCGGTGCTGGGATTCATTCAATCCCGTCAGAATTTCCGGTTCCGGATCCCTTGCAACGCCGGGTGAAGACGGCACCGGTCTGGACGGTGATACACCCGCCGCCGGAACCTGTTGGCGTGATGTTGACTCAGCCGGTCCGGCCTGCGGAGCAATGGCCTGTTCAGGGATCCCGGCCTTTTCAATGGGGGTTCCCCCCAGGGTCATTTTCAACGGCCGATCCCCTTTGAACCGTGCCAGTTCATCCGGTGTAAACACCTGGACCTTGCCGTATTCTCCGTCATATCCCGGAGACACGTGAATCCGTCCGGTCCGCATCCGCGCCACGGCTTCGGCCAGCAGCGGCACACCGGCAGTCTGGATCCGGTCATACGAATATTGGGTCAGGATGTCCAGTTCCGGTCCCAGGGCCTGAATGGCCTTGTCAAAATATCGGGTGACTTTCTTGGTTTTGGGCCCCACCTGAAAAATATCGGAGAGCATGTCTGCCAACGGGATGATACTGGTATATCCATGCCGGTTTTCCGGGACAAACCCCACAGGCCGTTCTGCCAGTTCCCGGACCCGGTGAAGCACCCCCAGGGTCAGGGGGCGGCTGCAAACCGGACAGATCCCGTCCAGCCGGGCGGTCTCATCCGGATCCAGACAGACATGACATTTCCGATGACCGTCAAAATGGTATTTTCCCTGGTCCGGATACATATCCAGGGTCCCTTGATATCCTTCCAGATCCAGGGTTTCCAGAGATTTTTTCATGGCAAAATAATCCAGTTCTGTGTTGAACACACTGGCATTGCGGCCCAGATACCCCGGTGAATGGGCATCGGAATTGGACATGAGCCGGACATGGTCCAGATCCGCCACCCGCCAGTTCATGGGCGGATCCGAAGACAAACCGGTTTCCACGGCAAAAATATGGGGGGCCAGATCCTGGAAACACTCGTCAATGTGATCAAATCCTGATTTGGAACCGAACATGGAAAACCACGGGGTCCATATATGGGCCGGTACCAGAAATCCCTGGTCATTGACTTCCAGCATGATTTCCAGCAGATCTCTGGCATCCAGCCCCAGAATGGGGCGGCCGTCCGAAGAAATATTGCCGATGGCATCCAGCCGGGCATTAAATTTTTTAACACTGGCCAAATCCGGAAAATAGATGATATTATGATTTTTGCGGACCCGGCCGGCTTTTTTATAAATATTGGAAATCTCCACCTGGAGCATGAAACGCACCGGATTCCGGCAGGAAACCGGCAATCGGGCATCGATTTTGTCCGCAAGCGGTTTTTTCAATGCAAACAGACCGGGCTCCGCCGGTTCCAGCTTGGATGCGATCTCTTCCACCCAGGCCGGGTGGGTAAAATCCCCGGTTCCCACAACGGTAATGCCTTTCACCTGGGCCGCGTGGTAGATGTTTTCCAAATCCAGGTTCCGGGCCGTGGCCCGGGAATACTTTGAATGAATGTGAAGGTCTGAAAAAAAAGCCATGGTCTGCCGCCTGAATGATCTGTTTGGTGTCTGGTTTTTATGTTACTTACATGATTTCAAGGAAATTGGAAACCCGGTTTCGGATAAAAGCGTAAACGCGCTTGACCCGATTTCACCTTGACCCCAGCAAAGGAATGCCCATGACCGCCACAACCCATCATGCATTGATCCTTGCATCCGCAGACACGGCCCAGGTTGTCCATGACGCCCTGGCTGATCTGCCGGAACTGTTTTTCATCCAGGCGGAAACCACAGAAGATGCCCTGGCCCATATCGGTGCCCGATCCCTGGCATTCATTGTCATGGATCCGTCCCTGCCGGCTCTGGATGCGCCGTCCGTGGCCGCCGGTCTGGTCGGACTGCCCCAGACAAGGATGCCGCCTGTACTTTTGATCACAGATGACCTCGAACGACCGGACCTGTACGACCAGGTCCCTCCTTTGCTCATCGACCATGTGATCAGACCCCTGGATCCGACCCTGATCCGGGCCAAGCTGTTGTTTTTTTCCGCCTTTTTCCGGCATCGCATTGCCATGGAACAAAGTATCCAGGAACTGGAAAAAGTCTATGACCGGTTCATGGAACAGCACAAAGCGATGTTGTCGCAAATCAGCGCCAAAAAAGAGCTGCTGGCATCCTTATCCACATTCATCAATCAGGTCCACCCCTTTGTCTCCCGGATCCAGGCGGCCACCTTTTTTCTGCGCCAGGCCCCGGATCTTCCCCAGCGACTGCACCCGAGCGTCACCCAGATTCGAACCGCCGGGAAACAGATGTCCCGAACCATCCAGAACCTGCGGCGATTCCGGAACCGGGAAACCGCTCAACCCGACCTTTTCACGGATCGGAAAGGCCAGATCCGGCCCGGCCGGATTCTTTTTGCCACCCCTTTTTCCGATGAATTCATGATTGTTCACCACCATCTGAACCATCGGATCAAAGCTGACCTGTTTCAGGCGGAATCCACGGATCAGGCCATGGCCGTGGTGGCGGATGTCCGGCCGGATCTTATTTTGATCCACCACAGGTTAAAAGACGGGTCCGGACTTCATCTTCTGGAAAAACTGATCCGTCTGGGAACCCGGGCACCGGTCATCTTCACCGTGGACGGCAACCAGTTAAAGAGTTAATTGAAAAACTGTAAGGGCCGCATACGTGCATCAGGGAGCTGAGCATTTTGATTCTGGAACCAGACATCGGCTGTTGATCTGGCGGATACAGTTCCAGCGTTCCTGGAACGGGCAAAAATGACCCATCGCGTCAAAGCGCCACTGGAGCGCATCGAACTGATTTCCAGAAGAGACCCAGTTGGCCCGGCTGTTCAGACACGGCGGGTTCGATGGAACCTGACCATGAAATGGCGAAGCCCGGCGATATCATCTGCCTTTCCATCATGTGGCCAGAATCGACCAGTTGGCTTTAATTCAGCCCAGCACCTTTGGACACAAATCCGGAGACGACATTCTGACTATCTGTGCGGCCAGGATCAAAGCCATGAAGGTCAGAGACGGAATGATAGTGTGCCAAGACGCCGCAGAAAGATTGCCATTATGCTTCCCAACACCGATTCGAATGAACTGATTCATAGACAATATCCGGCTATATTTTGAACATCAATGCCAGTCAATGCCGGTGCGCTAATTGACCGTCAGCATCAGCGCCAGTTTCAAAGGAGATACCGCGGATACCGGCAAAATCTTGACCTTTGCCGCGCTAATTCAGCAGGCCATCGCACCCTGAATCGCGCAGTCAAACGGGGAGGCAATCAGATTCAGTCACGGCTCGTCAGAAGATTAAAATAACGGACAAAAATTGCATCCCGAATGCCAGCCCCATGCCCTGTATCTATCCCGCCCGGATACCTCTCACCCGGAGCGATCGGCATTTGATGCATTTGCAGCAGGCGGCCAGTTGCCCGTGTGTCCGCATCTTACCGTCCCGACCGGCGTGCCAGATCACCAGTTTTTGTGCCGACAACACTCTGTTTTTTAGTGCGCTGCCCCTGGAAAAGAACATTTACGATTCTGAGCCTGTCTTTTCAACTGTCCCAACTTGCGGACGTATCGGGCGCGGCTGCACAGGTTTCCCATTCCTATCATCTTGTTTATTCAATGCGCGGTGCAATACTCCAGCCAATAGGATATAGTCAGGTCTCCCGGCCTCCTGGCAAGTAATTCAACCCGATATTTTCTTGAAATTATCGACGGCAGTGATGCGAACTTTGGAAGCGGCACGGGAACATCGGGGTAATATCCGTGCCGTATCTAAGTTCGGATCCAGAGTTTCCAGATGGAACCGGGCATGTGGCTCCGAAAATCTGGCCCGGGCCATTGAACAGGATCACTTCCCGGCTCGGTGCCACTGACCTTCAGACGAATCCTGGAACAGGGGATGCCGACTGGATTTGCCGCCGGATGATTCAGTCGGACACCTTTTCCGAAGATTCATGGACCTGCTGCTGCGGAATGGTCATGCGGCTGAAGCATGGTGGTGGTGAAATCCTGGCGGAAGCGCCCTAACGGCCCGGTTTTGTGCGGTTCTTGTTCGAGCCTTTGAGATCAGAGCCGTGTCTCAAGTTCGAGGATATCCTGTGCACTCGGAAGGTGGGCGATCTGACCACCGGGCACAGATTGAGGCATCATGCCGATCGACACACCCGGATCTGATGGATGCGGCCAAGGCCTTTGGCACGCCATTCACGAAACCACGAGTAATCATCAGTTTCCGCCTTGCGGTTGTGACGATATCTGTGTTTGGGGGTATCACCGGATCATGGAAACATCTGATTGCACAATTCAATCTGGCCCCCACCCGGAAGGCGGATTGCTTCGGGAAATCTACCGGTCCGGCCAGCAGGTGTGGTCTAAGGCCATCCGGCGACCGGGCTGCTGCCACCCATATCTATTTTCTGCTTCCCAAAGGCCAAGGTAGGCCAGTTTCACCGGTGATCCATGATGAATCTGGCATATTTACCGGGGGGATCCATTACGTCTCTGTTGAATTTGACGGAAACCGGGTGAAAAGAGAGCCCGGATCAGTTCCAGGCTCTGCTTGGATTTTGCTGGCGGAGGTGGTTCGGCGGGCACCTGGCAGGCCGCCGCCAGCACCGGGACCTACACTGGCCGGCTGTGCCGTAGCACCGGGATTTGACATGGATTTCAAGCTTTCTGACGGATCACTCGACGGATCTGGCAAAATTGGGAGAATCCCTTCACGGACTGGACCCATTCCTGTAGGTTGAACAGTTGAGGAGTTTGTAAAATGGCATCCCATGATACGCCTCATGTTTCCAGTGGCCTTCCCTTTTCTGCTGCACCTGTGTCGCCTGGAGCAGCCGATTCCGGGTGAGAAAGACACTAGCTGGCATTTAAGGTGTGGTCAATCTGCGGGAAAACGATTTCATCTCGGCGTCACCTGCCGGGGACGCACCCGATCTGGAATCGCCAATTTTCCTGGAACCGTATTCGAGAGCCGGCCGCAGACATCATCACTAAATCCCCAATCCTCTGCCGTTCAGAGGCTGCCGTCTCATCAACTCCGCCTGGGCCGACCCCAAAGTCAGGCATCCTGAAAAAATACACATCCCCCCTTCCCCGTGTTCATTTTGGCAGCCTGACACTTCATTTCAATGGCCTGCAATGATAAAGAAAAACAAGGTTTGACCGCACTTCCCCACCCGTTGAAGCTTACCCTGGCACGAGATCACTAGATCCCAAAGAGTTGTGCCTGCTGGCCAGCCCATGCCTGCGCCCTAGTGTTTTAAACCCTTGTTATTCCTTGGGGCATAGGATTTCAAACAGACACACGAAACCATGCCCGATATCGGTATCCGGATCTTTTCGAAATGCTGGTGAACAATCCTTATCTGCCGGATGCGCTCTACAAACAGCCATAATTGCCGTCCCACGGGATCCGGGAAACAGTGAAATCATCAGGGGAATACCACCAGCCCCACCCATGTGTTTGAATACCTGCCACCCAACTCCTATATCCCTGGGGGTGTTTTGCCGCAACATGGCCATGATGCCATTTCGATACCCGGGCGGATCTGACCCTTCACGATATCCGGGGATTGCGCCATTGCACTACCAGCGGGTCTATTGCCGGGTGGCCCGGCAGCTGAACATGCCTTTGCCCGGCACATCGAACCATGTTGTCGGTTTCCGGACCTGGAAACCCTAGGACAGGCCATCATAACAGCCCTGGAAAAAGGCGGAGGATCAGAACTGCAGTTCAACGGGGCATTGTGGGGATGGAATTTCGGATTCGGGTCTGCCGCATCCGGGCACCGGCTCCATGCTTCCCATCAGATGATTCATCAGCAGAACGCACTGATTCCCAGACAGGTGACAGACGATACCGGTGAAACCCTGCCGTGCTTTGCCTGCGGAGATCTGGTATCCGACTTTATCCAGGCGTTTGAAAAAATCCATGACAGACCTTTTTTTGATGCATATATTGATGCCATGACAAACAACGGCCGCACGGACGGAAACCTCAAGGAAGAGGCATCTTTGATCATCCATGAAGATGATCATGTCCTGTTGTTCGTTCCCAAGGCACCGGTGAGCGAATGGGAACTGCAGGTCATGACCCGTTCCCGGGTTCCCCATGTGCTGGCAGCGGATACGAAGGTGAGAGACGCGCTGGATCTGGCCATTTTAAAGGCGGTGCAGGTACTGGAAACCTTAGGCGCACAGATGGTGACAGGCATTGAACTGTCCGCAAGATTTGATGCATCGATTCCAAACCAGCATATGATCTACAGTTTTATCCCCAGGATGCCTTATGCCCCGCCCACCTTTTCCGAAGCCCAGCTGCGGTGGATCGCAGGGGTTTATCCGGAAGATCTGGCCCGGGTCTGCCGCAACATCCTGACCTGAGCAAACAGACAAGGAGGCAGCCGTGATCCTTCATGATTTCACCTATGAATGGGATGGAAAAAGCGCCACCGGTAAAAAACCGATTTCCTGGTGGCCCGGGTGTTACCGGGTGAGAATCATCCGGCTGGGGCGCGAAGATGACCCGGTCAAATACCTGATTCCCATTGCCGTGGTGTTCAAGCCGGTCAAGACAACGGCCGTGATGAACACCTCTCTGGAAAATTATATTCACTATTTTGCCGGGGAGATCAGCCGGAAATACCAGCTGGACCCGGCCAGGGTGTTGTGGATCAACTTAGGGGATCCGGTGCGGGTGGCCCTGTTGAAACCGGAAAGAAAACTGTCAGACGAGACTTTTTATTCGATATCATGGCGGCCGGTCCGGCCCAATGAAATGGCTGCCATCGAGCCGGACCTCACCGATTTTTAGCTAGACCACGCCCTGATCCATCATGGCTTCCGCCACTTTGACGAATCCGGCGATATTGGCACCGTTCACATAATTTCCCGGGGTGCCGTATTCTTCAGACGCTGCCAGACATTCCCGGTGAATGTGCTGCATGATTTTTCTGAGCCGTTCTTCCACTTCCTGGCTGTTCCACTTGATACGCATGGCATTCTGGGCCATTTCCAGGCCGGAAACCGCCACACCGCCGGCATTGGCTGCCTTGCCCGGGGCGAACAAAATTTTATGGTCCAGAAAAATATCAATGCCTTCCAGGGTTGTGGGCATGTTGGCCCCTTCACAGACCACCTGGACCCCGTTGTTGACCAGATTCTGGGCATCGAGATCATTGATTTCGTTCTGGGTGGCAGAGGGAAACGCGCAGTCCGCCCTGTGATTCCACAACGGACTGTGATCCGCCGCCGGATCGAATTCCGTGTACACGGCTTCCGGATATTTTTCAGCATATTCCCGGATGCGCTCTCTTTTCACGTTTTTGAGATACTTGACATACACCAGCTTATCAAGATCAATCCCTTTTTCATCATAAACATATCCGGTGGAATCCGACAATGTCACCACGGTACCGCCCAGTTGAATAATTTTTTCCGTGGTATACTGGGCCACGTTTCCGGAACCCGATACCAGACAGATCTTGTCTTTGAGCGTCTGATGCCGGGTGGTCAGCATTTCCTGGGCAAAATAGACGGAGCCGTATCCCGTGGCTTCGGGCCGGATCAGGCTGCCGCCCCAGTTCAGGCTTTTGCCCGTGAGCATGCCCGTGAACTCGTTTTTCAACTTTTTGTACATACCGAACATGTATCCGATCTCCCGGCCCCCGACCCCGATATCTCCGGCCGGCACATCCCTGTCCGCGCCCAGGTGCCGGAACAGTTCCGACATAAAGCTCTGGCAGAACCGCATCACTTCATTGTCGGACTTGCCTTTGGGATCAAAATCCGCCCCGCCTTTGGCCCCGCCCATGGGCAGGGTGGTCAACGCGTTCTTAAACACCTGTTCAAAGGCCAGAAATTTGAGAATGGACAGATTCACGGAAGGATGAAACCGCAGGCCGCCCTTGTAAGGACCGATGGCGGAGTTCATTTCAACCCGGAATCCCCGGTTCACCTGGACCCGGCCCTGGTCATCCACCCAGGGGACCCGGAACTGAATGATCCGCTCCGGTTCCACCATGCGCTCCACAATACGGGCATGACGGTACTCCGGATTCCGGTCCAGCACCAGTTTCACCGATCCGACCACCTCGGTGACTGCCTGATGAAATTCTGTTTCATGGGGATCTCTGCCACTGATAATGTCCATGATTGTCGTCATTTTACTTCTCCTGTATCCTTGAATTTTTAAACGCTATATTTTTTCATCTGCCGGTTCAAACAATGCCTTCATGGCCGGAACAAACGCTTTCCGGGTGGATGCCACATAGGCATCCCACTCACTGCCGTGGCGGTAAAAAGCCGTGGAAGCCAGCTTTTTGGTTATAATGGCATTGCGGTAAGCCCGCAGTTTGTCTGCGTTCATGATACTTAAAATCGCTTCTCTGCCCAGAATTTTCACGAGCACACCGGGAACATAAGCGGCCATCACCTCCCAGAGCAGGTCTTCATCCGCCAGAATCGCATCCATGGCATCGGCCACCTGATTCTGAAATGCAAAAATCTGCTCACTGGTCTGTTCCGACAACACAAACAACGGTGTATCCGGATTTTTCTCATGAATTTTGAGCAGCATGGCGGTCTCGTTGCTGGCATGGGTCCGCACCAGGGTCAGCATATCCCGGATCAGGGCCCACCGGGTGGCGACATCTTCCAGAAGGCGTTTTTCATAATCGTCTTCAAACAGAAATGCGGTCAGCACTTCCGCCACGGCCGATGAAAACACCCCGCCTTTGTTGGCTGAAGAATCCTTGATCTGGAGGATGCCCGTTTTCTTGGCAATGTACCGGCGGGCCGAATCATCAAAAAACACATTGGCCCCTTCCACAATAAACCGCAGTTCCTTGAACAGGGAAGTAAATGCTTTCACATTGCGCTGGTTGATGGTGTCTTTGAAACCACCGCAGGGAATGAATGCCTGGATATCGGCCTGTTCGATGAATTTCCGGTTGGCCGGATCCGTGATGAAATTGCGGTGGAACATGGCACCGTCCGCCACAAACGTCCCGTCCGGCAGGGTAATGTTCTTGCCTTTCAACGGCACCCGGAATCCGTTGGGACCCAGTTTTTCTTCCGGGTATGTCATGGAATTGGCCCGGGGATGGGTATGGCGCATGAACGCGATTTTCATGAGCGATTCCTTGTCCAGTCCGTCCGGATCAAACAAAATGGAACCACCGTCCACCAGCAGGCAGATCTTTCCTTTATAACACTGAATTTCGTTGCTGCCCAGATCCCCGTCCGGCCCGCCGGTCATCATCAGATTCAACGATTCTTCTTGGGTATCATTGTAGGCGATCAGGGTCCTGAAAGCCCCCATCACTGAAGTGGTGGTCATGCCGCTGGTTTCCACCTGTCCACCGATATGCTCGTAAATCAGATCCATATCCGTGGTGGTCACAACGGAATCGCCGTTGATGAGCAGTTCCGTGCCGGATTTTTCATGGGATACCAGCCCGAAAAGATCCTGATTCCTGAGCATGCCGTAGGTGTCGTGGGGGATACCAAAGCTCTTGCCTGTGGTAATGGTCCGCCAGTAGGCATATCCCCGTTCCCTGGCTCTGAAGGCGACTGCGTCCATCAACGGGGCCGTGCCTTCATCCGGTCCGAAAAATACCATCTCCGGCCGGCCGTAGTAATCTTTAATCTGAGAATCCGCCAGCATCAGATCCATGATGCCTTCGGTATAATCAAACAACGCATCCATGCTGTAATGGGCGTAGGTGGGATGAGGTACCACCACGCCTTTAGAGCCGCTCTCACAGATATCCTTATGTTTGAGGCGCTGGGCCTTGGGACCCAGGGCATAGTTGAGAAGCACGGCGTTGTCCAGTTCCATGCCATGATTGGCCGGAGTGACCCGGATCAGGCGCAGGCCCCCTCTGGCAATGTCATCGGCCCGAAGATGGGTGCCCGTAGAATAATGACCATTGACAAAGAACAGCCCGTAAACAAACTGTTTAAACACCAGGGGATCCAGAACCTGATTATTGAGGCGGAAGGAAAACGAGCGCTTTTCCGGCTTGTAGAAATTGGTCTTCAGGCAACAGGATATCAGTTTGACCATGAATTTGAATACATCATACCCCAAAGGATCATCCATGAACCGCACGGACAGCAGCTGATCAAATTCACTGGCTTTCTGGGCCAGACGTTCTTCTGTCATATCCCCGGGACTGGACGGATTGAACCTGGCATCAAACAATTGAAACAAAAACCGGATCAGATCCGGATGATCCATGGCCGTATCCAGTATCATGTTGGAGACATAGGTGAATTTATTGGACTCGTGAATCCGGGCTGAAAACGCTTCCTGATGATCCACGGAAGCCAGGCTTTCCATGATCTCCCGGTCGGTGCGGGTGCCTTGCTCCTTGAAGATGAACAGATGGACAAAATCCACGGCATTACCGGCAAACAGCATCTCTTTAAAGCTGAGGACACCGTCCACGTAAAGCTGGGTGATCCGGCTGATGCGGAAACTCAAGAATGCCTGAAGATCAGCGATCAACGGGGCTTCCTGGTTTCTTGACAGCTCGCCGGCCACATACAAGGAACAGATGGATGTGGGCACCCGGGTCTCGGTAAAATACGGCTCCCAGTATGCCCGGGTAATGGTCAGGCCGTGATCGGCAAACAGTTTTCTCAATACAGGCAACTGAGGCCGCTCAAAATCGGAATTGAACATAAACCGGATTTCACCGATATCCGAGAGGCTGAACACTTCCACAAACGGGGTGACATGCTGATCCACCTGTGTCAGAAACTTTTCATACCGGTTCCGGGTCAGCCGGGGAATGGCCGTGAAATCCCGGTTCTGATTGAACAGAAAACGTGATTGTGCAAACACGGTATCCGGGTAATCCATCACGGTTTCAGGCCGATACACATAGGTATAATATGATTTTTCCGGATTGTAGTAATATTCTCTTCTGTGACCGGCCAGCATTTTGTCCAGAATCCGTTCCATGCGATCCCGGGTATCTTCTGTGGCAATCCGGATCCGCTGCACGTTGCTGTCCTGGGTCAGATCAAAATCGATATCCGCCACCCAGGAATGAAGAACGCCTTTGTTTTCACTGAAATAGATGCCTTTGGCAATGGAAGATAAAATACTTTTCAAGGATTCCTTGGTGATGGTTTCAAAAAAATAAGCAGGGAAACCCAGATCATTGAGAAGGATGCCGGCTGCCAGGTTGATACAGTTGGCAGTGATCAGACCTTCCGACGACAGATCGATCACGGCCTCGTACAGCAGGCTGGGATTCAGGTTCACGTGTTTTGCTTTTTCGATGATGTGAGCCCCTGCAGAGGAGCCCTGGCCACCGTCGGTTGTCATATCCATTTCTATCTCCTGTCTGATGATTATAAACCGTTGCTACCGGTTTGCTAGTATACTCTTATTCATCCAGGGTCAACCCAAATTGGTTTTTTTTCACAAAACCAGAAACTTTCAAAATCAGTCCCGATGATCGCCATCGTGTTTCCGGTATTGACTTCAGACAGGAACAAAGTTATTTTTCATGGTTCAAGTCATTATCAGATCATTTGTATATAATAAACTGAGTCTTAACCCTTTTTTCAAGTATGGATGTTGACACCTGAACCCATGACCCCTGAAACCCAGCTGATTCCTTTAACAAAACGGATCCATTCCGTTCACCTGACCCGTTTACCGCTGATGCCGGCCATGTTTTGTAAACTGCTGATATCTGCGATGGGCAAACAAACCCGAATTCACGGCCATGGTCAGGTGACCAAAGGGCAGCTGTGTCTGCCCAACGTGACACCGGATCCAATCCGGGTACAGCAATACCGCCGGGTATGCGGATTTGTCCATGCCCCTGAAGATCCCATAGTGCCGCCCGGTTATCTCCAGACCCTGTTCATCGGCCTGCTGGCCCGGTATATCACCTCGGATTTTTTTCCCATCAATCCCATGGGGCTGATTCAGACGGGCCAGCAATTTGAATCCAGATATCCGGTTCTGATGGGAGATACCCTGGATCTGTTCTGTACGCTCCAGGACATGACCCGGACAGCAAAGGGGATCTCAACCCGGTTTCTTTTACAAGTATATCGGGATAAAAATCCGGTATGGCAGGGAATCGCCACTTATCTGACCCGGATTCCCGGACCGAAAAGCACGTCAAAAACCGTTCAGGATACGCCTTTGCCGGCAAAAATGACCCTTGCGGTTCCCCCGGGTACCGGCCGCCGCTATGCCCGGGTATCCGGGGATTACAACCCCCATCACCTGTCGGATGTCACAGCCCGCTTAATTGGATTCAACCAGGCCATGGTCCACGGCATGTGGAGCCTGGCCCGGACCCTGGCCTGTCTGGAAAAAGCCATGCCCCTGGTTCCCCCTTTTTCTGTGGATGCGGCATTCAAACTGCCGGTATTCATGCCCGCCACATTGCAACTGGGGTACAAGCAGGTGGTGCATGGTCACAAAACCCGCCGGATTTTTTTCGATCTCCGGGATGCCGCAACCTTTCGACCTCATCTCAAAGGCCGGGTAACCGGGTTTGAAAAGGAACACTAAATAATGATGGGATCGTTGTTCGCCTTAGGGTCTGCTTTTTTCTGGGCCGGTGCCGTGATTTTATTTAAAAAAAGCGGGGAAACGTTTTCCCCCATCTCTTTGAACATCTATAAAAGTATCGTGGGGCTTTTGCTGGTCAGTGCCACCATGCTGCTGCTGGGCATCCCTTTTTTTCCTGAACAGCCCCTGAACAGCTGGCTGCTTTTATCTTTGTCCGGATTCCTGGGCATTACGCTGGCGGACCTGTTTTTCTTTATGGCCCTGAACCGGCTGGGAGCCGGAATGGCAGCGATCGTGGAATGCCTGTACTTACCCTGTGTCCTGTTTTTTTCCTTTGTACTTCTGGATGAACATCTGGGACCCGGCGGCATTATAGGCGGTCTGCTGGTACTGGCAGCGGTTCTGGTGGGATCGTTCCAGAAAAAAGACCTGTCTTTGACCCCGGGACTGCCTCCCGCCTCCCGGGTGCCTGCCATCATTGCCGGAGTTTTTGCCATGATATTTCTGGCCCTGGGCATTGTGATCATCAAAGAGATTCTGACACATACCGATGTGTTCTGGGCCACCCTGGTGCGACTGGGCGCCGCCATTGTCACCCTCATGATTCTGGTGATCTGCCATCCCGGAAGAAAACGCTTTCTGTCAGAACTCAAATGGTCCAGATCCTGGCTGGTGGCGCTGCCTGCATCCATCTGCGGCAATTACATCGCTTTGGTTTTATGGGTGGCGGGCATGAAATATACCACCGCATCCCGGGCCGCCATTCTCAACCAGATGTCCACGATTTTCATTTTTATCCTGGCCGCTGTTTTTCTCAAGGAAAAAATCACGGTCAACAAAGGGGTGGCGATTTTCATGGCCATTTCCGGTGCACTGCTCACCATATTCACCTGACAGGTGCCCCTTCGGACACATCCACTCACAACTGCACACAAACCACCCGGTTCCGGCCCTGTTTCTTGGCACAATACAGGGCCTGGTCCGCTTTATGGACAAGAGTTTCCAGTGTATTCGCATGGACAGGGAATCCGGCAATGGCCAGGGATACCGTGATGGGGCCCACAGACACACCCTGCCAAAGAATATCCAGGGCAGTGATCCGTGTTTTCAGGTCCCCGGCCCCGGTCAGGTAATCTTTGATGGTTCCCCCGGTCATGAGGATGAAAAACTCCTCCCCTCCGAACCGGCAGACGGCATCCTGGGTTCGGGTGGCATGGATCAGGGTGTGGGCAACAATTTTGAGCACCTGATCCCCGGCATCGTGTCCCAAGGTGTCATTCAATATTTTGAAATAATCCAGATCCACCATGATTCCTCCCAGTTCAGGGCGGTAAAAGACTTCCAGTACTTTCAATGTTTTCGTCTAAATAAGTCCATAAATTTTAAATAGTTTGAAGGAGTTCCCATGTCAAAACAAAAAGTGGTTCTGGCCTATCTGCAAGTGGACTGGACACCTCGGTCATTCTGAAATGGTTGCTGGAGCAGGGATATGAAGTGTTTGCCTACATGGCCGACATCGGGCAGCGGAGGATTTTGACGCGGCCCGGGAAAAAGCCCTGAAAATCGGGGCCTCGGATAGTTCATCGAAGATATGCGCAAGGAATTTGTCACAGATTATATTTTCCCGGTATTCAAGGCCAATGCTTTGTATGAGGGCCGGTATCTTTTTGGGCACCGCCATTGCCAGGCCATTGATCGCTGCAACAGATCGAGATCGTAAAAACGCGGGCGCGGCCTATGTGTCCCACGGCGCCACGGGCAAAGGCAACGACCAGGTGCGGTTCGGGAGCTGTCCTATTATGCGTTGAACCCGAAAATCAAGATCATTTCCCCTGAAGAACAAAGATTTTCTGGCCGCATTCAAAAGGCCGGACCGATCTGCTGGCCTACGCGGAAAAACACGGAATTCCCACCAAGCAGACCGCATCCAAACCTTACAGCGAAGACGACAATCTGCTGCATATCTCCCATGAGGCCGGCATCCTGGAAGACCCGGCCCATGAATGTGAAGAAAGCATTTACTCCCACACAACATCCCCGGAAAACGCGCCGGATACCCCGGTTCGAATCCGGATCCGGTTCAACGACGGCATCCCCGTGGAAGTGGAAAACCTCACCGACGGCAGTTTGAAAACCGATGCTCTGGAACTGTTTGAATACCTCAACCAACTGGGAAGCAAACACGGTATCGGCCGTCTGGACATGGTGGAGAACCGGTTTGTGGGCATCAAATCCCGAGGGGTGTATGAAACCCCGGGCGGCAGCATTCTTCACGCCGCCCACAAGGACATTGAAGGCGTTGCCATGGACCGGGAGGTGATGCGGCTGCGGGACATGCTGGCTGCCAAACTCGGAGAACTGGTGTACAACGGATTCTGGTTCAGCCCGGAAATGGAATTTATCATGGCTGCTATGGACAAAAGCCAGGAACTCATCGACGGGGATGTATTCCTCAAACTCTACAAAGGCACGGCTTATCCTGTGGCCCGGACCAGCCCGTCCTCACTGTACAATCAGGAGCTGTCCTCCATGGATATCGAAGGCGGGTATAACCAGGAGGATGCCGAAGGGTTCATCCGCATCAATGCCATCCGGCTGATGGCCCACAGACGGATTGTGAACAAATAACAAGGCACCCTGTCAAAAGAGGCATGGCGCCAGGATTGCCCATGCCTCTCAGGCCATTTCTGTATGTTGCGTTTGATCGGTCTGGCTGATACCGTTGAATCAGATCCCTAAACGGTTTTTGATCCCTCTGAACTGATCATAGGTCAGGCCCAGCAGGGCTGCCGCTTTTTTCTGGTGAAACCGGGTTTGTTTTAACGCGTCTTTGACCCGAAGGGTTTCCAGGGTCTGAACCGCGGTTTTCAAAGGTAAGGTCATCAGACGCACCATACTTTGGTCTTCAACGCTTTTTGATGCCTGCACCCATTCGGGCAACCCCCGGGCCGGGCCCTTTGTTTTCCTTTCTTTATCCGGATATCCAAATGGATTTTCAAACGGATCAAAACAGATCTCATGGATCCGGTGGGTGTCATGTTTGTAGACCGCTCTTTCCACCACGTTTTTCAACTCCCGGACATTGCCCGGCCAGGGGTATGAGATCAGTGCATTTTCAGCGGATTCCGTCAGTTCGGGCAGCGGTTCCCGGCCCAGTTCAAATGCCATTCGGGTGGCAAAATGACGGGCCAGCACCAGAATATCCTCTTTGCGGCACCGCAGCGGCGGCACATGGATCACCTCGAAACTCAGGCGGTCCAGAAGGTCCTGCTTGAATGTGCCGCTTTTGACCATGGCAGGCAGATCGGCATGGGTGGCGGCCACGATGCGCACATCCACCTGCACCGGACGTGCAGATCCCACCCGCTCGAATGTACCATACTCCACGGCCCGCAGAATTTTCTCCTGAACCTCCATGGGAATGGTGCCGATTTCATCCAGAAACAGGGTCCCGCCGGCTGCCTGTTCAAACCGGCCGGCAGTGCGGGTCCCGGCCCCGGTAAACGCCCCTTTTTCATATCCGAACAATTCCGATCCGATCAAAGTCGGGGTCAGGGCCGCACAATTGAGCGTCACCAGGGGTTTTTCCCACCTTTTGGAAAGAAAATGAATTCGAGCCGCAGCCAGTTCCTTGCCCGTACCCCGTTCCCCGATCACCATGACCGGCCGGTCCACCGGCGCCACCCGGGAAATCTGCTCCTGAAACTCAATAAACGCCTCGGACTGACCGATGGCTTCATATGTGGCATATTCAACCATAAAATATCCATATAAACTAATTTATGGTGAATATTACCATTAAACAATATTATTGTCAAATCATATAACCGTCTGAAATAAATAGAAATTTATCTTAATCATTCCACTGGCACGGTTTCTGCTATATTTTTCATACACAACATTGCACCGCCAAAACGCGAATTAGTTCACACATAAAAAACAAGGAGATGTATCATGGGTATTTTTACACGATTCAGAGATATTGTATCCGCCAACATCAACGCCATGCTGGACCGGGCCGAAGACCCGGAAAAACTCATCAAGCTGATGATCAGGGAAATGGAAGATACCCTGGTGGAACTTAAATCCTCCTGTGCCGGCACCATTGCCAGCCAGAAAAAAGTATCCCGCCTGCTGGAGGAAACCTGTGACAAGGAAGCATTCTGGGATCAAAAAGCGGCGTTGGCAGTATCCAGGGGCAGAGATGACCTGGCCCGGCAGGCCTTACTGGAAAAAAGGCGGTTTTCCCAGCGATGCGAGGCCGTGGAACAGGAGCTGACCGAGCTCAAATCCATTGTGGCACAGTACCAGGATGATATCCAGGAACTGGAGAACAAGCTTAAATCCGCCCGGGAAAAACAACGCATGCTGGTACAGCGTCATATCCGGGCCCAGCGCAAGAAAAAGGCCCACCAGGAAATCCGGCGCATGGATTCAGCCCAGGTCGTGCAGCGATTCGATGAAATGGAATCCAATATCGAGCGCATGGAAGCGGAAGCCGATCTGGTAAACTTCGGCAGAAAATCCGATATAGAAGCCGCGTTTGAGGAACTGTCCGAAGATGATGAAATCGAGCGTCAGCTGACGGAATTAAAATCCTCCCAAACCCGGCCCAAAGATGATACAGTCAGCAACTAAGATAAGATCATCAACCCCAAAGGAGACGATGTATGATGAACGGATTGCTGATCATGGCAATGGGTGTGGGAGGCATCATTCTGGTGGTGGTCACCATCGGACTGGTGATCATCGCAATCATCCGGGCCGCCCGAACCGGCGGCATTTATAAAAAAGACCGCCAGACGCATGATGACGAGACCCGGATGATCCAGGATATTTACCATGGCCTGTCAAAAATGGAAGCACGGGTGGAAGCATTGGAAACCATCCTGATTGAACGACAAAAAAAGGACTGACGATACGATGAGATATCATTATAAACGAAGACATCACGCATCCGGGTTCGGCCGGGGCAACCAGCCAAACCGGCGATTCCGGGACCGGTTCAATGACATCACCGGAGACCGCCGCATCTACCGCTCCAGAAGAGGAATTCTGTTAGGCGTATGCCGGGGGCTGGCCGAACATTTCAATCTGAGCGTCTTCTGGGTTCGGGTGGCGTTTTTACTGATCTTTGTGTTCACCGGATTCTGGCCCGTCGGAGTGATCTACATCATTGCCGGGCTGATTCTGAAACCGGCACCGGTGGTACCGTTTCAAAACGAAACCGACCAGGAGTTTTACCAGTCTTATACCACCTCCAGGGAATCGGCCCTCCAGCGCCTTAAGCGAAAATTCGACAACATCGACCAGCGCATCCGGCGCATGGAGCACACGGTCACCTCAAGGGATTTTGACCTGTAACCTATAAAATCCCCAAAAGGGCGAGCCCGTCTTTGACCAGCACCAGGGCCAGCAGACACAATGCCAGGCCCAGCCCCCTCATGATGAAAACATAGGCCCGCCCTTTGATCACTGTCCTGGACCGGCCCACCGCCAGGGCCACAACCACCTTGGATCCCACCAAAAACAAATAAAAACCTGCGATAAAAGCCCCTGCCGCTGTCAGGCTCACGACCATGGCCCGGTGTACCAGCGGCGCACCCACCGAAATCCAGAACAGATAGGGGTGTGGGCTCAGCACATTCACCAGCACCCCTTTGACCAGGGCATTGCGGCCGGACATCTCCGGCTCGATTACCAGAGCCCTGGTTTTCAACCCGTGAACCCCCATGCGGAACACCACCGCACCTCCCATAAGGGAAATGCCCCCCAGTACCACCTCGAAACCGGCCATGGTGGACAACAGCCCCACAGACACCACCACAATGGGCAGATCACTGAGCAACGGCGCCAGGGCCACCCGGATCCCTGCCCCCACATGATACCGAAGGGTCTCCGATACCACCAGCGTCAGCAGCGGTCCCGGTGCCAGCCCGGCAGACAGGCCCAGCACCAGGCCCATGAACAGAAAATGGATCATTTGCTTTTCTTTGTATCAGCAACATTTGTTGCTGTAAAGATTTTTAACCACCCCATGACTGTAAAAGCAATGATTCCCATTTTCAGGTTGACATTTGTTTCTAATGGGCATAGGAAAAAATTTTACCAACACAGACAAAGAGGTTATACAAAGACCCGTCATGAAGCCGCATCACCACTCCCCGCTCACCGGCCCGATCCACCGCATTGTCGTCAAGGTGGGCTCCGGGGTCTTGACCCGGAAAAACAGCCTGAACATTGATATCATCGCCAGCCTGTCCGATCAGATCTGCCGGCTTTATGACCGGGGCATTCAGGTGATTTTGGTCTCTTCCGGTGCCATGGCCGCCGGTGTCACTAAACTGGGGTTGTCCAAACGCCCCTCCGACATTCCCAAACGTCAGGCAGTCTCAGCCATCGGCCAGGCGGATCTCATCAGGGAATGGGAAAAAGCCGTGGAAAAATGCGGCAGAAAAGTGGCGCAACTTTTGCTCACCAGAGGAGATCTGTGTGACCGGGTGCGGTACCTGAATGCCAGAAACACCATCAACACGCTGCTGAACTGGCAGGTACTGCCCATTATCAATGAAAACGACACGGTGGCGGTAAAATCTTTGCAGTTCGGTGACAATGATAATCTGGGTGCCATGATCACGATGCTCATGGATGCAGACCTGATGATCAA
Source organism: Desulfotignum sp. (assembly GCA_018399285.1). Classification (GTDB taxonomy): domain Bacteria; phylum Desulfobacterota; class Desulfobacteria; order Desulfobacterales; family Desulfobacteraceae; genus Desulfotignum. Next base: position 66,719 of record JAGYOW010000011.1, read on the forward strand.
CCTCACCGACATCGGCGGGCTGTTCGACAAAGACCCCCGGATTCACGAAGATGCCCAGCTCATCCGGGTGGTGGACAACCCGGGGCAGCAGGTGGAAGACATGGCCGGCACCATTGCCGGCCCTTTAGGCACCGGCGGCATGAGAACCAAAATCACGGCCGCCAGAAAACTGACCACTGCCGGCATTCCCAAAATCATTGCCTGCGGGTTCACTCCGGATATTCTGCTGTCCATTTTTGAAAACACGTATGACGGCACCTATTTTGTTCCCAAAGCGGAACGACTCAACTCCAAAAAGAAATGGATCGGCCTTACCCTGCAGGCCAAGGGCCGGATCACCATTGATGCCGGAGCCAAAGATGCCGTGGTCCGGCAGCATAAAAGTCTGCTGCCCTCGGGAATTGTCCGGGTGGATGATTATTTTGACGTGGGAGATCCCGTGGAATTCATGGATGAAAGCAAACATCTGCTGGGAATGGGCCTGGTGAACTACAATGCCACAGATGTCCTGAAAATCATGGGATGCCAGACCGGCCAGATCAAGGACCGCCTCGGATACCGGCCCTATGATGAAGTCATTCACCGGGACAATCTGGTGATCATCAGTGATCCGGCCTGACAGCTTTATGTCCCGTTTAACCCCATTGAACAAAACAAGGAGTGATCATGTCCATAGAAACACAGATCATTGAAATTGCTGCCGCTGCCAAGGCTGCTTCCGGTATCATGGCTGCCGTTCCCAGAAAACAAAAGGATACAGCCCTGATGATCATGGCTGACCTGCTGGAAACCCGGGCAGAACAGATCAAATCGGAAAATCAGAAAGATGTGGCCGCAGCCCGGGAAAACGGGTTGTCTTCCGCCATGATCGACCGGCTTACGATCACCGATAAAACCATTGTCGCCATGGCGGAGGGTTTAAAATTTGTGGCTGGGCTGGATGATCCGGTGGGCACGTTGTCTGATTCCAGCATCCGCCCCAACGGGCTTGAAATTGCCAGAATGCGTATCCCTTTGGGGGTCATCGGCATCATTTACGAATCCCGTCCCAACGTGACCGTGGACGCGGCCGGCCTGTGTCTGAAAGCGGGAAATGCCGTGATTCTGCGGGGCGGTTCCGAAGCCCTGAATTCCAACCTGGCCCTGGCCCAGGTTATTGCCCAGGGGCTGTCTGACGCAGGGCTGCCCGATGCCGCGGCCCAGGTGATTCCGGTGCGGGACCGGGAGGCGGTCAACATTCTGTTAAAGCAGGAAGCGCTGGTGGACCTGATCATCCCCCGGGGAGGGGAAGGCCTGATCCGGCATGTGGTGGCCCATTCCTCCATTCCGGTGCTCAAGCACTACAAAGGTGTGTGCCACGGGTATGTGGATGATACAGCCGATCTGGACATGGCCGTGGAGATCAGTGTCAATGCCAAGGCCCAGCGGCCCGGGGTGTGCAATGCCATGGAAACGCTGCTGGTGCATGAAAAGATCGCTGATGATTTTCTGCCAAAGCTGCACCGCGCCATGACTCAGGCCGGTGTCACCTTGAAAGGCTGTGAGGCCTGCTGCCGGATGCTGGAAGATATTCAGCCGGCCACAGACGCGGACTGGGCGGCTGAATACCTGGATCTGATTCTGGCGGTCCGGGTGGTGCCGGACATGGACGGGGCCATGGCTCATATTGCCGCATACGGTTCCAATCACACTGAAGCCATCATCACCACTGATTATAACAAGGCCCGACGGTTCGTGCGGGAGGTGGATGCGTCTCTGGTCATCGTCAACGCCTCCACCCGGTTCAACGACGGAGGGGAGCTGGGGCTGGGGGCTGAAATCGGCATTTCCACCTCCAAACTCCACGCGTATGGCCCCATGGGTATCCGGGAACTGACCACCACCAAGTTCGTGGCCTGGGGCGCAGGTCAGATCCGGACCTGATTGATCTCTTTTTCGGCCCGGATCTGCCGGGAAAGAACAATTCCTGTTCTTTCCCGGCAGATTGTTTCTGAGCGTCAATCCTGGTACTTGAAGGACAGACGGATATTGGTGCGGAACAGGGCTGGTTTGCCTTCCTCGATTTTGATGTCCAGTTTCTTCACCTCAGCGATGCGCAGATCCCGCAGGGATCCGGAAGCTTTGGCAATGGCCTTGTTGGCCGCGTCTTCCCAGGATGTGGTGCTGGCACCCACCAGATCGATGATTTTGTAGACACTGTCGCTCATGATTTCCTCCTTTGCTTAAACATTTTAAAAAAGGACGTTGTAAGAGCTCAGAATGAATGGCAGGGTAAAATCAGGCCGGAATGAAATTCAACACAGATGGATCAATTATATAAGAATACGTCTGGATGTCAAAACCTTTTTCCGGTTGTGATATCGGCATTTTTTCATCCTGCCAGGGCCAGCATCAGCCAGGAAATACCCACCGCCCCTAAAACCGGCACGATGATGCCGCCTCTGAACATCCCGTAAATCAAAGTGAACCCCATGCCTGCCAGGGCCGCTGCCGGCATATCCGGTGTGGCGGTTAAAACACCGGGAACGATCAATGCACCGATGGCTGCAACAGGGATGGCTTTTAAAAACGCGTTCACTTTGTGGGGAATGCGCAGGCGGTTGAGCAGCAGAAAAGGCAAAAGCCGGGGTATATAGGTCACGGCAGCCATACCCAGAATCAAGGGAATCAGGGTGTCATTCACAGGTGACCTCCTTTTTTCCCGGGGTGAGCATCGCTCCCGCAAATGCCACCACCAGGATGCAGACAATAATGGTCCACCCGGCAGGAAACAGATCCAGCCATATCAGCAGCGTATTCAGCACAGCCGAGAGCACGGCCAGAAACACTGTGACCCTGGACGTCTTGAGGGCCGGCATCAGGATGGCCAGCAGCAGGGCGTACAAAGCAACCCCCATGCTCTGGGTCAGAATATCGGGCAGAAAACCGCCCAGAACATATCCGCACACCGTGCCGGATACCCACCCGGACCAGGCGGACAGTTCCAGAAAAAAAACGAACCGGGGGGTCAAGGCCTTTTTGTGGAAAGACAGCACGGAAAACACTTCATCCGTCACCCCGAAAGCCAGCAGAAAATAGGTTTTACGGGCCAGATTTCTAAGCCGCGTGGACAGATACGCACTCATGAGAAAATGTCTGAAATTCACCAGCAAGGTGGTCAGAATGATACCCCCCGGTCCCATGCCGGTCATCAGCAGGTTCAAAGCGATGAACTGGCTGGCCCCGGCAAACACCACCGCAGAAAACATAAACGCTTCCAGCAGGCTGGTGCTGCACCCTTTTGCCAGAATACCAAAGGCCACAGCCGCCGGAAAGTACCCGATGAATATGGGGATACCGGCCTGGACAGCGCCACGGATTTCCATCGGGGGCGACCCATGCGTTTCCGATCCTGTTGTCATTTTGCCGGATCCTCTGTCAATCGATGGGACCTGGTGTGCGCCAGGTCTTTTTCCAGAAATGTATTGACTGCATCAAAATAGGCTTCAAACGAAGAAATCGTGTTATGGCCGGCGCCATGGACCGGCACCAGCTGTTTGGGGCAGGTCAGGCGCTCATACAGGCGAAGGGTATTCTGAGTGGGTATCACTTCGTCATTCGGGGCCACCAGAATCAGAGTCGGACTGGTGATTTCGGCCGCAAAATCAATGGTACGGTGCCGGTCCTCCAGCACCAGATTCACCAGCCATGAAGGGTAATATGCGCCGGCCACCGCCTGAATGCTGTCAAAAGGGCAGGTGAGCATCAGTCTGCCAAGGCCCCGTTCCAGGGCCAGATACGCTGCCATGGAAGACCCCAGGCTTCGGCCCCAGGCAGCACAGCTGCCGGCGTCAAGAGAATACCGGGTTGCCATATGATCATAAATGGCCAGGGCATCCGCCTTGAGCCTCGATTCTGTAGGCGATCCGCCGCTCTGGCCGTATCCCCGGTAGTTAATCAGAACCCCATTGGCAGATACCCGGGCTGAAAAATCCGCCAGGTTCACGGAGACTTCTTCGGCATTGCCTCCGAAATAAAACACTGTGGGCAGGCCGGCCCAGTCTTTTTTCACCAGCCATCCATGGAGCACGGTGTTTTTTCCCACAGAAATCCGGATCTCTTCGGCCTCCGGGGTCCGGGCCGTCATCTGTGCCAGCTGTTCGGCGTTGACCGGCATTGGAAAATACAATAGTTTTCTGGAAAACACATACCGTGTAAGCAGAAATAAGAGCACGGCAATGACCACGATAACAGGAAGTCTCATGTCTGTCTCCTTAAATGACCTCAACCTTTGTGTGGGTAAAATATAACAGAATGCGGATGATGAAAAGGAAAATCCGGTGTAAACGTTTGATCTGCTTGATTTGAAACGCCTTTTTTAGTAGTAGTGGCAATTAAAAAAATCGGAATCGGACCCAGGACAGCCACAACCCGGTAATAGCCGGTTTCTGAACAAAGGAGAAAAACAGTGAGTTTCATTTATCTGGCCGTCATTGCCGCCGTCGGCGGTATTGCCGTGGCCCTTCAGGGTCAGCTGATGGGGGGTATTGACAAGCAGGTGGGCACCCTTGAAAGCGTGTTCGTCACCTATGGGGGAGGCGGATTTCTCATCGGGATCATCATGATCCTGCTGCGGGGCGGCAATCTGTCCGGTCTGTCCCAGGTCCCCTGGTACACGCTGCTGGCCGGTCCCACCGGCCTGGTGCTCATCGCCGCCATCGGTTACAGCGTCCCCCGGTTAGGGCTGGTGGCTGCATTCACCATCCTGGTAACGGCCCAGTTCATCACAGCAGCTGTCATTGACCAGTTCGGCCTGTTCGGGGCTGATATCCGGCCCATCACACTCTCCCGGATCATCGGCATGCTGGTGATGTTTCTGGGGACCTGGCTGGTCATGCAGTGACAAGCACCGGTGCTGAGCCCCATACCTTTACGCCCATTGCCACCCTGTACACCTGTTTCAAGGAAAAATTCGGTATTCCCAGGCAGATGAATCTGGTGCCCTCAGCCAAAGGCCGTCTGGTGTTTGATCCGGCATTTGCCAATGTGGATGCGGTCAGGGAACTGGAAAAATTTTCCCATATCTGGCTGATTTTTCTGTTTCATCAGACTTTGGACAAAGCCTGGTCAACCCTGGTCAGGCCGCCGCGCCTGGGAGGAAACAAAAAAGCCGGCGTGTTCGCCACAAGGTCCCCGTTTCGACCCAATCCCATCGGTATTTCCGCCGTCAAACTCGAAGGCGTGGAAAACAGTTGTGACGGACCGGTCCTGCATCTGTCCGGTGTGGATATCGTCAATGAAACACCCGTGCTGGATATCAAACCCTATATCCCCTGGGCAGATGCCATTGTCCGGGCAGACGGCGGTTTTGCCGACAATCGGCCCGCTTCCCGGCTTCAAGTGATTTTCTCTTCTGAAGCACAAACCCAGTGCCGGAAAATGACCAAGCAAATTCCCGACCTGGCATCCCTTATCATCCAGATTCTTGAAAACGATCCCCGCCCCGGCTACCGTGCAGAACCCACCGCGACAGATAAAAAAATTTATGGTATCCGCCTTTATGATCTGGATGTGAAATGGCAGGTGACTGGCCGAATTGCCCGGGTGATTCGACTGGACCACCAGGCATAACCCGCAACAAATAAAATCCAGGAAGTGAAGATTTTTTCAGGCCATATCCCACCCTTCCTCCACCCCGTGGCAGGACACAAAACTGCCGTTGGGCAGTTCATTGAGGCGGGGAAATTCTTTTTTGCACCGGTCACGGGCAAAGACACAACGGTTGTGAAACACACACCCTGACGGCAGGTTCACCGGTGTGGGCACCTCGCCTTTGAGTTTGATGTGCTTGGCCTTTTTTTCCCCCACCTTTGGGATGGCAGACAAAAGGGCTCTGGTATAAGGATGCCTGGGTTCGGTGAAAAGATCATTGGCCGAGGCCAGTTCACACAGGGTGCCCAGATACAGGACTGCCACCCGGGAGCTGATGTGGTGCACCACAGACAGGTCATGGGTGATAAACAGATAGGTCAGGTCATGTTTTTCCCGCAGGTCCATGAGCAGGTTCAGAATCTGGGCCTGGATGGAGACATCCAGGGCAGACACCGGCTCGTCTGCCACAATAAAATCAGGATCCAGTATCAGCCCCCTGGCAATGGAGATACGCTGGCGCTGCCCCCCGGAAAATTCATGGGGGTGCCGGGCGATCCAGGCCGGGTCCACACCCACCTGTTCCATGCGACATAGGCCACCTTGTCCATGGCTGCTTCGGATGCTGGCTTTCTGGGTTGTGGAACCGCAAGGGGTTCTTCCAGGTCTGGCGCACGGTTTTTCGAGGATTCAACGACGGATAGGTCCCGGAAAATCATCCGTATTTTCCTGCGATAGGGAAGCCACTGCTCATGGAAAGGGTATCGATGCCAGTCAGTCATAAAATCTTGCCGGCGTTGGGCCGGTAAAGTCCCAGAATGACCCGGGCCAGGGTGGATTTTCCGCACCCGCTTTCCCCGACCACGCTCAGGGTTTCCTTTATTGACAAACAAAGAGGATTGTCACAGCCTGACAGTGGTTTTTTCCAGGTGAATGCCGCCTTTGAAACGCAGTTGGTCCAGAGAAACCGCCTGAAATATCAAAATGCTTGAACACGTTCTGGACGCGCAATAGCGTATGGTTCGTCGTCATGGGATTTTCCTTATCTTATTTCATATGACAGGCTGCTATAATACTGTTTTGTTTTTCTTCCAGCACTGGGGTCTGCTGGGTACTAGATATCTGCCGCAAGTTCGCACCTGGGATTGAATGCACACCCGGGCGGGATATCGGTAAGGGTGGCATCATGCCCGGAATCGTTAGCCTTTACCCGGTTCAATGGAGCCGGAATGAATCTGACGTTTGATGGTATAGATGCACGATGATGCACCACTTATCTGTGGGCCGTATTCAATGATCTTGCCTGCATACATCACCGCGATTTTCGTCGCTCCGGACATCACTCCCTAGATCGCGGGTGATGAGGATCAGCCCCATTTTCTCTTTTTTCACACAGTTCCTGGAAGTAGGTCCATTATCTCGGCCTGATGGTGACAATCATGAAAGCGGCCAGGGGCTCGTCTGCAAGAGATGATGGCCGGATCTGCCAGAAGGGAGATGGTAATGATGATCCGCTGGCGCATGCCCCCGGACAATTCGTGGGGGTACTGGGTCAGACGCTTTTCAGGGGACGGCATCTGGACCATTTCTAATTCTTTTTCTATAGAGCAATGGCTCAGCTTTGATTTGATATATCCTCAGGGCCCTCAGGTTTCGATCATCTGAAACTGATGTGTATACCGGATTCAGCGTCATCATGGGGTCCTGAAAATCATGGAAACTGGTTCCTCTGATTTTTGCGCATTTTTTCCGGGGATAGGCAGATATCTCTTTTCCTCATAAAATGAACAAGCGCTCTTCGGAAATATACTCCGGCTTGGAAATCAGGTTGATGATGGCAAACCCGGTAACCGATTTGCCGGCCCCGCTTTCCCCCACCAGAACCACGCGTTCTCCTTGGATCCAGTTGAAAGCTGACACCGTCGATTGCCGTAATATCTCCGGACCTGAGGGCAATTCTCACTTCGCGTCCGGACTTTCAAAAGAGAAGCTGACATCTTAAGTTTGTGTTATCCTTTGTATATCCCGGAGCCAGTCACCCAGCAGGTTGATGGTCTTCTAGATAAAAGAGCACCAGCCATACTTTGGCAGCACTGTAATCCACTTGTGACTGAAAAAGTATTCCTGTCCGGACTGGATAAGAGACCTCAAAGACGGTTTTTGTCAGGCATACCCAGTCCCAGAAATGACAGAGCCGCCTCACTCATGACTGCATTGGCCACTGATGGTGGAAATGACTATCAACATGTCAGGGGCACACAGAATATGCCGTGGAACATGATGATCTTCTGGGGCAGGCCGATCACCCGTGCCGCCTCCACATATTCTCGTTTTTTCCATGACTGAGGCCCGGATGGTTCTATACACAAGAGCGTGACAGCTGATGATACAATATCAATAGCGGTATGGCCATACGCTCAAAACTGCCGGCACCAACATCAATTCTGAAAGATGGCGCTCATGAAGATGGCCACCATGAGATAGGGAAAAGAAAACTGGATATCTGCTGTACGCATGAGAATGGCATTTGTTTTACCCTCCCAGGATATCCGGTTATAAGCCCTAAGACAATGCCGATGCTCGCCTGGATGGCCACGGCCCCAAGACCGATGATAATGGAGGTACGCAGCCTGTAGAACATGGTGGACAGCATGTCCCGGCCCTGGTTGTCGGTACCCAGGGAAATTCTTTTGATCCGCCGTCCATCCACATGGGGGACCTCCGAATTCATGATGTCGATATTGGCGGAATCATACGGCTCATGGGAGAAATCCAGGAGCGGCAAACGCGATAACTAGAAAAATCACCAGGACCACAAAGCTTGCCATGGCCACCATGTCCCGCCTGAAACGCCAGGATAGAAAATAGGATTCTTTAAACGCTGTAATTTTGTTTTCATTTGGTTCCTGCCATCCTTATCGTGATTGATAGTGTCATAAAGAATATCCACAACCTTATTGACCACCACAAACAAGGCCGCCACAACTCCAACACGAGATGGATATGTCGAGAGATCCGCCCGGTTCACTGCTTCAGAAACATGAATCATGCCCGGCCACTGGAATACCAGTTCCAGAGCAGGGTAGCAACATGATCCCGGATCTGACTCCGAACACCGTGATCACCGGCAGCAGGGTGTTCTTGAATGCATGCAACAGCCAGACCCGTTTGGCGACAGCCCTTGGCCCAGGCATATTTGATATATTCGGTTTCAGCACTCACTCAGTCTCAGATCGGATCAGTGGATAAACAGGGGCAAAGTATGAGTGTGGACAAGGAAATACAGGAAGAATCAGGTGTTGGAGCCCGTCAATGGTTAAAAGTCCGGTCATCCAGATGCCGTTGCCGAATAGATCCACAGTTTCCCCGGCCGTAGGGAGGGGCAGGATCCGCCAGTGCACCGCAAACAGATAGATCAGCAGGATATGGTCAAAAACACGGGCATGGACACCCCTAAAGTGGAAAAGCTCATGGTAAACCGGGACAGCCAGCTTCTTGGCTTTCTAATGCACAGTAAACCCTCAGTAAGCAAAGACAGGACAATGATGATCAACGTAGTCCCCAGCACCAGCTCAGATGGTGGCCGGGCGCATGGTTGACAATCACTTCAAGGTTGGGCTTGTTGTATGTGCCGACCGCCCCAGATCCCCCGGGTCACGGCATTTTTGACAAAAACCGGCCGTACTGACGAAAAACGGATCATTGAGCCCCATTTTATCGAGACGATCACGCAATGCGTTCTTCCAGGGTGACCCGTTCTCCACCAGGCTCCTGACCGGATCACCAAACTCTTTTTTTGCGGCAAATACCACCAGGCGATAACCAGCATGATCATCAGAATGTCTGGAGAATTGCGTATGATAACAACGCACCATGTGATGCCGTTGTTTCCTGATGAGCACTGCCGCCCGAAAACCCTTCCCGGAACGCAGTGACAGGTTAAACCGTAAACGACAACCGAATTTTTCACTGATGACCAGGTCTCCGATATACGGAAAATTCTGGGCATTGATGACCGGTTGCGCCTGCACGTTCTTTTTGACGCCATAGGAATGGTTCTTAGCCAGTGACGGCACAAATGCGGCGTCATCATACAGAATCTGCTCGATTTCGGAGCATGGCTTTTCCGTTTTTAGATATTTATCAGAATAATCCGCACTTTGGGATTGCAGTATCCGCTGTTATACTGGCCGTAGCCGGTTTCTGCATTGGGGCACATGGTCAAAAATTCGGAAAAGTTCCCGGAGTCTTCGGTATCGGAATGCCATCCGATCATCATCATGTCGGCGGCTCTATCATCATATTCATTCCAGTACTGGGCCTTGGGCAGGGTCTTCAAATTTACCTTGATACCGATTCTGCCCAGCATCTGGGCCGTGGCTTCGGCAATCTTGGCATCATTGACATACCGGTTGTTGGGGGCCATCATACTGATTTCAAACCCGTTTTCATATCCGGCTTCTTTCATGAGGGCCTTGGCCTTTTCAAGGTCATAGCGGGGTGTCAGATTTTCCTTGTAGCCGAGATAGCCTTCAGGACCCTGCTGGGCCGCCACCGTGGCCGTGCCTTTCATGATCTGTTTGACGATGCCTTCGTTGTTCACGGCATGGACAATGGCCTGGCGGACACGGACATCCTTGAATGCCTCCACCCGGTTGGGGTTCATCTGGAAAGTGATGATCCGGCCGCCGTTAATGTTCACCAGTTTGACCTTGTCATCATTTTTGATTCTGGCAAAGTCCTGGGGGGGCACCGGTGAAATCCAGTCCACCCCGCCGGATAAAAGAGCTGCCACACGGGTGGCGTTTTCCTTGATGGGGCTCAGGATGAATTCAGTGACATTGCCCGGGCTGTTTGTGTCCCAGTAGTCTTCAAACCGTTTCATTTCCAGGACCACATTGTGCTGGCGGTTGGTGACAATAAAGGGGCCTGTACCCGAAGCGTTGTTCAATGCAAACGATTCACCGATTTTTAAAATAGCATCCTTGGGCTGGCCGTTTTCATCAGTGCCGGTGTAAAATTCGGAATCCATGGCAAAGAAATAGGTGGCCATATTGAGCACCAGGGGATACGCTTTTTTGGTTTTAACGTCCACGGTGTAATCATCAACGATGTAACATCCCTCAAAGGGTTCCAGCAGGCCTTTGAAGTCCACGCTTTTTCTCATGCGGTCAAAAGACCATTTCACATCTTTGGCGGTAAAATCGTTGCCGCTATGAAATTTGACACCCTTTCTGAGATGAAACCGCATGGTCAGATCATCCAGCCGTTCCCAGCTGGTAGCCAGGCGGGGTTCGAAATCCATGTCCTGGGTCCAGCGGACCAGGGGATCAAACACCCAGTGGGACAGCTGGAGCATGCCGCCTGACAACTGTACCTGGGGATCCAGGGATACCGGGTCGGCATCCAGCCCCATCTTAAAAGTCTTTGCACCGGCAGACACCGTCAAAGACATGACCATAAAAACACTTAACACAGTCAGTAGCAATTTTTTCATTCTCATCCTCCAAATTAGTGTTAATCACAAATTCACAAAACGCCTGACATATGCGTGTCAGTGACGTTAACTATCCTGCATTGTCCAACTAGTTAAAATTACCAAAAAACATTCACAGGGTCAAGCAATATCAATATTTTGAAAATAATCATTGACACGGTTAAAATTCCATGTAATGAATGAGTATTCATTTTATTGAAATCAGGTATTCTCTTTGCATTTATTGCGGAATCATTTTTAAAAATGAATTATAACCTTTTATTATAATTTAATATTAAATTTATCAAATAACTTTTATCATGGGTTTTACCTGGGCATTTCCTTTGAAAAATCAGGAATCAACCCAATGAACAACTATTCAGAACCCATGACAGACATTCACAATTAGGAGGATCATCGAATCATGACACAGGTAATTTCAGACCGGCGGGACATCGAATTTGTCATGCATGAGCAACTCAATGCAGAATCGTTGTCCAAACTTTATGACGGATTTGCGGATTTCAACAAAAAAACCATTGATCTGGTGATTTCAGAAGCCAGGAACTTTGCAGTCAAGGAACTGCTGCCGGCCAGCCAGGAAGGAGACCAGGAGGGATGTCAACTGGAAAACGGTCAAGTGACCACGCCGGCGGCGTTCAAACGGCTGTTTGAACTGTTCAACGACGGAGAATGGCTGGCGGTCACCGAAGACCCGGAATGGGGCGGACAGGGCATGCCCAGAACCGTGGCATCGGCAGTGGCGGAATATTTCAACGGCGCCAATTATCCGTTCATGATGTATCCCGGCCTGACCCAGGGCGCCGGTCACCTGGTGGAACATTTCGGCACCCAGGAACAAAAAGATCTGTATCTGAAAAACATGTACACCGGCAAATGGTGCGGCACCATGCTGCTCACCGAACCCAATGCCGGATCAGATGTCGGTGCTTTGACCACCAAAGCCACACCCAACGGAGACGGGACTTACTCCATTGTGGGAGAAAAGATCTTTATTTCCGGCGGCGAACATGACCTGGCAGAAAACATCATTCATCCGGTTCTGGCCCGCATCGAGGGTGCCCCGGCAGGCACCAAAGGTATTTCATTATTTCTGGTGCCCAAAATCCGGGTCAATGCCGACGGATCCTTAGGCGAATTCAATGATGTGGTGTGCACCGGCATCGAGCACAAGATGGGTATCCACGGCAATTCCACCTGTTCTCTGGCTCTGGGATCCAAAGGCAACTGTATCGGCACACTTTTGGGAGAAGAGAACAAAGGCATGAAAGCCATGTTCCTGATGATGAATGCGGCCCGGCTTCTGGTGGGGTATCAGGGATTTGCCTGTGCTACGGCCGCCTATATGTATGCCCTGGATTATGCCAAAACCCGGATCCAGGGCAAGGCCTTGACTGAAATCATGAACCCGGATGCCGAAGGCGTGCCCATTATCCAGCATCCGGATGTGCGTCGTCAGCTCATGCTGATGAAAGTGAATGTGGAAGGGATGCGGTCTTTGCTCTATTTTGTGCATTATTGTTCGGACATGGCCAAATATGCCCCCACAGACGAGGAAAAAGCCAAATACCAGGGGTTTGTGGAAATTCTGACCCCCATTGCCAAAGGGTATGTCACGGACCGGGCCTTTGAGATGTGTTCCCAGGGCATGCAGGTATACGGCGGATACGGATTTATCGAAGAATATCCCATGGCCCAGCTGCTCCGCGACTGCCGCATCACTCTGATCTACGAAGGTACCAACGGGATTCAGGCCATGGATCTTCTGGGCAGAAAACTGGGCCTAAACAAGGGCAAGCCCATCATGGATCTGTTCGGTGAAATGCAGAAAACCCTGGCCCAGGCCAAAGAGATCGAAACCATCCAGGGATATGCCGTCAAAGTCGAGGAAGCGGTCAACAAACTGGCGGAAGTGGCTATTCACATGGGTCAGGCCGCCATGTCCGACAAAGTGCTGGCAGCATTTGCCAATGCCCATCCGTTCCAGGATGCGGCCGGAGACACGGTCATGGCCTGGATGCTGCTGTGGCGGGCCACCATTGCAGCCCGGAAACTGGAAACCGCCAAGAAAAAAGACCAGCCGTTCTACCAGGGTATCATCAGATCGTTACAGTTTTTCACCGAGACGATGCTGCCGGTGACCCTGGGCCGGTTTGCCGCATTGATGAACACCAGCAGCGCTGCGGTCGACATCGAGGAAACCATGTTCCCTTCATGATGCACCCATTCTAGCACAAGGCGCCGGCATACGACGGAACCCGGGGGATCTTTGACTGTATCCCCCGGGTTTTTTTATTTTTTTCTTGTATCAATCCCTGATTTTATGGTTCCATGTCAAAAAAAATGCGTTGGCAGAATTTTAACCATCAAGGATATCGGGTATGGGGAGTTCCAAGGCAGCATCCGGACTGCTGAACATGAACCAGATCAATTTTTTGTCCGTGCTGGATCATCTGGATGACGGGGTGATGATTGCCGATATCAACGGAATCATTCAGTACTACAACCAGGCTCAGGCCAGAATCGACGGCATTTCTCCTGAAAAAGCCATGGGCCTTAAAGTGACCGAAATCTATGAGTTGAACAACCGCACCAGCATGATCATGCAATGCGCCCGGCATCAACAGGCCATCAAAAATCGGATTTTTTTCTACAAAACCGTGTCCGGGAAAGTTGCCAACACCATCACTTCGGTCTATCCGCTGTTCGATAATAAAACCATTACCGGCGTCATCTGCTTTGTCAAGGACTACGAGCAGCTGCGCCGATCCATGCCGGTGACTCCTGCATCCGAATGCCGGTCCACACTGGGGAACGGGACCCAATACACCTTTGATGACCTGATCGGCTCCAGCCCGGATTTCATCCGGGTCAAGGAAACCGCCCAAAAAGCGGCTGCATCCCCCTCCCCCATCATGATTCAGGGAGAAACCGGTACCGGTAAGGAGCTGTTCGCTCAATCCATCCACAATTTCAGCCCCAGGCACAAGGAAAAATATGTGGCGGTCAACTGTGCGGCCATCCCCCAGTATCTGATGGAAGGCATGCTGTTCGGCACCACCCGGGGCGCGTTCACCGGGGCCCTGGACAAGCCCGGATTGTTTGAAACCGCCCACAAAGGCACCTTGTTTCTGGATGAACTGCTGGCCATGCCCATGGAACTGCAGGCCAAACTGCTCCGGGCAATCCAGGAAAAGCAGGTTCGCCGCCTGGGATCGGTCAAAGAGATTCCAGTGGATGTCAAAATCATCAGTTCAGTCAGCCGGGATCCCCGGGTCGCCATCCGGGAAAACCGGCTTCGCACGGACCTGTATTACCGGCTGGGCGTTGTGATGGTCAAGCTGCCCCCGTTGCGGGAGCGGCTGGACAGTATCAGAGAACTGACCATTCATTTCATTGAAAAATACAACCAGCGCCTGGGTACCCATGTCCAGAGAATCTCCCGGGAGGTCCGGGAATTGTTTCAGGTTTATCAATGGCCGGGCAATATCCGGGAACTGGAACATCTTATTGAAGGGGCCATGAACCTGGCGGGACAGGAGAAAATTCTGGGCATGGATCCGTTCACCCCGGGACTGGACACCCTGGAACCCATGGCGCCCATAAAACCCCGAAACCCGCTGGAAGACCGCCAACCGACGGACAAAAAAGAACTTCCTGCTCCGGCCATCCCCCAGGTTTCCGATTTGCCGGACCCCTCCCGTCCCCTGGCCCAGATCCAGGCAGACCAGGAACGAAATGCTGTGACAAACGCTCTCAGGGTCTGCCGGGGTAATGTGACCCAGGCGGCCAGACACTTAGGCATGTCCAGACAGCTGCTCCATTATAAAATAAAAAAATATCAGCTTTGCCGGGCTGATTTTATGCCGCGAAATTGAAAAATATTTTTCATAAGAAAAATATTTTTCACGAAATTCGGTTTTAAAGAAAAAAAATTTTCACTTTTTCCAATCCAATCCGTTAAAAGGAAAGACATCGTATCTGCCTGTCATCTGGGGCGATTCACACATCAATAGAAAATCTTAACATGCTGGCATCAATCCTGCATCTTACTTGGCGACAGATAACTTCAAGAAACAAACGCCGGACTGCCTGCAATGCAACGGCAGGCTTTCGGCAATCAAACAAACCATTTCAGGAGGTTGCCCATGGCCCGTACTCCGGTTTCAGCCCGCCCCTTTGACCCCATGATTTTCTGGATATCTGCGGGCGTGACCATCGCGTTTGTGCTCTGGTCCATCCTGTTTCCCGGCAATATGGCATCCGTGATCAATGCCGTGTTCACCTGGACCACCACCATGTGGACCTGGCTTTACCTGATCACCGTGTTTTTTCTGGTCATAGGATGCTTTGTACTCATGGGTCCTGCTTACGGCTCTATTAAACTGGGCCTGCCTCAAGACCGGCCTGAATTTTCCAATTTCTCCTGGTTCGCCATGCTGTTCGGGTCTGCCATTGCCGCAGGCATCGTGTTCTGGGGACCGGCCGAACCGGCTTACCACTACATGAGTCCGCCCCCCTATTTCGGCGGCGACCCCCTGACCCCGGCTGCCGGGGCCAACGCCATGACCTATTCGTTTTTTCACTGGGGGTTGAGTGCCTGGTCCATCTATGCCCTGCTCACCGTTGCCCTGGCCCATGCCTGTTTCACCCAAAACCTGCCGCTGAAATTTTCTTCTGCATTCTACTATGCCATCGGCGACCGGATCCACGGCACCTGGGGAAAGGTGCTGGATATTTTTGCCGTGTTTGCCACATTAGGTGGCCTGGCCACCACCACCGGATTTGTGGCCCTTCAGCTGTCTGCCGGGCTTAAATACCAGTACGGCCTGGAACTGGGGCCGTCCAGCACCTACATCATCATCGGGGTCCTTACCGCCATTTTCACCCTGTCCGTGTATACCGGGCTCCAGAAAGGGGTGAAACTGATGGGAGATGTCAACATGTGGGTATTTGTGGCCGTATGGTTTTTCGTGCTGGTATTCGGCCCCACCATTTTTCTGGTGAACCTGACCGTCAATTCGTTCGGCCAGTATCTGCTGCACTTCATTCCCATGAGTCTGTTCACCGCCCCGGGATACGCGGGCAACTGGATCGGATCCTGGACCGTGTTCTACTGGGCCTGGTGGATGAGCTGGTCCCCGTTTGTGGCCGTGTTCATCGCCCGGATCTCCAAAGGCAGAACCATCCGGGAGACCGTGGCGGCCGCACTGATCCTGCCGTCTCTGGGCAATTTTCTGTGGTACGGCGTGGTGGGGGGTGCGGGCATCCATTTTGATGTCACCGGGACCCTGGAAGCCCACGGCGTGGAAAGCGCTATTTTTGCCATCGCCCAGAACCTGCCGTTGACCGGGCTTCTGGCCGTGGCCCTGATCTTTCTGATTGCCACGTTCTTTCTGACATCCGCCAACTCGGCCGCCATCTCCCTGGCCATGTTCGTATCCGGTCATGAAAATCCGGGCCGGAACTTAAGGGCCTTCTGGGGTGTCGCCCTGGGCGCTGTGGCTGCGGTGCTGGCCGGGTCCGGGAGTCTCAAAGCCATTCAGACCGCATCCATTGCCACGGCGTTTCCGCTGATGTTTCTGCTGCTGGTGGCCCTGTTCAGCCTGTTCAAGGGATTGAATCAATGTAAAAAAACCGACCCCGCATAACGCCATTATTAACCACGGGACAATAATGTCCATGATAAGGAGGAAACATGATGTATGATCGAATGCAGGAAATGAGCCGGCAGGAAATGGAAAAAATCCATGACGCTGCCATGGATCTGTTGAAGACCACCGGCGTGGCCTTTAATGACAAGGAAGCCCTTGAGATTTTCAAGGACAATGGTTTCAAGGTGGAAGGCACCACGGTATTTTTTGAAGAATCTGCGGTTCAGAAAGCCCTGGAAACGGCCCCCAAACGGTTCACGGTTTACGCCAGGAACCCCGAAAAAAATGTGGAGATCGGTGAGGACGACTTTGTGTTTCTCCCCGGATACGGGGCTCCGTTTATCATGGATGCCAAAGGCAACGAACGCCAGGCCACCATGGAAGACTATGATAATTTCTGCAAACTCATCCAGACTTCCCCGTATATCGACATGAACGGATGGATGATGGTGGAACCGTCAGACATGCCGAGTCAAACCGTTCATCTGGACCTGAACCTGTCCAACATGCTGTTGTGCGACAAACCGTTCATGGGCAGCCCGGTTTCCCGTCAAGGCGCCCTGGACGGCATCGAGATGGCCGGCATTCTGTGGGGCGGCAAAAAAAATATCATGGACAAGACCGTGTCCGTGTCTTTGATTAATTCCCTGTCCCCGCTGCAGTTTTCCGATGAAATGATCGGGTCCCTCATAGAATTGGCCCGTCACAACCAGGCCTGTGTGGTGGCATCTTTGATCATGGCAGGGGGCTCAGGTCCTGTGACCCTGGGCGGTGTCATGGCCCTGCAGAATGCGGAAATCCTGGCCGGCATCACCCTGGCTCAGCTGGTCCGGGCCGGTGCCCC
>JAGYOW010000110.1 GCA_018399285.1 Desulfotignum sp.
GGAAACCGATGCCTGCTGCTCGGATGCGGTCCAGGTGATTACCGGGTGCACATTCGGCAAAGGCAACTTTATCTACCATGATTATGGCAAAATGGCCTTTACCTTTATCAGCCGGCGAACCGGAAAAGGGATCCGCATTGCCCGCAAGCATGCCCCGGAATCTTCCCCGGACAACCGTCACCAGGAACTGATAAATCTGATCAGAAGCGGGCAGGCTAGCCAAGAGGACCAAGCGGAATTCAAAAAACGCCATGAAGCAAAATCCATGGAAATTCTGGACCAGAGCCCGGACACTTTGTTTGACATCAGGGAAGTCAAGATCTCCATGCCGCCCAAGGCCCTTATCGAGCCATCGGTGTTGTGTGAAAACTGCAAGGAACCCACCATGGCATCAAAGCTCGAACCCGTGGATGGACAATCCCTTTGCCGGGGATGCATAGCGGAAAAAACCCGGTACTGAAAAAACGACCCCTGGCTCCATGTTATGTACAACCGATTTTTCACCCGATACCTTGACGGCCCCATCGGACAACAGGCCCGGTTCCGGATCCGGAACCAAACCAAAGCCCCGTGACCTGCAACATCGGACGGAGGATTTTCCATCCATTCGGGACGTACCGGGATGAATCTCTTTCAAATAACGGCCTGATGGAAAAATGCAACCGCTGGCCGGACAATATGAAAACAGAACAAACTGATAAGGAAAAAAAATGAACAAACTGATGAAAATAATGGCCACAGCACTGGTTTTCTGTGTCTGGACCGCCGGCCTGATGATCTGTCAGGCATCCGGGCAGGATACGGAAAACACCCGGCATCATGGAAATACCGCCATCCATCTGGATGATATGGTGGTCACCGCCACCAGGTTTCCCACGGATAAGAACCGGGTGCCGGGCCGGATTACCGTCATCACTGCCGCTGACATTGAAAACACCCCATTTGAACGGGTGGACGAATTGCTTCAGCAGGTTTCCGGACTGCAAACCACCCGGACCGACGGCATATTCGAACTGTCTCCCCAGGTGACCATGCGGGGTCTGGGCGGAAATGAGCCGGGCAGGACCCTGGTGCTCATAGACGGCACACCGGCCTCCACCGGGGATTCCGGAAATATGCGCTGGAACCGGCTCAACCTGGCCGATATCGAACGGGTCGAGGTCTTCAAAGGGCCAGGGTCTTCGATTTACGGTTCCAATGCCATGGGCGGGGTGATCAATATCATCACCAAGCGGCCTGACAAGCCATTTTCAGGGGCTGTCTCCACCGGATACGGCAGTTTTGGCACAAAAAAAGGAGCTGTCCGACTGGGTGGCAGACAGGACGGTGACCGGGGATTTTACGGCCAGGTGGCGGCAACCGGCCTTGACAGTGACGGGTATACCTCTCTGACAAAAACAAGCAGCGATTATGACAACCGCATCGACCGGTTTGTGGAAGAATTCAACGTCTCCGCCAAGCTGGGGTATGCTTTTGATGAAAACAGTTCCCTGGAGCTGGGCTATGCCTATTTTGACGACCGCAGGGGGGAAGGATATAAATACAATATCCCGGAAGGCAGCCACAGGGATTTTGACACCAACCGGATGAACCTTCTTTACAAAAGGGCGGTGAGTGACTGGCAGTGGCATTTCAGTGGATTCTTTCAGCGGGAAGACTATTTCTGGCACCGGGATTTTGCCGATGCCGCCAGTATTTATAAGGTTCTTTCGGACCGGGATGACTATGGTACCGCTCTGAGCGTATCCACGGACATCGGAGATCACTCGACCCTGATACTGGGTGCGGACCTGCGGATCAGCGAGGTGGATGCTGCAGATGATTATGATTTCAGCAGTGATTACGCCATCAACAAGGGACGGCTGGAGCAGTATGCCTTCTATTTGCACGATGAAATCCGGTTTCTGGATGACCGCCTGCTACTGACGGGAGGCATCCGCTTTGACACGGCAAAATTCAAGGACGGTCTCTATGACTCCAATGTCGCACCGTTTGACCTGGTATCCGGCAGCCTGAAAGATTCCAGCTGGGATGCCTTTTCACCCAAAATCTCCTCCCGGTATCATGTGTCGGACAATATCAGTGTGTACGGATCTTATTCCCGGGGATTCCGGGCACCGATCCTGGATGCCCTGTGCCGTTACGGCATATTCCACGGCCGGTTCTATGATGCCAACCCGGATCTGGAAAATGAAACCCTTGACTCCTTTGAACTCGGCAGTGATCTAAAGCTTTTTGACATGCTGGACCTGTCCTTTTCCGGCTATTACAGCCGGGGAAAGGATTTTATCTACAGCGTGGACACCGGCCAGACCCGGTTTCTGTGGGGACGGAACCGGGCGGTGTACCTGATGGACAATGCCACCGAGGTGGAAATCAAGGGGTTTGAGGCGGATCTTGCCTTCCGGCCCAACACGTATATCCGGTTTTTTGCCGGTTATACCTTCAATGAATCGCTCATAGACAAATTCGATGAACGTCCGGAACTGGAAGGAAAGCGTTTGGAATATGTGCCCGAACACAGCTTCAGCGCCGGGGTGGATGTTTTCTCCTCCATTATCAATGCCCGGGTTGTACTCAACCACATCGGAAACCAGTACAGCGATGACATGAACACGGAGGAAATCGGCGGGTATGAAACCGTGGATGTCAAACTGTGGCGCAACCTGGATTTTCTGCTTCCGGGCCTCTCCGCAAGTCTTGCGGTCCAGAACCTGTTTGATGAAACCTATCTGCGAAGCGAAGATGAAAAATCACCCGGTATGTTTACGGTGGGTGAAATCAAATATGAATGGTGATGTAACCCAATCGGAAAGAATTGACATATTGACAGACAGGAAACGCGATGACATCCAGATCCGATTTTTTTGATCAAAGGGCTGAAAACTGGGAACAGGCCCATTACCCCGGACCGGTGCGGGAACGGCTGCAGAAACTGATCCAGACCTTCGGGGTGACCCCAGGAGAGACCATACTGGATGTGGGCACCGGACCGGGCATCCTGATTCCCTACCTGGAGCCCCTGGCCGGCATTTCCGGACGGGTGTTCGCTTTTGATCTGTCGTTTCCCATGGTGGGACAGGCCCGCCGGAAAACCCGGGCGGACAATGATCTGGTCGTCCAGGCGAATGTCCTTGAGATACCTTTCGGCACAGGGATATTTCACCGGGTGATCTGTTTTGCCGCATTTCCGCATTTTGAGGACCCGGCCATTGCCCTGCAGGAGATGGGCCGGGTCCTCAAACCCGGGGGATACCTGGTCATCGCCCATTTGATGAGCCGCCGGGAGCTGGCGGCGCATCATGCATCCCATACCGGCGTAGAAAAAGATCTTCTGCCCCATGCAAGACAGATGGCCGGCCTGTTTCTGGCGGCGGGGTTTCAAGAACCGGAAATAAAAGATATGCCCGGGCGGTATACAGCCGTGGCACGAAAATAATGAATATCCCGTAATTAACGCCGCTTGCCGATAATGACTTTTCGGGCAGGCTGATGAGAAAGGAGGAGACAAGATGCTAACCGGATTTCTATCAAAAGTGCTTTCCACATTGAGATTGAAAATTATTTCAGCCCTTTCGGGTTTTCTGCTGGTCTTTCTTTGGGGGAATATTTTGTCTGCGGAAACCGGCAAAGAGACTAATCAAGTGTACCAGCTTTCACCCATCACGGTTAT
>JAGYOW010000111.1 GCA_018399285.1 Desulfotignum sp.
TCCAGCAGATGCTGCCCCTGATCCTCGGCCAGGTCGGCCACATCATATTCCACATGATAGTCCAGGCGCATGATATCCGCATTGTTGAACACCCCGCCCACCACGGACTGCATGCTGGTGATGCGGATGGGTTTGCCCACGTTGGGGATGTACAGCCACATGTTGTCTCCTAAGCGCAATGTGGCCCGGCCTTCCTCACTGGCCGGAGAGATGAACAATGTCACAATCTTGTCCATGTCTTTTTTCAGAAACCAGAGCACAAACTCTTTTTTTTTGCCGTCCGGTTCAATGTTGATGATTTTGCGGTACATTTCCAGGTTTCCGGGCTGCAGGTTGTGGTCCACCTGTTCCAGAATCTGTGCGCCCGTGAGTGTTTCCTGGGCTGAAACCAATACCGGGGTTGCCGAAATCAGCATCGCACACATTATCCATGAAAATACAGCCGGCAGATGCATTGATTGTCCGGCACGGCATAAAACGGTTTGAAAATATATCATAACATCCTCATTTTTTAATATGGGTTGATTTGAACTCACACATGGCGCAGGGCATCCACGGGTTCCAGGGCCGCGGCCTTGGCTGCGGGCTGCAAACTGGCAAGCACGGACACCAGCAGCACGGTCAGGCAGGCAGAGATCACCTCGCCCGAGGTCACGGACGGCGCCAGCTCAAATACCTGGTTGGCCCCGCCGAACGCCACTTCCACGCCGGTCAGGTTCAGGATCCACAATACTCCGGTTCCCAGGACCGCACCCACCAGCGCACCCGTGAGGCCTAAGCAGAACCCTTCCGCCACAAACAAGGCCATGATCCGGAACGGCTGGGTACCCATGGCAGCCAGGGTGCCGATTTCTCTGACCCGTTCATACACGCTCATGATCATGACATTGAGCACGCTGATCAGCACCACGGCAATCAGAATGATTTTAATCCCCAACGTCATGAGATCGATCATGCGCACCACATTGTAAAACGGGGTGAGCTGCTGCCAGGTATGCACCTCGAACAAGGGCTGGCCCGTGGGTGTGGTCATGGGGGCCAGGGCCTGGTTCACCCGGTCCGCCACGGTTGCCAGGGTGTCAAAACCGGTGACCCGCACGGCCACCTCGCTGATTTCCGGGGTATCCATGCGCAACAGGGCCGCGGCATCGTCCAGGTGCAGGTATCCGTCCCGGCCGCCCGGGCCCATCAGGCTTTCCACCACGCCGGCCACCAAAAAATTCATGCCGTTCACGGAGCCATCCTTGTTGTTGGCCACCAGCACCACGGTGTCCCCCGTGCCGATTCCCATGCCTTTGGCCAGAATTTCAGGCAAAAGTACCTGGCCGGGAGTCAGCAGCACATCTGGATTCAGGGGATTTTTTATCCGGGACGGCAGCAAAGGCACGGCCGTCAGTTCTTTTTTGGGGTCAATGCCGTTGAGGCGCACATTGGTGGTCTGGGCAAAATTGCTGAGCATGGCCCCGAATTTGATGCGGGGAGAGAATCCGTCCACCCCCGGTGTCTGGTTCAGAATATCCGTCAGTTTGTTAAACGGCTTTTCCGGGATCATCCGGTCCAGGGGCAGATTGTCAATGCTGGCCATATACCCTTTTTTGTGCACCTGGAGATGACTGAGCACAGAATCTGTGATCTGGCCCACGATCGCCCGTTTGAAAGACCCGCTAAGGCCTGTGAAAACGATCACCGCCATGACGCCCACAGCAATGAGCAGCCCGGTGAGCAGGGTGCGGCGCTTGTACCGCAGCAGGTTTCTGATGGCTAAAGACATGACCTTGATCATATGTCACCTCCCAAGGGGTCAATCATATTTTCAGGCGCATCTTTCAGGCGGCCGTCCTCCGCGTGAAAAATGCTCACAGCCTGGTCCATGATCCGGTCAGCGGTGGAAAAGATAATGTGATGCCGAATTCATCCCGCATGCGTTTCATCAGATCGATCACTTTCTGGGCCGTGGCCCCGTCCAGGTTGGCTGTGGGTTCGTCCGCCAGCACCAGGGCCGGGATGCCCACCAGGGCCCTGGCAATGGCCACCCGCTGTTTCTGTCCCCCGGACAGCTGGGCCGGATATTTGCCGGCCTGGTCTGCCATACCCACGGCAGCCAGCACTTTTTCCACGGCCGGCCCGCGGTGGGATTTGGGTAAGTCCTGGATCATGAGCAACGGATATTCCACGTTTTCATGCACCGTGAGCACGGGCAGCAGATTGAAATCCTGGAACACGAATCCTAAGTGTTTTCCTCTGAACGCCGCACTCTGACGCCGGTTCATGTTGCCGGTGGCCTGTCCGGCCACGGTCACGGTTCCTTTGGAAGGCTGATCCAGGCATCCGATCAGGTTCAACGCCGTGGTCTTGCCGCTGCCGGACGGTCCCACAAACGCGGTGAACATCCCTTTGGGGATCTTCAGACTGACATCTCCTAGCGCCGTGACCGTGGTTTCACCGGTCCGGTAGGTTTTGGAAACGGTTTCAAATGTAACGATGTTCATAAAGGACCCTTGGTTTCAGTTATTAGATAAGATCGCTGTCGAGCCGGTTTTGTGCCATTTTTCACGGATTGTTTTTCCTTTGAGTCTTTAATCAGGTTGTTGGATCAGTATAATACTTGAATACGGGGGGATCAAGCTCAATAATGGGCCGCATGATAACGGCCTGTTTTTTGTGTTTGACAAGATTTTCTTCAAGGTTCAGACTGACGGGAAAAATGACCATGACAACTTCACAGACAAAAAAAATGATCCCCCAGCCGCCGGACGGCAAATTCACGCACCCGGTGGTGCTGGTGGGGTGTCTGTGTGCAGCCGAGGTGGCCGGTATGCTGGGGGTGTTTGCCTTTCCGGCACTTCTGCCGCATTTTATGCAGATCTGGGAGTTGTCCGGCAATCAGGCCGGGTGGATCAACGGCATCTACTTTATCGGTTATACCGGCGCCGTGCCCGTGCTCACCAGCCTCACCGACCGGATGGACGCCCGGCGGATCTACCTGGCCGGATGTGTCATCGGCGTCATCTCCAATTTCGGGTTTGCATTTCTGGCCGGCGGGTTCTGGACAGCGCTCCTCTTCCGCGCGCTGTGCGGTATTTCCCTGGCCGGTACCTTCATCCCCGGGCTCAAGGCCCTCATGGACCGGGTGGTCCCGTCTGCCCAGCCCCGGAGCATTGCGTTTTACACGGCCTGCTTCGGCCTGGGCATGAGCGCATCATTTTTTGTTGCCGGCCAGGTGTTTGAAACATGGGGGTGGAAAACCGCGTTTGCCGCGGCTGCCGCCGGGTCCGGCCTGGCCCTGGTGCTGGCAGGGGTCATCCTGACACCGGTATTGCCGCCCGATACCGGCACCACGGTTAACCGCCATATCCTGGATTTCCGCCCCGTGTGGCAGAACCGCAATGCAAGGGCCTATATTCTGGCCTATATGTGCCATACCTGGGAAATGTTTGCGGCCCGGGCCTGGCTGGTGGCGTTCATGGCCTTCAATCTGTCGTTGCATCCGGGATCTGAAAGTTATCTGATCCCCACCACGGTGATGGCTGTGGCCGGGATCGCCGGCATGCTGGCCAGCATTGCCGGGGCCGAGCTGGCCGTGCGGTTTCCCAGAAAAATCATGGTGATCCTGATCATGGGGGTGTCCGGCCTGATATCTGTGACCATCG
>JAGYOW010000112.1 GCA_018399285.1 Desulfotignum sp.
CATAACCGAGTGAAACCTTCCGAACTTTTCAAAAAAGATGTCCCTGTCACTTCAGCAGTAATTGCTATAGCCAGATATACCCATTGCATCATGATTTATTGTTTTTCCTCCGGGACTAACAGAGTAGCAAGTGGAAACCTTCAATGACATCGAAACATATATATGGAGATATTCTCCGGTCTATTTATATATCAAACAAATCAATAAGGAAATTATAAATCTCCAGTGCTGTGGGAACAAAATGGATGGCCGGATTCATAATGATACGGAAGAGTTCTGCGGGGCCTCTTTTTCTGAAACCGTTAAAGCCCCAATGGAGAATTTGCGCTTGATAGATATCCAAATGTCCAACTAGCTGTTTTTTTAAAAAGAAATTATTCAGCTTGGCAATGGGGAATATTGGATGGCCCCTATGTCATTCAGGGTTCCCCTTAGCAAACGGTCCCTATCTTCCCCTTTTATTCGCTTCGAACATATCCACCGGCATAGGGTGGCGTAACCGCCATACCATCTTGATGGGTTTTTCATTTTCATAACTGACCCGATCAACAGGTCCCAGATAAACAAAAGGCACAGTGCACCCGTTCCGTTTTTTCCGCCCCCGGGCAAATGCAAGAATGGTATAGCCTAGGGCCTGATGGCCAATCAGGTTTTGTCCAGTGACAGACTGCTGGGCCGTGTTGGATTGTGATTCCCAGTGAAGCAATTCCCTGCTGATTGGATAATCCGCATACATGGTGCTAGGCGAAAATTCTTTTTCAGTTTTCTGGAAAGTAATCAAAATCACATAGGCTTTTATGTCTTTAAAATGCAGGACACCTGTTCCCCGTTGCCCCGCGGATTTGAGCGTTGCCTGATCAAAGGCAGCCAGAATATCCCTGATACTAAATTGGGCGTGCAGTTCAAGGGGGCAGGGGAAAGGCAAGTCAGGCATGATGCCGCTGATCCTTGATTCTGCCTGACACCACGCCAGTATTTCATCCAGGTCCCTGAGTATGGTCGCGTTCTGACAAAAACGATGAAATGATTCTTCTATGCTGGTAAATTCAAATCGGGCAGCCGGATCAGCCCATAGCCGATAATAAATCCGGTTAGCCTGTTCCCCGGCCAGGGCCAGTGCTCCGGACACATCTCCTGATGCGAGCCGTGCGATAACTTGCCGTAAAAGCGCTATTTCATGCGGGCCGGAAATAAATGCCGCCCGCAGCAGGTTTTTTTTCAGAAAGGTGAAATCCGGATCAGCCGGAACAGGGGCCAGTTGTGCCCGAGCTTTCCATCCGGTCCATGATTCCGCTACCAGTAGTTGTTCCGGCTCATAATTGTGATATTGAACAAAATTGGAAAATGTCAGTTCGTTGCCTGTTTCAGAAACAAAAGTTTGAAGGCGTTCCGGCACCTGTACAGCCAGATTTCTAAGATTGTTCTTAATATTTTCAATGACATACCGGCGCGAAATACGATCAAACTGAATGGAACACCCGGCGGGGAGATGCGGAAAATTATGTTCAATCTCACGGTCAATGGCATAGCGATGTCGGGGCAGTAGGGCCTTTAACTTGTTGTCCAGCCGATATTTTCTGTGGGTCTGCCCGACAAAGTCAAGAACGGTCAGGCAGTCTTTTCCCGGTGCATGCCGCAATCCCCGACCCAGTTGCTGGAGAAAGACCGTCAGGCTCTGGGTGGGCCTAAGAAACAAGACGGTATTGATCTCAGGCACATCCACGCCTTCGCTCAGTTTGTCGACGGTGAACAGAAAAACAAGACGCCCGGATTTCAGATCTGCCATTAAGATTTCACAGTCTCTGCTGTCTACACCAGACACAAAGGCAGCAGAATCGATGCCATATCTGTTGAACATCTGAGCCATGTATTTGGCATGTTTAATGGAAACGCAAAATCCGATACCTTTGATACCCTCCAGATTTGGTTCATAGCGCGTCAGGGTAGCATAAATAATTTCAAATCTCTGCTTTGCCAAGGCATGTTCGCCGGTATAAATTTTTTCAAGCTCCCGGTCATCATACCTGCCGTTTTTCCAGAACTGATCACTGCTGATGTCAACTGGATCAGCTGTGCCGAAATAGTGAAATGGGCAGAGGAGTTTCTCTTCCAGGGCTTCGGGCAGCCGAATTTCAGCTGCAAAACGATTATGGAAATCAGCCGCCACATTGCCGCCATCCATTCGTTCCGGAGTTGCGGTCAGCCCCAGCAGAATCTGGGGTTCAAAATGATCAAACAGGGGCCGGTAGCTGGCGGCCGTGCCGTGATGGGCTTCATCCACTACAATATAATCATAAAACGTCGGACCCACCTGCTCCCACAAGCGCTTGGTTTTTAACATACCCACGGAGCAAAACAGGTGTTCCATACGTTCCGCCTGAAAAGGGCCCACCAGTAGTTCACCAAAATTGAGGTCCTTGAGCACATTTCTGAACGTGAACAATGCCTGCTGCAGGATTTCCTGCCGATGGGCAACAAACAGCAATCTGGCCTGGTTCTTTTTTTGGATGCGGAACCGTTGATAGTCGAAGGCCGAGACGACGGTTTTGCCCGTGCCCGTGGCGGCAATCACCAGGTTTTTAAAATGCTTACGGGTGGTCCGTTCGATGGCTAGGGCCTCAAGAATGCGTTCCTGAAAGGGATGAGGTGTCAGGTCGAAAAAGACCGCCGGCCGGTGAGCATCCGGTATACGGGCATGGGTAATTGCGTCACGCAGAGGGGCAGGGTCATTCACATCATAAGGGATAAATTCACGGCTATTCCAGTAGGTTTCAAATTCAGCAGTGAATTTATCAAGGATATGTTCCAGATCTTGGGAAGTGACTTTAAGATTCCATTCCAGGCCGCTAGTCATGGCCGCATGAGACATGTTTGCTGATCCGATATAGGCGCTGGAAAAACCTGACAGCCGTTGGAAGTGGTAAGCCTTGGCATGAAGTCGTGTCCGTTCGGTATCATAGGAAATCCTTATCCGAACATTGGGCATGGCAGCCAGCCACTCGATTGCCGGTGCATCCGAGGCCCCCATATACGAGGTGGTGATCACCCGGACCGGCACATCACGGTCCCGCAGGTCCTCAAACCCGGGCATGAGCAGCCGCATGCCAGACCATTTGATGAAGGATACCAGGATATCAACTGAATCGGCAGAGCGCATCTCTTCTAGCAGTTCATGAACCAACTGGGGTTCCATGGGAGAGCCTGTGAATAGACTGCTTTCCACTATAGAAGTATGGGGCCTGGGAATCCCGGATCTGCCATAATTGGGCGGGGTCACCTCTAAGAGCAATGATTTTGGGGCGGCAACCAGTTTTCGGCTTTCCAGATGATCCATGCTGGACGCGCGGGAAAGAAAATCGATGATGCGGTTGCACAAGGAAAGGCGTTTCCCGGGATCGGGTTCACCGCGCAGGGTCTGCTCCAGAATTTTTGACACAAACGCAGCATACCGAGCGGGTTGTTCTTCGGCATCGATTTTTCCGAAAACAGAACGCAAGTCGGGATATCGCCTCAGAAGGGCTTGCAGAGCTTCATCAAGGAGCGCATCATATATGCCGGGATATATTTTATGGTTCATATGTCTTTTTTTATAAAAGCCGGCAATACGCTTCAACTACTGGCAGATCA
>JAGYOW010000113.1 GCA_018399285.1 Desulfotignum sp.
GCGGTCTTTTCTCAAATCCCAGAAAGTTCTGGAAGAGTTCAAAGGGGAAAAAGTACCGGAACCCGACATTTACCTGGAAAAACCGGTGGAGCCCCAGGAACTGGTGGATGCCATAAGAAAAAAACTTGCGTGATCTGTGGTTCTTCAGATGGCCGGCACTGCTTTCGGCCGGTCTGAGAGGGCAAAGACAGGAGGTTTCATGAAAATAAAAAAAATGTTGTTTGTGACCAAGTTTGAAAGCCTTTGCTATGATGCACTGCATTCACTTCTGGATATGAGAAAATCCGGGCTGGAACATGTGGTGTTTTTAAATGTGATCGAGCGGGAAAAAGTGTCCATGCGCCGGGGTAAAGGGTATGCAAAAAAAGACGCCGTCCGGCTCAAGGAAATGGCCAATATCCGGTTCATCGACTGGGCTGAGAATCTGTTTGAACTGGGCATGGAAGTGGGTGCCTACATCGAAGTGTCGTCTTTGATTCCCAAGATCCTGGAAGTGGTGGACAAGGAAAAACCGGATTTGATCGTTATCGGCCGATCCCAGAAAGGAAAGCTGGAACAGCTGTATTCCAGATCCGACATAACGGAACTGACCCGCCGGTCTCCTGTTCCCATTCTGGTATTCAAACATCTGGCTGAAGACAAAATGGTGCCGGCAAAACTGTTTGAACGACCGTTGTTTGCCACATCCTGGTCCAACAGCAGCGAAAAAGCGGTCGACTGTCTCAAGGAGCTGGGGGAGGTGATCGGAGAACTTCACCTGATGCACGTGGTGGATGAAGACGATCTGAAATCCTCAGATACCCATGAGGTGCAGTCGGTGCGGAAAAAAGAACGGAACCGGCTGGAAGACCTGTGTGACGAATTTGACCAAAAAGGCATATCTGCCAGACCGCACGTGTATGTGGGAGATCCGGAAACCGAAATTCTCAAAGCGGCCAGAGAGTACCAGGCCACGCTGATCGTGCTGGGCTTCAGTGACCGGACCGCCCTGGCCGAGCGGTGGCTGGGATCGATATCCAGGAATATTGCCGATAAATCCGTTTATCCGTGTCTGTTGTTTCCGGTCAAACGATAATGCGTGCCAACTGATATCAATGGAATGACAATGAAACTTTTATTTATAGATGATGAACAGACCTTTTTGAAGTATCTGGCCAAACGGATGGCTTTGGAAGGGTTTGAGGTGAAAACGACATTTTCCGGAGAAGAAGGGGTGGCGGCTGCGGCCGAAGAACCCTTTGACGTGGCGGTGGTGGATCTGCAGATGCCCGGTATTGACGGCATCGAGGTACAGAAACTGCTCAAGGATCTTCAACCGGAACTGCCCTGCATCGTGCTCACCGGGCATGGCAGTGTGGAAAACGCTCTGGAAAGCGGCAAATACAATGCATTCAAATTTCTGTCCAAGCCCGTGGATATGGATACGTTGATCCAAACCATTCAAGCGGCATATGATCATCGTGTTGAAAAACAGTCCAAACAAGATCCCCCGGATACGTCCCCTGCAGCCAAAGGCCCTGTATCCAAATTGTTTCAGAAATTTCGTCATCTTTACGGCGTGGAAAAATAGGGTCTTATTTTATTTTTCAAAAAAAATTGTCGGCGGACAGGTATGTGAAAATTATGTGTAACATGACTGTGAAATATCAAAAAGAATGTCAAAAAGGGGGGATGGGTGATGCAACAAAAAGAAAATGAAAAAAAACAGGCCGGTTTTTTTTCATTTATTATCACCTTTGTATTCATGTTTGTCACCTGGATCATTTTGTCCGGCTATTTTGAGCCGCTTCTTCTGGGACTGGGTGTGGTGTCCAGCCTGGCCATTGCCTGGTTTTTCCATGATCTGCTGTTTGCCGGGGCCACGGTTCAGGATGTCAAGGTGTTTCTCCGGTTTTGCCAATATGCGCCCTGGCTGATTGTAGAAATCATCAAAGCCAATTTTCACCTGCTGTTTCTGGTATTTCATCCCCGGATGCACCAGTTGATCGATCCGCATATCATTCAGTTTCAAACCGGGTTGAAATCAGATATCGCCATCACCACCCTGGCCAATGCCATTACCCTGACGCCCGGAACCGTCACCATCACTGCCAATGCCGAAGGCGGGTTCCGGGTTCATGCCATTGACCGGCAAAGCGCTCAAGGATTGCCCGGCGTGATGCGGGACCGGGTGGCGCATGTTTATGGAGAAAACAGATGATCTATTTTTTTTCATGTATTGCCGTCGGACTTTGTCTGATCATGATATTGCCGTTGTATCGATGCCTGATGGGGCCTACGGTGCTGGACCGCCTGGTGGGCGTGAACGCCATCGGCAGTAAAACCGTGGTACTGCTTTTGCTGATCGGCTACCTGTATGAGCGGGTGGATATGTTTGTGGATATTGCTTTGGCCTATGCGTTTTTAAATTTTGTGGCCGTACTGGCTGCTTCCCGGTATTTTCACAAACGCAAAGGCCTGTATGAAGAATCATTCATGGAGTAATGATGACTATTTTTATCAATATTCTGGCGGTGGCGTTTCTGCTCACGGGCCTGGTCTCGTTTTTAGGCGGGGCCGTGGGGATCATGCGGATGCCTGATTTTTACTCCCGGCTGCATCCGGCCGGAAAACTGGATACCCTGGGGATTTTCACCATGGTTGCCGGGCTGGTGATCTATAATTTTCACCATCTGTCTTTTGGCATGGTGTTGTTGTCCATCAAAATGTTTTTGATTGTCTTTTTTGTGTTCCTGGCCAGCCCCACGGCCACCCATTCCATTGTGGATGCCGGCATGCGGGCCGGATTGCGGCCCTGGACTAAAAAAAAGGAAAAGGAATAACAAAGAATGCTGTGGCCTATTGACCTGATCGTACTGACCTTTGTGATTTTCTGCGCCATTGCCGCCATTACTGTCCGGGATCTTCTGGGAACCGCTATTTTGTTCAGCGCGTATTCGTTTTTGATGTGCCTGTTGTGGGCCGTCATGGGTGCGGTGGATGTGGCATTTACCGAAGCGTCAGTGGGCGCGGGTGTGAGCACGGTATTTTTGGTGGCAGCCGTATTCCGGACCAGCAGGAGGACCAAAGATTGAAATTTTTAGGACTTGTCATCGTCTGTCTTACCGGCGGATTGCTGTTGTACGGCACCATGGACCTGCCGGACTGGGGAGATCCCGCATCTCCGGCATCCACCCATCTGTCGGATTATTATATTGAACATATTGTGGAAGAAACCCAGGTGCCCAACCTGGTCACGGCCGTGCTGGCGGACTACAGAGGGTATGACACCATGTTCGAGACCGCCGTGGTGTTCTGCGCCGGGCTGGCCTGCTTTCTGCTGCTCAGAGATTTTAGGCCTGGAAAAAACCGGTACTACCGGCACATTCCCACGGGGGTCATGCTTCATTTCAAGA
>JAGYOW010000114.1 GCA_018399285.1 Desulfotignum sp.
AATCCCAACAAAATAGGATTTGTGATATTATCTTTTTTTGAAAGATTTTTTTCCTCAGGTCTGCTGGTGGACCTGCTGCCTCCTGACCCATTGCCTCCTGACCCGCTGCCTGACCCGCTGATGTTTCTGGGGCTGTTTCCGGTACTCCCCTCCTCAGAAGCTTTTTTATCCAAACGGCCTTCCCCTTCTTCCCAGCCCACTTTCTCAAGAAACTCAGCATAGGAGCCTTCAAATACCGACAGGGAATTGTCCTTGAACACAATGAGCCGATTGGCCAGGGTATGAAGAAACATCTCATTATGGGTCACCAGAACAACTGCGCCGGGAAAGGCATCCAGGGCCGCCACAAGGGAATCGCAGGTTTCCATGTCCAGATGATTGGTAGGTTCGTCCAAAAGCAGAAAATTAGCCGGCTTGACCAGAAGTTTTCCCAGCATGACCCGGCTTTTTTCCCCGCCGGACAGAACAGAAATTTTCTTCAGGGCCGCATCCTGCTCAAACATCATGGCTCCGCATATATTCCTTACCTGCTGTCTGTCAATATCGGAAACCGAGTACAACAGCTCTTCTTCAATGGTAAAACTGTCCGTTAATGAATTGATATTGGTCTGTTCAAAAAATCCGGTTTCAACACCGGGATTGTAAATAACCCGGCCTGAATCCGGCTGGAGTTTCTCAGCCATAAGCTTGAGCAACGTGGTCTTGCCCCGGCCGTTTTTCCCAACAATGGCAATGCAGTCCTCAGGAGACACCACAATGGAAAAATCCTCAATCAACGGCAGATTTCCATCATAGGAAAAAGAGATATGCTCGGCCCTTACCACCTGCTTTCCAGGAAAGTCAAGGGATCTAAAGGAAAATTCCAGGGATTCGATATTTTCAAGCTTCTCCTTTGTATCCATTTTTTCAAGGGCCTTGACCCTGGACTGGACAAGGCCGGCAAGCCTTGCCTTGGCCCGGAACCGGGTGATAAAGAGTTCCATTTCTTTTCTGCGCTTGTCTTCATTCAGCCTTGTTTTTTCGTAGACCTCCTCATCCTGGGCAATCTGCATATAGTATTTTTCACTCTTTCCCTTTATCTTCCTGAAGGTCTGGCGGTGAATCCCCACAATATGGGTCACCACCCGGTCCATGAACCCCCGGTCATGGGTGACCAGAAGGATTTCCCTGGGCCAGGCCCCCAGAAAATGCTGGACCCACCTGATGGATGTTATATCCAGATAATTGGTGGGCTCATCCAGGATAAGAAGATCCGGTTCAGACACCAGAACCTTTGCCAGATTTAAACGGACCTGAAACCCGCCGGAAAAGGTGTCTGGATGGTGCTGCATATCCTCAAAGCCAAAGCCCAGGCCCGAAAGAATCTTTTCCGCCTTCCAGTAGTGATCCCTTTCCCCGTCCACAAGGCCCAGCATGCATTCGTCCAGCACGGTTTCTCTGGAAAAATTGATGGTCTGGGAAAGACATCCGATGCGGTAATCCCCTGGAATATGTATAATCCCCTCATCAGGTTCTTCCTCCCCTGTAATCAGACGAAGCAGGGTGGTTTTGCCGTGACCGTTTCGACCCACCAGCCCGATTTTTTCACCGGGGTTGATCTGAAATCCAGTGCCGTCAAAAAGACACTGACTGCCGTAAGTTTTTGATATGGATTCAATATTCAGCATAATATCCTAATACCACTAAATTTGAAAATTTAAAACGATAAAATTTCCTTGACTTGAAAACCAATTTGTATTTATGTTTAATTATTATCAGCCACATGAAAATCAATTATCAGGCCACAAAAAATCGATAAAAATGAGGATAAAATGACACAATATGTCTACAGCTTTGGTAACGGAGAAGCAGAAGGGGATGCCACCCAAAAAAACCTTCTCGGCGGAAAAGGGGCCAACCTTGCGGAAATGGCCAGATTGAAACTTCCAGTACCTGCCGGATTCACAATTTCAACACAGTGCTGCAATGATTATTTCAAGGCCCAGTGGCAGCTGCCGGAGTCCCTTTATGAAGAAATTGACACGGCCATGGCAAAAATCGAAACCATCATGGGCTTGAAATTCGGTGATCCGGAAAATCCCCTGCTGGTGTCAAGCCGATCCGGCGCCAGGCAGTCCATGCCCGGCATGATGGAAACCGTTCTCAATGTGGGCCTGTGCACTGCCACCATTCCCGGAATGATCAAACAGACCGGAAACGAGTGGTTTGTATATGATGCCTACCGCAGACTGATCATGATGTACGCCGATGTGGTCATGGAAAAGGCCGAAGGGATTGAACCCAAAGACGGCATGGGTATCCGACTTCATTTTGAAATGTTCATGAACGATCTGAAAAATGACAAAGGCTATGACACGGATACGGAAATCACCACCGATGAAATGAAGGAAATGTGCAGTCAGTTCAAAAAAATGGTAAAAGAAAAACTCGGCACTGATTTTCCTGATGATCCCAGGGAACAGCTTCTCGGCTCCATTGGTGCGGTATTTAAGAGCTGGAACGGAAAACGGGCCGTGTCCTACCGAAGGATTGAACATATTCCCGACACCTGGGGAACTGCAGTTAATGTTCAGAGCATGGTCTTCGGCAATATGGGAGATTCTTCAGCAACAGGGGTTGCCTTTACCCGGGATCCCGCCACAGGCGACAATAATTTCTACGGCGAATGGCTGCCCAATGCCCAGGGTGAGGATGTGGTAGCCGGCATCCGAACCCCCAATCCCTTGAACAACGTGACCCGGTCCGATCACAATGCCCACCTGCCCTCCCTAGAAGATGCCATGCCGGAAATCTACAGTGAACTCTGCGACATCAGGACCCGCCTGGAAAACCATTATGCAGACATGCAGGATATTGAATTCACCATTCAGCAGGGCACCCTTTACATGCTCCAGTGCAGGATCGGAAAACGCACAGGCACGGCAGCCCTGAACATGGCCATGGATATGATGGACCAGGGCCTGATTGATAAAAAAACCATGATCACCCGGCTCAATCCCAGGCAGCTGGACGAGATGCTCCACCCGGTGGTGGACACGGAAGCTGAGAAAACAGCCGTACAGATTGCCCAGGGTCTGCCTGCAGGCCCGGGCGGGGCCTTTGGACAGATTGTATTTTCCTCGGAAGATGCGGTTCAGTGGGAACGAACCGGCAAACAGGTGCTCCTGGTCCGGGATGAAACCAATCCCGAGGACATTGAAGGCATGCGGGCAGCTGAAGGCATTCTCACGGCCAGGGGCGGTATGACCAGTCACGCGGCCCTGGTGGCCAGGGGCTGGGGCAAGTGCTGTATTGTCGGCGCAGCCGCCTTAAAAATCAACTATGAACGAAAAGAGGTTCAGGTTGGGTTTAAAACATTCAGGGAAGGGGATTATTTCACCTTGAACGGC
>JAGYOW010000115.1 GCA_018399285.1 Desulfotignum sp.
GACCTGGTAAAGCTAAACAAGACAGCTATCAGTCGTCAGTATTACATTGACAGAGCTGAATTTCTGTCGGTAGAGGAAATAACGAGTGCTGCTAATATGCAGGTCATCGTCTGGCAGCTGTAGAAGTCAAGGAGCAGAATAAAAAAAAGTCGGTTATGGTAACCCCCTCTTCAGGAATACTGGACAACAAATCACTGGGAAGTGTTGTTTCTGAACTCAGAAAGAATATCAACTCTGGATGCCGCCTTTCCATTGTTTCCGCCTTCTTTTCTCTATACGCCTATGAGGATTTGAAAAAAAAACTCTCAAAGATTGAAAAACTTCGCCTTTTGTTTCCCGCCTCAAATGACAAGGCGCCTTTTTTTGTGAACCTGGCGGGCAGCCACCTGGACCGACGGTTCAGGAACCGCCTGGATATGACCTGGATTGCCCGGGACTGTGCCGCGTGGCTGGAAAAAAAGTGCGAGGTACGCCAGGTCGCATCCCCCATACACCAGAATCTCTTTCATATAGACAATCCCGGAAAAAAGAAGCCACAGGTCGCCATTGTGGGCAGTTCCGCCTTTACCACCGATGGATTGGGAGTGGTGCCGTCAGAATCCCATCACATGAACACCTGTTTCCATGATAATGAACAGGCGCATGGACTGTTACAATGGTTTGATGAACTCTGGATGGCCAGCCGGGAAAACCCTGATTTCAAAGAACGCCTGCACCAGGCCCTGTCTTTGATCTATTCGGACAAAACTCCCCGGCAGATATATTTTCTGACCCTGTACCACATCTTTCAGTCCTTTGCGGGTGAACTGGATGAAGAAAACATCATCAAAACCCGGACAGGGATCAAAGGCACACAGGTCTGGCAGAAGCTGTATAAATTCCAGCGGGACGGAGTACTCGGGGCGATCGACAAAATAGAGCGCTACAACGGCTGCATTATTGCCGACAGCGTGGGGCTTGGCAAAACCTTTGAGGCCCTGGCAATCATCAAATATTATGAACTGCGCAACGACCGGGTCCTGGTGCTGTGCCCCAAGAAGCTCAGAGAAAACTGGACCATTTATACCATCAATGATAAAAGAAATATCATGGTCTCGGACCGGTTCAATTATGATGTACTGAACCATACCGATTTGACCCGGGTGCGGGGAATGTCCGGAGCAATCAATCTCAAGACCCTGAACTGGGGCAACTATGATCTTGTGGTTATTGATGAGTCCCACAACTTCAGAAACAACCCGGCCCGCAAAGACGAGACCCTTACCCGGTACGCCAGACTGATGAAGGATATCATCCGGGCAGGGGTAAAAACCAAGGTTCTGATGCTGTCTGCCACACCAGTCAACAACCGGATGAACGACCTGAAAAACCAGGTGGCGTTTATTGGCGAAGGCGATGACACGGCCCTGAACTCCCATGGCATCACCAGTATTGAACACACCCTTAAAATGGCCCAGACCCGTTTCAATGCCTGGCTGAAACTGGGGGAGAAGCAAAGAACCACGGAATCGCTGCTGAACACTTTGAATTTTGGATATTTTAAACTACTGGACCTTCTGACCATTGCCCGGTCCAGAAAACATATTGAAAAGTATTATGATGTGGCAGAAATCGGAAAATTTCCGGAAAGACGCAAACCAGTCAATATCAAAACCGATATTGACACCCAGGGCCGTTTCCCCCCACTTGACACCATCAACAGGAGTATCCGCCTGTTGAACCTGAGCGCGTATGCACCGCTGAAATATATTCTGCCCAGCAAGGTGAAAGACTACAGCCGCAAATATGACCGCAAATTATCCGGCGGATCTGTATTCCGCCAGGTCGACCGGGAGCAGAGCCTGATTCACCTGATGCGGGTCAACCTGTTCAAGCGCATGGAAAGCTCCATTCATTCATTTTCCATGACACTGGGAAAACTGCTTGGCGAAGTCAACGGACTGCTCCAGAAAATTGCCGATCATGAAAACAATGACGCAGTCTCCGAGTTTGACATTGAAGCGATTGAAATCGAAGATGATGCGTTTTCATCTTATGTGGTGGGGAAAAAAGTCAAGGTGCTGATCCAGGACATGGACACCATCCGCTGGAAACAGGAGCTGGAGGAAGACCGGGAAATTCTTGAAACCCTCATTGATTCGGCCAGGGCTGTGAAAGCGGATCACGATGAAAAGCTCAAAACACTCAAAGAACTGATTTCCAACAAGGTCAGCCACCCCATCAACCCGGGAAATAAAAAACTGATCATTTTTACGGCATTTGCCGATACCGCCAGATATCTGTACCACCACATCAGTGACTGGACGTTTCAGAATCTTGGCATTTATGCGGCCCTGGTGACCGGGACCGGTGACAACAAAACCCAAATGCCCGGCATCCGAAAGGACCTGGCCTCGATCATCACCTCTTTTTCACCTGTGTCCAAAGAACGGGAAAAAGTGGATCCGTCCCTGACCCATGAAATCGATATCCTGATTGCCACGGACTGCATCTCCGAGGGTCAGAACCTGCAGGACTGTGACTATCTCATCAACTATGATATCCACTGGAACCCGGTCCGCATCATCCAGCGATTCGGCCGGATTGACCGCCTGGGCTCGAAAAACAGCCAGATCCAGCTGGTGAACTTCTGGCCCAACATGGAGCTGGATGAGTACATCAATCTGGAAGCCCGGGTTTCCGGCCGCATGGTCCTGCTGGATATCTCGGCCACTGGAGAGGAAAATGTGATCGAGTTTGCCGATTCCGGTAAAATGAATGACCTGGAATACCGGCGCAGGCAGCTGGAAAGACTTCAGAACGAGGTGGTGGATATCGATGACGTGGAAGGCGGCATATCCATCACCGACCTGACGCTGAATGATTTCCGCATGGACCTGGGCGGTTATATCAAAGAGCATGAACCCCTGCTGGAACAGATCCCTCCGGGGGCCTATGCCGTTGCAGGCATGGGTGAGACACTGGCGGATCAGTTGTCACCCGGTGTGATCTTCTGCCTGAAAAATGAAGGCACCCAGGCGGTCTCAGACACCACCTATGCCCTGTCTCCTTATTATCTGGTCTATGTTTCCGATGACGGATCGGTGGTGTTGCAGTTTACCCAGACCCGAATGATTCTGGATATTTTAAAAAAGATGGGCATCCAGGGAAAACAGGTGGATGAAACCGCTGTGGCCAGGTTCTCTGAAATGACACGGGGCGGATCGGATATGACCCGTTACCGGCAACTGCTTTCAAAGGCGGTCCAGGCATTGACCGGAGCTGCGGAAGAACGCGGTGTGGAGAGCCTTTTTTCCCCCGGCGGCACAGTGATAAACAAAGACAGCTTCAAGGGCATGGATGATTTTGAAGTGATCTGCTATTTGATCCTGATGGCCAGGGATGGC
>JAGYOW010000116.1 GCA_018399285.1 Desulfotignum sp.
CCCGACAATTTGGTTGTCTTTGTTCCTGAATGGGGTGTATTCCATTCTCATCCAGCAGGGACCCGTTCCAGGAAACTCCACAAAAGCTTCATAGTGGAGGATTTCCCCGTTTAAACATCGGTCAAGACGGGGCTTGATTTCCTGTTCAAAAACCTCCGGGTCCAGGAAATCCGTTATTGGATGGCCAATGATCTTATCCGACGTTTTGTTATAAAATCGGGAATACGCCTTGTTTACCGCAAGGTAACGGTAGTCACGGGAAACAAGGGACATGGGATGGGGGGTTGTCTGAATGATATGGTTTTTTCTATGAATCTCTTTCTGGGTTTCGATTTTAAAAAGCGCAAAGGCCAGGTCATTGGCGACCTCCACAAACAACTCCTGCTCTTCCGGGTCATGGGCAAAATGGGCGGGCACAGACACAGACAGGATACCGAAATTTTTCAGTGGATGCGTGAAAGCGGAACGTCCCTGGTAGTGTTCTGCAAGCGGGCAGTCCGGGCATTGGGTTGAGGGATCATCAATCACCACGAGTTCTCTTCTCTCAAGTGTACGCCGCATGCAGGAAGGAAAACGGCCCTGTTTCAGTCTTTCTTCCATGGCTTTGAAACCGCCGTTAAATCCCGATTCTCCTGTGAGCGTCACATGCTGGCTGTCTTCATCCAATAGGGCAATCCACGCGTTGTAATAGCCCATGGTATTGCTGAGCTCTTCACAGCCCTTCTGGACGAGGCGTGCGGGGTTGTTTTCCTTGACAATCAGTTGATTAACGTTCCGGATCGCTTTTAATACATTAATCAGATGGGCTTCTTGCTCTTGAATCTCTTTTTGTTTTTGCTGAGCCTCTGTTTTTTCAACAATTTCACCGATCAGTTGTGCAAAGGACCTGAGAAGTTTTTTGGCGGCATCAACGACAAATCCGGGGCGGGATTTATACTTGTCTCCGATCTCTTTTAAGGTTTCAGGGGCCACATGGAATGACTCTGCCAAAGCGGTCAGTGTGTCAAAAGATCCGGGCGGATCACCATACCCGATGTTGATTGCGCCAATGACCCTTTGACCGGCATATATGGGCTCGGCATATAAACGGATACCCCCGACACACTCAATGTCGGTACTTTTCCCCGTCTTGATGGCCTGCTTTGCCGAGTCATTCCAGCAGTTTTCATGGCACAGCCATCTGCCGCAGGACAAAGCCACCCGGTTATCATCGGTTTGACACAGCGCACGGGAGGCCGCATCCATAATTTGGCACCACCCGGACGAGAACATCCCAAAGGCATAATCCCCATTGGCCTCATAAATCGCCACAGAGGTTTCAAGAAGATTAATGGACTGCCGGCCGATTTCTTTCAAAAGTTTTGGGCCCACAGAATCCATGATCAACCGGCAGGTGTTTAATTCTGTGACATCACCGTACCGGGGGATATAGTCACTCGTTTCGCTGCCGGACGCATAAATTGTTTCATCTGTCATCCATTGAATTTTTTTGAGCTTATCCATATCAGTGGTATTCCCTATTTTTTTATCATAAATATCCATATCGGGATAATATCTTTCAGCATATTCCTTACAGATACTGTGCCTGAATGATTATCAGTCTTACTTGTACATTTTTTTTTCATCCATGGCCATTATTTTTTTGACCACATCTCCTGCCCGGACCAGGCCGGTCATATCCTGGTGGACCGGTTTATGGTTCTTGTGATCAAAAGACCAGGAAAGATTGAGACGGTCTGTCCGGCAGTGATATTGAACAGCCGCGGCCCTGGCATCCGGATAATAACCGATCCTGATTTGTGACAGCATAAAGCCGTCACGGATCAGTTGATCCATGATACCGGCCAGGCCGTCAAAATGGGGGGCGATCACTGCAAATTGGACCGATCGCTTTTCATAGGGGTAGATATCAAAGGTTTTCATTTTTTTTATCACCTGGGAGAGCAGATCCGTGCCGGACTGCCCATACAATTTGTCCTGTTTAGCCACCACCAGCCATTGGGTGTTCATGAATGGAAACACTTCAATAGCGCCTAAGTTGCCCGGTTTTGTCCTGGCGGATATAATCCAGCTGCACCTCTGCCCAGTCATAAGGGCTTTTATCTGCAAAAACAGGGAGGTTGAATGCCAGAGTGAGCAGGATGAATACACTGATGAACCTGGGGTGGGGGCAACACACAAGGAGATGAATTCTCATATTCAATATGGCCCTGTATAAAATGAAACGGCAGGATGGCGTGATAAAGATCCCTCCTGCCGTTGTCCATGGGAATGGCTTAAAAATCAGCAAACTCATCATCGTCGTCCAACGGGATCACCTGGTCCGGCCGGACCTCATTGGATGATGACTTGGACAGGGCTTTTTTTTGAGCCCCGGGAACGGACTTTTGTCTGTATGAAATGGA
The DNA here is from genome assembly GCA_018399285.1 of Desulfotignum sp. Lineage (GTDB taxonomy): Bacteria > Desulfobacterota > Desulfobacteria > Desulfobacterales > Desulfobacteraceae > Desulfotignum. Next base: position 2,406 of record JAGYOW010000116.1, read on the forward strand.
TTTTTGTCTGGATGCTGTCATGGGCGTGCGACTGGAAACCGAACCGTTTTGGTTGCCGCTGCCCTTGACCAGGAGAACCAGGCCCGCCACATATTCCTTGAGCTGTTCGGCCTGGGCATTCATCTCTTCTGATGCTGAGGCCGACTCTTCTGCATTGGCGGCATTCTGTTGAACCACCTTATCCATTTCCGATATGGCAATATTAACCTGGTCTATGCCGTTGGACTGTTCATTGGATGCTTCAGCGATCTCGGCCACGATCTCCCCGACTTTACCGGAGCTTTCCGCCACTTTTGTGAACGCCTCGTTGGTCGTGGAAACCAGGTCGGAGCCCTGGGTTACTTTTTTAACGGTGTCTTCAATCAATTTTGCCGTACTTTTTGCGGCTTCCGCTGATCGAATGGCCAAATTTCTCACCTCATCCGCCACAACGGCAAATCCGGCACCGGCTTCACCGGCCCGGGCCGCTTCCACTGCCGCATTCAATGCCAGCAAATTGGTCTGGAATGCAATTTCATCAATGGTTTTGATGATCTTGGACGTTTCTTCGCTGGCCTTTGAAATTTCCCCCATGGAGGTGTTTAACTCGTCCATGGAATCATTGGCCGTTTTCACCACCTGGTTGGCGTCTCTCATCAAATGGTCTGCATGGGCGGCGTTTTCGGAGTTCTTTTTGGTCATGGCGGCCATCTCCTCCATGGAAGAAGATGTCTCTTCAATGGATGCGGCCTGCTCCGATGCCCCTTCGGCCATGGACTGGCTGGAGGATGATACCTGGCTGGATGCGGATGCCACCTGGTTGGCCCCTTCATCCATACCCTCGGTGATGCGGGTAAGGGTACGGTTGATA
>JAGYOW010000117.1 GCA_018399285.1 Desulfotignum sp.
CATATAAAAAGTTTTACATAAAGGAAAGACCATGCGTATTGCCATGCTGTCACCCATTGCCTGGCGGACTCCGCCGGTGCACTACGGCCCCTGGGAAAAAGTAACATCCCTTTTGACTGAAGGCCTGGTCGATCGGGGCCACGATGTCACCTTGTTTGCCACAAAAGATTCATTGACCCATGCCGTCCTGCATGCTGTTTGCGCCAGAGGATATGAAGAAGATCACACCATCATTCCAAAAGTATCTGAATGCCTTCATATTTCCGAATTATTTGATCATGCCGAAGAATTCGACATCATTCACAATCATTTTGATTTTCTGCCCTTAACCTATACAGGACTGACCCACACCCCGGTGGTCACCACCATCCACGGGTTTTCATCGCCGAAAATTCTGCCGGTATTCACAAAATACAATAAAAAAACCTTTTATGTGTCCATCAGCAATGCCGACCGAAACCCGGATCTTGACTATATCAGGACCATCCACCACGGCATTGACCTTGCGGAATTTGATTTTCAGCCCTGTCCTGAAAATTATCTTTTGTTTTTGGGCCGGTTCCACCCGGATAAAGGCGCCAAAGAGGCCATCGCGATTGCCCGGGCCTCAGGCCGAAAACTGGTCATGGCCGGCATCATACAGGATGAAGCCTATTTTAATGAACATATCAGCCCGGCGATCGATGGCCATCAGGTAACTTACCTGGGGAGCATCGGGCCGGAAACGAGAAATGATGTTCTGGGCAAGGCTTTTGCGTTGCTGCATCCTATCAATTTTGACGAACCCTTCGGCCTTACCGTCATTGAATCCATGGCCTGCGGCACCCCGGTGATTGCCGTCAACCGGGGCAGCATGCCCGAACTGATCCAGGACGGAAAGAACGGATTCCTGGTTTCCGGCATTCAGGAGGCAATCTCTGCACTTGACCGCATCAGCAGCATTGACCGGGCCTTTTGCCGGAAAACCGTTTCTGATCATTTCACCATTGACCGCATGGTTGAAAACTATATCCAGGTTTATGAAGAGATACTTGAAATGACAAAACGTGAAGATCACCGGCCCTGGGGATTTTACCAGATTCTTTCCGATGAGAATGACTTTAAGAATAAAAAAATAACGGTTTATCCGGGAAAGCGGTTGAGCCTCCAGCGTCATCAGCACAGGGATGAACACTGGTTTGTGATCAGCGGCCAGGGCATATCGACCTTAGATGGCGCAGAAAAAAGGCTTGTAACCGGACAATCCGTGGATATCCCGCGCACATCCCTTCACAGGATTCAAAATGACGGCATAAAAAACCTGGTATTTACGGAAGTTCAAACCGGGGATTATTTTGGTGAAGATGATATTGAACGGCTGGAAGATGATTTTGGAAGAAATTAACACACAAAGAGGATTTACCATGAATGCCAAAAAAGATATCATTACGCGCTGTGCTGACAATCCCATCCTGACAGTAAAGGATGTGCCTTATCCGGTGGCAACAGTTCACAATGCCGGCGCAGCCAAATATCAGGGGCAGTATATCATGCTGTTCAGATCCCATCTTTACAACGGACGTTCCATCATCGGACGGGCAGACAGCAGGGATGGATTTTCCTTTACCGTCAGCCCCGAACCCTTTTTAATCCCGGCTAAAGATGGTGTTTTTGCCGAGTATGAAGCCTTCGGCGTAGAGGACCTGCGCATCAATCCCATGGGAGATGAATTTTTGCTCACCTACAGCGCCTATTCTTGTCACGGCGCCCGCATCGCCCTGGCCAGGACTTTGGATTTTAAAACAGTTGAACGGATTGCCCTGATCACCCAGGCGGATTTTCGCAACGTGGTCATCTTTCCTGAAAAAATAAAGGGCCGGTATGTGCGCCTGGACCGGCCCCATTCGGAAATATCCCCCTGGTCTATCTGGATTTCCTATTCTGTCGATCTGATTCACTGGGGGGATTCCCGGGTGATCATGAAACCACTTTCCTACCATTGGGATGAAATGAAAATCGGGCCAGGCGCCCCGCCCCTAAAAACAGATCAAGGCTGGCTGAATATCTACCATGGGGTTTTCAAAACCATGTCCGGAACCGTATACCGGCTGGGCGCAGCACTGCACGCCCTGGATGACCCGGCAGTCATTATCGGGGTTTGTGATGAGTGGATTCTTCAGCCGGAAGATCCCTGGGAAAGAGTTGGTTATGTTCCCAATGTGGTGTTCACCTGCGGAGCAATTCCGGAAGAAGACGGTACAGTGAAAATTTACTGGGGAGGTGCGGATACGGTCATGTGTGCGGGTACGGCAAAAATTGACGATCTTGTATCACTTTGTCTGGCTTCTCCCCGGCCGGCCATGTGACAGTGGTCACAAAAGGGCAATGGGGCATATCATGCATAATCCCAGCTCTTAAAATTGTATTTACATAAGGAACTCCGTACATGAAGGCAAAACACTCTCTTCACTTAAAAGTGACAAGAAAACCCAACAAGATCACCGGGGATACATCCCGGGTCATTACACGCCCTCATCTTCCGGATGACCCCCGTCGCATATCAAAAATCATCGGGCGAATCATGGATCTGCCCGAAGTCTTTGCCAAAGATCTGATGGCAAAAATACTCAGGGAATTTTCGGGCCGGCACGAAGATATTCATCATATCTTTGAACGGCATCTGAACCTGGTAAAGGGTTTCCTGCCAAAGGACTTATTGCTGAGTGATGTTCAAAAGGGATTGATCGGCGCTTATTTTACAAAAGAATATGCCATCGAGTCTGCCGCACTTTTCAATCCGTCCATTGTGCCCCATCCAGATCAGAGCCACCTTGATAAAGGCAGCCTCAGATTTGTCATGAGTCTAAGGGCCACAGGTGAAGGCCATATTTCCTCCATTGTATTTCGAAGCGGGGTCCTTGACCGCCACAACACCTTTTGTTTTGATCCGGTCAGTGAATTTGTGGAAACTCCGGATTTACAACAGGATCCTGTTTATAACCGATCCGTTTTCCAGCGGAAGCTGGATGAAATGAAGGCTGACAACGAAATCAGCTCTTATGTTCTCGGCAGCCTGTCTGAAGAATTCACCTTTAAGGAACTTATCGAACAAATCTCCATCCTCAAAAAAGTCCCCCGATTTTCTCCGGCCAGACAGAAAAAAGCCTTTGGTTTTATGACCTGGCTTGCGGATTCCAATTATGAAGTGGACTTTCATGCCGATCACAGGATCTCGGAACGGGTTATCTTTCCGGTTTCAAGAAA
>JAGYOW010000118.1 GCA_018399285.1 Desulfotignum sp.
GCTGAAGAATTTCTGTTTGAACCGGTTTTCTCCAAACTTTAAGCTTCTCTCGGATACCATCATGGGCGGGGAAGCCTTCAGCATCGGCGATGTTATTGTTTCTGTGCCCCAGCTGGTCACTGCGGTATTTGCCCTGGTGGTGGTGGGGCTGGTCTATGTATTAATTCACCGGACCCGTCTGGGCTGGGCCATTCAGGCCACGGCCATGGACAAGGATGCTGCTGAATTAATGGGCATTAATACGGAACGGATCTATCTGCTGGTGTTCGGTCTGGGCGGTGCCTGTGTTGGCGTGGCCGGCGGGCTCATGCCTTCCTATCTTGCCGTGCACCCTGAAGTGGGAACCCTGTTTGGCCTTATTGCCTTTGTGATTGTTGCCATGGGCGGGTTCGGCAGTATTCCCGGCGCTTTGCTGGCGGCCCTGCTGGTGGGGCTTGTGGAGGCCTTAAGCGGGTTCTATATTGCCCCTGTATTCAAGTATGTGGCTGTATTCGGCCTGTACCTCGGGGTGGTGATGATCCGGCCCAAAGGCTTTTTCGGGTGGTAAATCTGGATGGAATATTCATGAAAAAAAAAGGATTTGAAACCAAAGATCTTATCTGGTTCGGGCTTATAATCATATTAATGCTGCTGCCTGTTGTGCCCAAAGTGTTCAGCAGTTCCTTTACCCAGCATGTGTTTATCCTGATTCTGCTCTTTGCCTGCATGTCCCAGGCGTGGAATGTCATTGGCGGGTACTGCGGTCAGGTGTCCTTCGGGCATGCAGTGTTTTTCGGGATAGGTGCCTATGGGGCGGGAATGGCCGTTGTCACCTATCATATATCGCCCTGGCCCGGGGTCCTGGCCGGTGCTGTGCTGGCCGCCCTTGTGGCCATGGTGATCAGCTGGCCGGTTTTTAAACTGTCCGGCCATTATTTTGCCATTGCCACCTTTGCCCTGGTGGAGATATTCAACCGTCTGTTCATGGTATGGTACTGGGTGGGCGGCGCCCTGGGGCTGGACTATCCCTTTGTGGAAGAGGGAATTGTCAATTTTATCTGGTTTGACAGCAAGATTCCCTATTATTACGGGGCACTGGCCTTGTTTGTGTTTATATTCGGGGCAGTGAGATGGATGGAAACACACCGCATCGGCTATTATCTCAAAGCGGTAAGGGAAGGGCAGGAAACGGCTGAATCCCTGGGGGTGAACTCAACCCTGGTAAAAATTCTGGCCATGGGGGCGTCGGCTTTCCTGGCGGCCCTGTGCGGTGCTTTTTTTGTTCAGTACAATTACCGGGTGGACCCGCCCATGGTCATGTCCCTGGACATGTCCATGAAATTTGTTCTGATTACGATTCTCGGGGGATCAGGGACCTTTTTCGGCCCCCTTCTTGGAGCGGCCGTGCTGATTCCCCTTCAGGAGTACAGCCGGGCGTATCTCGGCGGCCTGGGCAGCGGGGTGGATCTCATTGTGTTCGGATTTCTCATAGTGATTGTGGTTATCCGGCAGCCCAGGGGGATTATGGGCATTCTTTCCGATATGATAAAAAAGCAGAAGAACCGGAAAATCAGGGACAGCAGAATTGGTGACACTCAAGGCAGACCTGGTGATACAGGCAGACCCGGTGATCCAGGCAAACCCGGTGATTCAGCCGCCGGCAAAGGGGGGAATCAAGATGGCACTGCTTAACGTAACCGATCTGACCATGTCATTTGGTTCCCTGGTAGCGGTAAATTCGGTTTCCTTTGACGTGGACCCGGGCACCATTGTGGGGCTGCTCGGTCCCAACGGTGCCGGGAAAACAACGTTGTTCAATTGTATATCCGGGTATTACCGTCCCACCGCAGGTCAGGTGTATTTTGACGGCAGCGATGTGACGGGTCAGCCGGCCTATTGCATGGCCCGGAAAGGAGCGGTGCGCACCTTTCAGGTGGTTCAGCCCCTTAAGGAGCTGTCAGTCCTTGAAAATGTGCTTATCGGCGCGTTTTTAAAGGAAAAATCCACATCAAAGGCCTTTGATATTGCTCAGGAAGTGATTTCCTTATGTCATCTGGACCCCTATCAGGATGCCATGGCCGGTGAACTGCCCATTGGTATTAAAAAACGCCTGGAAATGGCCAGAACCCTTGCCACGCGGCCGAAACTGCTTATGCTGGACGAGGCCATGGCAGGGCTGACCTCCACTGAGGTGAAAACCGCGGTTGCGCTGATTCAGAAAATTCGCTCAAGCGGCATTACCCTGCTGGTGGTGGAGCATATCATGGAGGCCATCATGCCCATTGCCGACAAAGTGGTGGTCCTGGACGGGGGGGAGAAAATTGCCGACGGCCCGCCAGGAGACGTAATTGAAGATGAGCAGGTGATCAAGGCCTATTTCGGAGAAAAATACAGCAGACGCATGAAAGAGGAGAAAGCCCATGGCAGCGCCTTTGCTGAGCGTTGATGATATTTACTGCGGATATGACGGGGTTCCTGTGATTCACGGCATTTCCCTGGAGGTGTATCCCGGCGAACTTGTGGCCATTGTGGGCACCAACGGGGCCGGGAAAACCTCGATCATGAAGACCATTGCCGGGCTGATCACCCCTGAAAAAGGGTCTGTTTCCTTTAAAGGGGAAGTGATCACCGGACTGCCCGCCCATCAGACGGTGCGGCGGGGCATCAGTTATGTGCCCGAAGGCCGGCGCTTGTTCCCCAAATTATCGGTCCGGGAGAATCTGGAATTAGGGGCATATATATCCAGGGATCGCAAAGAGATTGATGTCCGCCTGGATCAGGTGTTTGATCTGTTTCCCATACTGAAGTCCAGGGCAGACCAGGTGGCAGAGACCATGAGCGGCGGCGAGCAGCAGATGCTGGCCATTGCCAGGGGAATCATGTCAAAACCCGAGCTGCTCATGCTGGATGAAATGTCCCTGGGACTGATGCCGTCCCTGGTGGAAAAAATGATGGAAACCATTCAGATTGTCCATGAAGCCGGTATTACTGTCCTTCTTGTGGAGCAGATGGTACAGGACGCCCTGGAGGTAGCCCACCGCGGATATGTGGTACAGACCGGCAGGGTGGTGCTGTCAGGGACATCAGATGAACTCCTGCAGTCCGATGATGTGCGCAAAGCCTATATGGGCATGTAGGCCCGCACCCGGCTGAGGTCAGGCCGGGCCAT
>JAGYOW010000119.1 GCA_018399285.1 Desulfotignum sp.
CAATGGGAATCCGGTTGGTCTCGGAAAGGGTGGCGTCTGACGGCACATCCAGGGGTTTAAAATGGTACAGGGTCACGGTCTCGCCCATTTTTTTGCCAAACCCGTCCACCGGGGTGGCAAATTGGGCGCACACCAGATCCTGGGCCGCGTGTTCCAAAAGCGCGTTGCTCATGGCATGGCATTTCAGCACCGATCCGTCGGTGACATCATTTGTCCAGTTAAATTCCATCTCGTATTATCTCCTCATATCCTCAAGAGACCGGACCGGCATTTCCCGCTTTCAGCTCGTAGGGCCGGCCACCGTGCCGGCTTTCCCCTCGTAGGGCCGGCCACCGCGCCGGCCTCGCTTTCCGCTTTCCGCTTCCAGCTTCCAGCTTTGAGCTTCCAGCTTTGAGCTTTCAGCTTCTTTGCTTTCAGCTTTCACCTTCGAGCTTCCAACTTTCAGCTTTCAGCTTTCAGCTTTCAACTTCTTCCCGATCTCTTCTCATGTTAATGTTCGGCGCGTCTGCGCCCGCTCAATTGCACTGTTTAACGTCATCCGCCGGGGCGCGTTGTCCGCGCCGCCAGACGATCCCGCACTGGCACCGGACCCGGCCCGTCCCATGGGCTGGCCGGCCTGTTGCAGCAGCCGGGATTTGGTTCGCTGATAATGGGTCCGGGTCTGCTCAATAGCCCAGTCCACCTGAGCCTCAAACGGAATACTCGCCCCTGTTTCATCCACGGCCGGGGCTTTGGACGCAAAGCCAAAAAATACCGGGTCCTCTAAGGTAAATTCCGCATCTGTCACGCCCTGATCTGCCATGCGCCCGGAAATCCGGTTCCGGATTTCATCTGGATCCACTGCCTCAGATATAGCCTCCGGCACTCCGGGGCCGTCAGACAGCCCCGCGCTGTCTGACGGGTTGCCCGCAGGAGCGGAGGAAGGTTCTCCCGCAGGCGACGCCGCATCTGTTGCGGACCCTGCCGGAATCTCTGGGGTGTAATTGTTAATGGCGCTGTGGCAGTCCGCCCAAACCTTTGCGGCCGCGGTCTTATAGTCCGGGTCATACTCGTCCAGCTCGGCCAGGGCCGCCATGGCCTCCTCATATTTCTGGGTGGTGAACTGCTCGCGGGCCGCGGCCTGTTCTTTGGCCCGGGTTTCCGCGTCTGCTTTTCGCCGTGCTTCCTGGTCTTTTTTGAGCTGGGCATTTTCCTGGGCCAACTGGGTCAGCTTGGCCTGGGCATGGGCATAACTTTTTTCCGCTGCCTCCAGGGTCTTGTGCCGGAATTTCCGCTCGCCGGTCTCATCGCCTGCCGCCTCACTCGTAGGGCCGGCCACCGTGCCGGCCGTCTCATCTGCCGGAGTCTCCTGGTCTCCAGGGTCCGTGCCATAATCCGCCGGTCCTGCCTCCCCACTCGTAGGGCCGGCCACCGCGCCGGCCTCGCTTTCCGCTTTCAGCTTTGCGCTTTCAGCTTTGAGCTTTGCGCTTCCAGCTTCTCCCCCCCCCTCAGAGTCGTCCGGCAATGCCGCAGCCGTCTCCACCGGGGCATCCTCGCCCTGGTAAATCCGGCCCATCTGCATGTCATTCAACCGCTTGCGCGGCACCGGGTCTGATGAGGGTTTCTCGGGTGTTTCTGTTGCCTGTGTTTCTGCTGTGTTCATCGTCGCTCCTTTGCGTGTCCGGCAATATCCGGGGCTAAGGGTGATTCATTAACTGCTTCACCGCCCGCCGGGCCACATCCCGGCGGGTGTTAAACGCATTTAAAATATTTAAAATAGCCAGTGCCTGGGCATCTTCGGCTAAAACCTTGCAAATCCGGTCAAACAATTCCGCCTCCACCAGGTCCATGAGTTTTTCCGCGGCCTCGGATTCTGCCACCGGCAAAAACCCGGCCGCATCTTCCAGCCGGCTTTTGCCTTTTGCCGGAATTGCCTCCTGCCGCAGCCGTTCTTCTTCTGCCATCCGCAAACTAACCGGATCCATGGGTCCGCCAGATATCGTCATCTACTCCTCCCTCGTAGGGCCGGCCACCGCGCCGGCCTCGCTTTGGGTGCCCTGTAGGTCAGGGTGCCCCGCTGTAGGTCAGGGTGCCCCGCGAAGCGGGGTTCCCTGACACCTGACACCTTCCACCATCAACCTTCCACCATCAACCTTCCACCGGCCCTTCTCCCGGACCGCCGTCCGCGTCACTCATGGCCGCATCACTCATGGCCGCCTGCATCATCACCTGTTTTTTCATCTGGGCGGTCTGCTCATCCACAATCACACCCTCGTCGCGCAGGTTCGTGCGGCGCTCAATGGATTTCAACACCGCATACGGGTCAATATAGGGCTGGTACACCGGGGATTCGGAAAACGGCGCAATCACCGTGGTTAAAATCTTGATCAATTCCTGATCTTTCATCATTGCCGCCACACCGGAAACGGAATACGACCCGGACAGCTCGGGAAATCCCCCCTGCTGAACGGCATACATCAACGTTTCCGGCCGCAGCACATCCTGGAAATCCTCAATCGTGCCGAATGTCTCAATCACGTCCTGGCTGGCCCGGATCAGATCAATGCACCCGGATTCCATATTGCTGCCCATCAAGCCGAACACCCCCATGCTCTGCTCCAGGTTCTGGGACGCTTCACTGGCGGTAATATCTTTGCGGTAACCGGGCAGGCCCTGCACCGCGTCCGTAATCATGGACCCCCGCTGAAAATTCATGTCGTGATACTGCATGTTGGCCAAAATGGAATTGGTGGTGTCTCGCCGTTCAATGGTCCGGATCACCTGCTGGCCGTTGGGCGTGTTTTTGGTGAGATATTTTTTCCCGGGCCAGTCTTCCACATCCGTGGGATCCACGAGCCCGTTCACATTCACTTCAGAGGGCGGGTTCACCACCCATTTCAGGGCATCTTCATGCAGACACAGCAAATTACACATGGATTCCCAAATGGTAATCACCCCTTCGAGGAGCCCGCGGCCCCCATGGGTCAGCAAATCCGGCATGGGAGACCAGGACACGCCCGGCCACCGCAGGCGCCGATAGGACACATCCCGGGGCAGTTCAATCACCCGGCCACCGGCAATGGTAAACGTGGCTTTGGGCAGCAG
>JAGYOW010000012.1 GCA_018399285.1 Desulfotignum sp.
GAGATCAAGGATCAGATATATCACCTGTTCAAGCCGGGCACCCACTGGCTGCACTGCCTGCTGGACGGTACGGGTGCGGCCGGGGTGGACCTTCTGCCCGGCAGCCGGTTTCTGACTCAGTTGAATCAGCGGCCGCTTCCCGGGGATGTGCCCATTGATATCATTGCCGGAATGATGTTTTTTTCCCGGGAACCAACTGATGTGCAAAATATGCTGGGTGACGGCCTGGTCTCTGTGAATGCCACCCGGCTCAATGACCTGCCTTTGATCCGGGTGCCGGGCAATCATTTTTCCATGATTCGGAATCTGACCCGTTCCAGTACCCGGGTTCCTCCGGCAATTCCTGAAATACTGGCGAAACTTGAGTGATGACTGCTTCTGTTTTTAAAATCATAATTCTGATCTTTTTGCTTGGTTTGACTGCGGGATGCCGGACCCCTGAAGCGTTCCGCCGGGATGTGGATGCCGGGGTCCGGCAGATGGTGACACAAACCCGGTCACAGATACTTGAAAAAGCATCGGAGTTCAGCATTGAAAAACCCGGAGACACGTTGCGGCGGCAATTGCTTCAACAGCTGTCTTTGCCGGTTGCCGGGCCGGCATCCCTGGGAACGGGTCATCTGCTGGAAATTTCACACTGGCCGGAACCCGGGTTTCCGGCAGCCATACAGAATCCAGAAATAAATCAGGAAAAATGGGCATCGCCATTGACCCTGTCTTTGTTTCAATCTCTGGAAATCGGTGCTCAGAACAGTTTTGAGTTTCAAACCAGGAAAGAGGCCGTGTTTCAGGCAGGTCTGGCCCTGTATCTGGAGCAGGATTTTTTTCGAAATAAGGTCATCGGGCAGGTGCAGCAGTTGTTCAGTGCGGATCTGTCCACGGATCCCGACCGGAAAGGGACCCGTTCCAGCGGGGAAATAACCGGTGAACGCCGGTTTGAAAGCGGGGCTGCCGTGACGGCATCTCTGGCGGCGGATCTGGCCACTTTGCTGTTCAGCGGAGGCAATTCGTCAATAGGGCTTGTCGGAGATGCCAGCCTGTCCATTCCGCTGCTGCGGGGGTCGGGCCGGCATATTGTCACAGAACCCCTGCGGCAGGCAGAGCAGAACCTGGTGTATGCCATTCTGGAATTCGAGCGGTTCAAACAAACATTTGCTGTGGCTGTGGGCCGTCAGTATCTGAACCTGTTACAGCAGATGGACACGGTGGACAATGCCCGGGATGACTATACCCGGCGCCAGGCACTGACGCTTCGAAGCCGGCGCCTGGGAGATGCCGGCCGGCTCAAGGAGATCGAGGTGGATCAGTCCGTTCAGACCCAGCTGGTGGCAAGGCAGCGATGGCTTTCCGCCCAGGAGGCGTTCAAAAAACAGATGGATTCGTTTAAAATGCTGCTGGGACTGCCCCCGGATGCTGAAATCCGTCTGGATACGGCACCTCTCAGGCAGATGGAAAAAATGGATGATTTACATCGGGATCCAGAGGTTCCCGGTCCTTTGGAGCTGTCCGAGCAAACCGCCATTTCTCTGGGCCTGGCCCGACGGCGGGATTTGCAGGTGGCCCAGGGAAAAGTGTTTGATGCCCAACGGGCCGTGGTGGTGGCAGCCGATGCCCTGGGCGCTGAGCTGACGTTTCTGGGATCTGCATCCGTGGGGGAGCGGCGAACTATCACCACCGCAGATCTTGACAATGCCCGGCTTCGCACGGACAAAGGGGTTTTTTCCGCGTTGTTGACCCTGGATCTGCCTTTTGAGCGAACCGCTGAAGCGGTGACCTACCGCAACCGGTTTATTCAGCTGGAACAGGCGGTGCGGGAGGTTCAGAAGCTGGAAGATACACTGAAAATCGAAATACGCAGCCGTTTGAGGGAATTGTTCGAGGCCAGACAGACCCTGTTTATTCAGGCCCAGGCCGTGGCTCTGGCGGAAAAACGGGTGAAAAGTATTTCTTTGTTCATGGAAGCAGGCAGGGCTGAAACCCGGGATCTGCTGGAAGCCCAGGATGCGTTGCTGGCTGCCCAGAACAATCTGACGGCGGCAAGGGTCAATTACCGGATCGCGGAGCTGGAGATTCAACGGGATATGGGAGTGCTTGCGGTCACGGATACCGGATTGTGGCAGGAATATTCACCAAAAGGATCGTTTTGATGGCAGGCAGAAAACTGAGAACGTTTGGGGGGTAGTGCTCGTGGTGTTCGGAACCCTTTCTCTGGTTTTGTGGAATCGATTTTCGGTTCTCCTGAACCATTGTCGGGATACCGTGTATGAGGTGAGATCCGGGCCGTTGACCGATGATCTTATGGAGTCCGGTACCATCAAGGCCAGGGGAACAGTTGATCATCAAAAACGAGGTGGAGGGCAAAACGTCCATTCTTTATCTGATTCCCGAGGCACCCAGGTGGAAAAAGGGGTTGCTGAGGTGGAACTGGATGCCAGTGCATTGATGGATGCAAAAATCGATCAGGAAATCAAGGTGCAGAATGCGGACGCTGCATTTGTCAATGCCACTGAAACCCTGGCCGTGGTGGAGAACCAGGCCCGAAGCGACCTGGATCTGGCAAAACTGACCACAAGTTTTGCCCGTCAGGTTTGAAAAATACACGGACGGGAATATCCCAATGATTAAAAATAACACCAGAAATCACCTGGCCCAGGAAGAACTGGCCCGGAGCCAAGGGAACAGCTGGATTGGTCAAAACCCTGTATGAAGAAAAATTTATTTCCCAGACTGAGCTGGCAGCCGATGAACTGGCTGAAGAAAAAAAGGCTCCTGGACCTGACTCTGGCAGAAAACAATCTGGATCTGCTGGTCAATTATACCAATCAACGGGATCTGGCCCAGCGTAAAAAGTGATGTCAGTCAGGCCGAGATGTCCCTGGAGCGGACAAGGCGCAAAGGCCGGGCTGACGTGGTTCAAAGACTTTCAGCCAGGCTCAAAGCCAGGCAGGCGGAATTTCAACGGCAGAAGGACAAGCTGGATAAAATTCTGACCCAGCTGGAAAAACAAAAATCATCTCTCCAGCCCCAGGGGCTTGTGATTTATGCCACCAGCGCCCAGGGCGGCATGTTCAGGAGAAATACGGAACCGCTCCAGGAAGGCCAGGATATCCGGGAACGCCAGGAACTGATTTATCTGCCCACGGCCAGTTCCAGCAATGCGGAGATCGCCATCCATGAATCAATCTTAAAAAGTCCGGAAGGCATGCCGGCAAAAGTGACTGTGGATGCATTACCCAGCCGAAATTTTCCGGCAGAATCCACTCCCCATATCCGCCCCGCTGCCTGATGCCCAGAGGCATCTGGATGAATCCGGATTTGAAAGGTGTTCACCACCCAGATTTTCTGGATGGAAATGACAGTGACATGAGAACCGGCGCTGAGCTGCAGGCCCGGATTGTGTGGGGAGACCCATGACAATGTGCTGTCCGTTCAGTTCAGGCGGTTCTTCAGGTCAGAACATTCCACAGTATATGTAAAAGCCGGCAATGAATTTGTTCCCGGCAGGTGGAGATCGGTCTGGACAACAATCGGTTGATTCATGAAAGATGGGCTGAAGACCGGTGATATTGTGCTGCTCACCCCGCCCCTCAGGGATGCGGGTAAAGATGCCGCCGCTGACAGACCCGGATCCTCTCCCGGAGCAGGAAAAATAGGATCATGACCCCGGACAATACAAATGATGCCCCCAAGGTCACTGATCTGTCTTGAAAATGCAAAAAAGATCTATACCATGGGCCGTCAGCAGGTGGCAGCCCTGGACGGTATGGATGTGGCATTTGAAAAGGGAAGTTTCTGGGCCGTTATGGGATCCAGCGGGTCCGGTAAAAGTACCCTGATGAATGTCATCGGATGCCTGGACCGTCTGACATCGGGCCGGTACCTGTTTCAGGGCAGAAATATCAGTGCACACACCGATGATGCCTTAAGTGATATCCGGCTGCGGCATATCGGGTTTGTCTTCCAGAGTTTTAATCTGATTCCACAGCTCACGGTGCAGCGCAATATTGAACTGCCGCTGTACTATCTGGGCTGGGACAAGGAAAAAAGTGCGAACCACGCCCAGAACCTGGCGTCGATGGTGGGACTTGAAACACGGCTGACGCACCGGCCTTTTGAACTGTCGGGCGGGCAGATGCAGCGGGTGGCCATTGCCAGGGCCCTGGCCGCGGATCCGGCACTGATTCTGGCGGATGAACCCACCGGCAATCTGGATACCCGAACCAGTGATCAGATCATGGCATTGCTGGGATCACTCCATGAAGGGGGGAAGACCATTATTATGGTGACCCACGAATCGCATATCGCTGAATATGCGCAAAACCGGCTTTATATGAAAGACGGGCGTATCCTGAAGGTTGAAAAAAGGTGACATGAAACAGATCCAGTTTTCCAGGGAATTGTCCTCGGGCATCCAGACGCTTTTGCTGCACAAGCTGCGGTCGTTTCTCACCATGCTGGGGGTGGTGTTCGGGGTGGGCAGCGTGGTGGCCATGCTGGCCGTGGGGGAGGGGGCCAGCAAAGAGGCCCTGGAACAGATCCGGAAACTGGGCAGCCATAATATCCTGATTTCATCGGTCAAACCGGCGGAAGAAGACACGGCCGGCACCACCCCGTCGTTCATGAGTATCTATGGGTTGACCTATATGGATCATGAACGGATCGCCCAGAGCTTTTCTTCCGTTAAAAAAAATGTGCCCGTTAAATTGGTGCGCAAAGAGGCCCGGATCGGACATCGGGCCGTGGAATTGCGGGTGGTGGGAACCAGTGACCAGTGGTTTGAGGTAATTCCCAGACCTGTGCTGGGCGGCCGGACCCTGATGCAAAAAGATCTGGACGCCAAATCGCCGGTGGTGATTCTCACGGAATTCGGTGCCAGAAAACTGCTGGCCACCCGGCAGACCATCGGCCAGACCATTCGTATCGGGGTGGACAGTTTTACCGTGATCGGTATTGTCAAAAATGAAACCGGAGCGTCCGGGGCCATGCAGATCCCGGACCGGGAAATTGATGCCTACATTCCCATTACCACGGCCATGTCATATTTCGGAGATGTGGTGATAAAAATGTCTTCCGGGTCGCGCCTGAGGGAAAAAGTGGAACTCAATCAGATCATTGTTCAGGTGGCATCCCTGGATCAGGTGGAGTCTTCGGCCCGGGCCATTGAGCGCATGCTGTCTTTGTTTCACAAAAAAAAGGATTTTCAGATCCAGGTCCCCCTGGCCCTGCTCAAACAGGCGGAAGCCACCAAACGTACCTTCAATATTGTGCTGGGAGCCATTGCCGGGATCAGCCTGCTGGTGGGCGGTATCGGCATCATGAACATCATGCTGGCATCGGTGACGGAACGGACCCGGGAAATCGGTATCCGCCGGGCCATCGGTGCCAAACGGAAACAGATCATCATCCAGTTTTTGATCGAGGCAATGGTATTGTCTTTTGTGGGCGGCATACTGGGACTGGCAATGGGAATAGCCATTCCATTTTTTATTACCTGGTTTGCGAAAATGCCCACAGTCATCACACCCATGGGTATTTTACTGCCGTTGTGTGTGAGTCTGGGTATCGGTATTGTTTTCGGGTTGTATCCGGCGGCCCGGGCGGCCCGGGTGGATCCGATCGTGGCTTTGCGGCATGAGTAGGTACAAGGCCACCCGAAGGGGGCACCGCTGGTGCCCCCACCGCCAACACCGACGCTAAGGGATATAAGATCTTGCCTTGGAGATCCAAATTTGTTAAAAGATTGTGTTTATATATACCGGTTGGGAAGATACATCGGGCGGCAGATTTTTCACTTTCCTGTAATGGCTGTTCTCAATGGTATGAATAAACAAATTTTTTCCTTTCTGGAGGCAAGTTATGTCCAAAATATTACCGGATGAAGGACTGTCTTTTGACGATGTCCTGCTGGTACCTGATTTTTCCGCGATTCTTCCTGATGAAGTATCGGTCAAAACCCGGTTGACCCGGGGACTTGAACTCAATATTCCCATTGTCGCGGCAGCCATGGATACCGTGACTGAGGCCTTGACCGCCATCAGCATGGCCCGGGCCGGCGGTCTGGGGTTTATTCACAGAAATCTGTCCATTGAGGACCAGGTCATTGAAGTGGACCGGGTCAAAAAATCGGAAAGCGGGATGATTGTGGATCCGGTGACCATTCACCCGGACGTGTCCATTTCAGAAGTGCTCAACATCATGGCCAAATACCGGATTTCCGGCATTCCGGTGGTTGAGGGTGAAAAACTGGTGGGCATTGTCACCAACCGGGACCTGCGGTTTGAAACCCAGCTGGAAAAACCGGCCAAAGACGTGATGACCAGTGAAAACCTGGTGACGGTGACTGAAAAATGCACCCTGGAAGAATCCAAAATCATGCTGCACAAACACCGCATTGAAAAACTGCTGGTGGTGGACAGTCAGGGCAAACTCAAGGGCTTGATCACCATCAAGGATATTGAAAAAATAAAAAAATATCCCAATGCCTGCAAAGATTCTTATGGACGTCTGAGGGCCGGTGCAGCCGTGGGCGTGGGGTCGGACATGATGACCCGGGTGGAGGCCCTGATCCATGCCGGAGTGGATGCCCTGGTCATTGACACTTCCCACGGGCATTCCAAAAATGTGATCGATGCCGTAAAAAAGATCAAACACCATTTTCCCGATGCCCAGGTGGTGGCCGGCAATGTGGCCACGGAAAAAGGAACCCAAGCCCTGATTGATGCCGGGGCGGATGCCGTGAAAATCGGGATCGGTCCGGGGTCCATCTGCACCACCCGCATCGTGGCAGGGGTGGGGGTTCCCCAGCTCACCGCCATACAGAACTGCAAGGATATTTCCAGAAAGACCGGAGTGCCCATCATCGCTGACGGGGGCATTAAATTTTCCGGAGACATTGCCAAGGCTTTAGGCGCCGGGGCCCATTCCGTGATGCTGGGCAGCCTTCTGGCCGGCACCCATGAAAGCCCCGGTGAAATCGTTATCTATCAGGGCCGTTCCTATAAAGCCTACCGGGGCATGGGGTCGGTGGAAGCCATGAAAAAAGGATCATCCGACCGGTATTATCAAAAAGACACGTCAGAAACCGAAGAACTGGTGCCCGAAGGCATTGTGGGCCGGATTCCCTATCGAGGCACCATCCGGGAAAATATTCTTCAGATGGTAGGCGGTGTCAAAGCCGGTATGGGATATCTGGGGGCTGTCACCATCGAAGATCTGCACGAAAAAGCCCGGTTTGTGAAAATCACGGCTGCCGGGTTAAAGGAAAGCCATGTCCATGATGTGGTGATCACCAAAGAAGCACCCAATTACCGCGTGGAAAGCAGCTGAAACTGATGACTGATTCCGCCGGCATGTTTTATCACCTTCATTTACATACGGAATATTCGCTGCTGGACGGGGCCATCCGACTGGATCCCCTGTTGAAAAAATGCAAAGAATACAACATGGATGCTGTGTCCATGACTGATCACGGCACCATGTTCGGTGTGGCTGCATTTTATGAAAAAGCCCGGAAAGCAGGGATTAAGCCTATTCTAGGGTGCGAAGTCTATGTGGCCCCCCGGTCCATCATTCATAAAACCCAGATGGATCACAAGGGATTGAGCCATCTGGTGCTGCTGGCCCAGGACCGGGAAGGGTATGCCAACCTGTGCAAGCTGGTGTCCATTGCCCAGCTCAAGGGATTTTATTACAAGCCCCGCATCGACAGGGAACTGCTGGCCGCCCATTCAAAAGGGTTGATCGGGTTGTCCGCCTGCCTGAAAGGGGATATTCCCAAGGCCATCATGGCCAATGATATGGAAGGGGCGGATGCGGCGGCCCGGTTTTATCTGGACACCCTGGGGGAGGGCAATTTTTTCCTGGAAGTCCAGGAAAACGGGATGTCCATCCAGCAAAAGGTCAATCAGGGCATTGCCGATATCAGCCAGCGCCTGTCCATTCCTATGGTGGCCACCAATGACTGCCATTACCTGGCCAAAGAAGACAAAAAAGCCCACGATATCCTTTTGTGCATCCAGACCGGGGATACGGTATCCAATCAGAATCGGTTCAAATTCGATTCCGACCAGCTGTATTTCAAATCATCCGACGAGATGATCGCCACCCTGGGCCAGTATGCCGGTGCCATTGAGAATACAAAGGAAGTGGCGGCCCGGTGCAATGTGGAATTTGATGATAAAACCTATCATTTCCCCCGGTATGCCCAATCAAACGAAGACAGTGAGGCGGAACTGTTCAGGCAGAAAGCCTTGGCCGGGTTTGAAGAAAAACTGGCCATCATCAAAAAAAAGAATCCCAATGTCAATGAACAGGAATACCGGGACCGTATTGCCTATGAGATCAAGATCATTCTGGACATGGGGTTTCCCGGATATTTTCTCATTGTGGCGGATTTCATTGCCCATGCCCGGAAAATAGGGGTACCCGTGGGGCCGGGCCGCGGATCGGCTGCCGGGTCCATGGTGGCCTATGCCATGGATATCACGGCCCTGGATCCCATTGAACACGGCCTGATTTTCGAGCGGTTTCTGAACCCTTCCCGGATCTCCATGCCCGATATTGACGTGGATTTCTGCATCGAGGGCAGGGACAAGGTGTATCACTATACCATTGACCGGTATGGGGGGCCTGAATATGTCTGCCAGATCATCACCTTTGGGAAACTCAAAGCCAAGGCCGTGATCCGGGATGTGGGACGGGCTCTGGGAATCCCTTTGTCTGAAGTGGATGAGATCGCCAAATTGATTCCGGACGGGGCCAAGAACCTGACAAAGGCTTTGGAAGAAGTGCCGGCCATCCGGGAAATATGTGATGTTTCAGAAGACAAAACCCAGATGCTGGAAACAGCCCTGCTCCTGGAAGGGCTGCCCCGGCATGCATCCACCCATGCCGCCGTGGTGGTGGCGGACAAGCCGCTGAACGAATATCTGCCGCTGTTACCGGGGCAAGGAAGGGGAAACCATTACCCAGTTTGACATGAATTATGTGGAAAAACTGGGGCTGGTGAAGTTTGATTTCCTGGGGTTGAGAAACCTGACCGTTATCAAGAACTGCCTGGAACTGATTGAAAAGCAGGGCAAGCCGGTGCCGGATATGGACCATCTGGATTTTTCAGATGAAAACACCTTTGACCTGCTTCAGCGGGCCGATACCACCGGGGTGTTTCAGCTGGAAAGTTCCGGCATGAAAGAACTGATTCTTCGCCTCAAACCGGCCACGTTTTCCGATATCGTGGCCCTGGTGGCCCTGTACCGGCCCGGCCCTCTGGACAGCGGCATGGCCAACACCTATGTGGAACGGAAACACGGCAGGGAAGAGGTTGTGTATCTGTTTGACGAATTGGCACCGATTCTCAAAGAAACCTATGGGGTGATCCTGTACCAGGAACAGGTGATGAAGATCGCCGGGGTTCTGGCCGATTATTCCATGGCGGATGCGGACGGGCTTCGGAAAGCCATGGGCAAGAAGATCGCCGCCATGATGGAAGCCCACCGGAAACTGTTTCTGGAAGGGGCTGCCAAAAACAACCATGATCCCGAAAAAGCGGCAGAGCTTTTTGATCTCATGGAAAAATTCGGCGGGTATGGGTTCAACAAATCCCACAGTGCGGCCTATGCATTGATTGCGTTTCAGACCGCATATCTGAAAGCCAATTATACCCTGGAATTCATCGCGGCGCTGATGACCAGTGAACGGGGCAACACCGATGCCGTGCTCAAATTCATGGATGAATGCCGGACCCATGATATTCAGGTACTGCCGCCGGATGTCAATGAGAGCGAATCCCAGTTCATTGTGTCCAAAGGCTGTATCCGGTTCGGACTGGCCGCAGTCAAAGGCGTGGGAAATGCCGCCATTGATGTGATTGTGGAAGATCGCAAACAAAACGGTCCCTTTGAAAGCCTGTATGATTTCTGTGAACGGGTTTCCTTGACCAAGGTGAACAAAAAGGTGCTGGAAGCGCTCATTAAATGCGGGGCGTTCGATTCCACAGGGTCTGCCAGAAGTCAGATGATGGCGGTGCTGGAAGAAGCTCTGGACCATGGCAACCGGGTTCAGAAGGAAAAAGCCGATTCCCAGATGGATCTGTTTGCCGACTCCGGCCTGGGGACTGAGATTCCTGCCAGCATTCCTGAGATGCCGGACATGGAAGAATGGGAAGATCATTTTCTGCTGGAAAAGGAAAAAGAATCTTTGGGGTTTTATATCAGCGGGCATCCGCTGGACAAATACCAGGCGGAGATCGCCCGGTTTGCCACGGTCAATACCTTGACCCTTCAGGAGATGACCGACGGCAGAATGATCCGCATCGGCGGGATCATCAAGGTGCTCAAGACCCATAAGACCAAAAAAGGGGATCTGATGGCTTTCTGCACCATCGAAGACCGGAACGCCGGTGTGGAGGTGGTGGTCTTTCCCAATGTGTATGCGCTGGTCCATCCGTTGCTGTCTTTAGAACAGGTGGTGATTCTGGAGGCGGAAGTCCAGAAAAAGGAATCCACCATCAAACTTTTGGCGGAAAAAATCGTGCCCATTGATCAGGCAGCCCGGGAATGGACCAACGGGATATTAATTGCCGTGGATGCGGACCGGTTCAGTGCCGACACCCTGGAACGGCTCAAGCCCATCATTCAGCGGTATCCCGGGGATTGCCCGGCATGTCTGAAAATATGTATTCCGGACAAACCCGAAGTGCTGGTAAAACTGGCGGATGAATATATGACCTGTTCTGATCCGGCGTTTTTTAAAGAAGTGGAAGACCTGATGGAAACAGGATGCATTGAAACCAGATGTGCACCGGTCAAAGCAAAAGTCAAAAAGAAAAAATCATGGGGAAAATCCCGTAACGGAACAATGAAACAAGGAGCCTGAGGATGAGCTGGCTGGGAAAAATGATCGGTGGAACCATCGGATTCGCCTTGGGAGGCCCCATCGGTGCCGTGGCCGGGGCTGCATTCGGTCATGCATTTGTGGATAAAAAAGAGGATGCCTATCTGAGATCCATTCCCGGAAGAACAGGCTCTTTGTCTTCCAATGAAGAGGCTCAGCTGATATTTTTCACAGCCGCCTTTTCCATGCTGGCCAAGCTGTGCAAGGCGGACGGCCAGGTCTCTGAAAAAGAGATCCAGGTGGTGGAAGCGTTCATGAAACAGGATCTTCAGCTGGATGCCACCGGCCAGGAAAGTGCCAAGAAGATCTTCAGACAGGCGGTCCGGTCGTCTGAAAGCTTTGAAGCGTTTGCCATGCAGTTTTATTCGGTATTCAGAACCCAGCCCAATATCATTTCGTTGATGATGGATGTATTGTTCCGTGTGGGTGCGGCAGACGGCCGTCTGTCCGATGCCGAGGATGCGACCCTTCACTCGGCGGCCCGGATTTTCAATGTGTCGGATGTGGCGTTCAACCGGCTGAAATCCAAGTATATCCGTCCGGCAGACAAGTATTATGCCGTGCTCAAGTGCGATGAAACTTCGTCCAACGAGGAGATCAAAAAACAGTACCGCAAGCTGGTGACCGAATACCATCCGGACAAAATTGAGGCCAAAGGGCTTCCTGAAGAGTTCATTAAGTTTGCCAATGACAAATTTTCTGAAATTCAGGAAGCCTATGACCAGATACGCAAGAAAAGAGGGTTTTAGAACAGCCCTTTTTCCTGTGCGATTTTCATGTAGGTATCCACCAGGGTCCGGGGCGGTTCCCACCGATCCATCTCCTGTTTGTCCGCCAGAGACATGGCGTCAAATTCGCACACGGTGACGCACAGCCCGCACCCGATGCACCGTTCCTTATCCACTTGAGCCAGACCGTCGGTCACGGCAATGGCATCCATGGGGCAGATCTCTTCACAGGCCTGACACCCGGTGCACTGGTCTGTGTCCACCGATGCCTGGAAATTGGAGTTCACGATCCGGGCCGGAGACGGTGTTTGTTTGATGTTGCTCAAAATCTGACAGCAGCAGTCGCAGCACAGGCAGATGTTCATGGGTTTCACTGAATTGGAGGGTTGGGCCACCAGTCCCTGGGCTGCCCCCTTGCGGACGATGTCCATGGCTTCATCCGCTGTGATGGTGCGGCCGATGCCCCGGCTTTCATAAATATAGGCACCGCCTCCGAAAACCAGGCAGGATTCTTCCATTTTGCCGCACCCTTTGCCCACCATGGTGTGTTCCCTCCGGCAGATGCAGGGTGCCACCAGAATTTTGGACTGACTTCGTACCAGATTTTCCAGATGTTCATGGTCCATGATGTTGAGCTGGGTGTTGATGGATTTTTCTACTGGCACCACCCGGAGCTGCTGGGTTTTGTGCGCTTCCTGGGCTTTCATGAGATAGGGCACATATTCGTTGAAATCTTTGATCAGCTCCTGGGTCAGCCGGTTCACCTGGTATTCCCAGATGCCCACCACAAACTGCAGCAGCATAAAAGTGTCTTTATCAGATTTTTTAATATGCAGAATCAAGCCTTTTTCCCCCATCTCTTTGAGCATGGGCAGGATCGTTTCAGCGGGTTTTCCGGCCCGCAAAGCAATGGCTTCCAACGGTTCCGGCATCATTACCAGGCACAGGGTCAGTTGGGCCTGTTCGGGTGTGAACAATTGTTTAAGGATGCGCAGCTCCACACCGGATTCCGTGGGAGGAAAGCCGCCCGGGGTGTTGTCCAGGTGGCGGGCCAGTTGTTTATAGACTTTTTCCATGATAGATTTCTCCAGATATGTTCAGGTTGCTATCCCAGCGATCAAAGACAACATCCACGAGTTTGCCTTTCAGGGTGCTGTCTTTTTTCAAATGGATATTCAAATAATTGGATGTCACAGCAGTGAGTCTGCCGGTGCGAACGTTGGGTTGATTTTGTACCACAGCTTTCAGGGGCCGGCCCTGATTGGCTTTGATGAATGCCATCTGTTTTTGTTTTCCCAGTTCCCGCATTCTCTGACATCGCTCAGTGATCACCGGGTCCGGCACCCGGGGTTTGAAAGAAAACGCCGGTGTGCCCTTCCGGGGGGAAAACGGAAACACATGCAGATAAGACACGGGCAGTTGCTGGATCAACGAAAACGTGTTTTCAAACTGATCATCGGTTTCCGTGGGAAACCCGATCAGCGTATCCACGCCGATTCCGGCAAACGGGTGCTTTTCATGGATATAGCAGATAATGTCTTTGAATAATTTTGCCGTATAGGGACGTTTCATTTTCTTGAGGATATCATCGTCTCCGGACTGGAGCGGCACATGAAAGTGATCGCACAGCAGGCTGTCCGGTCCGGCCAGATCCACAAGTCTTTCATCGATTTCATTGGGTTCGATGGAAGACAGCCGGATCCGGTCCACGGGGCGTTTTTCCTCAATAGTTTTTACCAGATCCAGCAGAGTAGTGGACGGGGTCAGGTCCCGGCCGTACCGGCCCGCATGGATTCCGGTAAGAATCACTTCCTTGAAACCGGCACGGCCCAGTGCATTCAGATGATTCAAAACCAGGTGTTGGGGCATGCTCACCGAGGATCCCCGGGCATGGGGCACAATGCAGTAAGTGCAAAAGGCATCGCATCCGTCCTGGATTTTCAGATAAGCCCGGGTCATGCTGCCGAAGACCGGGGTCTCAAAGCTGTGAAACCGGTTGGCGGCAGAGTGGTCTGCCGGTTTGAAACCCATGGGCGATGGATCAACCGCCCCAAGAATGTGGTCTGCCAGGCGGGTTTTATCCCGGTGACAGACCAGTTCAAATGAATCATCGATCTGCCGGATGATATCCGGGTCTGTCTGGGCATGACAACCGGTCACGATGATTTTTGCATCCGGGTTGTCCCGGGCCAGTTTCCGGACTGCCTGACGGGACTGCATGGCTGCCTTGGATGTCACGGCACAGGTGTTGACGATGCACACATCATTGGATTTGTCTTTGTTTGACCGGACCAGTCCGTGCTGTTCAAGACCCGCGGCAATGCCGTCGGACTCATATTGATTGACCTTGCATCCCAGCGTTTTAATATAAAATGTTTTCATTGGATAATTGCCGATCCCAGCACCCGGGGTCCATGGTAAAAAACAGCTGCCTGACCCGGGGTCACGGCATACTGGGGCTGATTGAACAACACCTGGCCCGATGTGCCCTGGCGGATCAGCGTGGCAGGGGCTTCCTTGTGGCGGTATCTGATTTTAACCGCCACTTCCAGGGCGGCATTATCCGGTCTGGCATCCGACCGGGTATCATGCCAGACCATCTGATCCACAGTCATCTGCTGCTGTGCCAGGTCTTTTTTAAAGCACACATGAAGGGTATGGGTAAGAGGATCGATGCGCCTCACATAATAGGGTTCAGATGCCGGACAGTTGATTCCCCGGCGCTGGCCCACAGTAAAGGCATGGATTCCGGTATGGGTTCCCACCCGGCGGTCGTGAATATCCATGATCGGCCCGGGTTCCGGGTTCAGGCCGGTTTTGCCGGTGAAAAATGAGGCCAGATTTTTGTCATGAATAAAACAGATGTCCTGGCTTTCCTTGGCAGAGACCGGTACCAGGCCATGTTCAGCGGCCAGGGCTTTGACCCGGTCTTTGGAGAACCCGGCCAGCGGGCATAGAATTTTAGACAGCTGTTCACAGGAAAGCCGGGCCAGAAAATAGGACTGATCTTTTTTTTCATCCACCGCTTTTTCGAGCCGGGGGTGAGGCATGGCATCGTCCGGTTGGGTCAAGGCATTGACAATGGTGGCATAATGTCCGGTGGCCAGATAGTCGGCCCCCTGTTTTTGCGCCTGTTTAAGCAGAACTCCGAATTTGATCTTCTGGTTGCAGACCATGCAGGGATTCGGGGTTTTCCCCCGGGCGTAGGTGGATAAGAAATATTGAACCACTTTGTTTTCAAACGGTTCAGACAGATCCAGGGTGATGATGTCCATTTTCAACTGATCTTTGAGCCGGTTTATATCGGTTTTCCGGGTCTCATACCCGGTGGTGAAATGCAGGCCGAATACCTGTTTGTACTGCTGTCTGAGCAGAAACGCTGCGACCAGGGAGTCCACCCCGCCGCTGACAGCCACACCGATGGCGGGTGCGTGCATCAGATGGCGGCTTCGGGCTCTTTGGTGAACAGCCCCATGGCCCGGGAAGGGCAGGTCACAATACACAATTCACACACAGAGCATTTGTCCTTGTCAAAAATCACTTCCATGGACGGTCGCTGGATATACAACGCCTGGGTGGGGCAGACAGCCGTGCAGGCCCCGCAATGGGTACAGATCTGTTCATCTTTGTAGATCTGATGTTCCGGTGTGGATACCTGAACTCCCTGCTGTTTGAGGTACTCGATGCCTTTGTTGAAGTCGGGTCGGGATGCCGCCGTGATTTCCAGCACCATG
Organism: Desulfotignum sp.; assembly: GCA_018399285.1. GTDB lineage: Bacteria > Desulfobacterota > Desulfobacteria > Desulfobacterales > Desulfobacteraceae > Desulfotignum. The sequence continues at coordinate 15,353 of JAGYOW010000012.1, forward strand.
GCCCCTTTTTTCTGGCTGGAAATTTCCGCCCGCAGAATATTGAACAGCAGATCAAATTTTTTTACCAGCTGGCAGACCACGGCTTTATGGGCCACGTCAGGGGGAAATGTCAAAATAACGATTTTAGCGTACAAAACAAAGTCTCCATTCAATAAATTGTTTTTGACAACCTGGTATGGTTCCATACTATAATCCGGGCAGGGTATCAAAAAAACAAGTCCGGTCGGAAAGTGTGGCACAATTTTAAATTATACCACCAGCCGGCTGAAAATTCAACACACCGGGGATGACCCGGGCAATGATTTTGAAAATACAGGCTTCTTCATGAACCGGTTTGCATTCAAGTTGTCCTCTTATACGTTAAAAACCCTCTCCGGGTTTTCCAGGGCCAGAATCACCATCCAGGGCCAATCCAATATTCCGGAAGGATCGGTGGTGTTCTGTGCCAACCATTTCACCCGCATTGAAACGGTGTTTCTGCCCTATCATATCCACAGCATTACCGGCAGGCAGGTCTGGTCTCTGGCGTACCGTGAACTGCTTGATGTGCCGGTGCTCGAAGGGGTTGCTCAGATTTGGTTGGGCGCCTGTGTCCACAGACGCACTGACCGGATGACCTGCTTTTTGAAAACCCTGTTGGGTCCGGGGATGCCCACTGGATTATTTTTCCGGAAGGCATGATGGTGAAAATAAGAAACTGGTCAAAAACGGCCGGTTTGTTCCTCACCGATGACAAAGGAGAACTGGTGCCTCATACCAGCGTGCCGCAGTGGTGGCGCTTCCAGATGCGTTTTTCAGGAGCGCTCGCGCCGTCTGAAAGCATTGAAAGCCCCGAATTTCACCGCTGATAAAAAGAACTTGATTTAACCGCACACACATCCTGAATCAGCCCACCCATATGTCGCGCCGGTCAATATCACGTATTACCCGGCCAACCCCGGACAACATTTTAGGATCCATGGCCGGGCTGCTTTTTGAAAAACCCTCCGTGCGGGTGATGGATGAACTGATGACCGAAGGGGCCATGCTGTTCACCGGTGTGGGACATCACCATCCGGTTCGGCACGCCCATCGATATGGCGCCGTATCTTCATCATCCTTTCTGGTTTTTGATTTGTAAACGCCGGATCCGCTCATGTTTGGAAGATCTGGAATCCGTGCAGATTTCTGTACAGATCGCCATTGGTGTCAGCGGAAACATACATGGCCCAGGTGTATGGGGTTGACTACGATTAATTATGACTATGTCATGGCAGGTATTCTCAAACATTTTCCACACAAAATAGAAGGGATCGATCGTGTGCAATTGTGTATAGGTTTATGCTGTCATTTGTCTGGTGCTGAACCGTATCTGTTATGTGGCGGATCAGCTGCGGGAAAACCAGATTCATCTGCTGGTGGATGACCGGTTCAAACGGATATCGGATTTTCTGGACTCGCGGAAGAAACCGGAGTGATCCGCATGATAAAGATTTAAGCTATTTTTCGTAAAGATCAGCCCGATTTTACAATTTATCGGAATTTCATGCCATCTCGCATGGAAAATCCCATCCTGGTCATGGCTAATGAAGTGGAACCGGTGGAAGCGGGCCCAGATCTGCCTGAAAAGATCGCCAGATGCTTCTTCGTCGTCAGATCCGTGGAAACGGGTCAGGATCCGGATCATTGAAAAGATGAATATGGATTTTACCGACTATGCCGCTTTTTTCAGACCGGATGAATCCAAAAACAAAGCAGATCACGGCCTCTGGTTTTTGAATCAGGACACCGGACAGTCCCGGGTTCTGCTGATTCACGGGCAATGCTGGCGGCCCCGGAAGAGATGGTAGTGGAAATTTGTCTAATACCTGTATGCATGGATTCACGGTGCATGTACCCCGGCTCAAAGGACATGGTACCTCTCCGATGATCTGGCCTCGGGTCGGTTATGAACAATGGCAGAACCTGGAAGAAGCTCTGTGGCTTTACGTCACTCATGCAGTAAACGGTTTATAGGCGTTTCTACGGGTGCGGGGCTGGCCCTGGAGCTGGCGCGCCCAGTACATTAGTGGAGGCGGTTTTTGGCGCCGTGGCGCCACCCATGCAGCTCCAGGATATGGGTGCTCATTTTATACCGGCCATCAATGCCTGGAACACCATGATCCGCCGCATCCGTTTCAACGCAATGGCCAGGGAATTATTGACAACCACCCGGAAAATCCCCATCAACACATCGAAACCCATTGCCGGTATCCATCAACTGGAACTGCTCATGGAGCAGCTGGCTCCCAAACTGAAACAGATCACCCGTCCGGTCCTCGTGGTCCAGTCCAGAAAAGATCCGGTGGTCAATCCCAGAACCGGAAAAATTTGTTCCATTCAATAGATCACGGGTCAAGGAATCTTTGCATTCGTTTGATTATGAACGGCACGGAATTCTGATCGTAAAGGGTGAAGCGGTGTACAGCCATTGAAAATTTTATCCGGCAATGGGTTCCAGAATGCGAAAAAAAAGGGATGTTCCGGCCGAAATAAAAACACGGAACATCCCTGAGGAATATCAAAAAAAGCTTATTCCACCAGCATCATGGTGGCCGGATCCAGAAGAAATGACTGGTCGGTTCGGTTGCCGTCCTTGAGCACGACCGCCTGAATCTTATTGTCCACCGGTTGCAGAAACAGGGCCTTGTCAAACAGGTCTTTCCGGGTTTCCAGCTGGACCGGATATCCGTCTTTTGCCATGGCCTCGTCCCGGTGGGTCTTCATGGCAAACCAGATGGATGTAGAAAATTCCTGATTCAATGCCTGCAGTTTTTTCAGAATGTCTGTGATGTCTTCATCAAAATTAAGGCCGTCAATGATCATCATCGCCGGCATGGGCAGATCCGCTTTTTTAAAGCTTTTCAGGTAATCTTTGAGCTTTTCAGTGTCGAATGTCACATCATTGTAGCTGATGCCCACTTTGCTGAGGCTGATATCATCCCACAGTCGAACCGCTTTCTGGGGATCCACATACCCGATGCTGTCCACCAGGTTGGTGTATCCTTCGTTGTAGCGCAGGTTGATTTTTCCAATGGAATCATCCAGACTGACATGAACGATTTTCTGGTCTTTTAAAAGCTGGGTCAGTGCAATCTGGACCAGAAACCGGGTTTTTCCCACCCCGGCTCTGGAAAGCACTGCACCGAATTTGCTGTTGGTAATATTGTCTATGCCCATGATTTTTTCAATGGGGCTTCTGAGATTGAGATCTTGTTTTAACATATTCCCTCTCCTTGATATGGCGGTCTTAGGCTTTTTTTTCTTCCTGTTTCTGTTTGATGATCTCTTCGGCGATGGATTGGGGAACCTGTTTATAGGAAGAAAATTCCATGGTGAACTGGGCCTTTCCCTGGGTGGCGGACCTGAGAACCGTGGAAAAACCGAACATTTCCGACAAGGGAACCTGGCTTTCAATCACCGACATCACGCCTTCTTCCTGGGATCCCTGGATGATTCCCCGGCGCTGGTTGATCAGCCCCATGCAGGACCCCTGGAATTCGTTGGGGGTCTCGATGACCACTTTCATGATGGGCTCCTTGACCACGGGTTTGGCTTTCATATAGCCTTCCAGAAATGCGCCCCGGGCAGCGGCCTGAAATGCCATTTCCGATGAGTCCACCGCATGGAATGCACCATCGTCGATGGTCACCCGGACACCGGTTACGGGGAATTCCAGTTTGGGGCCTTTTGCCATGCACGCGGCAAACCCTTTTTCACAGGCCGGGATATACTGGGTGGGAATCCGGCCCCCGGTGATCTTGTTGACAAATTCAAAATCTTCTTCACACGGTTCCATAAATCCGGCCACCCGACCGAACTGACCGGCACCACCGGTCTGTTTTTTATGTGTGTAGTTGAACAAGGATTTCTGGGTGATGGTCTCCCGGTAAGCCACCCGGGGGGCGCCCGTGGTGACTTCTGCCTTGTATTCCCGTTTCATGCGCTCCACATACACTTCCAGATGCAGCTCACCCATGCCCTGAATAATGGTTTCACCGGTTTCATGGTCCACATATGTCTTGAAAGTCGGGTCTTCCTTGGTGAATCGGTTCAATGCCTTGGACATGTTGATCTGGGCTTTGTTGTCCTTGGGAACGATGGAAAGTGAAATGACCGGTTCCATCACATGCATGGCCAGCATGGAGTAATTGATCGTCGGAGAGACAAAAGTGTCTCCGGAGGCGCAGTCGATCCCGAACATGGCACCGATATGGCCGGCAGGGATCTCTTCCACGTCCTCCATCTGGGAGGCATGCATGCGGATCAGGCGACCGGCCTTAATTTTTTTGCCGTCCCGGGTGTTCACCAGGGTGTCTCCTTTGGAGATACATCCCTGATAGACACGGATGTAGGTCAGCTGGCCGTACTGACCATCCTCAAGTTTGAAGGCCAGCGCCACCGTAGGTTTGTCAAAATTGCTTTCAAGAACCACGCTTTCTTCATTGTTGTCCAGGTCAATGGCTTCGTTATGAATATCCAGGGGAGAGGGCAGATAATCAAGCACAGCATCCAGCAGCGGCTGAATCGCTTTGTTCTTGTATGCGGAACCCAGGAATACGGGTGTGATCTGCCTGTCCATCACGCCGGTTCTCACAGCGTTCTTGATCAATTCTTCACTGATGTCCGATTCTTCCAGAATGGCATCGGTCAGTTCTTCTGAAAACAAAGAAGCGGCATCGATCAATTCTTCTCTGGCTTCTTTTGCCGCTTCCAGCAGATCATCGGGAATGTCTTTGACTGCCACGCGTTCACCATGCTCGCCTTCAAAATAGTAAGCTTTCATGGCCACCAGATCCACCACGCCTTCATGTTTGTCCTCCAGTCCGATGGGCAGCTGCATCAACACGGAATTGTGTCCCAGTTTGGTTTTCAGCTGTTTGGCCACTTTGGCCGGATTGGCACCGGACCGGTCACATTTGTTGACAAAGGCGATACACGGCACTTCATAGCGTTTCATCTGCTGATCCACTGTGATGGACTGGGACTGAACACCGGCAACCGAACACAAAATGAGCACCACTCCGTCCAGTACCCGCAGGGATCGTTCCACCTCCACGGTGAAATCCACATGGCCCGGTGTATCAATGAGGTTGATATTGTGTTTTTTCCATTCACAATACGTGGCAGCCGAGGCAATGGTGATACCCCGTTCTCTTTCCAGTTCCATGGAGTCCATGACCGCACCGACCCCGTCTTTTCCCCGGACTTCATTGATTTTGTGAATTCGGGCCGTATAAAATAAAATCCGTTCCGAAAGGGTGGTTTTGCCGGAGTCGATATGGGCACTGATGCCGATATTTCTCACCCGTTTTAAATCTCTGATCATTTTACATCATCCTTCATGAATAAAATTTGCCCAAAAAGCGGCATATCATTGGTTCAAAAAAAACGCAACGGTCTGCCAACAGGGGCGGTCCATTTTTATGGGTCCAGCTAATTTATGCTGCGATGGTATAATAATTGAATTATCAGGTTAAATTCAGTATATGAAAAAAGAGTTCTATATACAATATTCAAGATTTTGTCAATGGATCTTTAAAATAAAAAGTCAAAGAATTCGGTCAAATAACCTGTTCAATGATTTTTTTTAAATCTGTAAGCCATTATTAATAACTTTTTTAAACCGATATGATCATAAAGTACCATTTTGAATGAATCAAACCATTGTGTATCCAAAAAATCATATGAGAACAAAGTTTTATTAAACTCATAAAATAAGTTATTTACAAAGATGGTTGGGTGTTTATTATTTTAATTATAGTATGAACCTGCATGACTTCAATAACCCCTGTTTTAAGGAGATGACCCATGACAAATATCCATGATTTGGAACTTCACCTGGATGAGGAAGGATATCTCAAGGATTTTAGATCCTGGACTGAAGAGATTGCCTGTGCTCTGGCGGAAAAGGAAGGCATCAAAGATGAATGCCCTTTGAGCACCGAACGTATGGAAATTATCAAATTTATGCGCAACTACTATGAGAAGTTTGAGGCATTTCCAATTCTCCGGGCCGTGTGTAAAAATGTGGGGCAGACAAAAGGCTGCAACTATGAACAGTTTCCCGATCCGGTAAAGGCCTGGAAGATTGCCGGGCTTCCCAAACCTACACCTGAGGTGTTTGCCAAGATCCGGACCACGGATTAAATTCAGTTCCCACCATGGTAACCGGTAAAAGGGAAAAAGAATACTTAATCAACGGACACCGCCAAAGTCCAACGGATTTTGTCCGCCAAAGGAAACTTCGTTTTCAACCTGCCTGCTGTAGATGGTACCACAGTCCAGTTACCCCGGGTTGAGGCCATCGCAGATCATTTTGGTGCATGGCACCCCCGACAGGGGGTGAATGTCCCATGTCGCTTGTTTTACAAATGTTTGACCCAGTCAACAAAATGACAATTGATGTTTTTATTGAGCCTAAAAGCGCTGGAGAACGCGAATTGACCGCTTTCCATTTCTTGAAATTGATGCCGATATCCATTGTGCTGGCTTCCCAGCTGCCCTAAGCTGTGGGACTGGCGTATGCCTCCCGGTACAATTGAGAAAAAGACACGGTGGTTCTGGCCATGTTCGGGGACGGAGCGACCTCGGAAGGGGTTTTTCATTCCCGGTTTGACTCCGGCAACCCTGGCTGATGAACAGTTGAATCCCTGTGGTGTAACTTTTCTGTAACCTGTCAGTGATATGGATTCTTCAGTTTATGGCCAAGCAGTAAAATTAAGTGAATAATTTAATCGTCAGGGAGGTAAATTTTTATGAAACTCAACCGAAGAGACTTTATGAAAATTTCCGGGGTCACCGCTGCCGGCATTGCTGTCAGCGGTCTGGGCTTTGACCTGAAACCGGTCAAAGCCCACGCCAGTCTTTTGAAGACCCAGTATGCCAAAGAAACCACAACGATCTGCTGTTATTGTGCGGTGGGATGCGGTGCCATCGTTCACACCAGCCGGCGCGGGGACGGCCGGGTCATCAACATCGAGGGGGATCCGGATCATGTGATCAACCAGGGATCGCTGTGTTCCAAAGGATCATCCCTCAAACAGCTGGTGGAAAATGACCGGCGCCTGACCGATCCCATGTACCGGGCCCCTTTTTCAGATAAATGGGAGAAGGTTTCCTGGGAATGGGCATTGTCCACCATCGCCCAGCGGGTGAAAAAGACCCGGGACAACAGTTTTGAAAAAATCAATGCCGCCAAACAGGTGGTCAACCGCACCACTCAGATCGCTTCGATCGGGTCTGCTGCCATGGACAACGAAGAATGCTGGATCTATCAGGCCCTGATGCGGTCTTTGGGGCTGGTTTACATCGAACATCAGGCCAGGATCTGACACAGCGCAACTGTAGCGGCTCTGGCAGAGTCGTTTGGACGTGGCGCCATGACCAATCACTGGATCGATCTGAAAAATTCAGACTGTATTCTCATCATGGGAAGCAATGCGGCGGAAAACCATCCCATTTCCTTTAAATATGTCACCCAGGCCATGGAAAACGGGGCCACGTTGATTAATGTGGATCCCCGGTTCACCCGCACCTCCGCCAGGGCGGACATCTACACAGCCTTGAGGTCCGGAACCGATATCGCGTTTTTAGGCGGCATGATCAAGTATATTCTGGACAACAATCTGTACAATCACGAATATACAGCTGAATACACCAATGCCGGCTTTATTGTGGGAAAAGCCTTTGGGTTCAATGATGGTCTTTTTTCGGGTTACAAGAAAAATGAAGAGGGACCTTCCATGGGCAGCTATGACAAGTCCACCTGGGCGTTTGAAATGGATGCAGATGGGGTGCCCAAAATCGATCGCACGTTGAAACACGACAGATGTGTGTTTCAGTTGATGAAAAAACATTATGAGCGGTATGATCTGGAGACGGTGTCCAGGATCACCGGGACCTCAAAACAGGATCTGCTCACGGTTTATAAAACCTACAGTGCCACCGGGAAAAAAGGTCAGGCCGGTACCATCATGTATGCCATGGGCTGGACCCAGCATACCGTGGGCACCCAGATGATCCGTACCATGGCCATGATCCAGCTGATGCTCGGAAACATGGGTGTTGCCGGAGGCGGTGTGAACGCGCTCCGTGGAGAGTCCAATGTTCAGGGATCCACGGATCATTGCCTGCTGTGGCATATCTGGCCCGGATATCTGAAGATTCCCCAGTCATCCAATGACAGCCTGGACGCTTACAACAAGGCATATACGCCGGTGAGTAAGGATCCTTTGAGCGCCAACTGGTGGCAGAATTATCCCAGGTATTCGGTGAGCCTGCTCAAGGCGTTTTTCGGCGAGGCCGCCACCAGAGACAATCAGTTCGGGTACAACTGGCTGCCCAAAGTGGATGACGGAAAAGTCTATTCCTGGTTTGACCTGTTTGACGCCATGTACAAAGGAAATATCAAAGGATTTTTTGCCTGGGGTCAGAACCCGGCCTGTTCCGGATCCAATGCGTCCAAAATCAGGGAAGCTTTGGGCAAACTGGACTGGATGGTCAATACCAATATCTTTGACAATGAGACCGGTTCCTTCTGGAAAGGACCGGGCATGGATCCCTCCAAGATCGGCACGGAGGTGTTCATGCTGCCGGCAGCGGTTTCCGTGGAAAAAGAAGGAAGTATCACCAATTCCGGCCGGTGGATGCAATGGCGGTATCAGGGTCCCAGGCCCCTTGGCAATTCAATGCCGGACGGTGATATCATCATGCGGCTGGGCCATAAAATCAAGGAGCTGTATCAATCTTCCGGTGAGTTTGCCGATCCCATCATCAACCTGAAATGGGATTATGAAACCCATGGGGAATTTGATGCCCACAAAGCAGCCAAAGCCATCAACGGGACCTTTACTCAAGATACCACCATCAAGGACAAGGTCTACAAAAAAGGGGCCCTGGTGCCCAGTTTCGCCTTGCTGCAGGCAGACGGTTCCACGGCTTCCGGCAACTGGCTCTACTGCAACTCTTATACGGAAAAAGGCAATATGGCAGCCCGCAGAAGCGACAAGGACGCGCCCAACAACATCGGGCTGTATCCTGAGTTTGCCTGGTGCTGGCCGGTGAACCGGCGGATCATCTACAACCGGGCTTCCGTTGATCTCAAAGGGCAGCCCTGGGATGAAAAGGACTGGGTGATCCGGTACCAAGGACAGGTGGACGACGGTAAATATGTCTCCGGCAAATGGGTGGGTGATGTGCCCGACGGCGGGTGGTCTCCCATGCAGAATCCGGACGGCACCCGACGGACGGATACGAAACATCCGTTTATCATGCGCAAACACGGTCATGGGCAGATCTTTGGCCCGGGCCGGGCTGACGGGCCGTTCCCCGAGCATTACGAACCCCTGGAATGTCCGGTGGAAAAAAATTATCTGTCTTCGGTCATGGTCAACCCCACCGCCGTAGTTTACAGCACCAAAGCAGATGCCCATGCCACCTACGATCCCCGGTTTCCGTTCGTGGGCACCACCTACCGGGTGAGCGAACACTGGCAGACCGGTTTGATGACCCGTCCCCAGGAGTGGCTGATGGAACTGCAACCCAGCATGTTTGTTGAAATGTCCGAAGAACTGGCCAAGCTCAGGGGAATCCGGAATGGCGAGCGGGTCAAGGTGGCCAGCATCCGGGGGGCGCTTGAAGCCACGGCAATCGTCACCAAACGGTTCAAACCGTTTAAAATCGGGCCAGACACGGTTCACGAAATCGGAATTCCCTGGCATTTTGGCTGGCGATGGCCGGAAACCGGCACAGAGGAAACCGCCAATCTTCTGACACCTCCGGCAGGGGACCCCAATACCCGGATTCCTGAAACCAAGGCCTTTATGGTCAATGTGACAAAGCTTTAAGGAGGTGATCTGATCATGACGAAAGCAATACTTATCGATACCACTTTGTGTACGGCCTGCCGGGCCTGCCAGGTCGCCTGTAAACAATGGCACGACCTGCCTGCTGAACAAACGACCAATGTGGGCAGTTTCCAGAATCCTCAGGATTTGAGCGACCGCACATACAAGCTGGTCCGCATGACGGAAACCGTCATTGAAAACCGGCTGAAATGGCTGTTTTTTCCGGATCAGTGCCGCCATTGCCTGGATGCTCCCTGTTTGAGTATGGCAGTGGATGAAAGTGCCATTTACCGGGATGACCTGACAGGCGCCATCCTGTATACCCGCAACACCCGACATCTGGATCCGGAAGAAATTAATGTCTCCTGCCCCTATGATATTCCCCGGGCCGGCAACGACGGTATCATTGCCAAGTGCGATTTCTGCAATGACCGGATTCACAACGGATTGAAGCCTGCCTGTGTGACGGCCTGTCCCACCGGTGCCATGCAGTTCGGCGATCGGGAGGATATTCTGTCCATGGCGGATGACCGCTTGAAACGGGTCAGAAAAAAATTTCCAGGTGCCAGTCTGCTGAATCCGGATGAGGTCAGTGTGATTTATCTGGTGGCATTTGATCCGTCAGTATATTCAGATTATGCTGTGGCACAGGCACATCAGGGCCGGGGTGGTATCAGCCGCTCGGTGGCCCTGCGTAAGATGATAGGACCCCTTGCACGGATGATGCACATCGGATGATTTTGCCAGCGCATATTTGATCATCAAACTGACTTGCTGCCCGGAAGTTCATATTTCCGGGCAGCGTTATCCGTAAAGGAAAAAAAATGGCATCAGATACCCCTATGGAAAAAAGCAAGAATCAAATACTGAAAAAAAGGCCGGCATATACGGATATTTTGAATTTTTATGTCCAGGTCTTTCAGGCCCAGGAGGAAAACCGACAACAGATTCTCATGGATCCCATATCCATTGATCCATCCCTGGTGGAAAAAAAATTCCGTCACGATATGCCTTTAATCGATCCCAAAGAATTTATGATTGACCAGAACGCGGCGGTTCAATTGATGGCCATCCTGTGTGACATCGCTCAAAATCAGCACAATGCATTGTCCCAGGCAGCGGTTTCTTTGCAGGCGGCCATGACGGATTCAAGGATCGATCCTGGACAGGTTTTTGATGCATTGCTCAACAGCGATGGTGAGATGCTTTCCTCTTTTTCAGAAACCATCGGCATCAGTTCCGAGCATCTGATCATGTTCACGTATCTGAGTATGGCGCCTTGTGTTGAAATCTGTGCAAAACAGTTGAGCGGTTATCTGAAAAACCGGTCCCATGGAAAAGAGTATTGTCCTGTATGCGGCAATTTCCCGGATCTGTTTTTTCTGGATGACAAGGGTAAACGGCATCTGAAATGCAGTTTTTGCAGTCACTGCTGGGAAGTGACCCGTATGGGATGCCTGTTCTGTGACAGTAAAGATCCGGAGTTGCACCCGTATTTTTTCAGTTCTGAAGAAAAGGAATACCGGGTAAATGTGTGTAACGGGTCCCGGAAATATATCAAGGGTGTGGATATCCGCCATCTGGACCGCACGTTTTTTTCAAAAATAGAACTGGCTGCCACCCTGCATCTGGATATCAAAGCAAAGGAAGCTGGTTACACCAGCCTGTCAGATGGCATTCCGATCAAGGAGGCGCGCCTGTCATGAAACATCCTGTTCTATGTCTGGCAGTGATTTTGACAAGGGATTTATGCCTTACGTCTGAGTCATGCCAATGACAGTATTTTCAGGGCATAAACAGGGCAATACTCATTTTTATGCCCGTCAGAACCCTTGATTCTTTTTCTGGTTTTGGATGCTGGCAAAGAGTTCAACGGTTCGGAAATCCGGTTTGGCATCCATCTCCTTTTCAAGCATGGCTGTGAATGACACATACAGATTCAGGGCTTTTTTGATCCTGCCGCTGTCGGCATACAGGATCATCAAATTTCGGCACGCGCTTTCCAGGCAGGGATCCATGTTTAAAACCGCCTGCCAGGTATCAATCGCCAGATCAGTCTGGTCCAGGTTTTCATGGATCAGCGCTTTGGCGGACATCATTTCCAGATATCTGGATCGATACAGGATCCTTTGCCGTTCCACCCAGTCCAGGTATGGCTCTTCGGCGAAAAAATCACCTTGATAGATATCAACGGCCTTTTCATATATCTCCAAGGCCTTTTCAAGCCGGTCTTTGCCGGCCAGCCGGTCCGCTGCTTTTCCCATGTTCATGAATTCTGTGGCATCGATGGAAACCATTTCCATATCAAAGGATATCCTGGATGCTTTCTGAAAAACATAACTGCATCCAAAGATTTTTTCGATATCTTTTTCCAGTACTTTTCTCAAGCGATGCAGGGTGATCTTGAAATTTTTCTCTCCGGATTCAGACGAAGCCTCCGGCCATAGATCATTGATCAGAATCTCTTTGGGCACATCTATGCCGCCATGCCGGACCAGTAATTTGAGCAGCATCAGCGGTTTGGTGCCTTCAAATTCTCTGACATCGATCATCCGGGTGCCGATCCGGATGACAAAACAGCCGAATGTCCGGATATGCAGCCGGGGCAATACCCGTTTGTATACGGGTGCCAGCCGGGCCGCCAGATCTGGTCGTTCCTTTTTCCCGGCAGTCCGGATTCTTTCTGCCAAAGCCTGTTCAAGACCTGTCGTGTCAAGGGCCTTCACCATGGATTTGACGTGGTTTATTTCCGGAAAACAGCGCGGGAAATCGTCTGTTTCCATCAAGGCCATGAGTGCCGAGATCAGCATCTGGTCTTTGATGAGCGGCAGACAACGGTATCCTTCTTTTTTGGATTTTACAAATCCTTTTTCAAAAAAAAAGATGGCCTCATTTTTCCGGGAAAGCGCCCAGAAGCAGATGCCTGCGGCAATCAATGTTTCGCATAAGCTCAGCCCGGACCCTGTTTTTTCAAAATAATCCGCCGCCGGAAGCAAATGTTCCAGTGCCTGATCATATTGATTGCAGGACAAATGGAGTATCCCTGCCAGCTGGCGTGTCAGAAAATAATGGATATCCCCTTTTTTTGCCGGGTCGAACGCGTGAAGTGATGCGTTGACATGTCCCAGGGCACCGGAAAAGTCGTTTTTCAGAAAACATGTCAGCGCATGAATTCGGCAGGAGATGCCCTGATAAAAGGTGTTTCCTTCAAGAATAGAAAAATCGTTCAAATGGTCGGCCATTTGTGCGGCATCTGCAAACCGGCCGGAACAGGCAAACAGCAGGGCTTTTTCTTCCACCAGAACCGGATACAGAAAAATCAACCCGAATGTATCGATATCTTCTTCACAGCGGTCCAGCAAAGATTCCGCCTGCTCAAACTGCTGGTTTTTCAAAAACAGATCGATGTCCACAATGTGTTTCAATACCCGGTATTCAGGACTCTGTCGTTTCCGGTCCATCTGAAGGATCTGGGCAAGCAGTTTTCGGGCATTGTCAAAATCACCGGCCCGGACATATCCCAGGGCCAGGGTGATGGAAGTGTTGAACATCAGACCGGGATCATTGATCTGACGGGCCAGAAGCCGGGCGGTTTTACAGGCGGAAATGCCTTTGGTGAAGTTGCCGGACCCGGCAATATATCCCAGCCCGATTTTTTGCAGCAGCAGCCCTCTGGCCCATGGGAACTGTTCTGTTTTTCCGGTACCGGTTAAAAGGGATTCTCCTTTTTGGATCCAGTTTTCAATGGCAGCAGAGGGTTTTCTGACAAATACGGCCGCCTCGATTAAAAATCCGGATGACAACAGCATACCCCGGAGATCATCTGTCTGCCTGAACAGAGAAAATGCGGTTTCAAATCGGTCAATGTTTTTCCGCCCACCTTTGATCCGGTGGGGGATGATGGAGAAAAACGTCAGCCAGGGGTCTGTTGCCACCTGTTTCCCAGGCAGCCGGTTGATCCATTTTTCAAGACTGGACAGGTTTTCCCGAATCAGGTAGTCAGATCCTTTGATCCGGATGATCCGGGCCATCTGGTCGGTGTCTCCGGCCAGGTCACAGCATTTGAGGGCCGCCTCATGCCGCCGGTTTTTCCACAATGCCCGGGCAACTTCGCGGTAAATTTTTTGAATCTGTTCATGGGAACAGGTCCGGGCCATCTGCTGGGATAAAAAATTTCTGAACAGGCGATGGTACCGGAATTCATATTTTCCTTGACGGTCATGGATCCGCTGGATAAACAGGTTCCGTCTTTCAAGCCGGTTCAGTATTGACAGGGCGGTCTGCGGGTCAAACAGAATTTGTGTGGTGGCCGTGTCGATGGTCTCGGGCACGGCAGTGATCATCAGGAACTGTTTGATGTCATCAGGCAGGCGGTTGTAAATTTCCTGGGAAAAATAGGTAAATGTTTCTTCAGACAAATGCCGGGGAATGTCGTCTAAAAAAAAGTTCGTCTGATTGAGAGATTCTTTGACCAGGGTCAATCCGCCGATCCAGCCATTGGTCATTTCGTGGAGGCGGGTTATCTGGGAAAGGTTCAGCTCCGGCCGGCTGAAAAACAGGTCCCGGGTTTCCTCCAGAGTAAACGTCAAGTCCTGATTTTCAATGATACAGATCTGCCGGGATATTTTCAGCGCTGCGATGTTGCAGTCCGGAATGGTCCGTGACAGGATAAACCGTTTCAGAAAATCATTGGGGATCGTCAGTAAGCGGAAAACCAGGTCAGCCCCCGGACTGGAACCATCCAGCTGTTCCAGATCATCCAGCACCAGTGCCACCGGAGCGGTTAACCGGTCAAAAAGATCCGTTAACGCCCTGACATGCTGTAAAAGCCGCCGGCCTGCACCCAAAATCGTGCTGCCGGTGAGCAGCGGTTCCGGATGATCGGATGTTTCGTCTATTCTGTTGAATGATTCAACAATCCGGTCAAACAGTTTTTCACCGTCATTGTCATCTTCGGTCAGATGAATCCAGATGACCGGAATATTTTTTTCAGCCAGATAAGAGGCGACAAGGGTGGTCTTTCCCTGGGCAGCCTGGCCCGTGATCAGAAAATCAGGTTTATGAAACTGGCTGTCCAGAAGTTCGAACAAACGGCTGCGTCTGAGTACATCACTGAAATATGGCAGATTGGAAGATGGGATCATGAGACGGTTATCATTCTTCCACCCGGGTTTCCCGGATATCTGCCAGTTTGTCCAGACCCACCATTTTAAATAGCCGTGAATAGTTGCACGATACATGGGTCAGAACGACCCGGATATTTTGCCTGCGCACCTGTTGAATCGTGCGGGTCAACGCGGCAAGACCGGACCGGTTGATGGAAAAACTGTCATCAAGCTCAAGGGTCACTGTCTGATTGCTGACTTGAGTCCGGGCAATCTGTTCAGAAAGCATGTCCGGATCTTGTCCATTGAATCGGCCGGACAGGGTAAAGACAGGTTCATGGCAGCCGGCCGAACAAAGGGTTGCGGAAAAAGGCATGTCAGCAGGCAGCTGCCGTCTTTTTTCCGCCCGGCTGAGGGCCGCATCCAGTGCCTGACGATCCACAGGCTTGTTGATGAAATCCGAGGCATCCATATCCAGGGCTTCCATGGCTTTTTCCAGATCCCCATGGCCGGTGATCACGATAATCTGGGAAGAAGTACCCAGGGCTTTGATTTTCCTTAACACGGTCAACCCGTCCATGCCCGGCATTTTAATGTCTGTAAATACAATTTCAGGTCTGTGTGCCTTGAAAATTTCAAGCCCTTCCAATCCGCTTTGGGCTGTATACACATCATAGCCATAGGCCGCCAGAAAAAGCCGAAACATGGACAGGGTGGGTTTCTCATCATCGATCACAAGCACTTTGATCATGGTGTGTTAACTCCTTTGAATAGTGGGGATCTTTGTGTTCAGGGAAAAGGATTCTGAAAACCGTTCCTTTTCCGGGCCGGCTGGACAGGGAAATGGTGCCGTTATAATCTTTGACAATCCCTTTGATAATGGGCAGGCCAAGCCCGAGTCCCTCCCCCATGGGTTTGGTCGTATAAAAAGATTCAAATATGGATTCGGTCATATCCGGGTCGATACCGGCACCATTGTCTTCAATGTCGATGCCGACCTGATGGTTCATGGAAAAGGTTTGAATGACAATTTTCCCCGGATTTGTGACGTTCAGGGTCTCAATCCGTTCATTGATGGCATCCCGGGCATTGGTGATCAGGTTGAACAACACTTGTTCCAGCCGGTTGTTGTGGGCCAGGATGGGCGCAATGGTTTTATCCAGTTTCAGGACCAGATCAATATTCTGAAGGGTGATCTGGCGCCCGATGATCTTGTGCACCGAAAGAATACAGGTGTTGACGTTGACCCGTTCCCTGGAAAAATCCACTTTTCGTGAAAAATTTTTCAGCCGGCTGACAATATCAGCGGCCCGGGTGACCTGGTCGCTGATCTCGGTAAGGACCATGGTCAGGTCTTCCGGTTGGACAGCCTGTTTTCTTCCATGCATCAGACACAGGTATTCGCTGCCCATTTTAATGGCATTGAGCGGCTGGTTGATTTCATGGGCAATACCGGCGGACATTTTTTCCAGGTTGGCCATTTTGCTGGCCTGAATGAGTTGAGAATCTTTTTCCACCAGTTCGGTGATATCTGTGGTGCCCACGATGATCACATCCTCTTTACCATACGCTGCCGGGCTGGTATGGATGTTTACAAACACAGGTGCCCCGCTTTTTTTGAAAAATTTGACCTTGGAACGGTTTGCCCCGGTTTCAAGATCAAAAGGTTCATCTTCCATAGATGTCATATCCAGTTCACCCAGATCAAACAGCGTCATTTCCATCAGTTCCTGGCGCGTATATTCGAACAGTTCCGTGGCATTGGGATTGGCATCCAAAATATCAAAACCGGTTTTGTCCACCACAAAGATGGGGTTGGGACCGCTTTTGAAAAGCGAGCGGTATTTTTTCTGCGAGTCTTTCAGGCTGCGGGTGGAATCTCTCAGCCGGGACGTCATTTTGATAAACGAATCCGTCAGTTTTGAAATTTCATCGTTCCGGGTTTTGATGTCCTGTTTCAGCGTTTGAAAGTTTTTACTGTCAATGACATCAAAGTCCCCCCGGGTCAGCAGATCCGTATATCGGATCAGTGAAGCAATGGGCCGGGTGATGAACAGGGCCAGCCGGTGTGAAAGAAAAAAGAAAATCAGGGTGACCATGGACAGAAAACTTAAAAATATCCACCGCAACTGGGCAATCAGATTGTCGATATGCTGTTTGTCCAGACCCATCTGAATGGATCCGATGGTATAGATGCCTTCTGTGACCGGCACAGTGATGTGAAAGACCCAGTGAGGTCCCATCTCCAGGTTTTTGATCCCCACCTCGCTTGCCGGCTGCTGTTTGACAATGGTTTTGACCGGGCCCACAAATCCAGTGGTAAAGGTATGGGCCAGGATATTTCCACTGTTGTCCGAAATGATCAGATATTTGACCAGATCCTTCCGGTTGCCATATCGGGCATCATAGGCCAGGCTGGTAAGTTCGGCCCGGTTTTCAGTGAGAATAAATCCCCGGGCACTGTCTGCAATGCTTTGTGCAATACCGATGCCTCGGTTTTTCAATTCCCGGGTCAGGCTTGAAATAAGCAGGGCTCTTGTGAACAGGGCGATGATGATGCTGACCAGCAGGGTGACGCCCAGACAGGAGATGAAAATTTTGTTTTTCAAGGTCAGGTGGGAAAACGGTGTCATGGCAACAATACCAGATTTTCGTTTCTGATGACGGTAAAATAAACCTGATCCAGGCCCTGGCTGTCTTTGGGACCGAAGCTCAGACGATTTTTAATGCCAAGGTCAAAATCATTCACAGATTTAATGGCCTGGATAAAAGACTGCCGGGTGAGGTTTCGTCCGGCCCGTTCCAGCCCCTCCACCAGAATTTTTGCGTTGATATACCCTTCCAGTCCCACAAAACTGGGCCGGCTGTCCGGATAGTACCGGTTTAATAACCGGTTATATTCATTGACACCCGGCAGGTCTTCTTTGGAAAGATCTATGGATGGCGGCGGTACCACTTGCGTGACAATCACTCCTTCCCCATCCGGCCCGAGCCGCCGGGCAAGTTCTTTGGATCCCACAAAAGAAACATTGTGAAACAGCGGGGTAAAATTCTGCCGGCGGGCCAGCTGGATGAATCTGGCACAGCTGTCATAGGTTCCGATCATGACCACGGCCTGGGCATCGGATTGAATAATCTGCGCCAGTCCGGCTTCCACATCCAGGGTTCCCCGGATATAGGAGCCTTTGGCCACAGGTACCAGATCGTATTGTTTCAGGGCGATTTCGGTTCCCCTGAGCCCGTCGAGTCCATATTCATCATACTGATAGAAAACAGCGACCCGGGTCATCCCTTTCTGTTTTACGATCAGATCTACAGCTGCCTGGGTTTCCTGGTAATAGGATGCCCGGATATTGATTAGAAAAGGATTGGGCGGCTGGCGCAGCCGCTGGGCACCGGTGAACATCCCTACCAGGGGGATTTCCGCTTCATTGATCAGAGGAATGATGCGGACCGTGGTGGGGGTCCCCACATAACAGAACAGCGCAAACACCTTTTTTTCAAGGATCAGCTGCTGGGTATTGTAAAGGCACTGAGAGGGATTGTATTCATCATCCATGGCCACCAGCTGTATTTGTCTGCCATGCACGCCTCCCTGCTGGTTGATATCAGACAGATAAGACATGGCGCCCTGAATCATCTGGGTGCCCAGATACCCTGCATGACCCCCTAATGCCAGGGAAGACCCGATCAGAATCTCGTTGTCGGAAATGCCGTTTCGGCCGCCCTGGACCGATTCTGTCTCAGGCGGCATGCCGCAGGCAATACAGAACAGCAGAAAAAAACCTGTCAGACAATGGACGATACAGTACCTGATCACGTTACTTTTCATCCTTTGGCAAAAGTCCATGCCGTTTCAACAAAATCGTGTGTTCCGGATAAGAACGACCGTCACATTCCAGGATTTTGGATGGTGAA
This sequence comes from Desulfotignum sp., assembly GCA_018399285.1. Lineage (GTDB taxonomy): Bacteria > Desulfobacterota > Desulfobacteria > Desulfobacterales > Desulfobacteraceae > Desulfotignum. The sequence goes on from JAGYOW010000012.1 coordinate 34,242, forward strand.
ATAACAATGAGCATACCTGTATCCTCCTTTGATAAATATGTAGCCCGAATCTTTTTAAAAAACAATGACAGAATTATTTATGTGCACCATGAGGAATTTTTTCAGACCTTGACAAGGATTGAGCAATCATAGGATAACCGGAACATGGCACAAGTATGGATCATCGGCAGCGGCAGGTTCGGGCTCAGGGCGGCCCGGTTCATGCGCAAAGACAAAAGCCGAAGAATGGATGTGACCCTGGTGGACCGGGACAGGCAAAGTCTTGAAAAAGCCGGTTCACTGGGATGCACCACCGTGGCCGGAGACGGGGTGGATTTTCTGTTCAAGGAAATGACCCGGACCCGGGGACCGGACTGGGTGGTGCCGGCCGTACCCGTGCATCTGGCCTGGGAATGGTGCCGTTTCACACTGGGAACCCATCGCCTGGTTTCCTGTCCTCTGCCCGATGAAATTGACAGATGCCTGCCAAATCCCATGCGGGGAACAGACAACCAGATTTATGTCAGTCATGCGGATTTTTTGTGCCCTCCCAACTGCTCTGAACCCGATGATAAGTGCACGGTCACCGGCCAACCCAGAAAAAAAGATATGTTCCGGTTGATTGCTGAACTGAATGTTCCGGAAGTACTGCCGTTTGTCATTCAAAGCCGGCAACTCGGGCCGGGGGTGGGGGGATATTCACCGGCCGATCTGTATGCGCTGGCGGACCGGATTTCCCGGCACAAAGGCCAGTGCCTGGTGGCCACGGCCTGCCGGTGCCACGGGGTGATATCCGGCGGCGTTGTCACATAAAATCTGTTCGGCCCAACAGAAAATCATTTGAACCCATCCGTTAAAACCCGCTCATAGTCAAGACCGTTGTTGGTTGCAGGATTGAAAATAGATATTGACAAAATATTTATTCTGTTTATAGAATACTCATTCTAAAAAATGAAACAACGAGTTTAATTATGGCTGCCTTGACCCGAAAACAAAGAGACCGACAGAAGAAAGCGCCGGGAAAATTCTGGCGGCAGCCCTGGCTATGTTTGCCGAAGGCGGGTTTCACAACACCACCATGGCCAGATTTCCAAAGCAGCCCAGTATCCGCTGGCACCATCTATAAATATTTTCCTGAAAAAGAGATGTACCATGACCTGGTGATCGAGCGGGTCCATGAACTGGGGCGGATTTTGTATGACATCGCCCATCAACAGGACGTGAGCGTGACAGACCGGCTTCTGGCTGCCCTCAAAGCCCAGGCCCGGTTTTATAGAGACAATCAGGACGTGGTGAAAATTTATATTTCTGAAAGAAGCAATATTGATAGCGTGGGCATGCCCCAGCTCAACGAGCGGGTGAACCGCCCCATGAGCGCATGGTGCAGCTGTTTGAAACCATGTTTGACCAGGGATCCGGGAAAAGGTGTTCAAAACTTACCCGGCCCGGGACATGGCGGAACTGTTTGCCGATATCGTGCATTAGCGGGCTGGTCCGGTCTGTTCCGGGAGGAGGACCCAACCCAGTCAGACCGTCGGCTGTCCATGATTTTTGAGATGTTTACAACCGGTATACAAAAATAAATATATAGACAAGGAGATCGTATCCCATGGCACAATCCATTGCAGACCGAAGAGATCAGGAGTTTGTCCTTCATGAGATGCTCAACGCCGCAGATCTGCATCCCATGAACGGTTCAGGAATTCAACAAAAACCATGGACATGGTATTGACCGAGGCCCAAATCTGTCAAGGAACTTTTGCCCGTCAGCAAGGAAGGCGATGAGACCTGTGTCCTGAAAACGGCAAAGTCACGATTCCGCCGTGCTTTCACCGGGCGTATAAGTTGTTTTGTGAAGGGGAATGGGTGGCCATGTGTGATGATCCGGAATTCGGCGGCCAGGCATGCCCCGGGTGCTTTCCATGGCTGCCGGCGAATTGTTCACCGGGGCCAACTGCGCCTTCATGTACCCGGGCCCGACCCACGGGGCCGGCAAACTGGTGGAAGAGTTCGGCACCGAAGACCAGAAGAAAATATCTGAAAATCTGTATACCGGAAATGGGCCGGCACCATGTGTTTGACTGAACCCGAAGCCGGGTCGGACGTGGGCAACCTGACCACTATCGCCAAACGCAATGAAGACGGAACCTTTTCCATTACCGGCAGCAAGATTTTCATCTCCGGCGGTGACCAGGATCTCACCGAAAATATCATCCATCCGGTGCTGGCCCGCATTGAAGGGGCCCCTGGCCGGTACCAAGGGAATTTCACTGTTTCTGGTTCCCAAATACCGGGTCAATGAAGACGGCACCATCGGCGAATCCAATGATGTGACCTGCACCGGTCTGGAAGAAAATGGGATTCACGGCAATGCCACTGCGTCCCCTGGCCTTCGGCTCCAAAGGCAATTGCATCGGCGAGCTGCTGGGCGAAGAGAACAAGGGCATGAAAGCCATGTTCGTGATGATGAATGAGGCCCGGTTGGGGGTCGGGCTCCAGGGATTCGGCTTTGCCATGCGTCCTATGTCAATGCAGTCAATTATGCAAAAGAAAGAATCCAGGGCACGGACCTGACCAAGATATTTGACAAAGACCCCAAACCCGTGGCCATCATCAATCATCCGGATGTCAAACGCCAGCTGCTGCACATGAAAGCCTATGTGGACGGCATGCGGAGCCTGATGTATTTCACGGCCCTGTGTTTTGACAAGGTGCTCACGTCCGCCGATGAAACCGACAAAGAGACCTGGCAGGGGCTGATCGAACTGCTGATTCCCGTGGTGAAAGGCTATATCACGGACCGGGCGTTTGAGGTGTGTACCCAGGGCGTCCAGGTATTTGGCGGGTACGGGTTTATCAGCGAATATCCCCAGGAACAGCTGCTTCGAGACTGTAAAATCACTTCCATTTATGAGGGCACCAACGGGATCCAGGCCATGGATCTTCTGGGCAGAAAACTGGGCCTGAAAAAAGGCAAGCCGTTCATGGACCTGTTGACCCGGATGAACCAGACCATTGCCGCAGCCATGAAATCCCGAACTGGCAGACATGGCCGTGCGGGTGGAAAACAGCGGTGAACAAGCTGGAGAAACCGCCATGCACATGGGTATGACTGCCATGTCCGAAAAAGTGCTGGATGCTTTTGCCGTGGCCCATCCGTTTCTGGATGTCACAGGGGACGTGGTCCCGGCCTGGCTGAACTGTGGCGGGCTGTCACGGCCCGAGCCTTAAAATCAAGTCCGCCGCCAGAAAAGGATGCTGCATTTTATCAGGCTGTGTGACTACGGCAAAATACTTTATTCAATGGGTTCTGCCGGCAACTTTAGGAAAGATGGATGCGTTGAAAGGCACATATTCCGCCATCATGGAAATGCCGGATGAGGCATTTCCTGCATAATTTTTTGCTGAAATTAAAGAGAAATCGATAGACACGGGATGTCTTTATAAACGGCACCATGGCGTTTTTAAGGACATCCCGTGTCTCTGGTCGGCTTGAACATGTTCTTATTCAACCGGTGGCGTTTCAAAAGCCGGTTGAGCTGCCGGGGGTGACGCTGGCAGCTGCCGCCGCCTGATCAATCCGGCCCCGGGTCTGCCCTAAAAAGGGTGGTCAGGTACGCCTGTTCAAACCGGTCTATGGCAGACTGCCGGGCTTTGGACAATGGGGTGCCGGTATCGTTGCCAGGATCAGAGTCATCCCCATCCGGCATGGTATCCAGCGGAAAACTCTGGGGCATGAGCAGGTCTGTCTGCTCCAGGATACAGGCCCGCTCCAGAAGATTTTCCAGTTCCCGGATGTTGCCGGGCCAGTCATACCGCTGGAACCGGTCCATCACCATGGATGGATTCCGGTAATTTTTTTGCCGTATTTGATGTTCAGTTTTTTCAGAAACACCTCGATCAGACCGGGCAGATCCTCCAGCCGGTCCCGAAGTGCTGGAATTGTAATGGGAAACACGTTCAAACGGTAATACAGGTCTTTTCTGAATTGACCGGTCTGCACTAGATGGGATATCCGCATTGGTGGCGGCAATGATCCGGACATCTGCTTTCAGAAGTGTGTCACCGCCCACGCGGCTGTAAATACCGTCCTGGAGCACCTGCAGCAGTTTGATCTGGGCGGACGGGGTGATGGTGCCGATTTCATCCAGAAAAAGTCCCGCCCATGGCCATTTCGAATTTTCCGGGTTTTCTGCGGTCCGCCCCGGTAAACGCGCCTTTTTCATGCCCGAACAGCTCACTTTCGATCAACGTGTCGAATGGCCCGCAATGGACTTCTATAAACGGTTTGTCAAACCGCTGGCTGTGCCAGTGAATCAACCGGGCTGTCATGCCTTTGCCCGTGCCGGTATCGCCGAGCAGCAGCACGGTGGCAATGGTGGGAGCCACGGACCGGATGTTTTCATGCACTTTTTCATGTGCAGGTTTTGGGAGACAAGATCCATATCCCCAGGCCCGCGACTCAACACCAGTATTTCTTTCATGGGAGTTCCTTGTAAGCAATACTTGAACGATCGGTTTCACAGGCGTGAAACCGTTTTCAATCCGGATAAAAGTATTAACAGCCCCAACCGGTTCTGTCAATTACTGATTGCCGGCACTTTCTGGTGTGCATGTGGGGATCAGGCGGCTTCACCCGGGTTGGAAAGATGAAAATCCAGAACCTGAATGAGTTTTGGAACCCGTGCTGGTGGTCAATTTTCCCCTGACGGTCACGGTTTTTCGCAGATGCTGTAGCAAAGACCTGCCGGCACCGGTATCCGCCACCGTGACAATATCTTCATCAAATGTCACGATGGCGGTACCCAGAATTATACCGTTGGTATCCCAGGATGCAGGGATGACAATCCCTGTGATGGATGTGAGTTGATGTGCCATGCCCGGGACAATTGCAAATACCGGGCCAGTAAATAATCAGCCGGCAAATACCGGGCCGGGGCTATAATACGGCCTCCTCCTTGGGGGGATTGGCTTTAAGGTATTCCAGTCGGTTGAGGCCGTTGAGATAGGCCAGAGCCGATGCCGTGATAATGTCCGGATCCGCCCCTTTGCCCAATGCCACGACCCCGTCTTCCTTGAGCCGGACCGTCACTTCTCCCTGGGCGTCCGTGCCCTCGGTCAAAGCGGAAATGGTGAACCGCAGCAGCTCGGACTTGGTGTGGGTCAGCTTGGAAATAATGTTGTACACCGCATCGATGGGACCCGTACCTTCCAAGGCGCCCTGCACCAGGCGGCCGTGGATCTTGAGCTGTACTGACGCTGTGGGGAACACGGTGGATCCGGACAGCACATGGATATATTCCAGACTGAAGACCTCCGAGGTCCGCAACACCCCTTCATTGATCAACGCCTCGATGTCTTCGTCCAGGATCTGTTTTTTCCGGTCTGCCAGGTTTTTGAATTTCTGAAACACAAGATTGATCTCTTCATCCGACAAATCGTATCCCATGGATCGCACATGGGCAGCCAGGGCGTGCCGGCCGGAATGTTTGCCTAACACCAGGTTGTTTTTGGAAATGCCCACGGTTTCCGGTTTCATGATTTCATAGGTCATGGGATTTTTCAACACCCCGTCCTGGTGAATACCGGCTTCGTGGGCAAAGGCGTTGGCCCCCACAATGGCCCGGTTGGGCTGGATCAGGATTCCGGTGATCATGCTCACCAGGCGGCTGGTGGGATAAATTCTTGTGGTGTCGATATTAGTGGTGTGGGTGAAAAAATTAGGCCTTGTTTTCAAAGACATCACCACCTCTTCCATGGAAGTGTTGCCGGCCCGTTCCCCGAGGCCGTTGATGGTCACCTCCACCTGGCGGGCCCCGTTCTGGATGGCGGCCAGGGTGTTGGCCGTGGCCAGGCCCAGATCATTGTGGCAGTGCACCGACAAAACCGCCTGGTCGATGTTGGCGGTGTTTTCAATCACATATGCCACCAGTTTTCCGAATTCTTCGGGTACGGCATATCCCACGGTATCCGGCAGGTTGATGGTGGTGGCCCCGGCATCGATGACGGATTCAAAGACCGTGCACAGAAAATCCGGGTCAGACCGGGACCCGTCTTCAGCGGAAAATTCCACGTTGGACGTGAAAGACGCGGCCAGTTTCACGGATGCCACGGCCTGGTTCAGCACGTCAGCCGGTTCCATCTGCAGTTTGTATTTCATGTGCAGTTCCGAGGTGGCGATAAAGGTGTGGATCCGGGGATTGACGGCATCTTTGACCGCATCCCATCCCCGGCGGATATCCGCTTCATTGGCCCGGCACAGGGCCGCCACCTGGGCTTTTTTCAGGTTTTCGGCAATTTTTTTCACTGCCTTGAAATCCCCGTCCGATGCTGCAGGAAACCCGGCCTCGATCACGTCCACTCCCAGCAGTTCCAGCTGGGTGGCAATGCGCAGTTTTTCCGCCTGGTTCATGCTGGCCCCCGGGGATTGTTCCCCGTCCCGCAGGGTGGTGTCAAAGATAATAATGTGTTTCTGATCGTTCATGATGCTGTCCTTGTATGGGTGAAAATAAAATAATAAAAAATGGTCAGAATTCTGACAGGTTACAAAGTTGTCTGATGTTCTAAAGACAGTTTGTACTGAAAACTGTCGGACAGGGCCTGCCAGGAGGCTTCGATAATATCTTCAGACACCCCGATGGTGGAGAAAATATTATCCGTGTCCCGGGATTCGATGAGCACCCGGACCTTGGCGTCCGTGCCGTCGGACCCGTCGATCACCCGGACCTTGAAGTCCACCAGATGCATGTCATTGATCTGGGGATACATGGCGGACAATGCTTTTCTCAACGCGTTGTCCAAAGCGGACACAGGACCGTCTCCTTCGGCTGAGGTGATTTCCGTGGTTTTGCCCACCCGGATTTTAATCATGGCATGGGAATAACAGGGTTTTTCCTTGTCTTTTTCCACCACCACCCGAAAGGATTCCAGGTCAAAATAGCTTTTGTACTGTTCCGTCAGCTTTTCCATGATCAGTTTAAGGGAGCCTTCCGCCGCGTCAAATTCGAATCCGTCATCTTCCAGATCCTTGATGGAAGCCACAATCTGCCGCTGCTTGACGGCATCATCCCCCAGGTCCACACCCAGTTCCTCCGCCTTGTAGATGATATTGCTCTTTCCCGACTGTTCCGATACCAGGACCCGGCGGACATTGCCCACTTTTACCGGGTCCATGTGTTCATAAGCTCTGGGATTTTTCATGATGGCGGACACATGGACTCCGCCTTTGTGGGCAAACGCACTTTTTCCCACAAAGGGCCGGGAATTGACCGGCGGCATATTGGCGGTTTCCGACACAAACCGGGACAGGTTCAACAGTTTTTTTAAGTTGTCTTCAGACATGCAGTTTTTTTTCATCTTCACGGCCAGAATCGGGATGATGGCTGTCAAGTCTGCATTGCCGCACCGTTCCCCATACCCGTTGATGGTGCCCTGAACCAGGGTGGCGCCTACGTGCACGGCATTGACGGCGTTGGCCACAGCCATGGCGCAGTCATTATGGGTGTGGATGCCATAGCAGATGCCGGGCCGGTCTTTGAAGTGTTTCATGACCGAACGGATGATTTCCTCGATTTCACAGGGCAAAGATCCGCCGTTGGTGTCACACAGCACCAGGGTCCGGGTGCCGCCGTCCAGGGCCGCTTCCAGGGTATCCAGCGTATATTGCCGGTTGGCTTTGTACCCGTCGAAAAAATGCTCGGCATCATACATCACCTCCGGCCTGATCCAGCAGATACGCCACACTTTCCTGATCATTTTCAAGTTTTCTTCCAGGGAGTTGTCCATGATTTCATTGACGTGCAGGTCCCAGGATTTGCCGAAAATCGTGATCACGGGCGCACCCGAGTCAATCAGGGCCGCCAGGTTGCCATCTTTGTCACATGAGATGCCCGGTCGCCTTGTGGCACCGAATGCCGCCACCTTTGCCTGTTTGAATGTGATTTTGGCCAGTTCAAAGAAATGGGCGGCCCCGGGTTGGAACCGGGCCATCCGCCTTCGATGTAGTGAATGCCGGCATCATCCAGCCGTTTGGCAATCTTTACCTTGTCTTCCGGAGAAAAAAAGATATTTTCCCCCTGCATGCCGTCTCTTAACGTGGTGTCGTATAATTGACCGATTCCATTGTTATTTCCCATCTTCTCCTGGGGCAATGGCCCCGGTACTGGCGATTTCAACGATTCCCATGGGTTTGACCAAAGACAAAATGCCTCGTGTTTGCCGCTGTCACCGGAAATTTCAATGGTGTAGTGGGCATGGCCCACATCCACCACCCGGCACCGGAAAATATCCACAATGCGCAGAATCTCCGCCCGCTTTTCCGGGTTGGCATGCACCTTGACCAGGGCCAGCTGCCGTTCCACATATTTTTTCCGTGAGATCGGTCACCGTGATCACGTTGATGAGCTTGTGCAGCTGTTTTTTGATCTGCTCGATGGTCTGGGCGTCACAGGTGGTGGCCATGGTGATTCTGGAGACCACGGGATCATCCGTGGTGGCCACGCTCAAAGAGTCGATGTTGAACCCTCTGCCGGAAAACAGACCGGCGATCCGGGACAGCACACCGGGTTCATTGTCCACAAGAATCGACAATAAATATCTGCTGGTTTCCATTGGTGTTTCCTTTACTGTGTGTATCATTTTTTATACCAGAAGCATATCTGTGATGGCACCACCGGCCGGCACCATGGGGTAGACGGACTCTTCTTTTTCCACCACAAAATCCATGATCACGGTGCCCGGAGTTTCCAGCCCTTTTTCAGGGTCTCTTCCACACAGGCCGGGTCTGTGCACCGGAACCCGGTGGCCCCGTATGCGTCGGCCAGTTTGACAAAATCAGGCGCGTTTTCAATGTTGGTGCAGGCATAGGCTTTGTTGTAGAACAGTTCCTGCCATTGCCGCACCATGCCTAAAAACCGGTTGTTAAGAATCACGATCTTGACATCCAGGCAGTTTTCCACGGCTGTCAGCTCCTGGATGTTCATCTGGATGGACCCGTCCCCGGCCACATCCACCACCAGTTTGTCCGGACAGGCCGCTTTGGCGCCGATGGCAGCCGGCAGGCCGAATCCCATGACCCCTAATCCGCCGGAAGTGATGAAATGGTTGGGCCGGTCAAAGTGATAATACTGGGCCGCCCACATCTGGTTCTGTCCCACTTCCGTGGTGATGATGGCCTGGCCCCGGGTGATTTCCCACAGCTTTTCCACCACAAACTGAGGTTTGATCACATCGGTTTTTTGTCTGTATTTCAAGGGCATGGTCTGCTTCCACTGGTCGATCTGTGCCAGCCAGACATCCCGGTCCACGGCCAGGTCTTTGGGGGCCTGTTTTTCCATGAGCGTGAGAATATGTTCCAGCGTGGTTTTACAGTCCCCCACAATGGGGCACTGCACCTCGATATTCTTGTGAATGGAGGTGGGGTCGATATCGATCTGAATGATATCTGCATGGGGTGCAAACTTGCTGATATTTCCCGTGACCCGGTCATCAAACCGGACCCCCACGGCAATGATCAGATCCGAGTGTCCGATGCTCATGTTGGCCCGGAATGTGCCGTGCATGCCCAGCATGCCCAGCCACAAAGGATCCGTGCCCGGAAACGCCCCCAGTCCCATCAAAGAGGTGGTCACGGGGATCTGTGCCATTTGGGCCAGCCGGGTGATCTGTTCTGATGCCCGGGACAGGATCACCCCGCCGCCGGCAAACACCACAGGCCGTCTGGCCGCCTGGATCATTTCCACCACCTTGTGGATCTGTTTTTTGTTGGGTTTGTAATTGGGTTTATAGGATCTGAGGTTGGGTTCATCCGGCAGGGTGAACTCGATTTCGGCCTGGAGAATATCCTTGGGCAGATCCACCAGCACGGGGCCGGGACGGCCGGACCGGGCGATGAAAAACGCCTCCTGGATGGTGGCGGCCAGTTTGTCCGGGTCTTTGACCAGGTAGTTGTGTTTGGTGCAGGGCCGGGTGATGCCCACGATGTCCACTTCCTGGAACGCGTCATTGCCGATGAGCCCGGTGGGCACCTGGCCGCAGAACACCACCATGGGAATGGAGTCGGCATGGGCCGATGCCAGGCCCGTGACTGTGTTGGTGGCCCCGGGTCCCGAGGTCACCAGGGCCACCCCTGTGGTCTGGTGGGCCCGGGAATAGGCGTCGGCCGCGTGAACCGCACCCTGTTCATGGCGGACCAGGATATGGCGCAGGTCATCATGCCGGACGATTTCATCATGGATATCAATGGTGGCACCGCCGGGATATCCGAATATGGTGTCAACTCCCTGGGTTTTGATCATTTTCACCAGGATTTGTGCCCCTGTCAGTTTCATTGTGTTCTCCTGTGTCATTCTATATGAAAGTGTTACGTATTGAAGTTTTAAGTTTTAAGTTTTAAGTGTTAAGTGTTAAGCGGATACCTGACTGGTTATACTGTCATCATCCGGGGTGGTTTCCCGGGCCACGGGGGTTATTCAATAATGGCTCCCTGGGCCGCGGATGATACCTGGCGGGCATATCGGGCCATGTAGCCTGTTTTGATTTTGGGTTCCGGTTTGACCCATCGGGCCTGCCGTTCCCGGATCTCATCTTCGGGTACCATCAGTTCAATGGTTTTGGCCGGGATATCGATGCGGATGATGTCGTTTTCATTGATCATGGCAATGGTTCCGCCGTCGGCCGCTTCCGGAGACACATGGCCGATGCAGGCCCCTTTGGTGCCGCCGGAAAACCGGCCGTCCGTGATCAAGGCACAGGCCGCCCCCAGGCCCATGCCGGCAATGGCTGAGGTCGGGGTGAGCATTTCCCGCATGCCAGGCCCTCCGGCAGGGCCTTCATACCGGATCACCACCACATCTCCGGCATTGATTTTCCCGCCCAGAATGGCCTCGGTGGCGGCTTCTTCCGTGTCAAACACCCGGGCCGGGCCCTGGTGCATCATCATCTCGTCCACCACAGCCGACTGCTTGACCACACACCCGTCCGGGGCCAGGTTTCCGAACAAAACAGCCAGACCGCCCTGGACATGATAGGGATCACTGACAGGCCGGATCACGGCCCGGTCTTTGATTGCCACGGAAGAAAGGTTTTCTGCCAGATTTTTTCCCGTGGCCGTGAGGCAACCGGTGTCCAGCAGGGAGTGGTCGGCCAGGGTTTTCATGACCGCAGGAATGCCGCCGGCCCGGTCCAGATCCTGAATATGGTCGGGACCGCCCGGGCTCAACGAGCAGATATGCGGGGTTTTTCCACTGACCTGGTTGATCACGGACAGATCCATCGGGGTGCCGGCTTCATGGGCGATGGCGGTCAGATGCAGCACCGTGTTGGTGGAACAGCCCAAAGCCATGTCCACAGTCAGCGCGTTCATAAACGCCTGTTTTGTCATGATTTTATCCGGGGTGATCCCCTGTTCCAGCAGCGCCATGATCTGGATGCCGGTTTCCTTGGCCAGGCGGATACGCCGGGACATGGGGGCCGGGATGGTGCCGTTGCCGGGCAAAGCCATACCCAGAGCTTCGGTGAGGCAGTTCATGGAATTGGCCGTGAACATCCCGGCGCAGGACCCGCAGGTGGGGCAGGCGCAGTCTTCCACGGCAGCCAGGTCCGCCTCGGTCATGCGGCCGCCCCGGACTGCGCCCACGGCCTCGAACACGGACACCAGATCGATTTTTTTTGTCTGGTCTTTGGGATCCAGTCCGGCCAGCATGGGGCCGCCGCTGATGAAAATGGCCGGAATGTTGAGCCTTGCCGCCGCCATGAGCATGCCGGGGACGATTTTGTCACAGTTGGGCACCATGACAATGGCATCAAAGGGGTGGGCTGTGGCTGTCACCTCGATGGAGTCGGCGATCAGTTCCCGGGAGGCCAGGGAATAGTGCATGCCCTTGTGGTTCATGGCAATGCCGTCACACACACCGATGGTGGAAAACTCCATGGGAGTGCCTCCGGCCATGGAGATGCCGGATTTGACGGCCGCCACCAGGGTGTCCAGGTGCATGTGTCCGGGAATGAGCTCATTGGCGGCATTGGCAATGCCGATCAATGGCTGACGGATTTCTCTGTCCGTGTAGCCCAGGGCCTTCATCAGGCTCCGGTGGGGGGCTCTTTCCACCCCTTTGGTTGCAATGTGGCTGCGCATATGTTTCTCCTTAAAAGCAAAAAAGCCGTTATCTGCCCCCCTCGGGGCTGATAACGGCTTTTAACTTGTCAATTGGTTTATGCCACTAGGAGCCCCGTCGTCTGGAGGTGTCAATAATCACCTCCACGATAATAATGAGGACTACCAGTAGTATGCTTGTCAATTCGGGTGTCATGTCATATTCACTTTGTTTAAAGTTAATTCATTATATATAAATTTATGACCTGTCAACAAAAAAATAGATCAGAGGCTATTTTATATCACAGGGCGTTGTTTTTATCCACGCCCACATGGTTGATGCTCGATGCCATGTACCCGGCCCCGAACCCGTTGTCAATGTTGACCACGGCAATATTGGAGGCACAGGAATTGAGCATGCCCAACAGCGCGGTCATCCCCCCGAAGCTGGTGCCGTACCCGATACTGGTGGGAACCGCAATGACCGGCGCTCCCACCATGCCCGCCACCACGGAGGGCAGGGCACCTTCCATGCCCGCAACCACAATGATCACCCCGGCATTCCGGATCATCTCTTTGTGGGCGAACAGCCGGTGGATGCCGGCCACGCCCACGTCAAACAGGGTGTCGACCCGGTTGCCCATGGCCCGGGCCGTCAGGGCCGCTTCTTCTGCCACGGGAATGTCCGAGGTGCCCGCGGTGATGACCAGGATGGTGCCGGTCCCGGTAATATCCGGCGCGGTTTTCTGAATCCGCAAAAGCCGGGCATCCGGAAAATACGCGGCATTCTCAAAATGCGCCACAAGCGGGTCTGCTGTGGTCGGATCGATACGGGTCACCAGGATCACGTTTTCTTTTGGCACCATTTTTTCCAGGATCCCGGCAATCTGTTCCCGGGTCTTGCCCAGGCCGAAGATCACTTCGGGAAACCCTTTGCGCAACGAGCGGTGATGGTCGATCCGGGCATATTCAAGGGATTCGAATGTCAGATCGGACAGCTGTTTTTCAGCGTCTGTGACAGTGGTCCGGCCGTTTGACACTTCTGAGAGCAGCCGGGTCAGGTCCTGGGGGGTCATGAAAAATTCCTTTGCAGGTGCGGGTTTTTGTTGGCCCATAAATATCATCGGCCTGCAAATTCCGTCAAGAATTTAAATCAGGATAGATGTCACAGGCGATTTGGCCGCCTTTTGAATCAGGGCAAGGGCCTGCTTTAATTCTGCTGCATTTTCTTCAAAGCGCTTCTGGTTGAGGGCATAGCCCTGAATCAAATAGGTCTCGTAACCGCTGTGTGGCCCACCTGCCACGCACGCATCATGTTAAAAACAATATCATTTGGTTCGACAAGGTTATATTTGGTTTTGTCCTCGGATTCTATAATGATGTGTTTCATGTACAAGATGACCAGTGATACGGGTTTCAATTTTTTTGAAGACAAAAGCACACCGTACACCAGTACAAGGTAAATCAGTGCTGCAAAACAAAAACAGTTCTCAGAACGCAATGTCCTGGCAGTGCGACTCTTGCCACACTGTTATATCCATCAGCGTAATGATGGACACAAGGGAGGATGCTCAAGCAGGAATACCACTTCATTGGTATAGGCAGGCCATGCGATTCGAATTGCAGCCGGCATGATTATCCGCCTGTAAAGTTTAATACCGGACATTCCGCAGGCCCGTGCAGCCTCGATTTCTCCGGGAAAGAGACACCTTTCGATTCCTTTCTCCTCTTCCAAAAATTTCTCCGCATAAGCGCGGTGTTGAGGGTAAGGGTGAGTACTGCACAAAAATATGCTTCTTGAAAAGAGGCCAGGCCGATCTGGGAAAAGAAATCCTGAAATTGCCCGGAGCCATAGTAAATTAAAAAAGAGTTGAACCAGAAGTGGCGTGCCCCCTGAAATAGAAATTGAAACCGTAAACCGCATCCAGACAAAGGGGTTTTTAGGACACCCGCATAATCGATAGAACAATGGCAAGTGCAAAATCCGATGGCCACACTGATGGCGGTTATTTCAACAGTAATCGCAATCCCTTTGGCAAACTTGGGCAACCGTCAATTATAACCCTATGTCGAGGAAATCCATATGCTTGGTCCTATTCTCTTCTTACACCGCGTTTGCACGTTTTCCGCCCATTGCTGAAGACAAGGGATAAAATCGCTATCAAAAGATAAATAAGCGATGCCATAAAACAGCTAAACGGTTTTCTGTAGTCTGGCAGCGACATCCGCGTTTCTCATCACCCTGGAAGCTGATTACGGATATGAGGGCGGTTTTGCCTTGATCAGCACCATCCATATTCCCCACAGCTTCGGGATAGCGAATCGCCACATCTGGGGTATCTGGATCCGCCGGAATGAAAGCAACGGACTCATTCCGCAGGCCCTTGCCGCTTCAAGCTGGCCCCTGATACCGCCACGAACGCTCCCGGAAAACCTCAGTGGCAAACGCACCGTAAAATAAAACCAATGGTCATGCTTCCGGCGAAAAAGGGGTTGAGGTCAACATATATCACGTCCCAGCATTGCTGCGAAATCCTGATAAGAGTGGGACCACCGTAGTAAACCAGAAGGATCAGCACCAGTTCGGGTATCCCTCTCTATTACAGTGGTATAGAGACCTGCTGTAAAACCGAGTATCCAAATTTTTGAAAGTTTGAATAACGCGGCAATCAGGCCGAGTGAAAGCGCAATCACCATCGAGAACAATCTGACCTTTGAGGTCAGCAGACCCTCCAACAGTAAATGGCCGTAACCTTCCAGATCAAACACTATCCAAGCACTCCTGCCTCAATAGAATTACACCAGATTGGAAAAAGGAACATTCTTGTAATCTTCCGATTCAGGCTTACCAAAATGTATGGCGCGCCCTCGTCCTCTATGATGCCTTTATCAAGGAATATCACGTGGAGGAGACCTCTTGCAAACCCCATTTCGTGGGTGGCCATGCACCATTGTGCGGCCTTCCTTACAAGATCCTTCATTAATTTCAAAACCTCTCCTACAAGCCCGGGTCAAGGGGCGGATGTGGCTCGTCAAACAAAAAGGACCTGGGGATCCATTGCCAGTGCCTTGGCAATGGCGGCCCGCTGTTGCTGGCTGCCGGAAAGCTGGGCTGGAAAATAATGATACCGGTCAGCAATACTGACTTTTCCAAAAGCGCCATCCCTCTGTCCTTTGCCTCTTGCTTGTTTTTTTTCAGAACATGGACAGGAGCTTCAATAATATTTTCAAGCACAGTCATGTGGAGACCACAAGGAAAATGCTGGAAGACCATATAAGTTTGGTCCGGCATAAGGTCCACCTGTTTGCGGTCTGGTAGGACGAGCTTTCCTTCCGGTTTTTCTTTAACCCGATATGCTCATCTCCCTTACGATGATCTCTCTCCGGAAGTCGGCACCTCCAGAAGATTAATGCATCGAAGAAAGGTGCTTGCCGGACCCGGAAGACCCGATAAGGAAATTACGTCCCCTTTCCTTAGCTTCAAGGGTAATTCCTTTGAGTACTTCAAGGCTTCCAAAGCTCTTGTAAATATTTTCTGCCCTGACGGCAATTTTTTGACTCTCCCAATCCGCCCCTGTTTATGTCAAAAAGGCAAAACGATATAAATTATGCTCTTGCCGTATACATCAAAATCAAAATACTGATTGTTGATTTCTTTATATTTGCCGTTTGCCTGATTTCGTCGATAGCGTCGTTGAAAGTCTTGCAGCGCTTTGTCGCCTTCCCTGACGGCAATGCCGATACCTTTCCAAGATATTCCTCGTCAATGAAAGAGGGACCGAAGAACTGAAAGCCTTTTCCCGCTTCATATCGAGAAAACCGGTTTGAAGGATGACGAGTCGGCGCAAAACCATGTCAACCCTGCCGGATGCCAAGTCCATGTTAGCTTCATCCTGAGTTGCATATGCCTTGATATTTACGGAATCACCGAATTTGGTCTCGGCAAGATTGGCACCCACGACACCTCTTGAACCCCCGATGGTTTTATTTTCGATTCCATTGATGAACAGATCCAAAATATTATCCTGGCTTGTCACGCACTGGACTGGTGTCTGATAGTATTTTTTGTAAAATCCACTTTCTTGTCTCGTTCTGCTGTACGGACATCGAAGCAATGATACAGTCATACTTTTGGCGATCAGCCCGGGAATAATACCATCCCAATCCTGGAGTGACAAATTCGTATTCCACACCGGCCGCTTCACACAGGCCCTGGCGATATCGATATCAAATCCGGCCAGATCCCTGTTTTTGTCAATGTAATTAAACGGAGTGGTAAGCACCTTCCGTGCCGATGCGTACCTTTTGATATCCCCGGCGTACAGACTCTGCAAAGAAAGTACGAACACAATCAAAACCGTTAACAGAATTGTTTTTTTCATAACTCCACCTCTTTTTAGGTTAAAAATCGTACAATGTCGATGTCTTCCTTTGAACAGGGGAGTCCTATATGACTTATCTATATCAATCCTTTGTTTAAATTCAATGGTAATATCACAAAACGAACATTTCTAATCATAAACTGTTCTGAAACACATCCGTGCTTGGGATTAGGTTTTAGATAGCAGATATAAATACCTGAGGTGCTTCACAAAAATTCAGGGAAATAGCTCCTTTGACCCGCCACTGTCTTTCTTGTACCCGGAATCAAATCAGATATAAGGGGTGGATTATTGATGCAAAGGACAGATGAACATTATGACACGCGACCGGGTATTTGCGACAAAACGCAGACAGATCCAGCCTTTTTCCTTTAACCGGGAAGCAGCGGATGCGTTTGAGATATGCTGGTATTTGGTCCGTGCCGCTCTACAGGGAGAGCATCCGCCGTCAGGCGGAACCGGCCCGGCGGTTTTATCAGCCTTGGCACCCGGATCTATGATCTGGGCTGTTCCCACGGCAATTTCGGGGTCCGGCTCCAGGCGTTGTTCAGGCAAAACCCCGTTCATCTTGGTGGTGGATACTCCGGCCCATGCTGGAAAAATACAGAAACCGGCTGGAACCGCCGGAGCCGGGTCGAAGCATTCATCTGGTCTGTGGGGGTATGGAAGATATCCACATCATCAATGCGTCAGTGGTGGTGATCAACCTGACGCTGCAGTTTCTGAATCCTTCCAAAAGAGAGGATCTGATCCAGCGGATATTTTCCGGGCTGGTGCCCGGCGGCATCCTGCCGCTCATGGAAAAACCGTTCACTCCCGAACTGGCCATGCATCACCTGCAACTGGAAGTTTACCGGCAGTTCAAACGGGAAAACGGATATTCTGATCTGAGATCAGCCAGAAACGGGATGCCCTGGAAAAAGTGCTGATTCCCGATACCCTGACACTCATTTCAGCGCCTGCACCGGCCGGGTTCAGCCAGGTGGATGTGGCTCAAATGGTTTAACTTCAGCGCCATCATGGCGGTGAAAGCATGACCCCCTGTTATCCCCGTATCAGCAGGCAGAACTGGTCCCTCACATGGATGAAATCGCCGACTTGTTGAGGAGAAACAGGCGTTTCTGGCCGATCCAAAGGGCAAATTTTCGTAAATATCTGCACGTGGTGAATCAGCCGCCCGATCAGCTGCCGTCGGTGATTCATTTGGGATACCCGGTAGTGACTGCCGGAACATCAGGCGATCTTTCCGGAACGGATTCGCACTGCTGGAAACCCTGCTCAAACAGCCTCCCCTGGCGAAAGGGACCGTTTAACCTGTTCGGATTCCTGTGGATGCGCGGAATGGCGGTCCGACATGAAATGGGACCGGGTGGCTCCCGCATCTGCCGGATATCACCGGCAAACGGGTTTTTGGATATCGGCGCCAGCAACGGGTATTATATGTTTCGCATAGCGGCCCGCAACCCCGGCCTGGTCCTGGGCCTGGAACCCCAGAGTGCATTTTTCTGCCAGTATCTGGCTGTCCAAAAGTATGTGAATCAGAAAAATGTGACCTGCCTGCCGGCCACCTATGAAGAGATGCCAAAGCTCATCAGCTGCTTTGATCTGGTGTGCTGCATGGGCATATTATACCACCGGCGGTCTCCTGTGGACATGCTCAAAGAGATCCACGACAGCCTGAAACCCTCCGGCACCCTGGTGCTGGAAAACCTGGTGATCCAGGGCCGCAGCCATTTGTGCCTGTTTCCGGAAGACCGATATGCCAAAATGCGCAACGTGTATTTTATTCCGGATCTGTCGGTCATGGAATCCTGGCTGTTACGGGCCGGATTCAAGGACATTCAGTGTGTGAATGTCACTCCCACCACCCTGGCAGAGCAGCGGAAAACCGACTGGATCCAGACCGAATCCCTGGCGGATTTTCTGGACCCCCAAGACCCGTCAAAAACCGTTGAAGGTTATCCGGCACCGGTGAGGGCCGTATTCATGGCCCGGGCCTGACACCGCTTCTTTTCCTCAACCTGACATTTTTCCAGAATCCGGTAATCACCGGTCCATTGCCTTCAGCCCCTTCCACAGGAGGTTCAGTTGATTGTCAAACGCGGTTGAGCAGCGGACCGGTGATTTGTCAAAAGACATCAAAGGAATGCCGTAAAACGTGCTGGCCAGGGACAGAAAAGCGGTCTTGATATCTGTGGTTTCCGGCAGTTCTTTCTTGTTCATGGCCGCCTGGAGATTATACAGAAAAAACTGACGGAAATTGCCTTCGGGAATGGACTCGATGCCCGGCAGTTCGGGAAACCGGATCAATCTTTCAACCTCGGGGATCTGATCGGTCTTCCGGGTTCCCATTTCCGCAAATTTTTCCGCCTGCAGTGCCCGGACGGAAACAATCTCCATCCAAAGCTGTGGATGGGTTTCCACCTCTTGTCCCAGGGCCTTGAACATCTGATCAATGGCATGAATGCCTGAATACACGTCCGGGGAACAGGTGGCGGTCCACATGGCTTCGAGGTTCCACAAAAGGCCGTAAAAAACCAGAACATCGGTTTTCTGGGGAAAATACTGAAAAAACGTGCCCCTGGAGATCTGCACATCCTCACAGATTTCTTCAATGGTGATATCGGCCAAAGGTTTGTGGTTCAACCGCTTGATCACGGCATCAAGGATGGATAGGCGGGTTACGGCTTTTTTCCTCTCTCTCAAGGGGTATTGTTTCAGATCAGTCATGCCTGTTCTATATCATTTTAAAAATGATTCCACCAGTGCTATCCAGTAGGCGGCGCCCACAGACAGGTTCCGCTCATCAAACCGATATTCCGGATGATGGACCATGGGGGTGTCGCCATTGCCGATCAAGCAGTAGCAGCCAGGTACCTGGGCACTGAAAAAAGCGAAATCCTCACTGCCCATGTAAGTAGTGCCTTTTGTAGACACCTTGTCCGGCCCAACCAGGTTCAAGGCCACGTTTGCTGCAAACCGGGTCTGGGATGGGTCGTTTTCCAGGACTTCACCCGGGGATCCTTGATTTATCTCACAGCGGACATCAAAACTTGCTGCCTGACTCTGGATAATTGTTCTGACGCGTTTCAGTACCAACTCCCGGGTATCTTTGGTCAGACTTCGGATGCTCAACCTCAGAACCGCGGTCTGTGGAATGACATTGCCGGCATCTCCGGTCCGGAAGGCTCCCACGGTCACCACGGCTGATTCCAGAGGCGGTACGTTTCTGGCCACTACGGTCTGCAACGCCATGACAATAGATGCACCCGCCACCACCGGATCAATACTTTTTTCAGGCATGGACCCGTGGCTGCCTTTGCCGGTCAGCGTTACTTCCCAGTTGTCCACCGCTGCCATCATGGGGCCTTCCCTGAAATGAAACGTGCCCTGGGGCAGGCCCGGCATGTTGTGAAGCCCGAATACCGCATCCATGGGAAACTTTTCCAGCAGACCATCCCCGATCATGGCCGGAGCCCCGCTGATGGCTTCTTCGGCCGGCTGAAAAATCAGGCGAACCGTGCCGTTGAAGCGTTTTGTCTGGGACAGGAACCGGCCCGCTCCCAGCAGCATGGCCGTGTGGCCGTCATGACCGCATGCGTGCATTTTGCCCGGGTTTTGACTTTTGTACTCGATGTCCGCTGTTTCATCAATGGGCAGGGCATCCATATCGGCCCGCAGCCCGATGACCGATTCACCGGTTCCATGTGTTAAACTTGCGACAATACCGGTTTTGCCGATACCCGTAATCACCTCATATCCCCAGGAGGTCAGCAGAGACGCCACATATTCGGCGGTTTTGACCTCTTCAAATGCAGTTTCCGGATGCTGATGAATATGACGGCGCCACTCTTTCATCTGGTTCTGCCCTTTGGAAACATCAAACAATGTGTTCATTGTGACCCCTTTCGTTTATTGGTTATGGTTTTTCCGGGAGGATCTTTGGGCCAGAACTACGGCAAAGACAATGGCAAATACCGCTGCCACGCCCACCTGACCGATATTCAACAACTTGCCCACAGCCGGGGCGATTTTTCCAATATACTCAATCAGCTGGACCACAACCAGACCGAGAATGATCGTTGCGATAATATGTCTGACCGTCATTTTTGAACCAAAAGTGACGATCATGGCACCGATGATTCCGGGAACCGCGTAGGTGAACGCGCCAAGGATCCGGGGCGGCAGTATGTTGACCAGGGCGGTGCCCCCGACAATTACGATCAGAAGCACCGCCAGATTGGCCAGGTTGGAGGTGACCAGACCGAACACAGCCGCCATCTCCGCTTTTCTGGTTCCCGGTTCAGCCCCAATAGCACTTTGAACCGCGCCTACCACCGGCATGCGCATGTTGCCGATATTTCCCGATAAAAAAGACATGTAGGTGCCGATGGGTCCCAGTACCGGGAAATATGAAACAGGTTCGATAAAATAGATAATGCCGACAAATCCCAGCACAAAGAGCAGTCCTTCGATCAGAACCGTTGTGTTCACAGGATACCCGGCAATAAAGGTCAGATAGAACGGAATGGAAAAACTGGCGAAAAACGCGATGGCAATGGACAGTCTGCCCCAGAAATGAATTTTTTGCCTGAATTGAGTGTCAAATGTGTCAGATGGTTTCATTTTATTGTCTCCTTTAATCGATCAGGGTGCCAATGATCATCGCTGCGATGACGGCGAATCCCATGGACCATTCACGCAGCCAGTTCAACCGTTGACTGGATGCGCCGATTTTGTTGACACCATACATGGTCACCGCACCGGCAATGAGTGCGGCAAGCACACCAAAACTCGGGGCCGGGGCTTTGATTTTTTTCATGCATTCGCCGTATCCCATGACGAAAAATACCATGAACGGGGCAATGGACCCCACCAGCCGGATCATTTCAGGATTGGAGGATTTCATCTTTTCCTGGGTGGCATCCAGCCCTTTGGTCAGAAAAAAGGTCGTAATCATCCAGCCAGACCCACCGATGGCCATGACCCACGAGGCTGTGGCCAGAAGGGAAAAGGTGAAATCCGGCGTTCCAACGGTGCCGCCGGACCCGGCAGAAGATGCCAGGCTTTCAAACGCGGCCGAGCCGATGACACCGATTCTGGATAGAGTGATGGGTCCACCTATCAGTCCGATCAGCACCACCGCCACCGTGAACACGGCGACCGCAGGTCCCACCGTGCTGATGACCCCCACTTTCATGGATGTCCTGATTTCCTCCGAAGTGATGACTTGGGTGTGTTTGACATAATCGCCGGCCATTTTGTAATAAAGCCAGGTCTGCCAGAGAACAATTGAGATGCTTGCCAGGGCAAGAATCCATAAAACGGGACTGTTTGCCACCTGCATGACTGCTTCCATTTTCGCCTCCTGTGAAAATTAGGGATTTTATAAAAAAATAAGTATCGAAGTATTTTTTTAATGTCAAGTAAAAAATTAAACTAAAGTATAAATTTTTTAAATTGACAATCCCGGCGGTATTTATGTATATATTCATATTTAGAATTTGATCCGGGACAAAATGATGGGATCGCCACGTTATGCCCTGGTTTTGATTAACGATTGATGACAAGGATGTGAAAATGGATGACGAAGGTGGTAGTTGTCACTTATCGATATCTGTGATTTTCATAAGAAAACGACATTTTTATCATACCCCGCTGTCAATGACACGCACAGACGCCATGGCTGTCTGCAGAATCACCGAGTTCTGATTCCGCGCGCTTTTGCTTTCGCCGTGACCTTCTGGTTCGCCTGTCTTGATGGCGGACCGATCAAAAGGAGGCAGGGCTGTGAACGATACCCTCAAATTCGCCGGATAATCTGTTTGTGCCCGGTCAGGGCGACACGCCTGAATATATTGATGACAAGGTGCTCACACCCGTGCGAATCTGAACACCCGGCAGACCTGGCTCCAGTTGTCCGACCTTGACCTGGATCAGCTGGTCAGCAATTTTTCTCACACATGTCACCGAATGTTGCGCCGATGCGCTCACGCACATGGATTACGAGGATCAGCGGAGATCACAAAGAATTGTCCAATGATGTCCCGGCCCCTGGCCATCACAAGCAAGAATGTCATCCGATGACCGGGTGGACCTGCTGCAATCCATGCCCGAAGAAAGCAGCGCAATTCTATTGCGTCTGCTGGCCACCACCGAGCGGAAGATAAGACGGCTGTCCTTATGAAGAAGACACGGCTGGGGCTTTGATGACCAGTGAATACGCCACCCGTCACCGGGTCTCACCGCCCTAGGCCATTGACAAGCTCCGGCTGGCTAATTCAACAAGGAAACCATTTACATTTTATGTGATCGATTCTCGCGGCGCTCAAGGCTCTTGGTGTCGCTGCGGAACTGAGATCCTGGCCCGGCCCACGACCAAAATTGAAAAATCATGCGCCGTGATCCCATCTTTCGCCCGGGGTCCATGATGACCAGGAAGAGGTGGCCCGCAGATGGCCAACACGATCTTCTGGCCATGCCTGTGGTCAACGGCAACGACTCCCTTGTGGGAATCATTACCTTTTGACGATGTCCATGACGTAATTGAAGAAGAAGCCACGATGACTTCCACCGCATGGGGTCCATCAGCTCAGGTACCGGAGCCGATGACCTGCGGACATCGGCCTGCGGACGCCACCCTGGCTGCTGATCCGGAAGCGGCTGCCCTGGCTGCTGGCCCGGTGTTCATGAATATTTTTCCGGGGCCGGGATTGCTTCCATTAGAAGACACCAATCTGCGCCACCGTGGCCCTGGTAGCTTCTGCCCCCTGCTCATCGGCAGCGGCGGTACTTTCCCGCCCAGTCCGCCACCCTGATGGCGGGCCCTGGCCATCGGCGATGTCATGATGAAAGACTGGTTCCGGCTGCTGGGCAAGGA
Source organism: Desulfotignum sp. (assembly GCA_018399285.1). GTDB lineage: Bacteria > Desulfobacterota > Desulfobacteria > Desulfobacterales > Desulfobacteraceae > Desulfotignum. Next base: position 57,574 of record JAGYOW010000012.1, read on the forward strand.
AGTGGGGCATTGCCCCGGCCATTGGCGTGTGCATGGCGCTGGCCGTAAGCCGTTTATCGGGGTTTTCCCGGGGAGGGATGGATGTGGCCGTGATCGTGTCCATGGCCATGGTATGCGTGGTGCTGTTCGGCAGTCTTCTGGGCATGTCCCCGCCGTTTCTGCTCACCCGGTTCAAACTGACCCGGCCACGGCTTCCTTCCGCTCCTTTGGTGACGTCTGTGGTGATATCGGCGGGGTCATCTATTTCGGCATTGCCACCTGGTATTTAGGGCTTCACCACACCGCCATCTGACAGGTAATAACAATGCGCTGATCAGCCGGCCAGGCCGGCGGCGGCATCAACGGAGGCTAAACTAAAAATCAGCAGCCGTTTTTAATCCATAGGCGGGTTGGGCGCTTCTTGCAGCCTCAGCACAGCTCCGCTTATGACTTCGGTAGATAAAACCCCAAGTGCATCCAGGTTTGCATCCACCTCTCCTGTGGCCAGTACAAAGATGGTATCCCCGTCCACCGAAGTATGGACCGGGCTACGGCCTTGGTAACCATTGAGGTGCAACGGCAGCCAGCTTATTGGCCTGTTCTTGGTGAGCTTTGCATTGGTAAGAATACATCCGATGGTTGTATTGCCGCTAAAGACATCCCTTGCCGGGCAATCTCTTTGTACATAATTTCGGGTGTTTCTGCTTACAGGGCCGTTTTATCTTCTGTAAGTATGCCTGCGATGGGCCTGCCCGTATCATAATCAATGACATCACCCAGGGCATTCACGGCCACTATGGCCCCGCATTGTACGGTGTGTCGATTTCAAGGGCAAAGCAAAGTTAAGTCCGCTTTTCATCATGCGGTCCATTCCTAAAACTTACCCACTGTGGCCCCTGTACCTGCCCCGACATTTCCCTGGGCCACCTCTCTTGTTCCGGCAGCCTCACAGGCTTTGTACCCCATTTTTTATCTGGCCGGCATGTGGGGTCCCCCCACCACCAGGTCAAAAAAGGGACGCCCCGCACACCAAAGGCACAACCCCACCCCCCACATCAAACCCCACGCCTTTTCTTCCAGAAATTGCATGGCCCCATCTCCGGCCGCAAGGCCATAGGCACTGCCTCCGCTGAGCATGACACAAGTTTCCCGAATCTGCTGGGCAATACTCAACGGCTTTAACAGTTCAGATTCCTGTTGGCAGGCCTGCTTCCTGACATCGGCTCCCGGCAAAGGCACTCCGCTCGCAAATAATGGCAGTGCACCTGGTTCCCCCGTCATGATTTTGTGCATGACCGATTTTAAATCCTTTGATCTCATTGATCTGAATCCCTTTTCTATACTCATACCCCTATATGATTGACCCCGGGTGCTGGTATGCGCAAGGCAAACCTTACGCCGCCTTCAAGAACGCAACCCTTTATTTGACAAATCGATTCAGCAATATATCTTCAACATTCCGCCTTGAATCTATAATGGAGAAACAAAAATAGTTGCATCTGATATTCTGTAAATAATGCGCCAGGGAGGAAACAATTATTTCTCGATAGATGTGTATACCCTTGATCTTTCAACTCCGGTACAATTCCACCTCGATCAGGCAGGGTGTAGAGGCTTGACGCTTTTTGGCTTAGTTTTTTTTAGCATTTCTATCGCATTGTCTGGCTATCAACCGCTATATAATCAATTATTTGTTTCAAATCACTTTGCGCAATAGCGGCCCATTTAATATGATATTTTTGGCTCATTTATCGCTTTCTTTTAGTGCGCTTTCGATTTCATCGAACACATCTTCTTGTGACGTTGTTCTCGTCCCTCCCTGATATCGGCTTCCCTGTTGAAATAAGTTTTAAAAGACCGATGGCATTACGCATATTTTCGTAACTCTCAGATCTTGAAGTACCGCCGAGGTTCACCATTTTGGGTTATTATAACAGGCCGATGCGTTTCATTAATTTGATTGAGTAAATCAGCCGCCCGTGATTTTAAATAAGTAACCGGCTTAATATCGTTTGTAATATTCATAATTTTTCTTCCAGTCCAAATAGTACCACATTCGGACCGAATGTGGTACTTTATTTTGGTTTGTTGCAGAATGTTCTAATTTGCCGATTTATAAATACTGCTGGATCCGAGATGGCATCTCTCAGGTTGGTTTGATATCGGCAGTATCAGCAGACAACTCAATGGGATCAATGCCCGGATCTCGGTATTAACAGTATTCTTTTTCCTGCCTCGAACCTGGTTAATCAGGCAGACGCAAAAGGGTAATATCGCCGTAATATCCGGTGGTTTCACTTCCTGTATCATCGGTGTCGGTCATGATGCCGATACCGATGATCTCAGGCGGGTTTCGTCCAAAAGCTTTGCGTAGTCTTCTTTGGGATGTTTCGTTCTTCTGTAATCCAGCGCCCGGCTGGCTGAGTTACCGCTTGAGAAACAATCATTTTTGCTTCTTTTGCATAGGGATTGGGAACGGATTGTTTCGCAACAGGCGCCCTGTTGGCCCATATATAATTCAAGGCGGTACCGCGCAAAGTTCTTTGCCGGAAAAAAAGCGAAGCACTTTTGTGCCTTGTCCGCTCCCCACCATCCGGCCTTGTCCGTATCAAAGGCAAATGCCACATAAATGCGTGCAGCATAATCATCCTCTGTTTGGCGGTAACATCTCCGTTTTCCAGGACATGATCGATTTTCCAGCGCCATTTTATCACAGGATATTCTTCGGGGTTCACCCGCAACGGGTGGATCAGGCCTGAGGCGCTGTTTTGACTGTAAGCCCTGATGATGGTCCGGCCATTGTCTTGTATCAGGGCATAGCTGGTCTGGCGGTCAATATTTTTAAACGTCGGGTTCCTTAGGTCCGGCAGGCTGTCGCCGGGTGCCAGTCGAAATCACCGATGACCAGTTGATCCGTGTATGCAGTCACAGTGGCCATGCACAGAAACAAAACCATTACCAGAATCCGGAATAGTCCGCATTATACCGCTTTTCCCATGGCATGCCGGTGCGGTTCCTGTCTCCGATTCTGCCCGGAGCCCTCCAGCATTTTCTGAATTTCCTCACGGGCAGGTACAACGGCGGTTGCCTGCGGTATTTGTCGGGATCTGAATTATCCCTACCATTGCAATATGGTTTCCTCTTCTCGACCATAGAAAAGCCAAGAATCTCTTAAAGATGTAATCATCCTTTTCGAATAGGTGCATCGATCGGGAACTTTGGCATTAGACAGCAATTCCCGCGTTTACGCTGATTATTGAGAGTAAAGGTCAATTTCAAAGGCCTCGGATCCAAATGTTTCAAGGTGAAATTGTATTCGCTGATTTAATATCGGATAATGCTGATTCATATGAATCACCTTGGCCGACCACTATACCCTTTAAGCCTCAAAGGATATGCAACATATGTACTGTGATGTTTTTCAACCACAATTTTAAATTTTCATAATAAAATCAACTTGTTATTGTTAATCCTTCCTATTATACCCTTATGATTATATTCAAGGATGAAAACACGATATGTCTTTTTGTTGTGGTCAATTTGTCGCCTTTCTGGCAATGCTAACTGGTGTTCCTGTGGTGGATAGCTTGTGGGTGGTGTGGGGCTGGGGGATTAAAAACCCCGGCTACCCGGATTATGCATTTTAAGTTTCTGATTCTACCATTTTTCGACAAGAGCCACCATTTTATCTTGATTTGCCTTTGCTCACATGGACGCTGATGGCTACAACTTCCCGTGTGATGCCCTCCCGGCCTGATACCATCCTGGGCAAAAGAGAAGAAATGAACCGGGCATATCAATGCCAGGATGGAGACTTTAGGTCTGAAGCCAAGCTTCAGGGAATCGTTTAAGAAAAGGCGGCAGCTCTATTTAATTTATTGTTGGAATGTACTGTTCATTATCCGAATTTTTGCGAGGTGTCTTGTCCGGTGCTTTTTATATTAGGTCAGATCGAAATGAGGATTCCATGCCACTTCCCAGAGAAATCCATCTGGATCTGAGAAATAACCAGAATAACTGCCCATTCCATGCTCCTTGGCAGGTTTCTGCAACAAAGCTCCCCGGCCTTCCCTCGCCTCTTCCATCACTGATCCACCTCTTTCGATGAAACATTATGTGCCAGAGTGAATCCTCGAAACCGCTTTTCTTGTGGATTGACCTGGCATCGTCTGCCAGTTGGATCATGGGGATACAGTGCCAGCCATGTACTGATAGCGCGAAGAAGGTGTGATGTTCCAGGAAAGTTTCCATAGGTCGGCAGTCTTTAGTCCGTCTCGGTAGAAGGTTGTAGATCGTTCTATATCTGAGACCGCCAATGTTATAATGCTGATTTTCGGCTTCATATTTTATCCCTAAGTTACACTCAATGCTCAGCTTTGATGCGGTTTTACGGCTTTCTCAATTGCTTGTAACAACCATCGTTCCTGAACAAATCGACCATAGCAGGTTTTGAATACTTTCGGTATCATAAATTTTTTCAGTCTCAGAAAATTTTTGTTTTGGATAATCACTATTCTGAGAAACTGACCATTCAGGTTTTTATATCAAAGAGTTGAATATGGAAGAAATCCCGGGATGATACCTCGGCCCATATAATGGAATTGAAACTCAGAGAATAATGGGAGAGATAACAAGAAAAAGGCAGGGCCAACTTAATGACCCTGCCTTTGTTAAATCAGTATTGTGAAAGAAACGGTTTGAATTATTCAGTGAGGCAAAACTTACATTAAAATCCATAAGGCAGATGGTCGGATAAAAAGTAATTTTTTAAAAATCTTTAAAACCTTTTTAGAATAGCTATTTACCGCTATCCAATAACCTTGAATATAGCTCGCTGGTACTGTGCAAAAAATTTTTGAACCCACTTTTTGAATTGACTCACAGTAAACCCTTCCATTAATTGTTTTTCTAAATATTCCTGTGACAATGAAACACCAAAGACCTCTCTCTTAACTGACATCCAATGCCAGCACAAGTAACTACCTCTCGGTTAATTTTAGTTAACTCGCCCTGCGTACCATCTTGAAAACTATAAGTTTCATATAAAATCTCCATTTGCCATCATACTTAATTTTAACATAAAGTTGATGGTAATTGAATTTGATTTTTATCAAGCCAGCCTTCTTATAAAAAAATCTGGTAATCATAACCTGACAAAAAGACCCCTTTGCTCCCAGTGTTTCAGAACAGGGTTGAAAGTTACTTATTGTCAAACTTACTGTCTTCAATTTCAATTCTTGGAAGCCAGTTGCATGGGTGATAATCAGCAGTATTTGAAATACAACCCAAAAATGTACACGAAATAAGGATAGCGATCATGAACAGTTTGCAGCACAAAAATATTTTCAGCACAATAGTTGCTCCATTTAGAACATTATAAATTAAAAACGCACAAGCTAACCATATCAGTAAATGATTAAACTAAAATAGATAGTACCCAATGTCAATTAAGGAAATCTTAAGTTAATAACTTTATCTATAAACTCAAATAGGACTTAGGGAATACCTTGCCATGCCCGCTGAGCAATTATGGTGGACCCCAATGTCAAGACAGTTTTTCAACTAATTTAAGGCCATTTTCAATTTTTGCCAGTGTTCATGATGTTGTTCCACAGTTAAATTTTCCGGCTTGTTTTAGCTTTTTAGCGGAAGTGAAGCCAGGTCCCGGGAATGGGCACCTCAAAATCTGCCCGTCGGAGTGGAATTGGCTTCCGCTGGAGCGGGTTTCTGGAACACTTGTTCATCCAACCAACCTTTAATTGATTTTTTTCCATAATACATTTCAGCTGGGGTTTGTCCGTTAAAACCTGATGCGGCCGTTCATGGTTGTAAAAATCAAAATACTTTTCAAAGCTTTGCGCAGCTGCTCAACAGATTTGAATTCGTTTACATAGATCTCTTCATACTTGACACTGCGCCAGAGGCGTCTGATGAAATATTGTCCAGCGCACGGCCTTTCCCGTCCATGCTGATTTTGATCTCTTCCTTATTCAGAACTTTTGTAAACCCATGGCTTGTGTATTGCGCCTTGATCTGTGTTTAATATTTGGGGAGTCCTTATGACATCGCAGAGCCTCAAGGGCGGAGACACAGAATTCACTGTCCATGGTGATCGAAATCTCCCAGGAGAGGACATGTTCGGCTGTGCCAGTCCATGACGGCCGTCAAATAAACAAACCCACCGGCCAGCCGGATATATGTCAGGTCTGAACACCACACCTGATCCGCCTTGGTAACATCAAAATTTCTCAAAAGATACGGGTAGATCTTGTTTTGAGGGTGAGCCTGCTGGTATTCGGTTTTGGGGGCAATGGACTGAATCCCCATTTTACGTATCAATCGCTGAACCCGCTTGGTGGTTAATTTTATATCCCCGCGTCTCAAAACATCACGCATCTGGCGGGTCCCATAGAAAGGGATGGACAGGTATTCAAGGTCTATGCATCTCATTATTTCAAGATTTTCGGGGTCTCCCCAATTTGCCGGTCCTTCTCACGGTAATAGCTGGAACGAGGGAGCCCGATCAGCTCGGCACGGCGGATCAATACTCAGATCAGGTGTTCCGGCTGAATACGCTGTTTTTTCTCTTTAATGGTCATCAAAGGTGTCCGGTGTGTTTTTTTAACCAGTCCAGCTCGATCTGAAGTTTGCCAACCTTCTGATACAGGCGCTCTCTCTCTCTCTCTCTATTTCCTTGCTCTGTTTTGCCTGAGTATCGCCAAATACCAAGGGAAGGGCTTCTATTGCTTCTTTCCACCGGTTCACAAGGTTTGCATGAATGCCGAATTCAGAGGCAATTTCATTGGCGGTCTGTTGCCTTTTATGGCTGCCAATGCCACCTTGGTTTTTAATTCTTTTGCTGTAATTTTTCCGTTTCAAAATGATCCCTTTTTCTGAGTTCTGGACTGTTTTTATTCTTATCTTACTATTGTCCAGTTTTCGGGGTCCACTATAAATCTCCTTTTTCCTCGCCAGTAAATACTGCAAACTTACAATCTGCTAACTATTTTAAATTAAGAAGAGGAACTTATGCTATGGATAGATTTTTCGCTTCATATTTGAAATTACAATATATGGGGTAGCCTTAATCCAATGAATCAAGATCCCATTACTTTTTATTGAGATAAAACCTCGAATGGGTGAATTAAGCGTATTGGGTGTAAGTCTTAACTCCTAAAATCTCAACCATAGTTTCGTTATCATGAATGCCATATCAATGAAATGCATGTCAATTATTTTGGTCCAGGACAATCACATACCGGCTGATCACACCCAGTATGCCTTTTTTCTGCATGGCAGAAACAACTACCGGGCTGAAGCGCTGGGATGACAGAGTCGAATGATATGGGTATGATACCATCCCTGTTCTTTTCAAGATATCAAGGTAATCGTCTATGAGGATGCCGCCTTTATGTTTTTCCTCTTATTGCCGGCGTATTCTGAAAATCCCGCCAGTCTGCATTGATAAAAGCCAGTCGGGTCTTTTTTTTTTGACATTTTGTTTCAGCAGTAAATAAAAAAGGCCTCAAGAAAGTCCAGGTATGCTTTTTTGACAACCCGGAAATGCTGTTATCATCATAGTCAGCCGCTTTTTATCATCAAAGTAGGGGCGGATCAAAGAGGATCAGGTCGGGTTTTTCTTTGCGCGACAGGCCATAACCGCGATTGAGCAGATGAAACATCCCATGTAAAGGGTTCGATCTCAGGGCGCGCGTATCCGGCCGATCCTTCATATCAAAGGCCCAGCATATCTGCGGCCCATGGCAAGGCAGGTGTCCGAGGTCAAGCCGCCTCCGGCCATGGGGTCAAGAATCAGGTCATCCGCTTTTGAAAAATAGCGAAGGATATGTGCGATCATCTGGGCCGGGATACGTCCGGGCCAGTCATCCCCGAATCTGTTGTCACAATCATTGAATTCCACTGGTCCCAGGTCCTGAATCCCCAGCCAAGTGCTTTGAACCGGTCATGATCCGTTTTACCTCCAGGACCAGGGACCAGACCTGGGGGTCTGACCAGCCGTGCTTTCAGCCACCCGCCACGGTGAATCCCTGATAATCACCATTTAGGAATTTGCCATTGGCATTTTCCCTAAATGGTGATGAATTGTTTTTTGATCCAGCCCGAGCCGCTTTTGCCATCCGGTCCTGGGGATGCCCAGACGGCATGTAAATAGTTTGATGCCCTGCCCATCAGGTCACGGCGCGGAGATCGGCGATGTAGGTGTCCACAGCCTGTCTGGACCGGCCCACGGCCTGATCCTGGCGGCGCTGAGTCGGGGTTCCCTTCATATGCCTCTTCGGGCCGTGTCCCTGGCTTCTTCTTCCGTCAGCTGTTTCGCCGATGGCTTTGGCTGCCGTGCATAGAGCAGGGGATCCTCCCTGCCAGGTTTCGACAATGACGAAGACCGCTTCGCCCCTGTTGCCTTGAACGCACTCCACCGGTGTGCCCCGTCCAGCAGGCGGTAGAAACCGGGCCGCTCCGGGCAGGGTCTCCACCTCGATGGGCCAAACTCATACGTCCCGGATGTTTTCCGAAAATATGCCCACCCGCCTGGGGTCGATGCTTTTTCTGGGATAGGATCGTTTCATCCAGAATGATCGAAGAAAGAGAAAGTTGTGTCAATGGGGGTAACATGATGGAAATGTCACCCTTCAATTTTATTATGAGATCTTTGTTAACGGGCTAATCAGCCGCGCGGCTTTTTGCGTCGGCTGAATTAGTGAGGTGTTAGATAATTCGATCTTCACCACTGTAGCGATACTTTACCGATTTCATGTTTAAAAAGTTTCTTCCACTCATTCCTATATTTTTTGTTGAAGTTGTCCAATTCACTCAGGCCTGTAAAATCAAGGATTATTCTGTAACTTTTTAAAACAATTGAAATCGTTGAAAAGAGTAGGCTATTTAACCCCAAGATACGGATCGGCTTGAAGGTTATTTTGCCTGCTGATATTTTTTAATATGGTCTATATTTCTCTCCGGCAGTATGGCACTTCAGAACCCTGTGAATAAAATATGTCATATTCAGCATGGCGTTTTATAAGCCTTGCCATATGCCGTAAAGAGGAACTTGAAGGCTTTATGCCTTGGTGATGGCCTCCATTTTTTGCCGATTTTTATTTCTTTAAGGCGTTCGAGTTCTTCATCAATTTCTTTAAATGAGTCCTGAGCTAATATTCTGTTAACTTCCTCGAGATGTGTTTGAGCCTGTTTTTCATCCTGGGTTTTTTTCGCTGGATCAACTCCTTGTTGGTCTCTTACGTGTGAAAAGTTTTTGCAAGCCCGGAGTCCCTTCAATAGTTCGTAGAGCCCATTTACGTTCAACCCTTAGATTCGAAACATAGTAATATTTTTGCCTTATTATCTGTATCTTCCTTTATGCTCCATTCAAGATATATAGATGCTTCAAATATTGCTCTTTGCTGCTAATTGAGCCGTATGGATATTGGCATTCGATATAAGAATTTCAATGCATCAAACATCGATACGATTCGTTTTAACAGAACACCTATGATTATAACTGAAGACAACCCTCGGTCGCTACAAACATACGTGCGTGGGATCAAATTCGTGCCGTAATTTATCAAGTTCTTTAATAAATTAAGCTCGTCAGAAATTATTCCTCACGTCGTGCTTGTATGTTTCTCTTATCAAGCATCTCTTTATATTCAGTTTCATGCATTATTCAAATATCTAACTTTGCCTCTTTCTGCGGTCGCGGTTTTTTTGCGACCTGCAGCAAGAGCATTGTTGGAAACCCATATTTATTTCTATAATGCTGTTTTGGGGTCCAAACTCTCCCTGCTACAATTATTAGAAATCTCTGAAACATCCAAACTTACTTCATTCAATAAATCTGAAATGATGATTTCGATTTTATTTCGTCAGAATGTGAGCATTTTTGAAATGTTTTTGCTCAATTCGAGGAATTGACGACTGTTTTCAGCAGCAATAAAGTATTCGAGGAAACATTCGATAATGGCCTTCTTTAATTCAGGATCAATTTGATAATCTTCTGAACTACAGTACATTATTTGATGAGAGCTATGAGGTAAAATCGCAGCTATTAGATTATCTTTTTCTCTAAAAAGGGCTTAAACTCTCCCATGTATATTAAATATTGTCGCTGAATTCCAAGAGGTATATGTTTATCCTCAAAAGACTGAACATGAAATGTCATTTTTTCATACCAATTTATTTCACATCAGGCCACAAGCCTCTCTAAAGCCTTTTTTAACTGTCCATTTTGCAGTGGATCCTTCAAAACCAGTTTTGATTAATTTTCTAAGTGTAGAACAGCCTTTGCATCTCAATGGCCATTTTGGGCACCATTGAAGGTGCCATTTTTCTGTTAACGGCAATAGAGATGAGAAAGTTCAGAAGATACATTATATTTCTTCATTTCTGCTTTAAAGCATCTTCAATTATCGATGGATTTTCTTATAGTTTGCTGTAAGAATTTTTTTTCCAATTTCAGGATCATTCAAATAATCAAGCAGCCGATTTAATAGATAGTCGGCAGTGTTGAGGAAATTTTTCCTTAGATGCCTTGGTCCTAATTTCAAGATGTGCAAATAATTTTCTGGCAATCTCAAATTGATTGTTTTTAATTTTGTCTGTTTTTCACAGTTGTTTATTAATTCACCAAACCTACCTTCCGCTTCGGTACTTACATTATCAAGTTTTGTGTCGTTATTGTTAGAGTAAAATTTTTTTCGACACCACTGTTTATAATATTGGGATTATAAGGTTTAGAATCTTTACGGAAAACCCATGTAAAAATTCAGAACCAACAGTATGACTAATAAACCCTTTTGCAGAAAACGTGGTATATAATGTTGACGATAACCAGCCATATATGCCATTCCATTTAGACTATGGTCGTTGAATTTTTTGAAATTATGTAAACTGTCTCCCCTCGAATTCGCACGCGTTATGCTAAGGATCGATATCTTGATTATTAAAAATTATCAATAGTCCCCGAAGTCATAATGAGAATATTCCAAGTCTGCGCCAGAATTAACGACAATATCTTCGATATCAATCAGTTTGAATTTTTCAGCATTAAATTTAATTTTTGAACTCTACTTCAATAGTAGTTCCTTTCAACTTGTCCTTCATTCGATGATGATAAAAAATTTCTTTTTTACACCGTCATCTTTGATCGAAGTCCATGAATCAGATCCCAATAGCTTGCATCAAAACAAAGATTAGTATCAATAAGGCAGATTATATTCAGTAGTATTACCATTTAAAGCAACAACAGAGATGTCTAAAAAGAAAAATCTTGAATATTAGTAAAAAGACCTCACCGTCAGCATCACCGACATAGGCACCCATATTTTTCCATTTCGCTTCAATTTTTTAGAAATCAGCTCTTCATTTTCTTAATCATTTCATGAATAACGGTAATATTATCTTTCGTCCATTAATACAAAATGATAAATTCATAAAGACTTGGAAAGTATTTTGAATTGTTCCTCTTTAGTACAGAATTTCTCAAAATCTTTATCTGTACTTATTGTGACCATATTAGAACCGTTTTCCAAACACCACCAGTGCGGAAAGTACAAAGCATCAGGGAATTCCATGTTTCTTTTACCTTCACCAAACGGAGGGTTTTTTAGAAAATAGTCATTAAAAATTTGTTTTGCTGATTGTTCTGAGGCGTTTATGATTTGAGCTTTACATTCCTCCAAAAAAGATCGACTTTTCTTTTAATATCATCGGATATCTTTTCTGTCGTTTTAGAATCAATGTAAATTCTTTATAGTTTTCACCACCTATCGTTTCAATACGATTTTTGGAGGCTATTTTTTTGAACTCTGTTTTTAGTTCTTTAATTGATTTTACTATATTTTGATTCTGATTTCATTGTCAGTGATATCTGTAGATACAATTTGATTTTTTTGAATCACATAATGAACGGAGAGTGTTAAACATTGTTCGGTCGACTGTGAAGCTTCATTTTTTAAGAATATCGAAGTGTCAATAAACACATAAGTTGGTGGGGTGGTCATTTTTGTCTTCCCATTATTTCAATATTTCAAAAAATTAAAGGTAGAAAACTAAAAGCGTTTTATCAGTAGTCCCGCCCAGTAAAAAGATACCGGGACTGTTAATTTTGGATATACTGTCGTTGGTTCCGAATCCGTCAATCCGGCGAGCGGATTATTGATAAAATGTTGTTGAACAATGCCGCGGATCAATTGCCAAAACATTAATTTGAGCTATGGGGTTTTATATCGATTGTCTTACGACTACGCAAGGAGAAATTATCCGTTTTTTTTTTGATAAAACAGCCGTATCTTGTTTTTATGGGACCCCATGCCGCTTGTTCCGCATAAACAGGGAGGTCCGGTAAAACAGCTGCCTGATTCATGGCGCACCCCTCCTTGGTATGGCCTGGATGCCATTATCTTTGCCAGCACAAACTTGCTCTATATCAGGGCATCTTTACGAGGTGTTCCAGGCAGCCTTCTTTTCGGCGGAAGAATATAGTTCCCATATTCCCGGCAGCAGCTTAAACAGCCTGGCCAGATCGTCCCTGCCGCATTTAGGGCACGCTTTGATATTAATGCCCGTAAGTCTTGCATCATAGCTTCCAGGGATTCGATATCAGGCTGGGTAAATTCCCGATCACATCCTGTATCAGCTCCCGAATGAGTTTGATGTTGTTTTTTTTGTATCGGGGAGACAGAAACCAAAATGCCGGATTTTTTTAAACCTCTGGGTAATACATGGAGCAGGAACCTTCTTTCGGATGAATTCCGTTGCATCAAGCGTCATCTCTTTGATGGCGTTATTTTTGTGTCCGGTCTTTCCAGGTAAAAAACAACTTTTCCATTTTCAAAAGATTTGATGCGGTAATTTGAGATGGCCACTTTGTGCGTGTACCGCCCGAGATACTCAAGGGACTTTTTCAGGCCCGGAGCAGGGCGATTTTGCATGGCCGGACCACTTTTTGCCAATGGTCTTTATCAGACGCTTGAATCCGGTGGGTGTCCCATGTATTTCCCGTCTTGCCGGGGAACTTGAGAACACCCTCATTATATAATTGTTCGAGGCCTTAATGTAATGCCTTTGAACGCTTTGACCATCGACTGTGTCCTGAAAAGGAAGTTTTTCTTGGACGGGGGGTCCAGGTTTTTTTTTCCTGACAGCACCCTCCGGGCACAAGGCAGTGCAGATGAAAATGATCCAGCATGGTTTGGGACCAGGTATGAAGCACGTACCTATGAACCCGGCCTGGCCCTGAAGCCTCCACTGGGGATCACTGGTGAATATTTTGATCACCTGACTGACCGAAGAAAACAGCAGGTTCAGCAAAGATCTCATATTGCAGAGATGACCGGGTTCCTTGTGGCCATGGGGCAGCGTAAACACCAGGTGATAATAGGTGGCCGGCAGCACTCGGACTGGCGGTTGATGAGCCACTTTTCCTTGGTGATGGTCTGGCACTTGGGACAATGCCGATTCCTGCATGAGTTGTAGGTTAAGTGTTCTGGCTGGTGGTCGCAATGGGTGCAGAAATCGATATGCCCTCCCAGTGCTTTGTCCGGCAGGCAACGACGGTTCAAGACTTTACCTGACCGGGGGGATGCACTGTGAGTGTTCAAAAAGCTCTGAATGTCTGAAAATTTCTGCAATGTCATTTGGTCTGCCGCCTTCAGGGCAACGGTCGACTCTTCACTGATCACCATATCTAACGGGCTGATTATTTTGATATGGTTTCATTGGTGACGTGAAGATATTTGGCGGTTGTTCTTATGGAGCCGCACCCATCAGGCGTTTGATTTCAATGGTACTCGTCCTGTGTTCCAGAAGATGCGTGGCAAATAATGGCGATTATGGGGAGCTTCCCATAATCGGCACAGTTTTGCCAGCCACCTGCTGGCTGCCAATCAGACATCCTGACCATTCAGGAGCTGCTAGGCACAGCAGTGTCAGAACCACCATGATCTATACCCATACCATTGCATCCAAAACCGTGAAAGAGGCCACGAAGTCCGCTGGATCTATGAGAAGCTTCATGGGGTGTTGCAGGCACATGGCTGGCTGGTTTTGTGGCTGCGGGATCGATGACGTCATCCCGGGTGAGATTGGACATGGTGAAGAATGGCATCAGAAAAGAGTGATGGTAAGAAGAAAAACACAGCTCCGCTCTGTCGGTTACAGGCGGCGCCGGCTGACCGGAAGTAAACACTGTTTTCCTGTATAGTAAAAGAGATTTGAAAATGCAACAGGAAAAACTCCCGATGATGAGCCTGTGACCGTGCCGGTTCCTGGCCCGGGCCTGAGACGGGGCAGGGCCTGCTTTGCAATTGTTGTTTTTTTTTATTGTTTTAAAAAAAAGCCTTTTTGGTCTGCTGCTGCAACGCGGTCAGTTTGGGGCTGATTCCACGGGATAGGGCGGATCTGCCGATGAATATCTGCAATGAGTTCCATTAGGCCGTGGGCGGTTTGTATTTCAGCATCATTTTGGATGGCGTTCAGGTCCCGGAAGCCGGCCGGCAGGCGCTGGCCGTTTTATGACTTGTTCCAGCAAAGGATTTCCGGACAGATTTTCGTCCATGCATCCGATGATGTCTTTGACAAACCGCCATCCTGTTCTGTGCGAAACACCTGTTTGGCTCCGGAAACCGGCTTGCCGCTGGACAGCTTCAGTTTTCCTTCCCCATATTCACACAGTTTATATACGATATCCACGCAGGGCACATCCAGATACGCCCGCGGGTGCCCACGCCGAACCCGTTGATGGGGGCGCCGGCTTCAACCCACCTTTACAATGCCGTATTCGTCCAGATTCCCGCTGACAAAAATTTCCACCTGTCGGAGACCGGCGTTATCCAGGGCCTGACGGACTTTTCGGGACAGGGTCAACAGGTCCCCGGAATCCAGGCGCACCCCTTTGACCCTGAAATCGCTTCCCAGGGTGTCTGCCAGCGAAATGACCTTGTGGATGCCGGCCAGGGTGTCATAGGTATCCACCAGGAGCACGGTTTCCGAAAAGCTGGATACAAAGGCCTTGAACGCGTCTGCTTCATCGTCATGGGACTGGATATAGCTGTGGGCCATGGTACCGGTCACGGGCAGATCGTACAGTTTTCCGGCCAGCACATTGGAAGTGGCAGCCACCCCGGCGATATAAAACGCCCGGGCCGCTTTGAGGGCCGCATCCATGCCGTGCATCCGCCGGGCACCGAAATCCACCACGGTCCGGCCTGGCTGCGGTCGTCACCACCCGCCATGCCTTGGATGCCAGCAGGGTCTGCAAGTGATCTGGTTCATGACAAAGGTCTCGATGATCTGAGCCTGGGGCAGAGGGGCCGTGATTTCCCCAGAATGGGTTCATTGGCAAATACGGGGTGCCTTCGGGCACGGCCCGGACACTGCCCGTGAACCGGAAATGGCCCAGCCACTCAAGAAAGGAGTCGGAAAACTGCCCCAGGGAGCGCAGATAATCCAGGCTGTCCCTGGTGAATGTCAAATTTTCCAGATACGCCAGCACCGTGTCCAGCCCGCAGGCCATAAGAAAGTTCCGTTCCGGGGGCAGCTGGCGCACAAACAGGCTGAATACAGCTTCCCGGTTCATGTTTTCATGAAAATAGGCCTGGAGCATGGTGAGTTCATACAGGTCGGTGAACAATGCCGCGTCATTGGGCCCGGGCATTACAGCCGATTTTTTGAATCCGGGATATGAGGTGTTTTTTTGCATTAGTGATCCGTTTCAATCTGATAATGGGCCAGCTTGTCATACAGGGTCCGCCGGCCGATACCCAGAAACAGGGCTGCCTTGGACCGGTTTCCTTCAGCCAGGCGCAGAGCCCGGCGAATGGCTGTTTTTTCCGCTTCTTCCACGGTTTTTTTCAACAACAATGGTTCACCGGGTTCATCACAGTCTTTCCGGGTATCTGGCGCCAGGATTTGGGGGTCCATGCCGCCGGCACCCAGACATTCTGAATCAATGACCGGGCCGTCCGATAAAAGAACAGCCCGTTCAATCACGTTTTTCAGTTCACGGATATTGCCTTTCCAGGGCAGATTCATAATGGTCTGAAGCACTGCCGGGCTCAGCTGGGTCACCTGTTTGTTGTGGCGCTGGTTGAACTCCCGGACAAACTGGGCCACAAACTGGAGTAAATCTTCTCTTCGTTCCCGCAGAGGCGGCAGGTACAGTGGAATCAAAGACAGGCGGTAGAACAGATCCTCCCTGAACCCGCCGGTTTTGACTTCCTGTTTCAGGTCCCGGTTGGTGGCGGAGATGAACCGCACATCAATATGAATGATCTGATTGCCCCCCACGGGTCGGATCTCTTTTTCCTGGATGGCCCGCAGCAGCTTGACCTGGGTCGGGGGCGGCAGTTCACCGATCTCATCCAGAAATACCGTGCCGCCGCACGCTTCTTCCAGCAGCCCCCGTTTGGCCCGGATGGCACCGGTGAACGCACCCTTGACATGACCGAACAGTTCGCTTTCCAGCAGACCCGGCATGATGGCCCCGCAGTCGATGGTGACAAACGGCCCTTCCCCCCGGCGGCTTAAAGCATGGATATGCCTTGCAAACATGGTTTTGCCCGTGCCGGTCTCTCCCTGGATCAAAACAGGGGTGTCGGAATCAGCGATTTTTTCGATGATGCTGACAATCTTGTTCATCTGCCGGGTTTTTCCGATGAGAAACAGGTTGTTTTCCATATCCGTTTTTTCTGCGAGTTTGGAGATGCGGCGGTTCAACATGCCGAATTCCAGCGCCCGCTGCACGGTTATTTCCAGTTCCCGGCGCTGGAACGGCTTGGTGACATAATGAAATGCGCCTATTTTAATGGCTTCCACAGCACTTTCAATGGTCCCGGCACCCGTAATGATGATAAAGGGCAGATCTTTGTCAATGGCCCGGGTCTTTTTCAACAGTTCCATGCCGCTCATCTTTTCCAGCACCAGGTCGGATATCACCAGGTCATACTCGGTTTCCGATACGGCGGTCCAGGCCTCTTCTCCGCTGGCCACGGCAGTGACGGTGTAGCCTTTTCTCTGAAAAAACCGTTTCAGAAACAGCAGCATTTCCGGCTCATCTTCAACGATCAGTAAACGCATGATTTTCCTTTTTGGTTGTTTTTCGTGAAGTCGAAGGCAGTGTCACCGTCAAGGCCGCACCCCCCAGATGGCTGTCATGCACACAAATGGTACCGCCGTGCTGGGCCGCGATCCGCTGGGCCACGAACAGTCCCAGGCCCACACCTTGCGTTTTTCCCCGGGTGAAAAACGGATCAAAAATTTGAGTGCGCAGCTCTTTTGGGACACCTTTGCCGCTGTCTTCGATCTTGATGCAGTGCCGGTCTGACAGTATGTCTGTGACCCTTTTGCCGCTTACCCGAAGCGTTCCCTCGCCGTTCATGCTTTCCACGGCATTTAACAAAAGGTTGATGAACATCTGCTGCAACTGGTTTTCATCTCCCCATACCCAGTGGATTTCCAGGGTCAGGTCCTGAATCACAGTGATTTTTTTCAACCGGGGTTTTAAAAAATACAGACATGCCTCCAGGGTTCTGGCGGCATCAATGTGCGTTTTTCCCGCGGTCTCCGAAGATGCCTGGTCCAGAATGGCCCGGGTGATGCTGCCGGCCCGGATGGCATTGCGCCGGATGGCATTAAGGCTTTCTTCCACTTCACTGCCCGTGAGTTCACCACTGATCAAATCTTCGGTATGTGCCAGAATAATACCGATGGGATTGTTCACCTCATGGGCCACACCGGCGGCCATCTTGCCGATGGTGGCCAGCCGTTCGGATGCGATCAGTTCCTGTTCCATGCGTTTGCGTTGGGTCAGGTCCCGGGCGAAACAGCAGGCCAGTTGCGGAGGGGTGTTTGTGGATTTAAGTGTGGCCGCCAGAAATTCCACCATGATCTCTTTTTGGGCTTTGTTCCTGAGCCGGATTTCAAGGGTGGCCATTTTATCGGAAAACAGATGTTTGATAAACAGATTAAATTTTTCAGCATCTTCAGGGTTCACCAGTTGTTTCATGTCATACCCGATCAATTCTTTTTCCGGAATATTGAGCCATTTTGCCGCACTGGTGTTGGCCATCCGGATTTTTCCGGCCCGGTCGATCAGAAAGACCATGTCCGGTGAGGATTCAATCAACTGCCGGTATCGTTCCTCAGATATTTTCAATTCCCGGGTGATCTGAATCACTTTCCGCTTCAAGGAGATATGCCAGATAAAAAAGAAAATCACAAGCCCGGCTGCCAGAGACAGGCTCCCCACCAGCACGGGGGCGAACTGTTCCCACAGAAAAGCCGCATAGCTTTTGCCCAGCCATTTATCCCGCACCTGGTCCAGCTGCCCGGTTTTAATGGCCTGGCCCAGGGCCTGATTCAGACCGGATTTCAATATTTGGTTTTCGTTGGAAATCATGAGAGTGAAAGGAAAGCGCCCCATCTGCACCCCGGCCTGACGGATGTTCTGGAGCCCGTATCTGCCGATGAGATACGTGGCCATATCATCGGAATAATCCATGAATTCTTTGGCCAGTCCGGCATTGACCATCATCAGTGCTTCTTTGACCGACCGTGCCTGAATGAAATCCTGGGAACCAGCCGGTATCCCGGTTGTCAGATGGGGCTGGCCCTGGACAATAACTGTTTTCGTCGGCTGGATGCCGGCCCGGGCTCCCGGACCATCCGGATAATAGACAAACACATGGCGTTTCACATAAATAATGATTTCCACGGTGTGGGTCTGGCGGCGCCGGGTTAAATCCGGGGCAACACCGATCACCAGGTCGATATCCCCTTCTGTGAGGGCAAAAAGCAGGTCTTCGGGCCGTCCCACCAGATAGTGGGGCGTCACGGACAGGTGGGTGCACAAAATCTGCATCACATCCACGCTGTATCCCCGCACTTCCTTTTCGCCTTCATCCTGGTAGGAAAAAGGGGGGAAGCCCGTGGGCACACCGATCTTCAGATGCAGTTCTCCGGAAACCGGGTTTGGCCGGCACAGAATCAGAACCAGGCACACGCCCAGAATCATGGCAGATACCCCGGCATGATACAGGCATGGCCATTTGTTCGGTGTTTCATTCAAAGAAGCTTTGGGGGATGCATTTGGTATGCGGTGGTCCGCATCCGGGGCTGTTGTGTGCGGATGACCGCACAGGTTTGTTGGTGTCTGTTTGCTCCAGATCATTTTCAAACCTGTGTCACACCCCGGTTTATGTTTGTTTCGTCGTCCTGGCATAAATATTGATATAATCCTTTGCAAAGGGCGCATCGGCCCGGTTCTGAAATGAATATCAGGGCGAGCGGCAGGTGTCAAACAGATCCACGATTGGTAACATCAAAAATTCAAGGAGGTAGAAAAATGAAGGGACTGTTAAGAAAAACCTTGTGTGTCCTGGCCGGCGCCATGCTGCTGCTGGGAGGGGTCAGCGTCCATGCGGACGAAACCCCGGAAAAGGTCACCGTGATTTACGGGGGCTCTTCCTGGCTGGGGCATTATCCGGCATGGGTGGGCATTGAAAAAGGATTGTTCCAGAAACACGGCCTGGGCGTGTTGTTTCAGAATTTTTATGCCTCTTCCGGACGAATGGGTTCATTGGTGGCAGGGGATCTGGATGTGGCCTCCACAGGCAGCATTTCAGCCATTGCATTGATGGCTGCCGGATCCAAAGGATTCATGGCTTTTGCCACGCCGGACTCCTATGCCACGGTGGAAGGGATTATCGCCAATGAGAACATCAAAACCATTGCGGATCTCAAAGGAAAACGCATTGCCGCCCCATTTGCCTCCAGTGCCCATGTCCTGGTGCTGGATATTTTAGAGCAGCACGGTCTGGATCCGGAAAAAGATCTGACCCTGCTGAACCTGAAAGTCAATGAAATGCCTGCGGCCATGGGCTCCGGTGAAATCGATGCCTGTGCGGCCTGGACCCCGCATTTCAACAAACTGCTCAACATGCCCGGCAATCACCTGCTGGTGGATGATACTGAATTCAGTCTGTACAAAAAATATAAACTCGGCCCCGGACCCGATCTTCTGGTGGTGAGAAAAGAGTTTGCACAAAAATACCCCAACACCTGCAAAGCGTTTGTCAAAGGATATTTCGAAGCTGTGGACATGCTCATCAATGATCCGGAAGAAAGCGCCAAGGTGCTGGTGAAACTCACCAACTTAAGTATGGAAGACCAGATGACCGTGCTTCAGGATATTTCCTGGATTCCGGGCCAAGAGCAGCGGGCGCTGATGGTGGATCCCGGTGATTTTGTCACTGGAATGCAGCAGCTGGCTGAATTTCTGGTAAAGCACAAACAGATCGACAATGCCCCGGCGGTTAATGAATGGATCGAAGAATCCATGGTCCCTTAAACCGTTTTTCATCCTGAAAAAAAGGGCCTGTCTGCCATACACGGGCGGGTCCTTCCTTCCAAAACTCATTTACCCGGAGAATTTCCATGGAAATCAACACCCCATCCAAATCTCTGGCCGTCAGCATCGTATCCCTGGTGATATTTATCACAACCTGGGAATTGATCTGCCGGCTGGGATTCATCGAACCCCTGTTTCTGCCGGCCCCTTCCCAGATCCTGTCCCGGGCCGTTAAAATGATCGAGAACGGTCAGCTGATCTCCCATACCCTGGCTTCCACCCGCCGGGTCATGGTGGGATTTTTTGTCTCCAGCATGGTGGCCATTCCTTTCGGCATTTTTCTGGGGTCTTCCCGGTTTTTCATGGCCGTGTTCGATCCGATCATCTCTTTGTTGCGGCCCCTGCCTTCCATGAGCTGGATCCCGTTGTCTCTGTTGTGGCTGGGAATCACGGAAACCCAGAAATACTCCATCGTGTTCATGGGCTCGTTTGCCCCGTCATTGCTGTATATCATCGAGGCCACCAAAAGCATTGATCCCTTGTTGATCCGGGCTGCCAGAAATCTGGGGGCTTCCAAACTGGATGTGATGAAAGAGGTGATTCTGCCCGGATCTTTGCCCCAGATCATTGCCGGGCTCAAGGTGATGCTGGGGATTGCCTGGACCTGTATCATATCCGCCGAGCTGGTGGCGGCCAGAGAAGGCTTAGGCTTCATGATCATGAACGGCAAGGAGTATTTTCAGACCGATACCGTGCTGCTGGGCATGGTGATGATCAGTATTACCGTGATGGTGATCGATGTGGTGTTCCGCAAATTTGAAAGGAGACTCCTGCCATGGACCCGCTAACCCCGGATACCAAAATTGCCGTTCAAAATGTCACCAAAATTTTTCAAAGCAAACAAGGGAAAAAACAGGGCCAGGAAGTCGTGGCCCTTAAAGATTTGTCCCTGGAAGTCAAAGATGGTGAATTTCTGGTGATCGTTGGGGCATCGGGCTGTGGCAAGACCACGTTGCTCAACCTGGTGGCCGGATTTGATAAATCCTCGGACGGACAGATCCTGCTGGACGGCAAACCCGTGACCGGCATCACTCCGGAATGCGGTATGATTTTTCAGCAGTATGCCCTGTTTCCCTGGAAAACCGTGCAGGAGAACGTGGAATTCGGCATGAAAATGAAGCGCATGCCCCGCAAGGACCGTAAAGCGCGGGGGGACCGGTTCATTGATATCGTGGGACTCAAGGGGTTTGAAAGAAGTTATCCCCACCATTTGTCAGGGGGTATGAAGCAGCGGGTATCCATTGCCCGGAGCCTGGCCAACGACCCCAAAGTGATGCTGCTGGACGAGCCGTTCGCAGCCCTGGATGCCATGACCCGCCAGGTACTCCAGGAGCAGTTGGTGCGTATCTATGAAAAACACCGCAAAACCATTATTTTCATCACTCATTCCATTGACGAAGCATTGCTGCTGTCTTCCCGGATTATGGTAATGACGGCCCGACCCGGCCGGATCGCCCAGGAGATCATCAATGATCTGCCTTATCCGCGCAACGCGGAAGTTCAGCTGTCCAGCCGCTACATGGAGCTCAAACGCATGATCTGGGACAGTGTCCAGGCCGAGGTGATGAAAAGCATGGAAGTGGAAGCGGATTAAAAATAATACCGCACCCAGATCTCCGGCCGGAACCGGTCCGGTTTTTCCCCGAATTCGGTTTGGGCATCACCTATCGGCACACCGATCCGGCCGTTGATCTCCAGGTTGGTGACCGGGGTCCAGGTCAGGCCGGGCTGGAGATTGACGCTGTGATCGTGCAGATTGACCACGGCAGAGACCCAGGTGGTCAGATACAGGATTTCCAGGGGCTCTTTCTGTGAAATCCTGGCATACAAATAATCTTTGCCCGGATTGCGCTGACGGTCCGGAGACGGCAGAAAGATCCGGGAATCATCATAACCGGCCCCGTTGTGATAGTATTCAGCAATGAATGTGGTGTCATGGGCATTCAGATACCGCAGTCCCAAAAGGCCGGAGATCTGATTTTCCGTGGTTTGGGAAGCACTGCTGCCCACCGTGTAATCAGTGGTTGGTGCATCTTTTTGAAATGCCAGTTCCCCATGAACGGCCAGGTTTTCCGCCAGATTTTTCGCAAAGTCAAGCCCCAGAGTTAACGGATGGTCCGGCCCGTTGAAAAAAATAAAATCAATATCTGTGTCATGCCAGAGCAGATACAGCTTCAAAGCGGTGTTCACATCCCCGTGCTGACCGAAGTCCGTGTTGAACCGGTCGTCAGCCACGGGGAGCACCAGGGCCGTGATCCCGAAATTGTTCAGGGATCCGTGTGTAACACTTTTGATGAAATCGATTCCTGCCAGGGTCCGGCCTTCCAGGTTTAAAGACGGGTCATCCGGATCCTTGGGCCGGTTGAGAAATCCGGCCGGGTTCCAGGCATAGCCCGTGCCCCAAAGTACCGGTTTTTTGCCCGCATCCAGGGTCATATTGGGGGCAGGGGACCAGGACAGATACGCTTCATAGATATCATTGTCCCATGTCTCCTGCTCAAAGGTGCGGGTATAGGCATGGCGGGTCAGGAACCGGGCCTGGAAGGATGATCTGCGCCAGGCCGCCGAAAGTTCCGCAACGGCCTGGCCGTCATGGGTATCGGCACCCGGATCGGTTCCGGCATACAGGCGCCGGTATCCGTCGGTCTGGTCATCCAGCCGGTGCCAGGTATACCGGGCCGTGATTCTCCCCCCGAATGACCAGGCGGCTGGTTCTGCTTCAGGAATGGCAAAATCATATTCCGATGCCCCGGCCGGGAAGGGCGGCAGTCCCCACAGCATCAGGCAGATGATCAGAACAGACACCCGCCTTGAAAGTTTCGGGCAAAGATTTGAAAATCCGCCGGACAGATCCTGGGTCATTGCTTTGTTTACCGCAGGTCCTTGACCCGGGACAGGTAGTTCAGGGTGAACACCTCATCGGGCAGGTCCCGCTTTTTCAGATTGGCTGAGATCATGATGGATTTGTATCCCTGGTACAGCGGGCTGTCCGTTTCCATGACCGCGGGCCTGACCACCCCGTCGCCGATATCCTTGATTTCCTTGAAATGAAGCGTCTTGATGAGCATGCCCGTGGCGGCATAGCACTCGATTCTGGTGGGCACGAGTTCCTGTTTAAGTACCCACATTTTGAGCCGGTCATAGGCCACGGCCCCGGTTTTGGCCTTGAGATCCAGCAGATGCTGCCCCTGATCCTCTGCCAGGTCGGCCACATCATATTCC
>JAGYOW010000120.1 GCA_018399285.1 Desulfotignum sp.
GTTGATACGACTTGGTATCTGGAACAGAATCCAGATGTCGCAGCAGCAGGTATGGATCCCCAGTTTCACTATGAGTATCACGGGGCCGGAGAAGGCCGCCTCCCTTTTGCGCTGCGCTCGGCCGGATTGGAAATCGCTCTTTGGAGCGGTTTCTCTAATTTTGCCCTTGGTGACATCCAGGCAGTGGCATCTGATCCGCACCAGCCTGACCTGGAAAGGCTATATTCCCGATGGGCGCTGCTGCGTTGGTATGCCGGCACTGAAGCGTGGGACAAGGCATTTGAGTATGCCCGGGAGTTCGATACCGAAACGATTTTATTTTCTGATCATCTGGGGGTGCATCTGCTTTGTGCCGAGGTATTGCTGCAATGCGGGTATGCCGAAGAAGCCCGTGCCCGGGTGGCCGCAGCCATGGCCCATTTCGGCACTGTGCCGGATCTGTGCCTGGCCGCAGCCAATGTGGGGGTGCAACGTCCTGAATGCAAGACAGATCCGGTTGATTCCGGCATTGACGATGCAGCGTCTTTGCGCCTTTACTGGATCAACACCCTGTTTTGCAATGCCGGTCTGATGCCTGTTCAAAAGCGGGTCATGGATGCGCCGCTGGCATTGAATAATCTTGCCGGTGGTGAGGCGGGCAGGGCAGAGCGGGGAAAGATTCCCAAAATAAGTGTGATCATGCCGGTATACAATGCCGAAGAAACGGTTGGGTATGCGCTGCACGGGCTGCTGGCACAGACCTGGCCCAACATTGAAATTCTGGTGATCGATGATTGCAGCACAGATGATACGTGTGCCCGGGTGAATGAGATTGCCGCATCAGACAGCCGGGTGGTGCTGCTGCGCCAGAAAGAGAACAAAGGGGCTTATGCCGCGCGAAATAAAGGCCTGAAACATGCGCAGGGTGAGTTCATTGCCAATCATGACGCTGATGACTGGTCTCATCCCCAGCGCCTTGAACGGATGATTGTCCCTTTGCTGGAAGACGACACCCTGATGGCAAGCATGGCCCACTGGGTGCGCACCACCGAATCCCTGCATTTTATGCGGTGGCGCATGGAGCGCAGCCTGATTCTTCCCGGTGTGTCCACCCTGGTGTTCCGGCGCGGTGTGGTGGAGTGCCTTGGGGGCTGGGATGAGGTGCGTGTTGAAGCGGATTCCGAGTTTCTGGGCAGAATCAGGCGTTACTGGGGAAACGATGCGGTGGCTGAGGTGCTGCCGGGGATTCCGCTGGCGTTTGCGCTTCAGGATAAAAAATCTTTGACTGCGGCTCAGTCCACCCATTTGCGGACCCAGTTCTGGGGGGTGCGCAAGGTTTACCGCAGGCTTTGCCAAACCTGGCATGCAGGGGTTGAAAACCGCGATCAGCTCCATTTCAGGGGAGGCACCCGGGAAGGGCGGTTTCCCGTGCCGCCGGCCATATTGCATGGGAACAGTGCCGTGCCTGAATATGATCTGGTGGTCATGGCGGACTGCAGTTCAGGTGCGGAGTATTCAGACTCCCTGGTGTGGATGCTGCAATATGTTCTGAACCAGGGTCTCAGGGTGGGCCTGTTTCACTGGCCCTGTTACAAAAATATCCTGGAAAATGAACAGGCAGTTGACATTGACGGGCCTTTCATGGCGCTGGCATTGGATAAAAAACTGGACCTGCTGCTGCCGGATCAGTCAGTGACAGCTGGGAAAGTGCTGATTGCAGGGTCGCATCTTCAGCAGTATCCGCCGGAATCGGTGCCGGATGTCGCTGCCCCGGATGTCTGCACGGTCGAAGATCCGGCCAGGGACATTCAATGGATTTATCCCCGGGGCACGGATACGGAGGGTTCCGATGTTTCAGGCCGGCTGTCCGGGTTGTTTGATGCTGCCTGGTATCTGCAGCGGAACCCGGATGTCGCAGAAGCGGGACAGGATGCTCTGGATCATTATCTGAATTTCGGTTGGCAGGAAGGGCGGGCCCCTTCCCCATGGTTTGACACGCGGTTCTATCTGCAGCAATGCCCTGATGATGAATGCAAAAAAGAGGCGCCATTGCTCCATTATGTTGCAGTGGGGGAAAAAAGAAATTACCAGCCTTCGAAACCGTATGTCGAAGGCCATAAAGAGCTTGTTGCCGATATTCCCAATGTGATGTTCTGTGCCCATGCCGTTGGTGATGAATTGTTCGGTGGGGAACGCAGTTTGCTGGATGTTTTGCATGCCTGCTCGATACTGACTGTAAACGTCTTTGTCTGTGTGCCTTCGTTTGCTAATTCTTCTTATATTGAGACATTAAAGCGCTTTTCTCACAGGATTTATTATGTTCCTGTTGCAGGATGGTCATTTTTTTGCGGATCTGAATCCTGGGCAGTAGCACGTTTTAAAAACATTATCGAATTTCAGAATATAGCGGTTGTGTATGTGAATACATTGCTTTTGAGAGAACCGCTGCTGGCAGCGAGGCAGGCCGGGGTCCCTTCCATGCTGCATGTGCGCGAATCCCTTGAACACGACCCGGACATGTGTGCTGCTATCGGGCTGTCTGCAGATGCCATCCGGGACCAGGTGCTGGAATCCGCAGACGTCATCGTGGCCAATTCCGAGTTTACCGCCGGCAATTTCAGAAAAAAGGATGCCACCTTTGTGGTGAACAACATTGTGGATCCGGCCTTGTTCAAGCTGCACAACCCTGTTGATCCAAGATGTATCCATGTGGCAATGATCAGCAGCAATCAGCCCAAAAAAGGGCTGTCTGATTTTGTGGACCTGGCCCGGATCCTGGCCGGTGAGACCCGGATCAGAATGGTGTTGATCGGTCCTGACAACGCGCATATTCAAGAATTGAAAAACCACGGCGGCCTGCCGGAAAATATCCTGTTTTCAGGATATGCACCGTCTCCTTCAGAGGCCCTGGCCCGGGCCAATATTGTTCTGAATCTGTCGAATTTTGAAGAGACCTTCGGCAGAACCGTGCTTGAAGCCATGGCAGCCGGGCGCCCGGTGGTCGCCTATAATTGG
>JAGYOW010000121.1 GCA_018399285.1 Desulfotignum sp.
CAGTGTCAGATATATCAGGGTATTTTACGAACGGGGATTATAACTGTCGCTGATCACGCGGCGGGTGATATTGAAGAAAGGCGAATTCAGCATGAAAATTGAGATTATCGGCGCTGAATCATTGGGTGTGCGGGGGCTGTGCTGTTTGGTGACGGTTGCCGAACGAAAAATTCTGATTGATCCCGGGTTGGCGCTGGGGTTTCTTCGTAATGGTCAGGCACCGCACCCGGTTCAGGTTGCGGTGGGCGAGGTCATCCGCAAACAGATCATACAGGCATGGGGGCTTGCCACGGACATTGTTTTCAGCCATTTTCACGGGGACCATGTTCCCCTGGTGGATGCAAATCCCTATCAGCTGGATGCGGCCCTGGTGACCGATCTGAATCCAGGCGTCCGGATCTGGACAAAATCTCCGGATTTTTTAACTGTCAAGGAACAAAAAAGGTATGCAGCTCTCAAAGAGCGGCTGGATGCCCGATGGAAAGAAGGGGCAACCGGGGCCGGACCATTGCGGTTTTCCGGGTCTGTTCCCCATGGAGAGAAAACAGAGCGCAGCGAAAGCGTGATCATGACCCGGATCGAGGATGACAGGGTGTTTGTGCACACCTCGGACATTCAGCTTCTGGATGACGACACGGTGGATCGTGTTCTTGCATGGCAGCCGGATATACTGCTGGCCGGGGGCCCGCCGCTTTACCTTGAACGGCTGAGTTCAAGCCTGCGCGACCGGGCCTGGCAAAACGCAGTGCGGCTGGCCGGTTCCGTGGACATACTTATTTTAGATCATCATTTGATGCGAAGCCTTGAAGGGTTGCAGTGGCTGGACAGTCTCCTGAAAGAAACCGGCCGCCGGGTCTTTTGTTCGGCTGATTTCATGGGCGTACGGCGCCGGCTTTTAGAGGCTGAAAGAAAAACGCTTTACAAACATATGCCGGTTCCCCTGGAATGGCACCAGCAGTATGCACAAGGGAAGGCTGCCACGGAAAAATATGAACGAATTTTTTTTGGGTAGCGGATCTGGCCATCGCTGGCATAAGTGACGGAGTCATAATTATGAAAATTATTTGGGTCTCGATATATGTTGTTGTTTTCATCTGGTCGGCGATCTTGCCTGAGGATTATTTTACCTGGTTCCTGGAAGTTCTGCCGGCCATCATCGGGTTAATTGTGCTTGTTTTTACATATAATAAATTCAGGTTAACCCGGCTCACTATTGATCGGAGAATCGGCGGAAAATTTTCTTGGTACAAAAGGCTATATATGGGATCCTCAGTCTGATATGGCTTTGGCATTATCAGGTGCCATTATCGCCCTGGTTGTTCTGTCTTCACTGCATGACAGACAATTGCAGCAAATTAAACCTTAACCAGCAGCCACTGTTGTGTAAAACCGTAACCCAAGGCTCCCGGCCGAACAAGGAAAATAAAGGGATACAGATTGAATCAGTTTTTTCCAT
Organism: Desulfotignum sp.; assembly: GCA_018399285.1. Lineage (GTDB taxonomy): Bacteria > Desulfobacterota > Desulfobacteria > Desulfobacterales > Desulfobacteraceae > Desulfotignum. The sequence continues at coordinate 1,457 of JAGYOW010000121.1, forward strand.
TGATTGCCACAGTTTTTTTATGTTTTTCAATAACAGCATGCAGCCACGTACCTGATTCCAGGCCGTTAAAAAACAATGTCGTATCAAATAAAGAAACCGTAACAGATCAATTGTACTCACAATACGATCAATGGAAAGGTGTCAGATATAAAATGGGCGGGCTGAATAAAAATGGGATTGATTGTTCAGGCTTTGTCTATTTAACCTATCTGGAATTATTTGGTAAAAAATTGCCTCGTTCCACCAGGTTACAGTCTCAGATCGGCAAAGAAATTCAAACAGACAAACGCCGTTCAGGTGATCTGGTGTTTTTCAAAACCGGTTGGACGGTAAGGCATGTAGGCATTTATTTAGAAAACAATTCATTTGTGCATGCATCCAAGAAAAAAGGGGTTATGATTTCGAGGTTGGATGATCCTTATTGGAAATCAAAATATTGGAAAACAAAACGGATTGGTTTTTAAAAATGAACCCCCCGCACGTCAGTGGAGCAATCCGAGAACGCCGATAATAATGAGATAAACGGCAACGATATAATTCAATAATTTCGGCATAAAAATAAGATCATATGCGACCAGTGGCCATATATGGCCGATTGTTTCAGTATCGTTTGTTCTTAACGGGGTCTCAGCAGACCAGAACCTCTGTCAGGCCGCTTTTTTTATCATCAATTCTCTTGTTTTTGCTACTTCCGCACTCGCCACATACTCATCAAAGCGCATCAACCGGTCGATAATACCGGCGGGTGTGAGCTCGATGACCCGGTTGACGAGCGTATTCACAAACTCATGGTCATGGGAGGTGAAAAGCACCACCTCTGGAAAATCGATCAGGCTGTTATTCAATGCCGTGATGGATTCGAGATCCAGGTGATTGGTGGGCTCATCCAGGATCAGGGCATTGGATCGGGCAAGCATCATGCGGGAAAGCATGCAGCGCACCTTTTCTCCGCCGGAAAGCACATCCGTGGTTTTGAGGGCTTCCTCCCCTGAAAAGAGCATGCGCCCCAAAAACGTGCGGGCAAAGCTTTCTCCCTCTTTGGGCGGGGCAAACTGAAGCAGCCATTCAATCAGGTTCAGGTTTTGGTTGAAATACCCCTGGTGCTCTTTGGGAAAATAGGAATGACTGATGGTGGTTCCCCACCGGTAACTGCCTGTATCCGGTTCCATCTCTCCTGCAATGATCTGGAAGAGGGTGGTTTTGGCCAGGCTGTTATTTCCCATGAAAGCGATTTTGTCGTTTTTATTGACGGTAAAACTGACATTATCAAGAATTTTTTCCCCGTCAATGGTCTTTGAAAGCCCTTCCACTTCAAGGATAATATTGCCGCAGGGCCGTTCCGGGGTAAACCGGATAAACGGATAATTTCTGGATGATACGGGCATGTCTTCAATGGTGAGTTTTTCCAGCAGTTTTTTTCTGGACGTGGCCTGTCTGGACTTGGAGGCATTGGAAGAAAATCTCTGGATAAAGGTCTTGAGTTCATTGGCCCGGTCCGTG
>JAGYOW010000122.1 GCA_018399285.1 Desulfotignum sp.
TTGAAAAGACGGTCGGTTCATCAGGCAAGGGGGTCAGCGAAAGCACATTATTGCCCTTGGTGTCAAAGACCATGACCTTGGAGAGTATGGTTCTTGGATGCTCGAACTGGGCAAGAACCAGTCCGTCCTGGAATTCGTTGATGGATTTCCATCGTCGGATTTGAGTTGGAAGGGTAAAGACGACATTGCCGTTGGTGTCGATGAAGCCCATTTTTTTATCAGGAGTGGTCACAAGTGCCAAGCCTTCTGAAAAATGGTGGCCCATCGGATACGTGGGCGGAATGACCATGGTTCCCTGTTTGTTGATATAGCCGAAAAGGTCTCCCTTCTTGACCGGATAAAGAATCGTCTGGGAGGTCGGGGTGGTTTTTGAGTCAGATGGCGTCGAGCTGTTTTCTGACCAGAGCACCTTGCCTTGGGGGTCAATATACAGCAGCTTACCCTGATGGGACACGCAGGCCCAGCCGTCCCGGAAATAGGAGGCGGTAATGAAACCGCAGGGGATCACGGTTTTGCCCATCTTGTCGATGTAACCATACCCCGCATCGGTTTTGATAACCGCCCTGTTTTCATGAAAATCACCCGGTTCATTCTCAAAAGTGGGCGGAATGATCCACTTGCCGGTCGGATCAATGTATCCCCACAGCCCGGCTTGGTCACCAGGGTCGTCGGGTAAACTTGACGGCCATGCTTTGACCGCCGCCAGGTTTTCATGGAACGGACGGGCTCCTCGGAATGTTGGGGGAATTTTGACATCTCCGTTGATATCCATGTAGCCGTAGTCATACCATGCTTTCTGAGGTCTTCGGCTTGTTCGGGGACGCACCCGTTCCTGTTGGAACGCCGCGAGTCCTTCATGGAAGTCAAAGCCCCAGACACGACTGGCAAGTACGGTATTCCCATCAGTATTCTGGTATATCGTTTCGCTTTTCACCGCATTAAAAAGCACCTCCCGTTTGAATGCCAATCCATCTGAGAAAGTCGTTTGCGTCTTCAGATCTGGATTTTTTTGTCCTTTGGAGTCAATATAAAAGAGGGTGCTGTGTTTTTGATCCTTTTCCACGACGCGTGCGAGCCCAAAGGCAAAGTGCTCAATGCGATGATATTGAGGCGGGATGACCACCGTGCCTGTTGAATCCACAAAACCATATCCCTTGTTCGTGCGGATACGCCCCATGCCTTCGTGGAAGTCATCGGCTTGAAGGAATTGGGGTTTGACCACTTCCTTGCCCGTGCGATCCATGTATCCCCACTGGCCGTTCTGACAGAAGGGGTATAGGCGTTGGAATTTGGGTAGAGCCGGGGGGTTCCATGACGTGAGGTTGGATTTGGCGACTGGACACCAGCGGGCGTCTTTACCATTTTGGAAAATTTCATGGTATCCTGCGCCATCCCAGTTCATGAGTCCAACGCTTGTGATAGTGCTAAAAAGTATGCGTCTTCCGTCAGGAGACCATCTAGGAATACCTATACCCGGCGCCCGACGCACTACTTGTTCGTCGCTACCGTCTGGATGGATGGTGTGGATTTCCGCTATATTCCCATTTCTATAATAAATGAAGAGAATTTTTTTTCCATCCGGGGACCAGTCAGGATATTGTCCCATAGCAAGTTTTTTGAATTTTGTCCCTCTGGCGTCCATGATCCAGATTTCACTTTGGGATCTGTTTTTAAAAGCCGTTTGTGTGCAGAAAACGATGTATTTGCCACTGGGTGACCAAGCGGGGTTGGTGTACCATTCTTTGTCTTTGCCAATATCCTCACGGGGAGGGACCGCCAGCTTCATCAACCCCATACCATCGGGGTTGACAGAGCAAATGCTGCGATGCCATTCAAAGGCTATGCGATTGCCATTGAGTGACCAGACGGGGTTGCCGATATAGTTGCTGACATTTTTGGCTATGCGATGCGGATTGGTGCCGTCAGCATTGATGATCCACATGCTCTGAGAGGTCGGTCGGCCACGCACGAATACTATCTTCAGACCATCCGGTGAGTAGGCAGGCATAATGTCATTCAGACCTGCGGTAAAGATAACATTTGCCAATTGGTCGGCGTTATCTTTGGTCAGCTTCTTGATGTCCGAACCGTCTGGTTTGATGGTGCAGATTTCAGCGTTGACCTCCATGCCACCGAATTTGGAATAAGACACGACGATACGTCCTGCACTGGGAGACATTGGTTTGCTGGGGTTCGGGGTTAGGTCTGGATCCTGATTCGTGGACGGGGATGGAGTCGTAGGGGTGGTCGAGGGTTTTTGTTTCAGCGGGTCATTTATCACTTTTGCTACCTCTTCCAAAGGAATCGTAATTTTGCTGCCACCGGGGATGGTCAGAATGTAGTTGTTTTCTTCACGGGTGATCGTTCCTTCCAACCGCCCTCCCGTTTTGGTAATCAGTACGTCGGACATGGCGATGCTTGAAAATATAAAAAGGGCAACAAAAAAAAGACCGGTTTGTGAACGTTTCATCATTTCTCTCCTCTCCATACCCAAAATACGGATCAAGATGCTTAAAATCTGAATTATAAATAATTAATATAGGTGACGTACCGGTGATCCGTCATGCCGCCGAAGAAGATTTTATCTTCGCATGAAAAACTGCGTGCATAAGAACTACGGCCGTTATGCCACTTTCGTAAAGTTCAGTGAATAATTTTTCTGTGTAGCAGAATAAATTATTTACTGCAACTTGATTTTTAATTACGCATCAACTTGTTTTTAAATCAGCTTAATCAAAGAATTGTTTGAACAATAATTTTTAAACATTAATGCAATATAAAATTTTTTTATTTAAAATGCACTATTATTTTGTAAATAAATATATGTTCTCAATTTTTCGGTTGGAAGCTTGTTTTTCCTTTCGATTCACAGTCCAGCTACTAACAGAACGGAAGCTTAAGCGTAATTAAACAGTTAATGCTATATTAGCAGCTGGGGACTCTACATGATTT
>JAGYOW010000123.1 GCA_018399285.1 Desulfotignum sp.
GTATTCATCCATTGATCCTATGTAGCATCTTCCTGGAGTTTGAACAATGACATGGCCCCATCCACCAGCTTTACAGTCCTTTTGTCAATCTGTTCTTTATCCCACCGTTCTGCTTCTGCCAGATCTTCATTCAGCTTCAATCCGTTTTTATATCCCACGGCACGCCCTTGCCGGTCAACCCGGTCACGTTTTTCGACAAAACTTTTATTGCCAAGGGCGCTGTTGAATCCGGAGATGGTCAGGTTCCCCAGCTTGTGAACATGGGTCTGCTGAATTTCTCTGGCTGTCTGTTTATCTCCATCACTGATCATGTCGATCCATGCCCGGGGGATATTTTTCCCCTGGGGAAAGATATGCTCAATGGTCCAGAAGAACTTTTTATTCTCAAAGTGCCATAGATCCACCCACGTCTCTTTGGTCATGGCCTGTTCCGCCAAAGCACACAGAATAAACCGTGAGACACCTGCATTCTCATCATAAATCGGCCCTTCCAGTTTTTCCTGAAACGCATCATCTGATGCAGACACTGCCACCAGTTGTTCTGAAATAAGCTGGAAAACCGCATCCCCTTTCAGACCTTTGAGTTTGTCTATAATCGTCATGAAAAGCCGTGTCAAATCCCGGGTCGGGGGCATGTCCGTCAAGTTACGCCGGGCAAAGAAGCGGACAAGCAATTCCGTGACGGCTGTGATATGAACGGTGGTAAGATCCATCGTTTCTCTGTGAATTAAAAGGTACAGCAGCAGCAGATAGGACGGTGCTCCCTGAATCCGTTCCAGGTCTTTAAAGGGTTTTTCCAGTTCTTTGAAGGTGTCATCCGGGTTCCGCGACAAAATTACGGCATACATCCGTCCCGCTGCCCTGATCTTGTCCAGACAATCTTTAGCATCATGGTTAATCAGTTTCTCATAGATATGGATCATGTTGGAACGGGTGGCCACAGGCACCTGATAAATTGCCTTGAGGTCATCTTTAAAGGCATTGTAATACTGCCGGAAGAATCTTTCCTGAATGGCATAATCTTCTCCCAGGCAGTTGAGAAGGGTGTTCCACCGGCCAAAATAGTGGTCGATTTTCCCCGGTTCGATTGCCTCCAACCTTGCCAACAATTTGTTCTTGATCAGATCAACGGCAGACAGCGGCATGCCCCGATTGTTGAGGGACTCAAACAGGGTATAGGCATCTGCATGGCTGGCCACCTCAATTTTTACCATAGATGCCTGACCAACCTTGTCCAGAAACGCCATGATGGCATCCAGGGGCGCATCTCCCCCATTGGCCATGGTATCGATACGGCTTTGAAAATAACGGTAGGCCCGAAAAATTTTCCTGTTGCCGGCATGGGCCGGTACATCCACTTCATGGATAACCCCGGCTTGCGCCAGGACCGCCTGGTAATCCATATGGTTGTTGTTCTGGATTTGTGGAATCAGGCGAAGCTGGTCTTCTCCTTTTCTGAGGATCAGTTTGTGTTTCAGTTTTGTCATTTCAAACCGGTGGTCATCATCCAGAGTATCTGCCTGGCATATGAGGGCATGGTAGACAGCGACAAATAGTAAGGACAATGTGGTCAGACGCTGCTGGCCATCAACAAGTTCAAGCTTTTGAGGATACTCAAGCACATCCGTTGCCTGATTGATGCAGATAATCGAACCCAGAAAATAACCAGAGCTGTTTTCAAGAATATCATCGAACAGGGTTTCCAGGTGACTGATACCCCAGGTATATTCCCGCTGATATCGGGGTATGGCATAAACCACATTGGCATCGATATCAAAGAGCTGTGAGACTGGATAATTGTTGACGGATTTTATCATTTGTCACTCTCCTGTGCTTTTCAGTTCTTCCAGGCGCTTCACCCAGGCATCAAACAAAGGGCATTCCTGCCGAATGACCTCCAGACTGATATCCATGGCTGCCATCAATGGGTGCTCAGGTTTGTCATATGCCGGAAACATTTTTTGAATGCGCTTGCTGGGGGCAGTGTGCGGGTTGTCATTGATCCATTCAGGGGAAGGAAATTCTGAACGGATTTTTTCGAAGTCATCTGCCATTTTTTTGACCCCTATGGCATTCGCCAGCTTGGCCGGTTCGCTGAACAACAGGCCTTCGAACTCATACATCTGGACATAGGGTATGAAACGGGACGCGGGATGCTTCCCCATCGTTTTTTCAGCCCATTCCGATAACGATCGAACTACTTGAAACTGTTTTGCCGCAATGTCGTTCATTGAACGTCCGGCAGTTTTGCCGGGAAAATCGGTTGGCAGACCATAATAATCGAAAAGTGTTGTACAATAGCACTGGTTGTCTTTGAGCACCCTTTCTCGAACATCTATCCCCAGCCTGTGCAGGTTGACATTTCCTCCTTTATGGCCCACCTTGCCGATGCAAGAAGGCAGAAGAAACACATCCTGTTGGAGCAAAGAACGGCTGAGAACATGCCGAACAAATTCTTCTTCGGTCTGGCCCTCACAAATGACATGGACACGTATCATCAGCGGCCTCCCAGTACATTTTTTTCCCACAGATCTCCCACAGTATACTCTTTGAGCCAGTTTTCAAACGCCTTTTCCGAATGGGATTGAAAAGAACTTACCCCCTCTTTCCGATCCACAACGATCAGGTCATCAATGGAAAATCCATTGACCAAGGTGACGGACTGGGTGGAAACGATGATTTGACGGCGTTTTGAGGCGGACCGCAGCATGGATGCCAGAAAACCGATGGCCCTGGGATGCAGTCCCAGTTCCGGTTCATCAATCAAGATGATTTTGGGAAGACATTCTTCGGGCTGGTTTAACACGGTGGCCAGGCAGATGAACCGCAACGTGCCATCTGAAAGCTGGTGGGCCTTGAACGGTGTTTCCTCTCCTTTCTCCATCCACTGCA
>JAGYOW010000124.1 GCA_018399285.1 Desulfotignum sp.
CCTGCTGTTTTCCATCCGGGTTCCCCGGCTGGGCGAAACCATGGCCTGGACAGCGCCTATATTCGTGCATGAATGTCAATAAACAAAAACCATTGAAAAATTAATAAAAATTATTAATACTGAGAGTTATATATCTGAATCCAAAGGCAAAAGACAATGGCGACCGCAGAACAAATCAAGGCGTTGATTCAATCCCACTTCAATGGTGACAAGGAACGGTTCTATACCATTTCTCTTCAGCTGGCTGCGCATGAATCAAAACAGGGCCACAATTCCATTGCCAGGGCGATTCGGAATATTGTCGACAAAAGCCGTCAGCAGACAAAATCAAATATTATTCCTTTTCCCGGAGAATTGCAGGGGCTGATCCTGACAGAATCACCGGATGCACCGAAATCTTCTCTGGTGATGCCAGAACCCCTGAAAAAAAGGATTGACCGAATCATTCATGAATATCGGCAGAGAAACAAATTAAAATCCCATGGATTGAAACATAGGCGTAAAATATTACTGACAGGCCCACCAGGTACCGGAAAAACCATGACTGCCAGGATTCTTTCCAGTGATCTGAATCTGAAGCTGCATACTATTCAGGTGGATCGCCTTGTGACAAAATTTATGGGTGAAACCAGCGCCAAGCTCCGACAGATTTTTGAGCTGATCAGCCAGGTCCACGGTGTATATCTGTTTGATGAATTCGATGCAATTGGTTCTGACCGCTCCATGGATAACGATGTGGGGGAGATGCGCCGGGTGCTGAATGCATTCTTGCAATTTATTGAACAGGACCATTCGGACAGCCTGATCATTGCAGCCACCAACAACCCTAAACTGCTTGATCATGCTCTTTTCCGGCGATTCGAGGATGTGTTGCATTACAACCTGCCCGATGAAACCCAGAGACGGGCTCTGGTGGAAAATATTATGGGGACTTTTCTCGGTCACCAATTTGCCTGGAAAAATGTTCTCAAACTGAGCGCCGGGCTGTCCCATGCAGAAATTGATTATGCTTGTCGGGATACCATAAAGACAATGATTTTGTGTGGGCGGACAAAGGCAAATGCCGGCTTGTTGAGTCAGGCACTGAAAGAACGTTATGATTCATACGCTGAAGCCAGATAAACCTGAATAATGCCAAAGCGTTATCCGCATATTCTTCTTATAGACTCTCCAGCAGAGTTTCCATTTACCAGTTCATCAATCCCGATTAAAAAACGTATTCCCACCAATCGAAAAAGACAGATCCACAGTGATTTTCTGAGAGAAAAGCTCGACAACGCCTGGGCCGAAGCAAGATCGGAACAGGTTGTTCATCATGCAGACCGGAATGGCATTTATCTGGAATTTCGGGGCGAACCTGGTTTTGATCTGGTGACAAAGAGTCTTGAAGATCTGCGGTCAAAAAAAATCAGGCTTTTAAATGTACGAAAAAATGTGTCTCCTTTTGATAACGCAGAAACGACCATAGCAACCGTTTTTGTGGCCAATGAAAAAAAAGATTTCTTCTTTGACCGGATTGAACGATATGCCAGGGAAGATACAAAAAAGGGGGCCCCAAAGCACAGTGATTTGATCGACAGCATATCCAATATCCGGAAAGCGGATAAAATTGAATCTTTCTGGGTGGACAACAAACACTTGATTCCCGAAGATGAGGCCAGATGGTGTGAGATATGGTTAATGCACAATGGGAATCCGGAAGAAACCATTGAGCGCTTCGACCAATTGCTGGAACAATTCGAAATTCAATCGCGATCCGGCTACATCACATTTCCAGAAAGACTCGTCAAGGTTATTCTGGCTGACAATGAGAAGCTGGAGCGATTGATTATTCATTCCGGTGATGTCGCAGAATTCCGCGGCGCCAAGGAAACGGCATCATTCTGGACGGAAATGAGAAACTTTCATCAGGCCGAATGGGTGAAAGATCTTCAGGAGAGAACAAAAATTCAACCGGATTGCAACACATCTGTCTGCATTCTGGATACTGGAGTCAATAATGGTCACCCACTCCTGGCACCTCTGTTTTCTGATGCAGACTGCCAGTCGGTGGATCAGGAATGGGGGACCTATGACCATGACGGCCACGGCAGTTTAATGGCAGGTGTTGCAGCCTATGGTGATTTGGCATCCTGTCTGGCTGCGTCAAGTCCTGTGGAGATCCGGCATTGTCTGGAGTCTGTAAAGATTTATCCTTTACCCCCACAGCAGACAGAACCTGAGTTGTGGGGGGATATCACCAGCCAGGGAATCTTCCGTGCCGAAATTAAAGCTCCGCAGAGAAACCGCATTGTCTGCATGGGCATCAGTGCTGCCGATACCAGAGATCAGGGACGTCCCAGCTCATGGTCAGGACAGCTTGATCAGCTGGCATCAGGCAGCGAAGATGAGACCAGAAGGTTGTTGATTGTCTGTGCCGGTAATATAAATGATTTGGAGTCTGCAAAAAATTATCCCGAGGCTCAGATTCAAGATTCAGTTCATGATCCGGGACAAGCATGGAACGTTCTAACTGTGGGGGCCTACACCTGTCTGGATCAAATCACTGACTTAACCATGTCGGGATATCAACCGATTGCACCCAGAGAAGGCCTCTCCCCCTTCACCACCACCTCATGGGCATGGCAGGATATGTGGCCGATAAAACCCGATATCGTTATGGAGGGCGGCAACCTGGCACAGGATGAAGGGGGATTTGTTTCAGAGTGTGACGATCTGTCGTTGGTGTCAACATATTACAAACCGCAGACAGGTCATTT
>JAGYOW010000125.1 GCA_018399285.1 Desulfotignum sp.
TGACGGGAATGTTTATTTTTCCATTGACGCGTTCGAAAATTATGGCCGGCTGTCCGGCAGAAACCCGGAAGACATGCGGGCCGGGTCACGCATCGCCGTGGAGGAAAAAAAGAAAAATCCTTTGGATTTCACCCTGTGGAAGCCGGCCAAATCGGGCGAACCCTATTGGGAAAGCCCCTGGGGCAAGGGCCGGCCCGGATGGCACATCGAGTGCTCCGCCATGAGCCATGAATACTTAGGGGAAGGGTTTGACATCCACGGCGGGGGCAAGGATTTGATCTTTCCCCACCACGAGAACGAAATCGCCCAGAGTGAGGCCCTGTTTGGTACCCAGTTTGTGAAATACTGGATCCACAACGGGTTTGTGGACATCAACAACGAGAAGATGTCCAAATCTTTAGGCAACTTCACCATGATCAAGGATGTGCTGGAAAAATATTCGCCCGAGGTGATCCGGATGTTTCTGTTGTCCAATCACTACCGCAGCCCCATTGACTACAGCGAACAGTCCATGTACGAGGTAGGGATGGGTCTGGACCGGATCTATGGATTTCTGGAACGGCTGGAAAACCTGGGCATCACCCCGGATGCGGATAACACCCCGGGAGGCGGGCCCCTGTGGCAGGCATTTTCCGATGCCATGAACGATGATTTCAACTCAGCCAAAGCCATGGCTGCGGTGTTTGACACCGTGAAAAAAGGCAACAAGATGCTGGACCAGGCATCGGACCGGCCCGATGAAGCGGTCTTGTTCGAACTGGCACAGATCAGAACGGACATGGCTGCCATCTCCGGTATCCTGGGAATTTTTCTTGAAACGCCTTCTGCCTGGTTTGCCGCCAAAAAAGACAAAGGCATGGCAGACATGACCGTGACACCGGAACAGGTGGAGGCATTGATCGCAGAGCGGACCCAGGCCAGAAAAGACAGAAACTTTGCCCGGGCCGACGAGATCAGAGACCAGCTCCAGGACATGAGCATCATTTTAGAGGACGGTGCTGCCGGCACCACCTGGCGATTTGCCTGACAGACATACCCTTTCACGAACAAGCCGATGTCAATCCAGAAACCGGGCTGCGGGCTGGTGGTTGAATTTTCTGGCCGTCACATAAGCGGTCAGCGCATGTTCCAGCCCCGGGTCGATGGGCGGTTTTTCATAACTTTCCAGCCGGGAACCCAACGCTTTGTATGCCTGGTCCTCCACCCGCAGTGCCCCGCTTTTTTGCCATCGGGAGTAGTCTTTGCGGTTAAAAAGGCGTGATGCAGACAGGTTCCGGAATTTCTGAAACGTGGAAGGATGGGTTAAATACTGGCCTCCGATGCCCACCTGGTTCACCAGATCCGTGTCAATGGTTTCCCCGGCCGGAATCATGGGAGTGAGGATGTTTCTGACCATGCGGCAGATCTCCTCGTCCAGTAGCCATTTTTCATACCCAAAAGAGATATAGGACCCCATCTGGCCGCAGGCATGATAGATGAAATGGGCCCCGTTGCGCACCACCGTGGAAAGCATGAGCGTGCCTTCGGCCAGGGCCTGGGCATCGGGCAGATGGGCGTCGGTGAGGCTCCCCCCGGCCCGGCAGGGAAGCTTGTAGAACCCGGCCATCTGGGCTGTGGCACTGGCGATCTTGACCGCTTCGGACGTGCCCACGGCCGACACCATGGTGCGCATGTCAATGGGTGCGGAAGAAGATCCATACAGCACCGGGGCTCCCGGACTCACCAGCTGGGTGAGCACCACACCGGCCAACACTTCCGCATTCTCCAAAACCAGCAGTTCCGGCAGAGACACCGGGCCGCTGACCCCGGCCAGGATCATGTTGGAAATCACCACGGGCTGGCGCCAGCCCGCCATCTGCAAAATCACATCCCCTTCTTCCTTGGAAAAACGTAAAGGGGACAGGGTATTGGCCACGGCCGCCACCACCGGCATATCCAGCATCTTTTCCCGGCCCCCGAAAATAATGGCGGCCATCTCCAGGGCATCTGCGGCTTCCTGGCCACTGCCCGAGGCCCCGAAAACGGGTTTGTCGCACAGGGTCATGTAGGCCAGCATCATGTCCAGGTTGGCGGTCTCCCAGGGCAGGTCCGTGGGTTGAACCATGAGATACCCGCCCATATCCACCTGATCCGAGGTCTGAACCAGTTTGCAGCAGGCCTTGAAATCGTCAAATGTGGCCGGCCGCTGGGTCCCGTCAGTGCCGGCAATATAAGTAGCCCCGCCTGTGGGGATGAACACGAACCCGTCCGGGCCGCCGATGGTCACGTTTCTCGCCGGATTTCTGGCATGCAGGGTAAAGGACGGCACCGTGGTGGACAGCGCGCGGTAGATGTCGGTTTCTTCAAAATAAACCCGGGTGCCGTCTGTTTTGAATCCCCGGGACTTGAACAGGCCGGCGATACGTTCATGGTTGAAATCAATGCCGGTGTGGCGCAAAATATTCATGGATGCGTCGTGAATCCGGGTCAGGTCCTGAAAAGAGAGCCGCTGCATCCGGTCGATCATTATCTGCCTCCCAACCGTTGTTATCGGGTTTGAGTCATTATCGTTGTTTTCCAGTTACTTTGGCCCAGGTATCCCGCAGGGTCACGGTGCGGTTGAACACCGGAACGGATGAGGTGCTGTCTTTGGCGTCCAGACAGAAATACCCCAGGCGCTCAAACTGAAACACCTGTTCCGGCCGGGCATGGGCCAGATTTTTTTCCAGTTTGCAGTCCGTTAGTGTCTCCAGGGATGCGGGGTTCAG
>JAGYOW010000126.1 GCA_018399285.1 Desulfotignum sp.
ACTAGAAAATTTATTTCATTCAGAGGCCGGGGACAAATTATATTTACGGATTTTTTTTCGCAGAGTGGGCAAAGAGACCTTTAAAATATGGGAGGCCCGGGTTTTGTTCCACTGAACAGAGTTCAACACCGCCGCGATATGGCTTTTTTCCACCTGGGCCAGGGACTGGGATGCCGGATACCGGTTTACCCGGGGGGCGGTACCGGACAGCAGCCCATCCAGGGTTTTCAGAAAAATCACATTTCCCCGGGACCGGATGGCTGCAGAAATAATAATGTTTTCAAGTTCCCTGACGTTTCCGGTCCAGGTATGGGACTTGAGCCGGTCAATACAGCCGTCCTGGAGCTGCATGGGTTTTACGCCCAGATCATGGGCACATTTGCTGATAAAATGGTCCACCAGCAGGGGGATATCCGACAACCGGTCCTTTAGCGGCGGCAGGACAATGGTGACCACCTTGAGGCGGTAGTAGAGATCTGCCCGGAATTTTTTTTCCCTGACCATCAAGGCCAGGTCCCGGTTAGTGGCGGCGATGATCCGGCACCGGGAGGGCAGGTTCCGGCTGCCCCCCACCCGCATGTATTCTTTTCTTTCCAGAAACCCAAGAAGCTTGGACTGGAGATTCAGCGGCAGTTCTCCCACCTCATCCAGAAAAAGGGTGCCCGCTTGTGCCAGCTCGATCCTGCCCGGACGCTGGATCACAGCCCCGGTGAAGGCCCCTTTCTCATGGCCGAACAACTCACTTTCCAGAAGGGTGTCGACCACGGCGGAACAGTTAAAGGTGATAAACGGCTTGTCGCAGTCCGGGCTGCTCAAATGGATCCGTCGGCCCACCAGTTCCTTGCCGGTGCCGGTCTCCCCCGCAATAAGGGCCGTGGCCTGGTTCTGGCACAGCATGCCGATCATCTTGAACACATCCTTCATGGCCCGGCTCCGACCTATGATCATGCTCCGGTCAAACCCGGTCCGGCCCTCCCCGGGCGCTCCCGGATGCTTCTGATCCGCCTGCAGACTTTCAACGGCCTGAATCACAGTGCTGTTCAGCTCCACGGCATCCAGTGGTTTATGGATGTAATCATAGGCTCCCTGCTTCATGGCCTCGATGGTGGTTTCCATGTCCTGGAACGCGGTGATCATGATAACTTTTACCAGAGGATTGACTGCCTTCATCTGCCTGAGGACATCCAGGCCGGAGCCGTCGGTGAGCCGTATATCCAGGATCACCACTTGGGGATTGATTTTTTCAAACACTGCCATGGCCTGTTTCACCGTGGCAGCCGTATGAACGGTGTGCCCTTTTTCCGCCATGAACATGGAAATGGATTCCAGGATGGTGGATTCATCATCCACAACGAGCAGTTTAGCCACAGGTTCCTCCAATGGGCAGCAGCACCTCAAACGCCGTGCTGCCTGTCCCGGATGTCACCACCTGCACATGACCCCTGTGGGCCGCCACGATCTGCTTGACATTGGCCAGCCCCAACTATGAAAAGAAACCGGTTTTTGTCAAGAAAAGTATGAAAATTTATATGAAAACCTTCAGCCATCAGCTTTTTTTCTCTTCCCCCGGGATTTGTTCGGCACGAAGTGAAGCTTTAGCAGCAAAGCTGCAGATGGCAGGGTTTGTGAGCACAGCTCCTCATCCCTGGCCAATGCCGGAAGGCTTTACGGCTGAAGCGGACACGATTCGCTAAATAATATTTATTTTTTTCTTGACAAAGGGAAAAAACCGGTGGTATTGCATGGGCATGTAGTTGTTAAATAGCTAAATAATAGCGGTTTTGGCTGGCAGGTTTCTTTTGTCTCTTCAAAGGGGAGAGGCAGTTCACCCCCTGTGTCATCTGTACCAGGACTGGTCAGGGCGGGAGGCCAAAACGCCACCAGAAACAGACCGATCAATTATTATCTCGAACAGTGATATTATTTTTCAAAAACTTAGGAAACTTGAACCGCCAGTGCTCGTTTCATTAAATGAAAGGAATCAAGAACAATGCACAAGCTTTTAAGTGAAAATCATGAAAAAGAGATCATGCTTCTGGGGAACGAAGCCATTGCCCGGGGGGCAGTTGAAGCCGGGGTCGCCTTTGCCACAACCTATCCGGGAACCCCTTCGTCGGAGCTGTCACTGAACCTGTTTCAAATCTCCCATGAGACTGATCTCTATTTTGAGTACAGCACCAACGAGAAAGTTGCCCTGGAAGTGGCAGCCGCAGCGGCAAATTCCGGGCTGCGCACCATGTGCATCATGAAGCATGTGGGGCTCAACGTTGCCGCAGATCCCCTTGTGACCCTTGCTTACGTGGGCGTCAAAGGGGGGCTTGTGATTCTCTCGGCTGACGACCCCTCCATGTTTTCCAGCCAGAACGAGCAGGACAACCGGTACTACGGAAAACTCGCCGGCATTCCCGTTCTGGAACCCTCGTCGGTAAGCGAGGCAAAGGAGATGACCAGGGCAGCCTTTGAGCTTTCTGAAAAACTTAACGAGCCTGTCCTTCTGCGTACCACCACGAGGATCAACCACTCCAGCGCTTTTGTTGGGCTTGGCAGGATAAAAAAACGCCAGACAAGGGGCTATTTTGAGAAAAATCCCTTTCAGTATGTCACGGTGCCGGCGGTATCCCGGAAACTCCATGTAAAGCTTCTCGATAATCTTAAAACTGCAGAAGGGTTGTCTGATACATCAGAGCATAACTTTATCAAAGGTGAGGGGGAATTCGGGATCATCTGCAATGGTGTCAGCTTTCTC
>JAGYOW010000127.1 GCA_018399285.1 Desulfotignum sp.
GGGTGTTAAACACCGGCCGCCCGGAGCCGTGCATCCCTGATGGATATCCTCTGTATCCCGGTATTCTACGGACAGTATGCCTTTTACCTCCCTGGGATGATCCGTAAAAGAATACCCTGCAACCGCATCATATATGTATCCATGATTGCCGTCACTATAGCTTTTACGGGCTGCCCCCACCCCGGTTTCCAGCCGCCGGGACAGAGTTGCATCAAGTCTTGCCTGAATGGTTTGAGAATAAATCCCCTGGGCCAGGGCCACAGGGTTGACAAGTTCTTCTGCTTTTTTATAACCGATTTCAAACCGGGCATAATTATCCAGGTTGACGGCTGCACTCAAATGCCCCAATGTTATATCATCAAGGTCCTTTCGGAAAGATTCCGGGGCTGCATCATCATTGGTAAGCCTTGAAAAATCTGTGATTTGAAGGCTCTCCTCATAGGTCTTGCGGGTTATTCCGCCGGAAATAGAAAGATAGGGCCCAGTGACCAGCTCACCCTGAATACCAAGCCCGGTGGCTTCCACTGTATCAGCGTGTTTCAATGGAGATTCCACATACCGGTGGGCAACCACCTGCAGTTTGTGCCTGCAGTTGACCGAAAGCTTAATTCCGAGATCCGCCCTGTGCCTTGCCATTTGAGCAAGATCTCCCCGGCCTTCTTCCCTCCAGAAGCTGTATGCCCCAAAGATCTGCGGGCGTGACCGTATCTTTTGTCTGTCAAGGGCAACATCGGCCTGACCGTGCAGGGGATCAATGGTGAGCAGATCTTCATACACCTGCTTTTCCTGGTCACAAAGCCCCAGGGCGCAGTAAACCTGGGCCAGTTCAAACAAGGCTTCCTGGTTGCCGGCATCCATCTCCAGAAGCGCTTCCAGCTGTCTCTGGGCCGGGGCAAAACGCCTGTTAAAGGACAGACGTTTGGCCTGGTGCTCCAGGTATGCTTTTTTCTGTATCTGATACAGATAATCCAGTTCGGTTCGGGTCTTTTCAATGGAAGGGGTGTATATGCGCTGATAATAATCGCTCCCTGTATCGGCCATTTTTCCCCAGTATGCGGTGCGGGCAGCCTCCGTTAATACAACGTGGTTGTCTGGATTTTTTTGGTACAATGCGTCATAGGCATCAACGGCATCCCCGTACCTGGCAGACCAGGAAAGAACCCTGGCCCGGGTCAGGGCAAGCGAGTAACTTTCAGGAAAATCTGCAGTCAGCCGGTCCAAAACAGACATGCTTTTATCATAAAGCCCCATGGCTGCACTGGTTTGGGCAAAACCCATGGCCGAGGGGAAATGATCCGGAAAATTTGCAAAAGCCGCTTCATAGCAGGACAGTGCCAGGTCACGATGTCCGATCTTCGCCAGATCCGCGCCCAGGTCACAGAGCCGGTCCGGCCCCGGTTTTTCCTGGATCACCCCCTGGGTATACTCCGGCAGAGAATCTCCGGTTTCCTGCAGCAGCAGGACCTTTGGCAGTGAAGCTTCCGGATCGACAGCCAGGGCCTGTTCCCAGCATTGCCTGGCCTCCCCGGGTTTTTCCAGCATTGATTTAACCTGTCCCAGGCCGGTGAGTGCTTCCGTCCTTTTTATGCCCACAGGGCCCACAGCAGCAGCTTTTGTATACAGGGCTTCGGCATCATCGAGCCGGTTGGCCCGTTGATAGCTTCGGGCACCCGGTATGAGGATGACATCTTTGAATCCGTGCTCGTCTATAAAGGTATCTGCCGCTGATGTTGCTTTTGCGAAGTCGCCTTCCTGCAGTCCGATGTTCACCATTTCAGCCCGGGCCTTATAATAATGCTTCGATGGCCGGCTGTCTTTTTTTTCGGTTATAACCAGCAGATGTTTTCGGGCTTCATCATATCGCTGCTGGGCGCTGAGGTTTTTTGCCAGCTTCAGGTTCAAACTTTCACTTGCCGGATCTTTTGAAAGCTGCTGCCGGATAATTTCTTCTGCTGTATAAAAATCTCCCCATAAAACGGTCAGGTCGGCTAAAGCCATCAGAGTCTGTGCTTTTTCATCACCATCGGGGTTTGAAAGAATTTTTTGGCAGATATCCCGGCTTTTGCGGTATTGTCCAAAAGAAGCGTATACCTCTGCCAGCGTCAGTAAGGCTTTGGGATCAGAACCTGCAGTTCCGGAAAAATCCTCGGCAAGATCAATTGCCCTGCTTCGTTCTCCCTTCAAAAATGCCACTCTGATGCGCAAAAGCGCTACCCTGCTGTTATCCGGCTGGCTGTCGGCCAGCTTGTCAATGACTGCTTCGGCCCGGGCCAGGTGATCCAGGGTGCTGCTTTTCACGAGCAGCTCGGCAAGCATCAAACGGGCGTTAAAGTCACTTATTGCTTCACTTTGCGGCACTATGGCGGATGGGCTGTTCTTTGGGGACGGCCGGTAAAACGGCCTGTCTTTTCCAGCAGCTGCATTTGCCGACAACATCAGCCCTGCCAGGCAGAAAAAAACGCTTAGAATCTTGTTTATGCGTCCCTTCGGGCCCATCATCCGTTACTCCGCAAGGGTTTTTTCCAGTTCTGTGATGGCCTGGTCAAACTGCTCCGACCAGATCAGCACCTGGGCGTACTTTCTTCTTACCTGGATATCCTCGGGCCTTTTTTTTAAAATGATTCTGAACTCCTTTGCCGAAGCCTCGTAATCCCCCGTCCAGCTGAGCACCTGGGCCAGCTTCAGGCGGCCATGCCACTATTGACGGCCGGTTTTG
>JAGYOW010000128.1 GCA_018399285.1 Desulfotignum sp.
ATCCGCCCCGGCCGCCGAATCCAAACTCCTTGAGAATATCCCCTAAATCAAAGTTTCTGAAAATATCTTCCTGGGAATATCGCTGTTGAAAGTCAGCGGAGCCATAGGTGTCATACTGTTTGCGTTTTTCCGGATCGCTGAGCACGGCATACGCTTCGCTGATTTTCTTGAATTTGTCCTCCAGGGTTTTATCCCCTTTGTTTTTGTCCGGATGGTACTTCATGGCAAGCTTGCGGTAAGCTTTTTTGATATCTGCCGCACTTGCCGATTTATCGATGCCTAGAATATTGTAATAATCGTCGGCCATTTTTTCCTCACTGCTTGTTTTATATTCGGTTTGACTTTTTTATGGTAAATGATAAGCGTCAACCTGCACAAGTCAAGCGGATTTCTGGGTGTTAAAAGCGGCAATGGCAACCATCATCACAGAGATGGCCGCAGGGGTCATGCCGTCGATCCGGGAGGCCTGGCCCAGGGTTTCCGGCTGAATTTTTTTCAGTTTTTCCCGGATTTCATTGGACAGGCCGTGAACCTTGCTGTAATCGAGTCGTGCCGGGATATGGATTCGTTCCAGATGCTTGAATTTTTTGATTTCGTTCAGCTGGCGGGTGATATATCCTTCATACTTGATTTCAATTTCCACCTGCCGGGCCACCCGGGCGGGAACCGGTTCAAGCGGCGGGGCAAAGGTCATCAGGTTCTGATAATCGATCTCCGCCCGTTTCAGGAGCTGTTCCAGTTTGACACCGGTGGAGATGGGCGGGCTGTCCAAGTCGGCTAGGCGCTGGTTCACGGCGGTTTCCGGTTTGACAACCATCTGTCTCACCCGTTGAATTTCTTTGCGGGTCTGTTCCTGGATTTCCCGGCACAAAGCCAGGCGGTCTGCATCGATCAGCCCGTATTCAAAAGCGATGTCAGCCAGGCGCAGATCCGCATTGTCTTCTCTGAGCATGAGGCGGTATTCCGCCCGGGAAGTGAACATGCGGTAGGGTTCCGTGGTACCCCGGGTCACCAGATCATCGATCATAACGCCCAGGTACGCCTGGGACCGGTCCAGCACAAATGCGGGCCGTTTCTGAACTTTACCTGCTGCGTTGATGCCGGCCCACAGGCCCTGGCCCCCGGCTTCTTCATATCCGGAGGTGCCGTTGATCTGTCCGGCCAGAAAAAGGCCTTTGATGCGTTTGGTTTCCAGGGTCGGGAACAGTTCCAGCGGATTTATATAATCGTATTCAATGGCATAGGCCGGCCTCATGATTCTGGCCTGTTCCAGGCCTTTCACAGATCGGACCACCTGGTACTGGATCTCCAGGGGCAGGCTGTTGCCTAAACCCGAGGCATAAATTTCTTTGGTATGAATCCCCTCATACTCTAAAATTATATGATGACTGTCCCGGTCCGGGAATTTGACGATTTTATCTTCAAAAGACGGACAGTACCGGGCGGACTGCCCTTTGATGTGTCCCCCGTAAAGGGCGGAGTGCTTCAGATTACTCCGGACAATGTCATGGGTCCGGGCATTGGTATGTCCCATAAAGCTGGGCAGCATGGGGGTGGTGATGGCGGCCGTTCTGAAAGAAAACGGGATGGGTTCACTGTCGGACATGTGGCGGCGGAAACATGAGAAATCAATGCTGTCGGCATGGAGCCGGGGAGGAGTTCCGGTTTTCATACGCCCCATGTCAAACCCGATATCCGACAGGTGCCGGCCCAGATCAATGGACGAAAATTCTCCGGCCCGGCCGGCGTCAATCCGGGTGGCCCCGATATGGACCGTGCCCCGCAGAAAAGTGCCCGTGGTAATGATCACACAGGGGGCAAAGTATTCATAACCGGTCGCATCCACAATGCCTTTGATCTGATTGTTTTCAATCATCAGTGCCTTGACCATGGCCTGTTTCAGATCCAGGTTCGGGCAGGTTTCCAGAGCTGTTTTCATGTGCCGGGAATACAGGGCTTTGTCGTTCTGGGTGCGGGTGGAATGAACGGCCGGGCCTTTCCGGGTATTCAATGTCCGGAACTGGATGGCGGAACGATCCGTAATCAGGGCCATGTGACCGCCCAGAGCATCGATTTCCTTGACCAGCTGTCCTTTGGCCATGCCACCGATGGACGGACTGCACGGCATAGCGGCAATTTTATCCATATCAATGGTCAAAAGCAGGGTGGCGCATCCCATGCGGGCCGCGGCCAGGGCTGCCTCACATCCGGCATGTCCCGCACCCACCACCACCACATCATATTGCGTGTCTACACAAAAATTCATAACCCTTTATTTTATAAACTTTACTATATAAAATCAACAAGAAAATCATATTATGTCACCTTGACAGACCACGTCCGCTATCATATTCTATTGTCTTATTTTTATCGGGATAATAACAATGATGATCAATACCCACGAGCAGGAAAAAAAACAGTTCATGCGGCTGTTTCGGGAACAGGGGCTGGATCGTTTTGATGAACGGTTTCAGGTGCTTGATGCGTTTTTGCAGCTGGACCACCATGTGAGTCACGCAGATATTGCCGCTCAACTGAAAAAAAACGGCATCCGGTTGAGTGATGAATTTGTGATTTCATCCATGGAACATCTGTGCCGGTTCGGATTTGCCACCAAAGTGGCGTTTGACCGGGGAGAAACGCTTTACGAGCATCGTCACCTGGGCATTCACCACGATCACATGATCTGCACCA
>JAGYOW010000129.1 GCA_018399285.1 Desulfotignum sp.
ATAAATCAGGAAAAAACCCAGCACAAACACAATCAGTCCGAAAAATCCAATGTAATCCTTCAGAGAAATTTTACCTGCCGTCAGTTCCGGTATCAGCCAGGAACCGCCCACACCACCGATGGCCAGGCAGATACCCAAAGGCGCTACCAGACGTCCCATGCGGTAGTAGTTGAACGAGGAGATCACCCCGCTCAAACCCACCAGCCACTGGTTGGATACCCGGATGGAGTCGGTGAGCAGGTTGTTCACGGGGTTGCCCTTGCCAAAGGATTTGGCATAGTCGGCCAGACCGAAAATTGTGATATGTCCCACCCCGGCCATGATACCGCCGAAAGCACCCACTGTGGAAAAAATCCAGCCCACCCAGATGGCCCACAACAGGCCCAGGATCAGGCTGGGGTCCGGGGCACCCGGAATGCCCAGAAATCCCGGCGCTTCTTCCGGATTGATCACTTCCATGGTTTTGGCCGCATGGGTCGGGTCCTGAAGACTGGACTCAATGGCAGCTTTCATTTTACCGGACATGTCCGGTGTGGTCAGGCCGGCGCTGGTCTGGGCCATGGCCACGGCCACAAACGAGAACACAATCATCAGCGCGGTTGCCAGATAAAACCGGGTTCGGTTTACCATCATTTTCCCTCCTTTAAATTAATACAGATAAAAAAATTATTGGTTTTTTTTAAACACGGACACAGGGTCTGTTTTCCGGTTTAATCAATTTACATTGTCGTATATTGTCAGCAATATTAGTGCCAGTTGATTAAAACCCGATTTTTTGATTCATAACCCGATGAAATCATGATTGTTTTCTAATGTATCCATCTGATTGTCCGCCCCGGGTTCAGGATGTCGCACCCGGGGGTGAGCGCAATAAAAAATATGCAGTGCCAGAATAATACTGCACACATGGCATGGCTACCGGAAATCATCCGGATCGATATCAAACCGTTTCATGACCTGCTGGAGGGCCTGCCGATCCAGCCCGCACCGCCGGGCCGCCTGGGTGATGTTTCCGTTGGCTGACGACAGCCGGGCCCCCACATATTCATGATTGAACCGGGTAAGCACGGTTTCCTTGGCTTGTTTATAGGGCATCTCCATGATATGGGCATCCAGGCTGTTATCCGGACACAGGTTCATTCCCGCATCGGATATGGGGATATCCGTTTCCTGGATTTCTTCGTTCCGGCAATAAAGAATCCCTTGAACCAGCGCATTTTCCAGTTCCCTGACATTGCCCTGCCATGGGTGCTTGAGCAGCAGATCCATCACCTGGCTGGAAATCGTTTTCAGGGGCTGGTTCAGTTTTTTACAGTTTTTGGCCACCAGGTGTTCCGCCAGCAGCGGGATATCCTCAATACGATCCCGCAGGGGCGGCAGTTCAATGGTAATCACGGACAACCGGTAAAACAGGTCTTCCCTGAATTCTTTTTGCGCAATTTTTGCCCGAAGATCCTGGTTGGTGGAAGCAATGATTCGTACATCCACTTTCCGGACCCGGTTGTCTCCTAAGGGTTTGATCTCTTTTTCCTGGATCACCCGCAGCAGCTTGGTCTGGATGGACAACCCGATATCTCCGATTTCATCCAGAAAAATCGTGCCTTTGTCCGCTTCCTGAAACAAACCGGCTTTGTCCTGAAATGCACTGGTGAACGCCCCTTTTTTATGGCCGAACAGCTCACTTTCCAGAATATGTTCCGGAATGGTGGGACAATTGATCGGAATAAAAGCGGCTTTGCTTCGCTGGCTGTGACGATGAATGGAACGGGCCGTCAGGTCCTTGCCCGTGCCGGATTCACCGGTGATCAGCACGGTGACATCCGATGACGCCACCAGGCTGATTTTTTCAAACACTTTTTCCATGGCCGGGCTCTGGCCCACCAGGGGTGAAAAATCCTTGTCCCGGGCTTTGAGCAGCTGTTTGTTTTCCAGAAGCAGCCGGCTTCGTTCCAGGGCCTTGCCGATCTTGAAAATCAGTTCGTCCTGTTCAAACGGTTTGGCAATAAAATCATAGGCCCCGCTTTTAATGGCCGTGACAACGGAATCGATGTTGCCGAAGGCCGTGAGCATGACCACGGTCAGATCGGGCAGGCGTTTCCGGATCTGATCCAGCAGTTCAAACCCGTCCATGCCCGGCATGCGGATATCACAGATCACCAGATCCCAGACATCGTTTTCAAGGATATTCAATGCCATTTCCCCGGAAAACGCCATGGAAACCGTACAGTCGATTTCCGATTCCAGGGTCCGTTTCAACAAACGGGTCATGTCTTTTTCATCATCCACAGCCAGGATTCGGGCAGTCATTGGCGCATCTCCTCACGGTTGGGGTCGGCGTTTTGGGAAGAAGCCAGCAAAGGCAGGGTAATGGTAAACGCAGCCCCTTTGTCCTTTCTGTTCCGGACCCGGATATCCCCCCCGTGCCGGCGGATGATTCCATACCCCACGGAAAGTCCGAGGCCCGTGCCTTCGCCCACGGGTTTGGTGGTGAAAAACGGATCAAAAATCCGGGAAAAATCTTTTTTGGGAATACCGGTCCCGTTGTCTTTCACCGCGATATGGATCCATTTGTCATCGTGGCAGGCGATTTCCACCTGGATACCGCCTTTTTTTGCCACGGCATGGCAGGCGTTGATCATCAGATTGATGATCACCTGGGATATTTCCTGTT
>JAGYOW010000013.1 GCA_018399285.1 Desulfotignum sp.
AGGCCTTCTTCGGTCATAACCCCATTTACCCAAAATGTTAAAAATAGCAAAATGGGTAAACGGCGATTTTTTGACGGGTTTTACTGTCCCGAAAGATGCGAAAAATCACGTCTGGCAAGGATCTCTGGTTTTGTTACACCCGGTGGTAAATGCGGATGATTTCGACCGGTAACAAGGCGGTTCAATGGGGAATTTGGATGTGACTTTACCTTGTCAAGCCGAAATAGGCTGCGAGCTGTTGTTTGATGTCATCTCTGATTTTCCGGAGTTTTGCCAGAATGGAGGATTTACGTTCCGAGTCTTATAGACAAATGATGAACTCGGCGCCGGCATGCGCAAGCTGATGCGGTATGGAAAGGCGTATGGCGGTGATGAACCCCACATGATTGAAGGGGATGTTTTCCGATGAACTCAAGGGGGAGGCAAATTTCAGGAACCGGTATTTCGGGTGGAAAAAAGAATACCGGTCTCATCCATAATGATGAGACCACAATGAGGGGAATTCATCGGTCACAGCTGTCAATTATAGATCGTTATGTTCTGCCAGTGAATAATACCCCCGGCTGCTGAAAATGATATGGTCCAGCAGCGGAACGCCCAGAATGGTGCCGGCTTCTTTGAGCTGTCCGGTGATGCGGATGTCCTCGGGACTCGGCACGAGGCTGCCGCTGGGGTGATTGTGGGCCACGATGATGGCGGATGCCCGATCCGCCAGGGCATCGGCAAACACCTCCCGGGGGTGGATCTGGGTCTTGTTCACCAGCCCGATGGTGATCACCCGGATATTCATCACTTCATTGGCACCGTTGACGGAGATTCCCAGAAAATGTTCCTGCCTGCGGTCGCTGTAATGCTGAATCAGGGGCATGATGTCCGCCGGAAATGTGATCTTGAGGCCTTCGGGTTTGATCCGCCTGCGGACAAATTCGAAGGCGGCATCGATCAGTGCCGCTTTGGCGGAACCGATGCCGTCGACGGACATGAAATCCTGTACTGAAAAGTTGAGCCCTTTTCTGTCAATGACTTTCACCAGCTTGTCCGCCAGGGACAGCACATCTTCATTCCGGTTTCCCTTGCCGAGAATCACGGCCAGAAGCTCCTGATCCGACAGCACCGCCGCTCCTTTTTCCAGAAGCTTTTCCCTGGGACGTTCTCCCGGCGGCAGATCTTTGATTTTTTTCATTTTGATTCCTTTTCTGCCATGGCATCGATCCGTTTGTATGAAAGAGGTGGATCTGGTTGACGATGTCCGTCAGGTGTAATGAAATATCTCCGGCCAGCACATCTGAAAATAATATATACGTGGCAGGCAGCAAAAATTCAAGTAAAAATACCCCGGAGACTCCCGTCGTGCCAAAGCCACGCTGTTCCGGGGGAAATGCGTTTGACAACCGGCACCCGGGCCGATATAGTGACAGGAATTTTTTTGATGTGGACCCTCGACACTCAAACCAGAATGGGAACAATCTTCAGTGGCCCTTAAAAAATCTCAACTCTACGCGTTTCTCTGGCAAAGCTGCGATGAACTGCGCGGCGGCATGGATGCCAGCCAGTACAAGGATTATGTGCTGTTCATGCTGTTCATCAAATATATATCAGACAAGTATGCGGATTATGACGGATTCGAACCGCCGGTGATCATCCCGGAAGGGGCCGGTTTCAAAGACATGCTCCGGCTGCGGGGCCGGGATGATATCGGGGACAGAATCAACACCCGGGTGATCCAGCCGCTGATCGACAGCAATCTCCGCCTGGCCCGCAGCGATTTTCCGGATTTCAACGACCCCAACAAGCTGGGGGAAGGCCGGGCCCTGGTGGACCGCCTGACCAACCTCATCAACATCTTCAACAGCCCTTCCCTGGATTTTTCAAGAAACCGGGCCGATCATGACGACATCCTGGGGGATGCCTATGAATACCTGATGCGCTATTTTGCCCAGGAAAGCGGTAAAAGCAAGGGCCAGTTCTATACCCCCTCCGAGGTCAGCCGGATCATGGCCAGGGTGATCGGTGTCGATTCCCGGAAGGTCACGGCCGCCACCACGGCCCATGACCCGACCTGCGGTTCCGGTTCTCTGCTCCTGAAAGTGGCGGCGGAAGCCGGTAACCGCATCACCCTGGAGGGCCAGGACAAAGACGTCACAAACGCCGGCCTGGCCCGTATGAACATGATCCTGCACGATTTTCCCACGGCAACCATCCTGAACGGCAACACCCTGGCCGCACCCAAATTCAAGGAAGGCGAGGGACTGCGTACCTATGATTTTGTGGTGGCCAATCCCCCGTTTTCCGATAAAACCTGGCGCACGGGGCTGATTCCCGAAGAAGACCCCTATGAGCGGTTCACCTGGGGAGTGCCCCCGGCCAAGCAGGGGGATTATGCCTATCTGCTGCACATTGTCCGGGTCATGAAATCATCGGGCAAAGCCGCGTGCATCCTGCCCCACGGCGTGCTGTTCCGGGGCAATGCAGAAGCCAGGATCCGGAAAAATTTGGTCCGCTCCGGGATTTTAAAAGGGATCATCGGGCTGCCGCCCAACCTGTTTTACGGTACCGGCATTCCGGCCTGCATCCTGGTGCTGGACAAGGAAACCGCCTCGGACCGCACCGGTATCTTCATGCTTGATGCTGCCAGGGGGTTTATGAAAGACGGCAACAAGAACCGCCTCCGGGAACAGGACATTTACCGGATCGTGGACACCTTCCGTACCCAGTCTGAAATCGCCCGGTATGCCCGGATGGTGCCGTTTGACGAGATCGCGGACCCCAGAAACGACTACAACCTGAATCTGCCCCGGTACATTGACAGTACGGAACCGGAAGATATCCAGGATATCACCGGGCACCTGCGGGGCGGCATTCCCGGGCAGGACATCGATGCCCTGGATTCCTTCTGGCAGGTTTTTCCGGCGGTGCGGGATGATCTGTTCGAACCGGCGGCCTGGCCCGGCTATTTCCGGCTCATCCCCCCGGCGGACCGCATCAAGTCCACGATTCTCGATCATCTGGAATTCACGGCTTTCAAGCAGACCGCCATGGGCCTGTTCGACCGCTGGCGTGCCGCTGCCGAGCCTCTGATGAAGGGATTCGACAGAGACAGCATTCCCAAAGATCTGATTGAAACCGTTTCCAGGGACCTGCTGGCAGCGTTCAAGGCCGCGCCCCTGTTGGATCCCTATACCATCTACCAGCACCTCATGGACCTGTGGGCCGAGACCATGCAGGATGATTGCTATCTCATTGCCGCAGACGGGTGGCAGGCCGAACCCCGGCGCATCCGGGAAGAGGTGACATCCGGCAGAAACAAGGGCACGTTCAGGGACCGGGGCTGGACCTGTGACCTGGTTCCCAAGCCCTTTGTCGTGGCCCGGTATTTTGCGGCGGAACAGGGGGCCATCGATGACTGCCGGGCACAGCTGGAACAAACCGGGGCCCGCATGGAGGAACTGAAAGAGGAACACGGAACAGAAGGCAGTATCCTCCACAATGTCACGACCAAAGCCGATGCCCGGGAAGCCGTGACCGCTGCTTTGACGGCGGCATGGGCCGAGGCGGATCCTGTTGCGGAGGACCGGTACTCCGCACTCATGGATGATGTCCAGGCAGCGGAAGCCAGGCTCCAGGCACTGACGACCATCCGGCCATCACGGCAGTGAAACCGTCCGGCAACCTCCCCTGGCCGTCCCGGAAGTGGCCCGCCGCCACCAACGATCTCTTGGAAAGACAGATCTCAGTAGACTCAGCTGATGCGGACTAGAGAAAACAAAAGGCCGGACAGGCGGCCGCTCTGTTGAAAAAAGCGGAAAAACAGTTTCGCAAGACACTGCTTGCCGATCCCCTGCCGGAAATCCTGACCGAATTGCACGCGGCCGTCACTTTTCAGGCACAGCTCGAAGAACAGGCCCGGCTCCGGGGCCGGATCAGGTCCCTGGAAGCGGAACTGGATGACCAGGCATACTGGAAATACCCGGAACTCAGTGACGCGGAGATCCAGACCCTGGTGGTGGATGACAAGTGGCTGGCCGGTCTGACACAAACCATTCACATTGAGATCGATCAGGTGTCCCAGCAGCTGGCCGGCCGCATCCTGCAGCTGGTCGACCGGTATGACACCCCCCTGACAGAGATTGAAACACAGGTCACCGAGCTGTCCGACCGGGTGGCAGGGCATCTCAAAAAGATGGGGGTGGTATGGGAATGAAGCCGGGATACAAGCAGACCGAGGTGGGGGTGATTCCGGAGGATTGGGATATTGTAGCGTTAGATGAAATTGGAATTTTTTCAAAAGGGCAAGGCATCAAAAAGGATGAGGCTTCCAGCGGTGATATCCCATGCGTTAGGTATGGTGAGCTTTATACCCACCATAATGACATAATTCATGTATTCAACAGTTTTATTTCTGAAAGAGTGTCCAAATCAAGCAAAAAGCTTACTAAAGGAGAC
Organism: Desulfotignum sp.; assembly: GCA_018399285.1. Taxonomy (GTDB): domain Bacteria; phylum Desulfobacterota; class Desulfobacteria; order Desulfobacterales; family Desulfobacteraceae; genus Desulfotignum. Next base: position 4,444 of record JAGYOW010000013.1, read on the forward strand.
ATTCTCTTCGCGGGTTCCGGTGAAACAAAAGGGGAAATCGGAAAATGTGCTGCATATATTGGGGAGAGAAATGCTTTTGCAGGAGGCGATATCGTTATCCTGAATCCCCAGAAAGGAGATTCCACATTTCTTGGTTATCTGTTGAATACGCCATCAGTTATCAAGCAGAAAGCCAGCAAGGGTCAGGGAGATGCAATTGTTCACATCAGTGCGAAGGCTCTTTCTTCAATTCAAATCCCTTTTCCCTCCCTTTCTGAACAACGAGTCATCGCCGCCGCCCTCTCCGATGTGGATGCCCTCGTCAAAAATCTTGACAAACTGATCTTCAAGAAAAGGAATATCAAGCAGGCGACTGTGCAGCAATTGTTAACCGGAAAGACAAGGTTGCCTGGGTTTGAACAAGAATGGGAGGATAGATTTGTGATAGAACTTGGTGAAGTAGTAACAGGGGGAACGCCCCGAACTGATATTGCTGAATATTGGGGTGATGAATACCCATGGATAACACCAACCGATATTTGTTCAGGTAGAGATATATACAAATCTGATAGAGGCCTTACACAAAAGGGTCTTGATACAATTAGATTTTTGCCAGCCAATAGTGTCCTTGTTACCTGCATCGCGAGCATAGGTAAGAATTGCATTTTGAAGACACCAGGAGCTTGTAACCAGCAAATTAACGCAATAATTCCAAACAAGGAACATTGTGGCGAATTTATATATTACATCATGGAGAAAGGTAAGCAATATCTCTTGGCTAACGCAGGCATAACAGCAACAAACATTGTTTCAAAAAAAAATTTTTCAGAATTAATATTCAAAATACCATTTTTTTCTGAACAAACCGCCATCGCTGAAGTCCTCTCCGATATTGATGCGGAAATCGAGGTCCTTGAAAAAAAGCGATCCAAAACCCGGCTTCTCAAACAGGGTATGATGCAGGAACTATTAACAGGAAAGACAAGACTGATATGAAAACTTCGACCATTCTGGACCACATTGACAATGGCTATATGGCCCTTCCTGAATTTCAGCGGGGATATGTCTGGAACCGTGATCAGGTCCGCAGCCTGTTTGATTCTCTGTACCGCCGTCATCCCGTGGGCGGTCTGCTGGTATGGGCCACCGAATCCAGAAAGGCGGCCCATAGGGGGAAAGGGCTTCTGGTAGCGGGGATCGTGAAGCTGCTGCTCGATGGTCAGCAGCGGATCACCTCCCTTTACGGGGTTGCCCGGGGAAAACCGCCCCGGTTTTTTGACGGGAATGCACAAGCGTTCACCGGTCTGTATTTTCATCTGGACTCTGAAATATTCAGATTTTACCAGCCGATCAAGATGAAGGATGATCCGCTCTGGATCGATGTCACGGAATTGATGAAAAACGGCCAGACCGGCCATGAAAATCTGGTCGAAAGACTGGCGGAAAATCCGGATATCGGCACCAAAGCGGTCAAATATTCCGGCCGCATTTCAAAGATCCTGGGGATCCTGGATATCGACCTCCATGCCGAAGAGATCACGGGAGAGGACAAGACCCTGGATGTGGTGGTGGATATTTTCAATATGGTCAACAGCGGCGGGACCAAGCTGTCAAAAGGGGATCTGGCGCTGGCAAAAATTTGTTCGGACTGGCCCGAAGCCCGGACAGCCATGAAAAAAGAACTGAACCGGTGGGAACAGGACGGGTATCATTTTTCGCTGGACTGGTTCCTGCGGTCCGTCAATACCGTCCTCACCGGTGAAGCGAAATTTCTGTACCTTCATGAAAAAACTGCCGAGGAGGTACAAAGTGCCCTGCATCGGGCAACCACACACATCGACACCTGCCTGAACCTGATTGCCGGACGGCTGGGGCTGGATCATGATCAGGTGTTTTTCGGGCGGTTCGGTGTACCGGTCATGGCCCGATATCTGGATCAGCGGAATCTGCACCACATGGGGCCGATGAATGAAAAAGAGCGGGACAAACTGCTGTTCTGGTTTGTACAGGCAGCCATGTGGGGCCGGTTTTCCGGTTCCACGGAATCATATATTGACAAAGATCTGGAAGCGATTGCTGACGCAAGCGGGAGTCTGGACAAGCTGCTGGAACAGTTAAGGTTGTGGCATGGGGGGTTGCGTGCGGAAGCCGGACATTTTACCGGATGGAGTCTGGGTGCTCGATTTTATCCGGTCCTGTATATGATGACCCGCATGGGGGAAGCCCGGGACTGGGGAACCGGATTGCCATTGAAGGCAAATCTGCTCGGCAAAATGAGCCGTCTCGAGGTACACCATATCTTTCCCAAGGCCCAGCTCTACAATCACAAAGCCGGTAAATATTCCAAGTCGGAAGTCAACGCGCTGGGCAACTTCTGTTTTTTAACCAAAGCCACCAATCTGAAAATCAGCAGCCAGTTACCGGAAGAGTATTTTCCCTGGATTGAAGACAGTCATCCAGGTGCGCTGGCTTCCCAGTGGATCCCCATGGATCCGGCTTTGTGGAAGCTGTCAAATTTCCGGGATTTTTTGGAGGCCCGGAAAGCGCTTCTGGCTGAAGAACTCAATCGTCAGATGGAGGCCCTGCTTCATGGAGATGTCCAGTGGTTGTCAGGAACCGTATCTACTGCTGAGGAATCAGCCCTGACAGTGGACAGTACCAGTCCTGCTGATGAAGAAACAGCTTTGCTTCAGTTGAACGAATGGGTGGCATCCCATGGACTGCCTAAAGGGATCACGGACTACGATTATGCAGATCCCCGGACCGGAGAGCAGAAAGCCGTGTTTGATCTGGCATGGCCCACTGGTCTGCAGGAAGCACTCAGTCAGCCTGTTGCTGTGTTGCTCAATGAAGAGGTGGCAACGGTTTCGCTGGCAAGCCAGGCCGGATTCCGCTGCTTTACAGGCATTGATCAGTTTCAAAGATACATTGAGACGGAAATTCTGCCGGAGAATAACCATGAATCATTCAAACAGGCCGGAACGTGAAACCCAGGACCGGGTGATCTCCCTGTTTTCCAACCGGACCCGCAAGGACTGGCTCGGGTATGAATACCTGGGCAACTGGAAGGGCCGGGAACAGAACCGGCATATTGAAACCAGTCTGCTGCGGGCCAGCCTGCGGCAGCGGGGGTATTCCGATGCGGCGATCGCCGCGGCCCTTCAGAAGCTGGAAATGGCGGCGGATGCCACCGGGACTTCCCTGTATCAGGCCGGGTTGCGCACCTACGGCCTGCTGCGGCATCCGGTCCGGGTCCAGACTGGGGCCGGCCGGCCCCATGAAGATGTCCGGCTTATCGACTGGGACCATCCGGAAAACAACTATTTTGCCATTGCCGAAGAGGTGACCTTGAAAACCGGTTTTGAGCGGCGGCCGGACCTGGTGCTCTATGTCAATGGCATTGCCGTGGCAGTGATGGAACTCAAGCGCAGCGCCGTGGATGTGGCGGACGGGGTGCGGCAGTTGATCACCAACCAGGAGGCGATGTTCAACCCGGGGTTTTTCACCACGGTCCAGCTCGTGTTTGCCGGCAGCGATTCCCAGGGACTGCGCTACGGCACCACCGGCACCCCGGAGCAGTTTTTTGTCCAGTGGAAAGAGGAGACGGCCCTGGACGGAGATGGCTCCCCGGGTCCTGGTGCCCTGCTGGACAGGCCCCTGGCCCAGATGTGCCGCAAAGACCGGCTCATGGATCTGATCCGGAACGGTATCATTTTTGATGCCGGCCTGAAAAAAGTACCCCGGCCCCACCAGTATTTCGGGTTTTCAGCGGCCCGGGACCGGATCTGCCTGGGCCGGGGCGGGGTGATCTGGCATACCCAGGGCAGCGGCAAGAGTATTCTCATGGTGATGCTGGCCAACTGGCTCATGGGCCATGACCCGGATGCCCGGATTCTGGTGATCACGGACCGGGATGAGCTGGACCGGCAGATCGAGGGGGTGATGCGCAGTGCCGGGGTGATCCCGGAAGATGCCGCCTCTCCCCGCATCACCTCCCGGGATCAGTTCATCGCCGGACTGTGCGCCACCACCCCCCGGCTGCTGTGTGCCCTGATCCATAAGTTTGAAACCACAGACCTTGAGGGGTACCTGCCGCCGGTCAGGGGCCGGTTTTATGTGTTTGTGGATGAATGCCACCGCACCCAGGGCGGCAAAATGAACCGGCAGATGAAGCGCTGGCTCGAGGATGCCATATTCATCGGATTTACCGGGACCCCGCTGCTGCGGCAGGACAAACAGACCACCCGGGAGGTGTTCGGCGAAGAGATCCATACCTACAAATTCCATCAGGCAGTGGCGGACCGGGTGATCCTGGATCTGAAGTATGAGGCCCGGAACGTGTCCCAGCGCCTGACCTCCCGGGAAAAGATCGACCAGTGGTTTGAACAGAAGACCCGGCACTTGAACAATTACCAGAAAGCCCTGATCCGGAAAAAATGGGCCACCATGGAAAACCTCATGAGCGCCGAGGCCCGGAAACGGGAGATCATGGCGGAGATCATCGCAGACTTCACCCTCAGGCCACGGTTGAACAGCGACCGGGGAACGGCCCTGCTGGTGGCGGCCTCCATCTATGATGCGTGCCATTATTTCCGCCTGTTTCAGGAAACCTATTTCGGCCGGTTCTGCGGGATCATCACCTCGTTCGAGCCCAACAAAAATACGATCACCACCGCCCCGGTCCACAGTGATGAACGCTATAAATATGATACTTATACCCGGTATGTCCTGAAAAAAGGACAGACCACCCGGCAGTATGAAGCCGAAGTCAAGCAGCGGTTCATCAATGAACCGGCCACCTGCAAACTGCTCATTGTGGTGAGCAAGCTGCTCACCGGATTCGATGCCCCGTCCTGTACCTATATCTATCTGGACAATGAACTGCGGGACCACAACCTGTTCCAGGCCATCTGCCGCACCAACCGGCTGGATGGAGAGGACAAGGATTACGGCTATATCGTGGATTTCAAGGAACTGTTCGGCGATGTACAGGAAGTAATGGCGGTGTATAGTTCAGATGAACTGGACCTGGAAAACAGCACGGATGCGGAAAACAATGTGCATCTCAAGGACTGGCTCCAGCAGGGCCGGCAGCAGTTCGAAGATGCCCGGGAAGCCCTCAAATATCTGTGCGAACCAGTGCCCCTGCCAAAGGACCTGGAACAGTACCTGCACTATTTCTGCGGCAAAGCCGATGATCTCGGAGCCCTGAACCGGACAGAACCCCTGCGGATCTCTTTTTACAAGGCAGTGGCATCCCTGGTCCGGGCCTTTGCCGGTATATCCCAGGACCTGGACAGGGCCGGATATACACCGGATCAGGCCGGGGCACTGAAACAGGAGGTGGCTTTTTATTCGGAAATCCGGGAGGCTGTCAAACACCATTCCGGTGAAGAACTGGATACCCGGCCCTATGAAGCGGACATGCGTCACTTATTGAACACCTATGTTCATGCGGATGAAGCAGACTCACTGGGGGATGTGGACAAGTATTCCCTGGTGGAGCTGATCATCCACACCGGTATCCATGATGCCATTGCCAGAAAGCTCAGTGAAAAAGCCAGGCAATCCAAAAACGCCGTTGCCGAGGGGATCATCAACAATGTCCGCAAGACCATTGTGAGGGATCACCTCACCGATCCCCGGTTTTATGAAGAGATCTCCACACTGCTGGAAGACCTGATCCGGCAGCGGCGGAACGGCACCAGGTCCTATGAGGTGTTTCTGAAGGATATGGAGTCCCTGGTCAAAAAGATGGCGGCGGGCCAGGGAAATGATGAAATTCCTGAAAAACTGCGGGGAAACCCGGAAGCCACGGTGATTTACAACAATTTGCCACCGATTCTTTCGAAACTCAGTCCGGACGGTGAGGCCCATGAGGGTGCCGGCGGCTATGGGGTGTATCGGGTGAACCTGGCCCTGGCCATCGATGCGGTCATGCGCAGGGACGCGCCGGCTGCCTTTCGCGGAGACCCGGCCCGGGAAAATCAGGTATTGAATGCATTGTACCCTCTGATGGGAAAAAACCGGGAGGCCACCCGTGCCCTGTTCGACATCATCCGGAATATGAAGGGATATTGATGGCCCCGGAAAGGATTCAGGTGGGGGACCTGTGGATACAGGTGACCCGGAAAAACATCAAAAATGTTCATTTGTCCGTGTATCCGCCGGACGGCCGGGTGACCCTGTCCGCCCCGGCTGATACCCGGCTCGATGCGGCCAGGGCCTATGCCGTCTCCAAACTGGGCTGGATCCGGCGGCAGCAGAAAAGGCTGCGGCAGCAGGTCCGGGAGCCCCGCCGGCAATATGTGACGCGGGAAAGTCACTATCTATGGGGCCGCCGCTACCTGCTGGCCATTGTGGAATCAAACACCCGACCCCGTGTGGTGCTGGATCATAAACGCATTACCCTGCATGTCCGGCCCGGCAGCAGACGCGACAAACGGGCCGAGATCCTGCATGAATGGCACAAACGACAGCTGCACGATATTGTCCCTGGATTGATCGAAAAATGGGAACCCCGTATCGGGGTCAAGGTGGCGGGCTATTATCTGCAGCGGATGAAAACCAAGTGGGGCAGCTGCAACCCCGGTGCCGGCACCATCCGGCTGAACACGGAACTGGTGAAAAAACCCAGGGACCTGTTGGAATATGTGGTGGTGCATGAAATGATTCACCTGCTGGAACCGGTTCACAGCGACCGGTTTATCACCCTGCTGTCACAACACTGCCCCGCCTGGCAGGAAGCCAGAATGGAGCTGAACGAATTGCCGGTGGCGGGGTTGTCTGTTTGAAAAATGATTGAAACCATCTGTAGAACAAGCGATAATCTGGATAAAGGAGAAATATAATGTACAAGATTAATCAGATCAAAATAAGCGGGTTCAGACGGTTGCTGAATGTTGATCTGCCGGTAAGGCCGTTTATGGTATTGATCGGAGCAAACGGGGTGGGCAAGACCTCTTTTCTTGATGCTCTGTCCCTGTTATCTGCATCGGCATCAGGAAATTTGAACAATATTCTGTCGGCATTCGGTGGCATCACAAGCCTTTTGACCCGTGGTAAAAGTGATGATCTTGCATTTCTCGTGGATATGACGGTTCCCGGTCATGAGCCGCTTGAATATGAACTGAGGCTTTCCCCCAAGGGGACAGGATATGCCATCTCAAAGGAACGGTTGAGTCAGCGGCGGCAGGGGTTTTCCGACCCTTTTTTTCACATCGATTCGTCTGACGGGGATATCCGGTATTATGACACACAGGACAATCGTCTCGTCCGGCCTGACTGGGAGCATAATTCCCTGGAAACTTCGCTCTCACAGGTGCCCAAAATGTTCCGGCAGCCGGAAGAACTGAGGCGCATTCTGGCGACCGCCACGCAATACCATGTGCTGGATGTCGGGCCGCGTGCCCCTGTGAAAATGCCGCAACCCATGAAACCGGCCAGGCTTCCCGGTCCTGACGGGGAAGATTTGACGCCGTACCTGTATTCTCTGCGTGAAGGGGATCGGGACCGGTTTGACACGATTATGGATACGCTGAAAACGGCGTTTCCGGATTTCGAAGAACTGAACTTTCCACCCGTGGCTGCCGGCATGCTGGCAATGACATGGAAAGACGAAAAGTTCACCAAACCGATCTACATGAATGAAATGTCGGAGGGCATGCTTCGGTTTCTTTGGCTGGTGTCACTGCTTCAAAGCCCGAATCTGTCGACAGTCACCATGATCGATGAACCGGAGGTGAGCCTTCATCCGGAGTTGCTGAGCCTTCTGGCTGACCTGATGCGTGAGGCGGCAAAACGGACCCAGTTGATTGTCGCGACTCATTCCGATCGGCTCATCCGCTTTCTCAACCCGGAGGAGGTCGTCGTCATGGAGATGAATGATGACGGCGGTGCATCAGCGATATGGGCCGATTCAATGGATCTTGACCAGTGGCTGGCAGAATACACCCTTGATGAAGTATGGCGCATGGGCAGGATGGGAGGTCGGTCATGAAAATATCCATCATTGTTGAGGGCAGAACCGAAAAAGCGTTTCTTCCTTATCTCAGGAATTTTTTGAATAAACGTCTGGCTGGCGGCATGCCAAAACTGGATATTTTCCCCTATGACGGCCGCATTCCCAAGGGCGATAAATTGCGCCGGGTCATTTCAAGCCTTTTGGGAGGAAAGAAACCGGCTGACCATGTGATTGCACTGACGGATGTCTACACCGGTACGACCCCTCCTGATTTCATAGATGCACAAGACGCGAAGAACAAAATGAGGCAATGGGTGGGAGAGGAACCGAGATTTCACCCCCATGTCGCCCAATATGATTTCGAAGCCTGGCTGCTGCCTTACTGGCCGACGATCCAAAAACTGGCAAAGCATAACAAAGGTGCTCCCGGGAGACACCCTGAAACCGTGAACCATCAAAATCCACCGGCATACCGAATTAAAGAAATTTTTGAGACCGGAAAATGCAGAGACAGTTATGTTAAGCCTCGGGATGCAGGCCGGATTCTCCGTGAAAACGATCTGTTGACATCTGTCACTCAATGCTCGGAATTGAAAGCGTTTGTCAATACGATTTTGGCCGTCAGCGGTGGAGCGGTTATCGAATGATATCTCTGCGATCAGTATCCTTCATCAGGACAGGATAAATTATTAGGCTGTTTACGCGTTTTGCTACTATTGGCAAAACGCGTAAACAGCGGTTTTTTGACAGATTTTACGACCTCATAAGTTATGGAAAAGCACAGCTGGCGAGGATCTTTAATTTTGTCACCCCCGGTGGTAAATGCGGATGATTTCGACCGGTAACAAGGCGGTTGATATCCGGCACCTCTTGAGCTTTGGAAACAGTTGTTGCACAATGAGGGGACTTCATCGGTCACAGATGCCAATTATAGATCGTTATGTTCCGCCGGGAATGTGATCTTGAGGCCTTCGGGTTTGATCCGCCTGGCAGGAAGCTAGACTGGAGCTGAACGAATTGCCGGTGGCGGGGTTGTCTGTTTGAAAATGATTGAAACCAACCACAGAAAGAACGATAATCAGGATGAGGGTGATTTCTTCGAAAAAGGAGGGGGCATGAACAAGCAGGAAATTATCGCCAGGATTCAGGCCAATCGAGCATTGCTGGAAGAGTTTTCAGTCAAATCTATTTCGGTATTCGGCTCTGTGGTGCGGGATGAGTTGCGGCCGGACAGCGATGTGGATATTCTCGTGGAATTCCATTCCAATGCCAGAATCGGCCTTTTTACTTTTGTACATTTCAAGAATCAATTGAGCGACTTGCTGGGATGTCCTGTGGACCTGGTGACACCGGACGCCTTACATCCTGCACTCAGGGAAGACATATTGGGGGAGGCTGTTCATGTCGCATAGAAACTGGCGATTCAGGATTCAAGACATATTGGATGAAGATCAAGATAGCTGAAATCGGATTACCAGCAATCAGCCATGGCAAAGTATTCCAAAATCCGCTTTTTGATATCATCCCTGATTTTCCGGAGTTTTGCCAGTTTTTCCTCGTGGCTCCCGGTCAGTTTTTCCGGGTCTGGGAAGGGCCAGTTCTCGCGCTTCTGGATGCCCGGATAAATGGGGCAGTTGTCATCAGTTTCCTTGTCACAGACCGTGATCACATGGGTGAAAAGCTCCCCGGACTTGAACAGGTCAAATGCGGACTTGGGGGCGTGTCCGGCCATATCGATCCCCAGTTCCTTCATCACTTGCTTTACCAGCGGGTTGATGGCATCCGCCGGCTGAAGTCCCGCACTCTTGACGGTAAACTCGGAGCCGCCCATTTTTGCCAGCAGGGCTTCGGCGATCTGGCTTCTGCCGCTGTTGTGACCGCAGATGAACAACACTTTTTTCATATAGCCTCCAGTGTAGGTAAAAATGCCGAGACAGTTTTTCGGGGACTCCTGTCCTGACGGATGGTTTTATTTTTCATGGATCGATGGTCATTGTTTCGTCCCACAGGCTTTGACCAGTGCGGACAGGTTGTCCAGGGAAGTCTGGGTGTCGGGCAGATACCGGCTGCGCAGTTCCATGATCAACAGCCCGTCGTAATCGGGCAGCAGCAGGTTCAGGATCGCCTGGATGGGGATTTTTCCGAATCCCACGGGCATGTGGGAATCTCCTTTGCCAAAGGGCAGCTGGTGGGTCTGCTGTTTTTCCCAGTGGTGGACCACGCCGCCGAAATTGTCATGCACATGGGTGTGGACCACCAGGTCCTTCACAGGTGCCACGGCTGCCACGGGATCGAACTGGTAGAACCGGGAAGCCATGAACAAATGGCCGAAATCCAGGTTGATTTTCACGTTGTCCCGGTGGACCCGCAGGATCTGTTCTTTCAGCGGTTCGAGTTGTTCCGCATAGGTGTAGGGGCTCTGGCTCAGGTAGGGCCGGGCGTTTTCCAAAGCGATCCGGATGTCCGGATACTGTCCCGCGATCTCCTGAAGGCGCCGGGCTTCGTTTTCCAGCATCCGGGTCTGTTCGGAAACGGTCAGGGACCGGGCCGGGGTCACGTTGAAGTCCTCTTCCGGAATGAACCGGCCGCTGTGCACCACCACCACGCTTGCGTGAATCTGCCGGGCAAACTCCAGAGAAGCCAGGAGCACAGCCTTGTGCAGGCCCGGATCCCGGGTGTCCATCAGGTTCACGGGATTGGGGGAATGGATGGAATAACAAAAATCAAAGTCTGACAGCAGGGCCATCACCTGCCTGGTTCTGTCGGGGTTCAGGGTGCCGTTGAAAATGGCATCCAGCCCGTGCACGGGCAGTTCCACAGCTTGGAGGCCGATGGCTTGATAGGCCTGTAAATCCTGTTCCAGAAGAGTCAGAGATCCGTCGATGCGGACCGGGTCGATGCTTGCGCCGATTTTGTTCATGCCATTGCCTCATGAAGCTGGGTGTTGAAAACGGTACGGCCCTTCACCAGACTGTGGGTGATATGGGCCCAGGTATGGGACTGGTCCACAATAATGATATCTGCATCCGCACCCGGAGTCAATCGGCCGGGCCGGGCCGGGGCGCAAAGATAATCCCCGGGGCCGGCAGTCACCTGTCTGAGGGCCGATGCCGGAGATCCGGTGTGTTTTTTTCCCATAAGCGCGGCCTGGAGAAGGGATTCCGGGTAATAATCAGACACCAGGCCGGTGCACAGGTCCTGTCTGAGCACATCCGAGGCTTTGAGGCTGCCGCTGGTGGACTGGTCCCGCACCAGGTTGGGGGCCCCCATGAAAATGTGCAGTCCTGCGTCCCCGGCTTTTCTGGCCGCTTCCAGGGAGATGGGGAATTCACAGGCCCCGATGCCCAGGGTCCGGATCAGATCGATTTTTTCAATGGTGTCGTCATCATGGCTGAGCATGGGAATACCGGCGTTGCCCACGGTGTGGGCCAGGGTGCTCACCAGTTCCCAGTCCCGGGCGTTGCTGGCCTGTTTCTGCCTGGCTTTTTCAATGATCTGGTGTTCCGGCACCTGGTGTTCACAAGTCAGATACCGGACATAGGCGGCCATGGATTTGAACTGGCCCTGGCCCGGGGTGTGGTCCATGATGGAGAACAGGTCCACCAGCCCCTCTTCCACCAGCCGGGTCACGATATGGAAACTGCGTTCAGACCCCACCTCGTACCGGATATGGATCCGGTGCTTCACCAGGGCCTGGGGCGAGTCGTTGAACGCCTTGATGGTCCTGACGCAGTGTTCCGCCTCTTCAGGGGATCGCAGCCCCAGTTCGTTGTCATCAAAACTGACGGCATGGCAGAAAGTGGTGATGCCGCAGGCCGCCGCCTGGCGGTCCAGGTTCAGGACGGCGAAATCGATGTCGAAAAACACGCCTTTGCGTTTCTCGATACTTCGTTCCAGGCTGTCGGAATGCAGGTCCACCAGGCCGGGCATGATGAGCCGGCCCTGGACGTTGATCACTTTTGTGTTGATCATATGGACGGTATCGGGATATACCGCCGCGATTTTCCGGTCTTCGATCAGGACCGTTCCCCGGGGGGACAGGGAAACCCCGTCAAACAGGGGGCCTCCCAGTATCAGTTTTTTTGAAGTCATGACGGCAAAGTCTCCTGACAGGGTTGCGTTGAGAGATCGATCACCTGGTCGGCAAAGGACCGGTGATCCGAAGGATCGTGAAACACCCCGATGACGCAGGTGTTGTTGTTCAGCGCTTCCGTGATGAGCTGGATCACGGTTTCCCGGTTTTTCAGGTCCAGGGACGCGGTGGGTTCATCCAGCAGCAGAATGGGATATGGGGCGATGAATCCCCGGGCCAGGTTGATGCGCTGCTGTTCTCCGCCGGAAAAGGTGGTGGCGGACAAATGCCACATGGTGGACGGAATGTGCAGCCGTTCCAGCAGGGCCCGGCCGGCGTCGGCCGCTTCGTTCTGCGGTACGCCCCGGGCCAGTAGCGGTTCGATGACCGTGTCCAGGGCCGATACCCGGGGCACCACCCGCAGAAACTGGCTCACATACCCGATGGTGTCCCGGCGCAGCGCATAGATCAGGGCCGGGGACGCCCCGGCAATATCCACCTGACGACCCTGATGGGTTATCCATATATGGCCGGATTCGGTTTTGTAGGTGCCGTAAATCATGCGCAGCAAAGTGGATTTGCCCGATCCGGACGGACCGGACAAAATAGCAGCTTTCCTGGGATAAAACCGATGGGAAAAGCCGTTGAACACCGTCATTCTGGTGCCCTGCTGGTGATGAAACACAAAATCCTTTTCAATATTCTCCAGATTCAGGATCCAGGAGGGGGTGTCTGGGGTGTTGGGCATGGGTAGATCTTTCATGGTTTGAGTACGGAAGATACCAGCAGCTGGGTATAGGGCTTTCGGGGATCATCCAGGATCTGGTCGCTGAGCCCGGATTCCACGATTTCCCCCTGCTTCATCACATACAGCCGGTGACACAGCAGCCGGGCCACGGCCAGGTCATGGGTGACCAGGATCATGGACAGGTTCAGGCTGAACACCAGTTTGCGCAATACATCGATCAGCCGGGCCTGGACCGATACATCCAGCCCGGAAGTGGGCTCGTCCATGAGCAGGATTTCAGGGGCGGTCACCAGGTTGGCCGCGATCTGGAGCCGCTGCTGCATGCCCCCGGAAAACGTGGACGGCAGATCATCGATTCGCCCGGGATCGATCTCCACTTTGTCCAGCCACATCAATGCCGCTTCCCGGATCTTTCCATAATGACGGGTGCCGGCGGCCATGAGTTTTTCCCCGATGTTGCCCCCTGCACTGATGTGCATTTTCAGTCCCTGGGACGCGTGCTGGGTCACATACCCGGTCCTTGTCCGGATGATCCGGCGCATCCGGGCTTCATCGCACCGGCACAGGTCCTCCATGCCGTCAGGGGTTCTGAACCAGACCGATCCGTTGGACGGCCGGATTCGGCCGGCAATGCAGTTGAGGAGCGTGGATTTGCCTGACCCGGATTCCCCTACCACGCCGATCACCTCTCCGGGGCAGACCTCGAAACTGATATCATGGCATCCCATATGCCGGCCGAAAAATTTGCACAGGTGTGCCACTTTCAGCAGGGGCGGGGGATTGAGGTCGGCTACAGGTGTCATGGCTGGGAACTCCCGGCGTTTTTCCGGCAGAATTCCGTGTCTGAACAGATCAACACCCGGGTGCCGTTGTCATCCGTGATGATTTCATCCAGAAAGCTTTGGGTGGACCCGCAGACGGCACAGGCCCCTTCCCAGTGTTCCAGTTCAAAAGGATAGTCCTCAAAATCCAGGCTCACCACGTCGGTGTAAGGGGGGATGGCATAGATGCGCTTTTCCCGGCCCGCGCCGAACAGAAGAACGGCCGGGGACCGGTGCAGTTTGGGGTTGTCGTACTTGGGAATGGGAGAAGGACTCATCAGGTACCTGTGGTGGACCCGCACCGGGTAGTCAAATGCCGTGGCAATGCGGCCGAACCGGGCGATATCTTCATACAGTTTGACATGCATGCTGCCGTATTCCTCATATCCATGCATCTTCAGGGTCTGGGGCCGTTTGGGTTCGATGAACTGCAGCGGCTCGGGGATGGGGACCTGAAACACCAGGATCTGTCCTTTTTTCAGCGGGGTTTCCGGTATCCGGTGCCGGGTCTGGATAAGGGTGGCGGTTTCCGTGTCTTCCGTGATGGCGATCCCCGCAGTTTTCTGAAAGAAATGTTTGATGCTGATGGCGTTGACCGTGTCATCGGATCCCTGGTCGATCACTTTGAGTTGGTCGTCCGGACCGATCACCGACGCGGTGAGCTGGATCCCGCCCGTGCCCCATCCATAGGGCAAAGGCATCTCCCGGCCCCCGAACGGCACCTGGAACCCGGGGATGGCCAGGGCCTTCAAGATGGCGCGGCGGATCATTTTTTTGGACTGTTCATCCAGGTAGGCGAAATTGTAGGATACGGTCATCCGTCCTCTCCTTTTGTCGGTGCCTGGTCGTTGCCGCGGCTGCGGATAAATACCAGTTCCGACTGAAAATCCACGTAATGGGGCAGTTTGAGGTGCTGGACAAACCCGGAGGATTCCACGCTGTCGCAGTGGGACAGGATAAATTCAGGATCCTGGGCCGGGTATGCCGCTTTGTCCGTGTCGGCATCCGCGTTTTTGTCCGTGTCGGAAAGCGAGCGGTCCAGCAGGGACATGGACATGGCTTTGCGCTCATTCTGGCCGAACACCAGGCCGTACCCGGTGTCAAATCCGGCGGCCCTGCCGTGGGCATCATCCTGGCGGCTGACCATGACACATTCCGTGAGCCGGATCCGGCCGATGCGGATCTCGAATCCCAGTTCCGGCGGGGTGAAACAGACCGTGGCAACGCCCACCTTCAGTTCTCCTAAAAACGGGTGCCGGTCCAGGCCAAACCCCCGCTGCAGCGAATAAGCCGAACCCAGAAGGAACCCCTCGTCCCCCCGGGCCAGGGCCTGGAGCCGAAGCGTTCTGGACACGGGAAAGGTCAGGGGCTGACGGGTCAGGTCTTCTTCGGTTTCCCGGCCGGGTTCCGGGGAAAGGGCGGACGGGGCATCGGAAATCAGTCCCTGTTTTATCAGGAGATCCATGACCCGGGGCAGTTTGTCCGGCAAAGAGGGCATGGGTTGATCAGGCCCGGTTCCATTCTCATCAGGGGCCGGGCCGGTTTCAATGAGCCGGTGGGTGTAGTCGTAGGTGGGGCCTAAAATCTGGCCGCCCGGAATGTCTTTGTAAATGCCGGAGACCCGGCGGAAAGCGGTCATTTCCGTGGTGTCCACCGGCCGGCTGGTGCCGAATCGTTTCAGGGTGGTGCGGAAGGCCCGCACCAGGAAAACGGCTTCGGTCAGATCCCCCTGGGCCTGCTGGATGGCCTTGGCCGCTGCAGTTTCATCATACAAAGACCCTTCCGCCATGACCCGGTCCAGTCCCAGTCCCAGCTGATGTTTGATCTGATCCGGTGAAATTTCGGGCACCCGGGTGTCCCCCCGGCGTTTTTTCGTCACCAGCCGCTGGGAGTGCTTGACGGCTTTTTCGCCGCCTTTGACTGCCACATACATCAGGAAATCTCCGTTTGCGTGGTTCTGGGCAGGGCGCAGAACCGGTCTTTGTGGACAAACAGCATGTCAATGCCTGTGGGGCCGGCCTGGTTGATCCGGGTCCGGTGTTCCCAGAAATCCGGGGCAATGCCCGTGAAAGTCAGGCCGGTCTGACTCGGGATGCCGGGGCCGGTGAGCCGCAAATGATTCCCTTCCGCCATGCCGTGCGTCTGGATCACCAGGGTGGTGGACCGGTCCGGAGAGATCACCGTGCCCGGGTTGAACCGGTTCAGGTCAATGGCAGGGGAGGTGTCCGTGATCAGGGCAAATGCGGCGTCAAACGGATCAAAGGTAACGGGCGCACCCGTGTGAAATTTCAGCCATTGGACTTCGGAAGAATCCGGTGCCAGATCGGTCCAGAAAGGGGTTTCAAAATCCATGAGCGTAAGCAGCAGTGCCCCGGTGCCAGGGTGGATCCGGTCCGGGCAGGCCAGGGTGATGCCCGTGCCGGTGATGTTGCCGGGATACGCCATGGCATCGAGCAGGTGCCGGAACACGGCCTGGCTGTCAAACACTTCGGAATCAAATCCTTTCATCAGCGGGGTCATGGCTGTTATTCTCCGCGGGTCAGGGTGAAAAATTCAACCGTGGTGTCTGCCACGTCTCTGGCCAGGGCCTGGCGCCGCTGATCTTCTTTGGTTTCCAAATTCCGGATCAGGGTGGTCATCAGGGGATCATGAAATGCCGGGATCTGGAGCAGGGCATCAAACAGGGCCGCCAGGCGCGCATGATCGTGATCACTGCCCGGGACCATGGCATAGCCCTGGATCCGGTCCATGACCTGGACCATGCACCGGGTGACGGTCATCTCTCCGATGCAGAAAGCGGTGCCGGTCCCGTCCGCCTTGCCCTGAACCATGACCATCCCGGTTTCAGGTTTGATCAGGAAGGTACTGCCAACGGGTTGTTCCAGGCCTTCAAATGCTTTTTGGAGGTCCTGCACCTCTGCTTCCGCCAGCAGCTGCATCCAATGTTGTCTGGTAGTTTGTGTCATGGAAAGCGATTTTACCCGGTTTCGGGTGAGAAATTGATTACCGGTTTGTTAAACTAAAGTTAGAATCAACATGATGTTGCTTCCCTGTGCCGGTTATTCCTCTATATGGCAGGCCCGGCCCTTGAGATTGAAAAAGAATTTCAGCCCCTTTTTGATGGTGGGGGAGAAGATCTTGGGGGACAGAAACGTGCCGGCCACCCGTTTGTTGATCTCTCCAAGGGTGGGATAAGGGTGGATGGCACCGGCCAGGGTGGACAGTTTCACATTGCCGTTGAACGCGGCCACCCATTCACTGATCAGATTCCCGGCTCCCGGTCCCAGGATCTGGACCCCGATGGGTTTTTCCTTTTCATTCAGCAGCAGTTTGATTTTGCCTTCGGTTTCCCCTTCAGACAGAGCCCGGTCGTTGTCTTTAAACGTTTCAGTGTAAACGGCATAATCGATGCCTGCTTTTTTTGCCATGGTTTCATTCATACCGATGCTGGCCAGTTCCGGGTCCGTGTAGGTCACCCAGGGCAGCCAGGTGTAGTTGACTTTTCTGGGAAGGCGGAACACGGCATTGGCAATGACAATACCCCCTTCATACCCGGCGGCATGGGTGAACTGGAACCCGCCGTTCACATCCCCGGCCGCATAGATATGGTTGTGCCGGGTCCGCAGCCGGTTGTCCACGGGAATACCGGTCCGTTCCACCAGGATTTCGATACCTTCCAGGCCCAGGCCGTCGGTGTTCGGGGACCGGCCCATGGCCACCAGCAGCGCGTCGGCTGCCACCTGCTTCTGTTTGCCCGTGTTGTCGGTGATGGTCACTCTGGCCTGTCCGTTGTGCTGTTCCACCTGCTCGATAGATGCCTCCAGAACAAATCGAACCCCTTCATTTTCCATGATCTGCATGACCGTGTCCGCCATGTCTTTGTCCTCTTTGCCCAGTATCTGCGGAGCCCGGTCAATGATCGTCACCCGGGTGCCCAGCCGGTTGAAGGCCTGGGCCATCTCGATGCCGATGGGACCGGCCCCCAGCATGATCATGGATCCGGGCAGCGTATCCATGTAAAAGACTTCCCGGTTGGTCAGGTGCGGGGTGTCCGCCAGACCCGGGATGGGAGGCACCACGGGAGAGGATCCCGTGGCGATTACCCATTTGGCCGCGGAGATGGAGGTGCCATTGATCTGTACCGCATGTTCATCCATAAACCGGGGCCGGCCGAACACCACTTTGGCACCCAGGGAACAGAACCGCTCTTCGGAATCGTGCTTCTGGATCGTGTCCACCACAGACCGGATCCGGTCCGCCACCTGTCTGAAATCCACGGGCGGCACCGCCACTTCCGGCAGCCCGAATGCGGATGAGTGCTTCATCTGGTGATAGACATGGGCGGTTTTGATCAGGGTCTTGCTGGGAACACATCCATAATGGAGGCAGTCCCCGCCCAGTCTGTCTTCCAGTTCGATCAACACCACTTTGGCCCCCAGCTGGGCCGCCCCGGAGGCAGTGGTCAGACCGGCTGCGCCGCCGCCGATAATGCCGATATCATAATCATACTGGCTCATGATGTGTTCCTTTCCTTTTTTGATTGATAAGTGCCACCCCTTTTTTGGTCAGGAGCGGAAAAATGCCCAGCAGGGCAAAGGACAGAAGCAGTCCCGGTGATAAAATGCCTTTGAGCGAATCGATCTGTGCCAGCTGAGTGCCGGCGTTGACATACACCAGGGTGCCCGGCAGCATTCCCACCTGACTGACCAGGTAAAACCGGATGGTGCGGATGGGGGTGAGGCCCATCACCAGGTTGATGATGAAAAAGGGAAACACCGGCACCAGCCGCAGGGTGAACAGGTAAAACGTCCCGTCTCTTTCAATGCCCTGGTTGATGGCGCGCAGCTTGTCTTTAAACCGGTCCTGGACCCAGTTTTTCAACAGAAACCGGGAGACCAGGAATGCCAGGGTGGCGCCGATGGTGCTGGCAAAGGAGATCACCACGGTGCCGGTCACAAGGCCGAACAGAGCTCCTCCGGCCAGAGTCATGACTGCCGCACCCGGCAGAGACAGGGCCGTGACCCCGATATAAACGAGCATATAGGTGGCGATGGCCCACAGCGTGTGTCGGGTGTAGATATCCACCAGCCATTCCTGACGGGATTTCAGATATGCCAGGGACAGGTACTGTCCCAGGTCAAACACGAAAAAAAGCACCACCAGACCGATGATCGCTCCCGCCACTATCCATTTGATTATGGGTGTTTTTATCATGGCCCCTCTCCTTTTGTCATCAGGTTGTCTGTTTCAGCGTCTGTCTGCTGTCCATGTGCTTGCCTGATTGGTCGTGTCAGACGGCAATGCCTTACAGAACAGATGATCAGAAGAGCAGTCAGGTGTCAAACTTGGGGCAGGGCAGATCTGCCAGATGAGAACGCATGGGTTCGGGCAGGATATTCAATCGGGCCATGTCTTTATCCTCCTTGGTTATTTTGCTTAATCTTGTTATACAATAATATTCAATTGATAAAACGCAATCCATTATTTTATAACCATTCAGAACATAACCCCCATATTCAAGAATGGAAACAATGACTGTCCCGGCTGTCCATCAATCCAGTTCTCCTGATACATGGGTGGATACCTATGGAGATTATCTGTATGGATTCGCCTTTTACCGGGTCCAGTCCGCGCCATTCTGTCCGGTATCGAGATTGAGAATCTCCGACAAGTCGGTCGGGTCTTTCTAATCAACAAACCGACCCTGTGCCTGCCCTGCCAGGTATGATTTCAACAGTTGATGCAACCGGTCAAAGACCTGTTCCTGTTCCATTTGTCCTGCTCCTTTTTGTCGAATCGGTTTTACTTTCCGTTCAGGGACCAGTCATAGTCCAGATACCGGATGTTGAGACCGTCTCCTGCTGCCGCTGGACGCACAATTGACGGCAAAATGGACCCGATATCCTTCTTGAACCCCTGGTAGTCCACCACCCCATCCCGGACATGCCGGTCCAGCAAGGGAGCAGAACTTACATACCTTTTCCTGGATGGGAAAAATAAAACAACCGTCTTCGTGGGGCCGGATACATCACAAGACTCCTTGGCGACTGATCAGGATTTTCAGGTGCAGCGGGAAAAACCTGTTCTTCCTGAACGCTTGATTTTGGCGTGACCGGACTTATATTTCTTTCGATAATTAAATAAAAACAACACCGATTTTTCACGAGGAGATTTATGGGAAACCATATCAAAATTGTTTTTCTGCTGACCGCCATGACCGGGCTGTTCCTGGTAATGGGGTATGCCCTGGGCGGACAGACCGGCATGGTGATCGCCCTGATCATCGCTTTGGCCATGAACTTTTTTTCCTACTGGCAGTCCCATACCATTGTATTGAAAATGTACCGGGCCCAGCCCGTGGACCGGGCTAAGGCACCGGGGCTGCATGATACCGTGGCAAGACTGGCCCAGCGGGCCGGACTGCCTATGCCAAAACTGTACGTGATTCCCCAGGAGGCCCCTAACGCGTTTGCCACGGGCCGGGACCCGGAGCACGGGGTGGTGGCGGTCACTGAAGGACTGCTTCGACTGATGAATCAGGAAGAGCTGGAAGGGGTCCTGGCCCATGAACTGGGCCATATCAAGAACCGGGACATCCTGATCTCCACCATTGTGGCGACCCTGGCCGGTGCCATCATGTTTGTGGCATCCATGGCAAGGTTTTCCGCGTTTTTCGGGGGCAGGGACAATGAGGAAGGGGGGCTGGGATTTATGGGCGTGATGGTCATGTCGATTCTGGCACCCATGGCGGCCATGGTGGTTCAGATGGCTGTGTCCCGGTCCAGGGAGTACCTGGCCGATGCCACGGCAGCCCAGGTCACGGGTCGGCCCCAGGGACTGGCTTCCGCCCTGAACAAACTGGGAGAATATACCCGCCGGGGTACCACTGTGAATGCCAATCCTTCCACAGCCCACATGTTCATTGTGAACCCCTTGTCCGGCCGGCAGTTCGCCAGTCTGTTCTCCACGCATCCGCCTCTGGAAGAGCGGATCAAGCGGCTGACCGGAGCCGGGCCATCCAATGATGCCGGACCCCGGGAATCCCAGGGCCGGAAACCCTCCATGACCGAGCAGAGCCGGAAATTCTGGGATTCTTTGTCCTGACACCCCGGGTCCTTTTTTTGAAAATTTCTGAAATCCGGATCTTGAAAAAAAAATTCAGCCGGTGATTGCTGCATCAACTGCTTGACTCCTGCGGTGCCACCCTTTATGGTAATGACACCTGAAATCAACCGGTATCGTGAACCGCATGGAGGATTTAAGATGAATCTGCTGAAAAAGGTCAAGGGGTTCCGCCGGCAGATGCGCACGGAATATCCCTTTGGCTGGTCCATTGTCATGGGCAGTATTTTCATTTTTCTGGTGATCCTGTTCGGCACATCCGGCTACATGTTGCTGGAAGGATGGAGTTTCATCGAAAGTGTGTACATGGTGATCATCACTCTTTCCACGGTGGGATTCATGGAAGTGAAGCCCTTGTCCGACATCGCCCGGATCATGACCATGCTGGTGATTTTCGGAGGTGTGGGTGCGTTTTTTTATCTGGGCGGATCTTTAGCCCAGATGCTTGTGGAAGGAAAGTTTCAAAATATTCTCGGGAGGCGCAGGGTGCAGAAAATCATCGATGAACTTACCGGCCATTACATTGTCTGCGGGTACGGCAGAATCGGCCGGGTGGTGGTACAGGGAATCAAAAATGAGGGGTTTGACGTGGTGGTGATTGAAAAAAACCCGGCAGCGCTGGCGCAGTTGGAGCATAAAAAGACGCTGTTCATTCCCGGGGATGCTACGATGGATGAGATCCTTCTTTCAGCAGGACTGGAAAAAGCAAAATGCCTGATTACGGTCCTGGCTGAAGATGCGGCCAATGTGTTTGTGACCCTGACCTCCCGGCAGTTGAACCCGGATATCACCATCGTCGCCCGTACGGACAATGAATCCCATGTTCCCCGGTTGAAGCAGGCTGGAGCGGAACGGGTTTTCATGCCTTATAACATCGGGGGACTGAGTCTGGTTCAAAGTGTTTTAAGACCGACAGCCACCAGCCTGATGGACTTGGCCATCCGGAGGGATATCAAGCTTCAGCTGGAGGAACTGCCTATTTCAGATCGGTCCGAACTGGCGGGAAAGCAGGTGAAGGATTCCGGAATTCGCCCCCGATTTGACATTCTCATTGTCGGAATCAAAAAAATTTCCGGTGAGATGGTGTTCAACCCGGGTCCGGAAACGGTGATCAAGGCCGGGGATCTGCTCATTGCTTTAGGAAACCCGGAAAATCTGCAAAAATTGCAGAAAGTGTCTGATCCGGATGCGGCCTGACAATTTATTGTCGTGGCTGTCTATTTTTCTTTGATCACCTGCCCCCGGGAAGTAAAGGAAATGCCCTGCTGGGTCTGGGCCCCGATCATCACGGTTTCGATGATGGGCGGGGATACGGATTTGGCTGTTTCCCATTCCACCAGAAAACTGGCCCCGGATCCCCCGGTCTCGTCTGATTCATGGACCACAAAGCGGGTGGCGGACATTTTTTCCAGGGTCACGGGCTGTTTCAGGTATTCTTCCAGACGCGTTCCTTCAGAATTGAAATACGACACCTTTGTTACGACAATCGCATCATCCGGATCCGTGTTCCGGATGCTCAGGGTCACGGCCAGCAGAAACGGCCGCTCCCTGTCACCGATGTAGATATGGGAATAGACCGGGACATAGACCACCTGGCCTTGGGATAGAGGAACCGTTTTCCCGTCTCCGGCAGCTGCGGTTGCCATTGTCAGGCTGACCAGAAGGATGATATAAATTATTGAACGAAAAATATGAATCGGCGGTGCCATTTTAGATCCTTTTTTTCTGCCTGATCGGTTGCCGGAGTGTGTGGACAATCCGGCCGAATCAGTGAGTGAAAAAACAATTTACCCAAAGAGGGTTATGCCATAAACTATGGCACCGAAAGAATTCATTGTCAACAACGGCGACCATGACGGGAGACACAAAAAAATGAAATATATCGGGGCCCATGTCAGCATCAGCGGCGGCGTGGAAAACGCGCCCGTCAATGCGGCAAAGATCGGAGCAAAAGCCTTTGCCATGTTCACCAGAAACCAGCGGCGATGGTCTTCCCCTCCCCTGACCGAAAAAAATATTACCGGATTCAAGGAGCAGTGCCGTCAGCACGGATTTGATTCGTCGGTCATTCTTCCCCATGACAGCTATCTGATCAATCTGGGACACCCGGATCCGGCCGGGCTGGACAAATCACGCGCCGCTTTTTTTGAGGAAATGGGTCGGTGTGAACAGCTGGGTCTTTGTTATCTGAATTTTCACCCGGGCAGCCATCTGAACAAACTCTCACCGGAACAGTGCCTGGACCGCATCGCCCAATCCATTAATCTGGCCCTGGACCGGACCACGGGTGTCACGGCGGTGATTGAGAATACCGCCGGCCAGGGCACCAACCTGGGATACGGGTTCGACCACCTGGCCCGGATCATCGAGCAGGTAACAGACAAAACCCGGGTGGGGGTCTGCCTGGATACCTGCCACCTGCACGGGGCCGGGTATGATATCCGAACCGCTGCCGCATTCGAGAAAACCATGGATGAATTTGACCGGATTGTGGGGATTGGGTTTCTCAAGGCCCTGCACCTGAACGACTCCAAAAAAGATTTCAACTCCCGGGTGGACCGGCACGCGAGTATCGGCAAAGGCGAACTGGGCATGACCCCGTTTGAGTTTATCATGAACGATGCCCGGTTCGACAACATGCCCCTGGTGCTGGAGACCCCGGATGACTCTTTGTGGGAAGCGGAAATCAGGCTGCTGTACGATCTGATTCCGTAGTGAAACAAAATTTTTTAAATTTTATCAATTCAGGGCTGGCATCCGGCTTGAAAAGCGGATATAAAAAAAGTTTGATCAATTTTTGTGAAGGAAGGTTCAAATGAAAAAAACAGGACTGGTGGGATGGCGGGGCATGGTGGGTTCAGTGCTCATGGAACGGATGATGGCGGAAAATGATTTTGAAAAGATCACCCCGGTTTTTTTCACCACCTCCCAGGCCGGACAAAAAGCCCCGGATGTGGGAAAAGAGGCTCCGGCCCTGATCGATGCCCATGATATCGACACGCTCATGGCAATGGATATCATCATCTCCTGCCAGGGGGGAAGCTATACGGAAGCCGTGCGGCCGAAACTGGCCAAAAACGGGTGGAAAGGATTCTGGATCGATGCGGCCTCCACCCTGCGCATGGCCAATGACAGCATCATTGTGCTGGATCCCGTGAACCGGAAAGTGATCGATGAGGCCCTGGACCGGGGTATTAAAAACTATATCGGCGGCAACTGCACCGTGTCTCTGATGCTCATGGCTTTGGGCGGGCTGTTTGAAAATGATGTGGTGGAATGGCTCACCTCCATGACTTACCAGGCCGCTTCAGGGGCCGGTGCCAAAAACATGACCGAACTGGTGGCCCAGATGCGGGCCATCGGGGATGCGGCCGCCCCGATTCTGGATGATCCGGCGTCCGCCATCCTGGATCTGGATAAAAAGGTTACAGATACGCTTCGCTCGGATACCTTTCCCACGGCCAACTGGGGGGTGCCCCTGGGGGCCAGCCTGATCCCCTGGATCGACCGGGCCATGGAAAACGGCCAGACCCGGGAAGAGTGGAAAGGGTTTGTGGAAACCAACAAGATCCTGGGCCGGTCCGATCTTCCCGTGCCCATTGACGGCCAGTGCGTGCGCATCGGATCCATGCGGTGTCACAGTCAGGCCTTTACCATCAAGTTGAAAAAAGAGGTGCCCCTGGCGGAGATCGAAGCCATGCTGGCATCCAACAACGACTGGGTCAAAGTGATTCCCAACACCAAAGATCAGACCATCACCGAACTGACCCCGGCGGCGGTCACGGGTACTCTGACCGTGCCCGTGGGACGGATCCGTAAAATGACGCTGGGACAAGACTATCTCACGGCGTTTTCCGTGGGGGATCAGCTGCTCTGGGGCGCGGCTGAACCGTTGCGCCGGATTCTCAATATTATATTGTAAGTGAAAAGCAGGGGCCGGATCTTGCGGTCCGGCCCCTGCATCACTGAGAAGCACAGATGATGACACGCACATCCATGACGCGGATCAGCATGCAAACCTTTATACTGGCCATGTCGTTTCTGCCGGTGCTTGTCTTGTTTGCCGAAACCGGTCATATCAGCACAGTCCCATTCTGGCGGCTGATATTTGCCCTGGCCGCGGCGGTTTTTATATTTTCATGTGCACTGACACTGTTTTGCAAACCCATTGCCGGCAAATTTCTGGGAGTGGCAGGGGCTTTGGGAGGGTATATCTCTGCATGGCCCCATATCATGACCAGTCCATATTTCGCATTGACTGCAACGATTTTCCTGATCAGCATCATATTCATGCTGGCAGACTTTGAGATTCAGGGACCTTTCATCCGGAAAACACGGGTTGAGACCCAGAAACCGGTCTGGGACATTTTTCTCAGCCATCCGGCCCGGGTCCTGGTGGTGACCTTTTTAGGGCTGTGTGCCATGGGAACCTTACTGCTGCTGCTTCCGATAGCAGCACAAGACCGGGCCATCGGATTTGTGGATGCGGCTTTTACGGCAGTGAGCGCGGTCTGTGTCACGGGGTTGATCGTTTTGGATACCCCCAATGATTTTACCGGCTACGGCCAGTTTTTCATCCTGGTTCTGATCCAGCTGGGGGGTCTGGGCATTATGGGCATCACCACGGTTGGACTGCACACCATGGGCAGGCGGCTGAGCCTTACCCATGAACGGGTGCTGGCCTCCATGGCGGATACCAATCACAAAGACCTGGTGCATTCGCTGGTTACCATCCTTAAGTTTACCTTTGCTGCCGAGAGCCTGGGGGCGGTTTTGCTGACCGTTATGTTTTTTACGGCCGGTGATACGGGTTCCCAGGCGGTGTGGCGGGGCGTTTTTACGGCCGTGTCCGCGTTCTGCAACGCCGGGTTCGCTCTTCAGAGCGACAGCCTGATGTCCTGGCACACCTCACCTGCGGTACTGCATATCGTGGCAACCCTGATTATTTTCGGGGGTATGGCACCGGCTACCAGCCTGGTGATCCCGAAATGGCTGGCTGGCCGGCAGGTGCCGATCCCGGCCCGCATCGCTTTGATCGCCAGTATTGTGCTGCTTTTTCTGGGCACGGTGTTCATCATGGCCTTTGAATGGGGAGGGGTTCTGGCCGGGATGTCGGTTTCAGATAAAATCCAGAATGCCTGGTTTCAATCGGTTACCTTGCGCACCGCCGGGTTCAATTCTCTGGATATTGCGGGCATTGCCCATCCCACTTTTCTGCTCATGCTTGTTTTCATGTTCATCGGCGGCAGCCCGGGCGGAACGGCCGGCGGGGTGAAAACCACCACCATGGGTATCCTGGCCATGACCTTTTTTGCCAATATCACCAACCGCAGGGAGGTGGTCCTGCAGAACAGACGGATCCGTGCCGTCACTGTCTTCCGGGCGGTGACCATTGTTGGGGCCGGTCTTTTGCT
Source organism: Desulfotignum sp. (assembly GCA_018399285.1). Taxonomy (GTDB): domain Bacteria; phylum Desulfobacterota; class Desulfobacteria; order Desulfobacterales; family Desulfobacteraceae; genus Desulfotignum. Next base: position 30,563 of record JAGYOW010000013.1, read on the forward strand.
GTGGTTTGGTGTGGCATTGATGCTGGAGGTGACCCAGCCCCAGATACGGGTGAGAGATCTTATTTTTGAAGCCACTTCAGCCCTGGGCACGGTGGGACTTTCCACCGGTGCCACCGGGCTTCTGGATGAGATCGGAAAAGTTATCATCATCATTGCCATGTTCTGCGGACGTATCGGTCCGGTGACCTTGTTCATGCTGCTAAGCGACCCCCAGGCTTCGTCGTCGTCACGATGCCCGGATGCCAAAATTTTTTTGACCTAAAAAAAGGAACCATGCCATGTCCCAGCAAATTCTGATCATCGGACTCGGCCACTTTGGAATGTCCCTTGCCCGGACCCTGTCGGAAAGAGGTGCCGAGGTACTGGCCGTGGATATCAATAAAGCGCTGGTGGAAGAAGCGGCTGACTTTGTCACCGAAGCCATTGTGCTGGATGCCACGGATGAAGCGGAGCTGGCAGGACTTGAACCGGGAAAAAGGGATTCCGCTGTCTGCGCCATCGGGGATGATTCCAAGGAAGCTTCCATTATCTGTACGGTACTGCTCAGGCAGATGGGGGCCCCGCTGGTCATTTCCCGGGCCAATGACAAGATGCACCAGCGGATTTTGAAACTGGTAGGTGCCCACCAGATTGTTAATCCGGAACAGGAGTTTGGAAAGCGGTTTGCCAACCGTCTGCTGTACCGGCATGTCATTGCCGATACCAACCTGGGGGAAGACCTGCACTTAACCGAGATCTGTATCCAGCCGTCCATGATCGGCAAAACCCTGGTCGATCTGGCCCTGCCCAAACGCTACGGTATCATGGTGGTGGGCATCCGAAGAGGTCCCCGGGGAAAAATTCATCAGCCCCAGCCAAAGGACCCGCTGCAAAAGGATGACAATCTCATCATTGTTTCCAGTGAATCCGCCATTCCCAAACTCATTAAAGGAGTATGACATGCGGCTTGCAATGACTGTCAGGCTGGGGGCATGGATTCTGATCGGATTGAACCTGTTGATGGCATTCGGGTCTATCTGGGTGTTTATCCGGATGGCACCGGCTATTGAGGTGATCATCGAACAGAATGAGCGGTCTCTTCAGGCATGTGAGAAAATGCTGGCCTCCCTGGCAATGGCAGACAACCCTGAAATGGATATCACCCGATTACAGGCATCGTTTGCCGCGGCCTTGAAGAATGCCCAGAATAATATTACAGAAAAAGATGAACCTGCGGCACTGGATGCCATTGACCAGGATTATGCCAGGGCGTTCAAAAAAGATGCAGCAGCCAGGACCCGCACTGTGGAGGCGATTCTCCTGCTGGGTGAAATTAACAGACAAGCCATGGTGAGAGCCGATAAAAAAGCCCGGCAGCTGGGGAATGCCGGTGCCTGGGGGGTTGTTTTCATGGCATCTTCGGTTTTTTTGACTGGCATGCTGTTTTTACGTGCCCTGAAAAAAAACCTGGTCATGCCCCTGGAAGAGATCGATGCCGTATTAACGGCCCATCAAAGGGGAGATACCATGAGGCGCTGCACGGGCCCCCGCCTGCCAAAAGATGTCCGGCGGGTTTTCAATAATGTGAACGCGTTTCTGGATTGACGGGGTCGGCTCATTCAGGGCCGGCATTCAGCGTCGGCATTCAGCGTCTGACCCCGGTTTTCAGGCACAGCATCAGGACAAAGGCCACCGCGGCAATCAGTATCAAAGCGGTAAATGCGGCCGTGTAATTCAAGAACCGGTCGAACATCAGGCCGGTGACAAAAGGCCCCAGGGCCCCGCCCGTGGTACCGAAACACACCACAATGCCGAACAGGCCGCCGTGGGACCGGATGCCGAACAGCTCCGCCACAATGGGGGAGATGGCCGTGAAAAAGCCGCCGTGGGCAATGCCGTAAATAAAGGCGAAGGCATACAGCTCCCACCGGGTATCGGCCCGGGTCAGCCAGACCAGGGCCGTGAGGAGCAGAATGAAACTGATCACCATGATGCGCTTGCTGCCCGTGCGGTCGATGAGCAGGCCTCCGGCAAACCGCCCGGCCATGGACACGGCCCCGATGGTGGCCAGGATCCCGGCAGCCCAATGGGGAGAGATGCCCATGTCCCTGGCATAGGGGACAATATGGAGCATGATACTCATCAGGCAGAACACCACCAGCAGATTGGACAGGCACAGGAGCCACAGCTTTGGAGATTTCATGGCCTGAGAATAGTCAATGCCGGCGGTCTGGCGCGGCCGGAGCACGGGATCTGAAAGCGTGGGAACCGGAAGGGCCGGTCCGGTTTGACCGGCATCGTATATATCCGGGTCCCGGTACAGAAATCGGGCAATGATCATGAGCAGGGCAAAAGCGCAGAGGCCCAGGATAATAAAGGCGGTCTGAAATCCGGTGGCCGCAATGAGCAGACTGGCCAGGATCGGAACAGTGAACTGGCCGGCACCCGTGCCCACCTTGACAATGCCCGTCATTTTTCCCCGGTTCAAAGCAAACCAGCGGGTAATGGTGCTCAAAGCAATGACATCCACGGCAGACAAACCAATGCCGAACACCAGGCCGAACACCAGGTACAACTGAAGCAATGTGGAGACCTGGGACATCAGGGCGAACCCCAGGCCTAAAAAGACGGCGGCGACACGCATGATCATCCGGGGTCCGAACCGGTCGTTGAGCCGGCCCACCAGGATGCCGAACAGACCGGCGAAGAAAAACGCAGTGGATGAAGCCCCGGAAATGGCGGCCCGGGACCAGCCAAACGCATCCATCAAAGGATTGAAAAATACCCCAAAAGAGATATAAGTACCGATCCCGACCGCCTGGACACTGAAGCAGGCTGCTATAATGGTTCGGCTGTAACTGTCCCGGCTTTTCCCGGGCCCGGACTTCATGCCGGGATCGCTTTTTGGATCACCCGGTCCGGCCGGCCCGTGAGGGTGGCCTGGATCACCCGCTCCATGAAGATGGGATCACCGGATGCGGTTTTCGGGGCCTTGTCTTTGATGGACAGGGTCACGGTCCGGCAGGAGGTGCCGGCGGCCCGGCCTGAATCCCGGACTTTCTCTACCAGGGTGTCTCTGGCAAAGGCATCGGCTGCGCCAAAATCCTTGAACTGACGGGTTCCGGAAATCCCTTCCACCATAAATCCGCCCTGGTGGCCCGGAGTGATGCGGATCTGCCGGTGAACCATCACATCCGAGGTGATGGCACCGATGGCATTGGCCACATCCGCGTCTGTCGGCAGGATTGCTTTTGCACCCAGGGCCCGGGCCGCATCCGGCAGAAAAAACTTGATGGGGGCGCCGATGCCGATCACGGGCCGCTTCAATTGGATATTCACTTGAAAATCCGGACTGCCGCCGGCCATCAGGTTGTTGATCAATGCCTGGCACACGGGGCAGGAAGTCAATCCATCCGGATCGATCTCATCATCCAACTGCCGTTTGAGCAGCTCCAGGGTCAGGCGCCGGATTCCTTTTTCCATGAGCAGATGGATCATCTTTTCCATGTCCACGCCGGCCAGAAAAGCCATGAATCCACAATATGTTTTTGCAGCCTTCCGGTTCCACCGGGTGAATTTTTTCTGGATATGCAGCAGATCCGTGAAGGTCAGGCCGCATCGCTGGATGGCAAAGCGTTCCTCCAGCCGGGCCAGAGGTAACCCGGCATCCGTGAGGACCCCGGTTTGGGTGACCAGTTCTTCAATGGAATAAGGGCGCTGAGTCACCAGTGACATCACCTTTTCTTCCATGGAGGAGAGATGGGACAGGTTCACTGATCCGGTGGCAGTGATGACCTGCATTTTTTTTGTGGCTGTGGTGAACCGGTTCAGGTTGTGTTTGATAAAATCTAAGGCCGCATCCGTTCCGGGCCGGTGGTCGGCCAGCCAGGCAATGGGCGCCACACGGCCCGGCCCGATTGGAAATTCCCCTTTTTCAAAAGCGATCAGGCTGTCACCGCCCAATCCCGTGGTGCGGATGTCCAGGGCCTGGACATGGGTACGGCGGCCCCCGACTTTGGAGCCTTTTTCATTGAGGCGCACCTGGTTGTTTTTCAACGCAGCCGTGTCTGTGGTGGTGCCGCCCATGTCCACCACCAGGGCATCGGTTCTGCCGGTAAGATGCCGGGCCCCGGCCACGGAAGCGGCCGGTCCCGACAGAATGGTTTCCACGGGCCGTTTTTTGGCCATGGCCGCATCCATCAGGGTGCCGTCCCCTTTGACCACCACAATGGGGGCGGCGATATCAAACCGTTCCAGGACCTGTTCCAGGTCGGCCAGCAGATGGGTGAGCCGGGGGATGATCCGGGCGTTGAGCATGGCGGTGACGGCCCGGGTTTCAAAATTCAACGTATCGGACAGTTCATGTCCGCAACTGACAAACAGACCGGTGTGGTCCTGGAGAATCTGTTTCACGGCCAGTTCATGGGCCGGGTTCACAGCCCCGGCATAGCCGGATACGGCAAAGGCGGTCACGTTCTGACGGCGGATCATGTCATCGGCGATCTGCCTGACCTGGTCCGGATCCACGGGGGTCTTTTCCCGGCCGGCAATGTCCAGCCAGCCTTTGATCACGGCTTTGGGGGAATAGGCAATGGTGTGTTCATCCAGACCCGGTGGCGGCATCAGGAGCATGCCCACGGTCTGTCCCTCATTTTCCACAATGGCGTTGGTGGCCAGGGTGGTGGACAGGGCCACCAGCGACACTTCCGCCAGCGGGTCCGGGTCCAGCTGAGTGAGCGCGTTCTCAATGCCGATGGTGAAATCCCACTTGGTGGTCAACGCCTTGGCCTTGCACAGGGTGGAACGGTTCTCCAGATCATATACCACAGCATCCGTGTAAGTGCCGCCGGCATCGATGCCCAGGCCGGTTTTGATTTTCAGACCCAGGTCTGTGTCCGGACGGTCAGACGGGACCACACATTCGGTTTCCGGTGCGGCACCGCCGGCACCCGGGTCCCATACCGGACTGGCAGTGAGCGTGGATCCCACCGGATCAAACGCAATGGTATGACCGGGAGGGACCACCAGAATCCCGGCGGTGGATTTAGTGGCGGTCAGCATCTGGCGGATCAGTCCCTGGTCTCCTTTGATCCGTTCAAACCGCCATCCGTATTCATCGGCCATATCCTTTGCCATCTGTTCGTATCTGGCGGCCTGGCCGGACCGGGTTTCAATGAATGCGGCCCGCTGGTAGTTTTTCTGCCAGGAGTTGAGAAACGCAAAGGTCTGGTCAGCCGCTGCCCGGCCATGGGCGTTTTTCACATCTTCATACACCAGCTGGCGGTTGCCGAACCAGGCCCGGCCCCGGCGCCGGGATACGGGTTCTGCTTTTTCCTCACACCAGCCGGCAGACAGATAATAGGTACCGGGATATTTTTTAAACTGTGCCTGATAAGCGGCATCTCCTCCCAGAAACAAAGAGATACAGTCGTGGACTTTGGGGATCACCAGGGTGACATTCCGGGAATTCAGTCCCACCGTGCCTTTGCCGCAGACCCCGTACCCGATGATGATCCGGTCCGCATCCCCCTTGACGTCGATCTGATCCACGGCTTCTTGAACCTGAGTGTTGAGTTTGTGGGGATTCTCGTGCAGTCCGGCTTCCAGAAATTTATATTCCAGTGCCAGGTCCATTTCCCGGGCCACCTCTTTAATATCTCTGGCCAGCACTGCACAGGATATGACATAGATCTTTTTTTTCACAATGGATTCCTCAAGGTTGTTCATTTGTCCAGCCCCTTAAAATAAGCCGCTGTCCAACCGGGTGTCAAATGATTTTTTCTGGATGGTGCCAGGTACTTTTTTGTGCGGTAGAGCCCCGGGGTGGACTCATGCGAAACTGAGGTATTATTTTAAAAAAGAATCCCCTTTTTCAAAATCCCCTTCTTCAAACCGGGTATACCGCAGCGGATTGTCCTGATTCGCCATTTTTCCGGTGACCAGGTCGGCGATCCGTTTGCCGGCGCCGGGGGACAGCATGACCCCGGCCCAGTATCCGCAGTTGAGATAAAATCCCTCAACGTTGCCGGCAGGACCGATCAATGGTTTGTCATCCGGGGTGTACACATACTGGCCCGCAGACACGTTGACATCGTCGGCTTTCAGATTGTCGGACACCTTTTCCAAAAAAGGGTTGAGCCGGGAAACGCGATGAATCGATTCCGCGGCAAAATCCCAGTCCGTGGGCAGTTCATCCGAAGGCGGGGATTCCGGCTCATCCGGGTCCACCCAGGCGCACAAAAGACCGCCAGCTTCCGGGCGCCAGTATCCGTGGTTCACCAGATCCACGGTAAAGGGGGCGGAAGCCGGCAGATCCGGATGACTGGTTTTTATATAGGCTTTCTGGCGCCGGACCGTGCGGACCGGCAGATCCAGGCCTGCCATTTTGCCGATGATCCCGGCATAAGGACCGGCGCAGTTCACCACCACCCGGGTGGAGATGGTACCTTTATCCGTGTCCACGGCACACACCCCGTGACTGTCGGTCAGAATGGCCGTCACTTCGGTTTTTATGAAAAACTGCGCATCCCCGGCCCCTTTGGCAAATCCATAGGTGGCCTCATGGGTGGACAGCCATCCGTCCCGTTCATTAAAAGTAGCCCCTAAAGCTTTGGGCGCCAGAAACGGAAACCGCTGGTGCAGATCGTCTGTACCGATGTATTCCGCGCCTGTCACACCGTTGGCATGGAACCGGTCCACGGCTTTTTTCAGGTCCGGCAGCTGGGCTTCATCGTCTGTAACAAACAGATATCCCCGCTGGGTCACATGAATATCGATGTTGGGCAGGCCCACCACGTCTTTAAAATTTTCAAACATGTCCACACTGGTCAGGGCCAGGTCGGCCATGGGTTTTTCCGTGAACTGGGTTCTGAAGCACTCGGCACTGGCCGCCGTGGTCAGGCTGGACAGAGCATCGCGTTTTTCCACCAGAATGGTGCTCAGGCCGGCTCTGGACAGCCAGAAGGCCGTGGCGGCCCCGACAATCCCGCCGCCGATGACCACGGCATCGGCAGTGATGGTGTTGAACGGTTTTGGAATAATGATATCGCTCATGATGTTTTTCCTTATGTTTGTGTGTCAGAATTCTGCACGTGTTTCATGTGTTGCTGGCCGTTAGTTGCTGCGGATCTTTTCCATATATCTGTCCAGGTCTTTTTTGATGCCCGGATCCATGTCCGGGGCCTGGAAATTGGCCAGAATCTCCTTGTATTTGGCATTGGCCTGCTGGTCCATGGACAGACTGCCTTTGGCGGTCCAGGCATCGAAGTTGCGGCGCTCCTCCATCAACGGCCCATACAACTCTGATCTGAAATACTTGAATGTGTGGCGATTGGTCAGATATTCTCCGCCGGGGCCCACCTGGTCGATGACATCCAGAGCCAGTTTTTCGGCGGTGATCTCTTCCCCTTTTTTGATGCGGCGGCACATGCCCATCATTTCCGCATCGATCATGAATTTTTCATAAGACGCCGTCATATACCCTTCCAGGATGCCGGCGGCGTGCAGCACAAAGTTGATGCCCGAAAGACACGCCATCTGCAGGCTCATCATGGACTCGAAACCGGCCTGGGCATCCACGGTTTTGGCATCGGTCAACGCGCCGCCGCCCCGGGACGGCAGGTCATAGAATCGGCCCATCTGGGCCGTGGCCGCCGTGTTCACGGCCATTTCCGGGGCCCCGATGCTCAAGGTGCCGTAATGCATGGCTGTGGCGGAAGAAGAGCCGGCAAAGATCACGGGCGCCCCTTCTCTCACCAGCTGGGCCAGGCAGATGCCGGCCAGCACTTCCGCGTTCTGGACCACCAGGGTCCCTTCCATGGTCACCGGCGTGGTGGCACCGGCAATGGACAGAGAAGAGATCAGCTGGGGCATGGCAGCCTCGGCATAGGCGATGATGCCGGCACACATTTTGTCATCAAACCCCAAGGGGGTCAGGCTGGTGAGAATGGAGACAAATGGCGGTTTTTTTGCCATCTCATCTCTGGAACCGAACACCATGGACGCCATGTCCAGGGTCTGCACCGCGTCCGGCCCGTTGGTGCCGGCCCCCATGAACGGTTTGTCCGACAGGGTCATGGCTGCGTAAATCCGCTCCGCGTTCCGGATTTCCACGGGGATGTCGTTGGGTTCCACCATCATGCCGCCGGTGATGTCAAAAGAAGGAATGGCACAGGCCAGTTTGGCAAAGTTCTTGAAATCCTCCAGGGTGCCGGGCCGCCGGCCATGATCCAGGCAGTTGACAAACGGAGATCCATAGCAGGGCATGAATGCGATATTGTCCCCGCCGATCACCACATTTTTTTCCGGGTTTCTGGCATACAGCGTAAACTGGGACGGGGCTTTTTTGATCTGTTTTTCTATAAATTCCCGGGTGAAAAAAACCCGGACCCCATCCACTTTGCAGCCGGCTTTTTTAAACAGGTCCAGCGCGGGCCCATACTTGAAGTTCATGCCGGTTTTTTCCAGTACGGTCATGGTGGCATCATGGATCTGCTCAGTTTCCTCTGACGTGAAATATTCGAAAAAAGCCATAAAATATCCTTACACAGTAAAGGTTGATAATGATTGAAATCCAGTTTCTTAAAATCAGAACCAACCCAGCATATTTTGTGCCAGCGTATTCCAGGTTCCTGGGAGATGCCTGAAAATAATGGTGATATGCGATCTCTGGCTTGTTACTTTTGTAACTGGAATTTACCAGGGTTCAAAAATAGCTGGATTAATATAAAAATTTTATATATACTTGATTTTTTTCCAAATTCATGCACTTTTCACAAAGGAAAGGAAAATAAATCAATTAAACATCAAAAAAATTTGATTTTCTGTGAAAGGGTTATGGAGCGGATCAATTTTGAAGATATCGATATTTACAGTGTGCTGTCTTCCATGCATGAGGGGGTGGTGATTGCGGATATCACCGGGAAAGTGATATTTTTCAATCAGACCCAGGGACAGATCGATGATATCTCGCCGGCCGATGCAACCGGAAAAAATCTTCTGGATATTTATCAGTTGACTCCGGAAACCAGTCCGATCATGCGCTGTCTGACCACCGGCGATCCCATCATCAACGAGCCCATGGTCTACCGCACCCGGTTAGGCCGGGTGTGCAATATCCTGTCCAATGCATTTCCTTTGTACAAGAGCGGACAGCTTATTGGAGCAATTACATTTTCAAAGGAATATCAGATACTTGAGAAGGTTATTCTGTCCAGAACCGCGTCAGACCGGCCGGTTGCCAAGATTTCTTCCAACGGCACCCGGTTTTCCTTCAAGGATATCATTGCCTCGGATTCTCAGATGCGGTCGGCCATCCGCATGGCAAGAATGTCGGCCGGGTCTCCGTCCCCCATCATGATTTCCGGAGAAACCGGGACCGGCAAGGAATTGTTTGCCCAGTCCATCCACAACCACAGCCCCAGAAAAAAGAAACCGTTTATTCCGGTTAACTGCGCTGCCATCCCTGAAAACCTGCTGGAAGGGATATTGTTCGGTACCTCCAAAGGGTCTTTCACCGGTGCCATCGATAAACCCGGATTGTTTGAACAGGCCAATGGCGGCACCATTTTTCTGGATGAACTGGATGCCATGCCGTTGACACTCCAGGTCAAACTGCTTCGGGTCATCCAGGAAAAAAAAGTCAGAAAACTGGGATCTCTCAAGGAGATCGATCTGGATGTAAAAATTTTGTCTTCCGTGGGACAACCGCCGTTAAAGATTATTCAAAGCGGTTCCCTTCGCATGGATCTTTTTTACCGCATGGGGGTGGTCTCCATCATGCTGCCGCCATTAAAAGACAGACAGGGCGATATGGAGTCCTTGATCGCGCATTTTATTTCCAAATACAACCGGGCGTTGAGCGAAAAAGTGGAAACCATTTCCCCGGAAGTCGCCTACCTGTTTGCCGGATATCGATGGCCGGGAAATGTCCGGGAACTCGAACATATTATTGAAGCGGCCATGAATATGGTGGGCGGCACCCGGATCATTCATCTGGGCCACCTGCCGCCCCATATATTCAGTTTTGCTGGCAAAGATGCGCCAAAACAGGTGCCCGTGGATCCGGGACCGGGACATCCGCCAAAAAACGACACCAGCCTGATGGAAATCCAGAAATCCCATGAACAGCAGATGCTGGTGAATGCCCTGATCCGGTCCCGGGGGAATGCGGCCAGAGCGGCCCGGTCTCTCGGTATCTCTCCTCAGTCGCTTCATTACAAGCTGAAAAAATATCGCCTCAATCGAAAAGCGTATGCAGATCAGAAGTCAATGTAAATTTGTCAAAATATTTGACAGTAAAACGAAAAATTTTTTAATGATTTGTCAATGATTGCCTTTGGCGGTCAGACGTGATATTTGGTTTTTTGAAAAAAAAACATTAAAATTTTATCTGAAATATCAAGGTTTCCTAAATTTAATAAGGCAATCAATGGGTTTTCCGAGAAATGTCATGAATAACTGGTACATAATCTGCATGCATTAAAACCAACGTTTGGCGGGTATGCGAAAGATCGCAAACAAAGAACCTTAATTTTGGAGGAGATCGTTATGGGTACGAAAAAAATTCTACAGGTTGTCGCGTGTGTCATGGCCGTGTTGTTTTTTGCCGGCGGGCAGGTGTCTGCCGCTGACAAGAATTTGAGGGTAGGGGTACTGGGGCCGTTTACCGGGCCGTCCGCCCAGAACGGAAAGGAATTCAAGGCCTCTGTGGAAATGGCTATGGAAGCCATTGATTACACGGTGGGTGATTACACGATTGAAGTGGTGTGGGTGGATTCACAGTCTGACCCGGCAAGAGCGGCCAGCGCCTATGCAGAAGCTGTGGAAGGCAAAGGGATTCAGGCCGGCGTGCTCAACTGGCATTCCTCGGTGGCGGTTTCGGTGATGGATGTGGCGGCCCAGTACAAGGTGCCCCATATGTTCGGTTTCGGTGCATCGGAAGTGGTCAACGAAAAATGGCAGGCGGATCCGGAAAAATACTCCTACTGGGGCGGCAAAGGTTGGCCCGTGCCTGCCAAACTGGAAGGCAACTACATCGAATGCATCAATGAGGTCATTGCAGACGGCACCTGGACGCCCAAAAAGAAACTGGCGGCCATTTACGGCGAAGACACCGACTGGGGCCGCAGTGCGGGCGGGGCTTACAAGGAAGCATTGCTGGCCAGTGGCTGGGAAATATATGCGGAAGAATATTTTCCCATCACCCAGACCGATTTTTACCCGCTGCTTTCAAAATTCAAAAGTGCCGGTGTCGAGCTGCTGGCCGGTACATCCACGGCAGCACCGTCTTTGACCGCATTTGTCAAGCAGTATGCAGAAGTCGGCAACAAAGGGGTTCTCATTGCATCCGGACTCGGATGGATCGGCGACTGGTACAAAATGACCGGTCCGGGGTCCGACTATGTGCTGGACTCCATTCCCCAGCTGACTACAGCCGAAGCCAAGCAGTGGGCCAAGGATGTCAATGCCAAATACGGGTTCAATCCCAGCCCGTCCTCAGGCGGTCTGTCCTATGACGGTATCCGCATGTTCCTCAAGATTCTCAACAGGGCCTATGAAGTGCATGGAAAACTGGACAAGGAAACCATTCACAATATCATGGTGGAAGAAGTCAATACCGGCAAACTCACCTACACCAAGGCTGATGGCGCCATCATCATGAATGAGTACAAATATACGCCGGAAACCATGCCGGACATGGTCGTGGGTCCGGAGGCTTATTTTTTCCCCATCCTTCAGTACAAGGCGGGAAAAGGATACATCGTTTTTCCGGAAGACTGGAAACAGAAGGACTTTGAAATGAAATAACCGGCAAGAATCCTGGAAACAGAGGATTGAAACTTGTTTCAATCCTCTGTTTGTTTCAACACGACTCAAATGTAAGGAATATAACGACGTGATTGTATTGGAAACCCAGAACCTGACCAAAAAATTTGGCGGACTGACAGCTGTGAATGCCGTCTCCATGACAATCAACCAGGGAGATATCGTCGGGTTGATCGGACCCAACGGTGCCGGGAAAACCACCTTCATCAATGCGATCTCCGGCCTGAATCCACCCACTTCAGGAACGGTAAAAATGTTCGGTAAAGAGACCACCGGTCTGACACCTGAAAAAATGTGCCGCCTGGGGTTGTCCCGCACGTTCCAGATTCCCAGCCCGTTTCCCAAGATGACGGCCATTGAGAGTGTGATGACCGCCACCATTTTCGGCAATCCTGCAGGAAAGATCACAGATCCGGTGGCCCATTCCAGAGAGATGCTCGAATTCGTGGAATTTCCCATGAAAGAGACCGTTGTGGCGGAACAGTTGAACACGGTACAGCTCAAACGCCTGGACCTGGCCCGGGCACTGGCTTCCAGTCCAAAACTTTTGTTCATGGATGAACTGGCATCCGGGCTGAGCGAAGGTGAACTCAAGGATATCATGAGAATTATTCATAAAATCAGCAAAAAAGGGATCTCCATTCTCATGATCGAACATATCATGCAGCTGATTATGGCCGTCTGCAACCGGCTTCTGTGCATTCAGTTCGGCACCAAGATTGCTGAAGGCCCTACCCAGGAAGTGGCCAATGATCCAAAAGTGACAAAAGCCTATCTGGGCGAATAAGGCAGACAAACAATTGTAACACAATTATCAATGGAGACCTTATGCTGTTAGAAGTCAAAAACCTGAATGCCGGGTACGGATACTTGCAGATTTTGCGGGATGTCTCTTTGCAGATCGACAAAGGAGAATATGTCGGCATTGTCGGCCCCAACGGTGCCGGGAAAAGTACCACCATGAAAACCATTGCCGGACTGATTTCCCCGATGAGCGGCAGTGTGGTTTTCAATGGGGAAGATATCACAGGCCTGTCAGGTTCAGCGGTGGCAAAAAAAGGCATCTCCTTTGTATCCGAAGAGATGAACCTGTTTGTCAACATGACGGTGCAGGAAAACCTTTACATGGGGGCCTACACCATTAAAGAAAAACACCTGAAGAATGAACGTCTGGATTTCGTATTTGAGCTGTTTCCCCGCCTGGCGGAAAGAAGAAAACAGCTGGCCGGCACCATGTCCGGGGGAGAACGCAAAATGCTGGCCATCGGCCGGGGCATGATGTCCAACCCTTCCCTGATGCTGGTGGATGAACCCTCTTTCGGGCTGGCCCCCCAGCTGACCACCAGTGTGTTTGCCTCTTTGGATGTATTGATCAAAAACGGGGTGACCATTTTGCTGGTGGAACAGAATGTGACCAAAACCCTGGCAGTGACCGGCCGCGGATATGTTCTTGAAAACGGTAAAGTCGGTTTGGAAGGCAACAGTGCGGATCTGGCGGAAGACAGTTATGTGAAAAAGGTGTTCCTGGGTGTTTAATCAGATTTTGGAGAAATAGATTCATGTCAAAAAATAATATGTCAGACACACTGACCTGGCTGAAGACAGCCCCGGGTTTGTCCATTGTCATCAGTATTGTGGTGGCCGTGGCTGCCACCATCGACGCAGGCCCTTATCTGCTGGTGAACATGGTTGTTACCGGCGGAATGCTGGCCCTGGTGGCCACCGGCCTGACCCTGATGCTGGGGGTGTTGAATATTCCCATGTTCGCCCACGGGGAATATTTTATGATCGGCTCCCTCACGGCGTACTATATATTCACCCCCATCAGTGGATTTATTATGGAACACCCGGACTCCTGGCTGGTGACATTCGGTCCTTTCATCGCGATCCTGGGCGCTCTCATCGGCGGGGCGATTGCCGGCGCCATTTCTGAAAAACTGGTTTTCGGCCCTTTGCGCCGCCGTTCCACGGACAACTGGGTCATGAACTCATTCCTGCTGACTGTGGGCGTGAGTGTGCTGCTCGTCAACCTGCACCAGCTTATATTCGGGGCGGATTTTAAAGGCATTGTGGGATACTGGCAGGGCATGCCCATTTCCATCGCAGGGGCGTACATTTCATTGGACCGGGCCCTGGCATTTGTCATATCAGCGGTAATCGTGGTGCTGTTCTACCTGTTCATGACCTACACCCGCACGGGCATGGCCATCCGGGCCGTGTCCCAGGATATTACCGGGGCCGAGATCGTGGGCATTGATATTGAAAAAATTGTGATGCTCACCATATCTCTGGCCTGCGCCCTGGCAGGCGTGGCCGGCGGCAGTCTGTTGTTCATGTATCCATCCTATCCCACCGTGGGGTTGGAACCCCTGTATATGGCATGGTTTGTGGTCATTCTTTCGGGCCTGGGCAATATTCTGGGGGCCGTGGCAGGCGCATTCATGGTGGCCCTGCTCAAGGTGATCACCATGGAATATGTGGGGGCCGGCTGGGATTTTGTCGTACCATCGGCATTGATCATGCTCATTCTGATTTTTAAACCCAGCGGGATCTTCGGGTCGGATGTCCGCGGTGTTCTTGATAAATAGGCACGTGTTACATAGGAGACAGTATGGAACCGACAACAAATGATCTGAACATGAATCTTTTTGACAGGGCCCTGGACAGGCTGTGCCTGACACCCATCGGACTGGCCGGCCTGATCCTGCTGCTGTTACTCCCGTTTATTCCGCCGTTCAACCAGGAATACATGCTCCGGTGGCTGATCTACTGCGGGTTTGTGGCGGCCATGAGCGTGGGGTTTGATTTTACGGCCGGATATATCAATATCGTCAATTTCGGGTACATGGCAGTGGCCGGCACCGGGGGATATACCTCCGCCCTGCTGGTGATCAATGCCGGGCTGTCCCCCTGGATCGCCATGCTGGCGGGCGGGGTGTCATCCGCCGTCCTGGGGTTGATCATCGGCATGATTTCGTTGCGGCTGAGGGGCATTTTTGCGGCGTGCCTGTCCTGGTTTTTCGGTCTGGCCGTCATGGGGCTGGCCATCAAGATGGTCTGGCTGACCCGGGGACCTCTGGGGCTTCGGACCCCGCGCCTGTTTGAGACGGAATCCAATGTTCCGTTTTACTTTTTGATCATCATTCTGGTGTATCTTACCTATCTGATATGCAAATGGGTGGTGCGGTCCAAGATGGGCCTGGCATTCCAGGCCATTGCCCAGAACATGGATGCCGCCAGGACATCCGGAATCAATCCGATATTTTATCGGGTGTTCAATTTCACCATGTCCTGTGCCATCGCCGGGGTCCTGGGCGGATTTTACGCCCATTTCTACGGCATTCTGACCCCGGACATGATGCATACCTCCAAGACTGTGGAGATTCTGGCGGTGGCGTATATCGGGGGGCGGGGCAGTCTGTGGGGGGGCGCTGTGGTGGCGTTTCCGTTTATTTTTCTCATGGAGATCGTCCGGTCCACCCTGTCCCATCTGCCCGGCTTGAATCTGGTCATTTATGCCCTGGTGCTCATCCTGGTGATGATCTATTATCCGGGCGGGTTTTCCTATTTTTACGACACCCATATCCGGCAGCCCAAAAATCGGGCGCTGCGGTATTTTTTAAATGGTAGAGAAGCAAAAATATAGTGTACCAAACAACAAAGGAGTGTAAACAACAATGAAAACCAATGCAAGAGCAGTCGTGATCGGTGGCGGCGTCATCGGTGTATCCGTGGCGTATCACCTGGCAAAATATGGATGGAAAGATGATGTGGTGCTCCTGGAAAAACATGAGCTGACCTCCGGTTCCACCTGGATGGCGGCAGGAAATGTATCCTTTTTTCATGGCAACTATTACGGTACCCAGGTGAACATGAAAAGTATCGAGATCTACAAGGAGCTGGAAAAAGCGACGGGCCAGCCGGCCGGCTGGCACACCACGGGCTCCATCCGCACGGCAGACAACCCGGGCCGGATGGATGAACTGGGGTATGCCTATTCCATGCACCAGTGTCTGGGTCTGGATGTGTCTTACGTCACTCCCGAGGAAATGAAAAAACTGCATCCCTACATGGAAATTGACGGGTTGATCGGTGGGTTGTACTGGCCGGATGACGGGGATGTGGACCCCAACTCCGTGACCCAGGCCATGGCCAAGGGGGCACGGCAGAACGGGGTGGAGTTTAATTTGCACACCCGGGTCACCGGCATCTACCAGAAATCCAACGGTGAATGGGTGGTGAAAACCGATAAAGGCGACATCACCTGTGAACATGTGGTGAATGCTGCCGGGCTGTGGGCCCCGGAAGTGGCGAAGATGGTGGGACTGGAAATTCCCTCCATTGCCATTGCCCATACCCATATCCTGTATGAAAAAATTCAGGCCATAGACGAAGCCGAAGGATACCTTCCCCTGGTGCGGGACCCGGACAAATCCATCTACCTGCGCCAGGAAATGGATTCCCTGATTCTGGGGATGTATGAAGCCAACGGCCAGCAGTGGAAACGCCGGGGCGTGCCCTGGGATTATGCCCAGGAGGAACTGAATCCGGATCTGGACAACATTGCCGACTGCATTCAGGCCGGTATCGACCGGTTTCCCATTCTGGGGGACACCGGGTTCAAGCACATCACCGCCGGCCCCATCACCTACACCCCCAACGGGGAACCCCTGGTGGGACCGGCCGCACCGTTGAAGAACTTTTATCATGCCTGCGGATACAGCTTCGGCATCACCCAGGCAGGGGGCATCGGTCATTACCTGGCCGGCTGGATCATGAACGGCGAGCCGGAAATCGATCTGTGGCCCATGGATTCCAGGCGGTACGGCTCTTTTGCCAACTGGGCCTACAACACGGAAAAGATCGCGGACACGTATGCGCGCCTGTATGCCACCATCTATCCCAATGAGTTCCGGGATGCGGCCCGTCCCAACCGGACCTCCCCCATCTTTGAATACCAGAAACAGGCCAATGCCGTGTTCGGTGACTACTACGGCTGGGAATGCCCCAACTATTTTCCGCCCAAAGGAGAAGACGGGTATGAAGAACCCAACTGGAGACGATCCAATGCCTTTAAACACGTGGGCGCGGAATGCAAGCATGTGATGGAAAAAGTGGGCATCATCGATCTGACCCGGTTTGCCAAAACAAAGATTTCCGGCCCCGGTGCCAAGGCCTGGCTCAACAACATGACCTGCCAGAAGGTACCTGAAAAAGACGGCCGTATCGCCTTGAGCCCCATGCTGGACGCGAAGGGGAATTTCAAGACGGACATGACCGTGAGCCGGGTCAATGAAAACGAGTTTTTCTGTGTGACCGCCTCTGTGGGCAAAAAGCACGACCAGCACTGGATGATCGAAAATCTGCCCACAGACGGGTCCGTGGGCATGGAAGATCTGACCTATCAGATGGGATGCCTGGTTCTGGTGGGACCCAAATCCCGGGACGTTCTTGCCAAAGTGGCGTACGATGATGTGTCCAACGAGGTGTTCAAGTTCGGCACCTCCAAAGAGATTTTCGTGGGCCGGACCAAATGCCGGGTGAACCGCATGAATTATGTGGGGGAACTGGGGTTTGAGATTTTTCATCCTATTGAGCACCAGATCACGTTGTATCAAGACCTCATGAACGCGGGTGCGGATTTTGACATCCGGCTCATCGGCATGTATGCCATGGATTCCATGCGCCTGGAAAAAGGGTATCTGGCCTGGAAGAGCGAGATGAACGTGCATCACACCCCCCTGGAAACCAATGTGGCCTGGACCGTGAAAATGGACAAGGAATTCATCGGTAAAAAAGGCCTGGAAAAACAGAAAAACGAAGGCATTCCCCGGAAACTGGTGTGCCTGGTAGTGGATGTCAAGGATTCGGATGCGTTCGGGTACAACCCGATTTTTGCCGGAGAAGAGCGGGTCGGCATGACCTCGTCCGGCGGCTACGGGCACCGGGTGGAAAAAAGCATTGCCCTGGGCTATGTGCCGCCTGAACACGCCAAAGAGGGAACCCGGCTGGAAGTGGAGATTCTGGGCCGCAAACGCAGCGCCGTTGTAACAGCCATGCCCCTGTATGATCCCAAAAACGAAAAAATGAAAAGCTAACATCAATAGTTTGAGGTTTAAGATATGAAAATCTGTGTGTGTGTAAAACATGTGCCGGACACGGCCGCTACCATCAAAATTGAAGGAGACGCCGGATTCAAGGATTCGGAAATCAAGTTTGTGGTCAACCCGTATGATGAATACGGGATTGAAGAAGCGGTCAAACTGGTGGAGAAAAACGGCGGTGAGGTGGTGATCGTCACCGTGGGAAAACCCGAGGCAGATGCCACCATCCGGTCGGGCCTGGCCATGGGCGCGGAAAGAGGCATTCTGGTGACCACGGATGGCCAGTTCCTGGATGCAACCCTGACGGCCAAAGCCCTGAAAGCAGCCATGGAAAAGGACGGACTCCCGGATCTCATTTTCACGGGCAAGGGATCCGTGGATACGGAAGCCTTTCAGACCCAGTACCGCCTGGCCGGATACCTGGGCCTGCCCGTGGTCAATGAGGTGAGCAAACTGACCGTGGACAGCGGCAAAGCCGTGGCGGAACTGGAAGTGGGCGGCGGTGACAAGCAGGTGATCGAAATGAACCTGCCCTGTGTGATCGGTGCCACCAAAGGCTTGAATGAACCCAGATATCCCAAATTTCCGGATATCATGAAAGCCAAGAAAAAGAAAATTGACCAGATGTCTCTGGCGGATCTGGGAATCGATGCTGCGACCGGTGCCGTGATCCTGGAAAAACTGGAGCCCGTGCCGGAAAGATCAGGCGCTAAAATGATTGAAGGATCCGTGGAAGACCAGGTCACTGAATTGATCCGGGTTCTCAAAGAAGATGAAAAGGTTTTATAAAACAAGGAGAGTGTTGTTATGGCCAGGACTGGCATATTAATCGAAACTGAAAACGGCGCGGTCAAAGACACCTCTTTAGGGGTGATGACCGCTGCAAAAGGCCAGGAAATCATTGCGCTGGTAACCGATGGCGACCCGGCAGGCCTGAAGGATAAACTGGCGGAATTCGGGGCCGCAAAAATCGTGAAACTGGCGGCATCCGGCGGTGATATCACTGCCGGTCCTGACCTGCTGGCCGGGGCCCTGGCTGCGGCTGTCAAGGAATATGATCTGACCGCGCTGCTGGGCACGGCATCGGTTGCAGGCAAGGATCTGTTCGCACGCCTTGCCGCGCTCATGGACCTGCCTTTGGTGTCGGACTGTGTGGCCCTGGATGTCGAGGGCAAAACGGCCAAAAAATCCCATTTTTCCGGGAAAACTTTTGCCACCCTCAAGGTGGATGCCGCGGTGCTTCTGGCCACGGTACGGCCCAATGCCATTGAGGCGGAACCGGCCCCGGCTGCCGGAGAAACCGCGGAGTTCACGGCCGATGTGGCGGATCCCGGAAAAGTGGTGATCAAAGAGGTGAAAAAAGGAGATGCCGATAAAATCGATCTGACTGAAGCACCCATCATCATTACGGGGGGCCGGGCCATCAAGGCAGCGGAAAATTACAAGATGCTGGAAGCCTGTGCCGCCAAAATCGGTGCGGCTGTGGGAGCTTCCCGGGCTGCGGTGGATGCGGGGTATGCGCCCCATTCCATGCAGGTGGGCCAGACCGGAAAAACTGTGTCTCCCAGACTGTATATTGCCTGCGGGGTATCCGGTGCGGTGCAGCATTTTGCCGGCATGAAAACCTCCAAGGTGATTGTGGCCATCAACGAGGACAAGGATGCCCCGATTTTTGCCAAGTGTGATTACGGCATTGTGGGGGACATCTTTGATGTGGTCCCTGTGCTGACCGAAAAACTATGACCTGAAACGTGGATGCCGGAATCTTCCTGAAAGACTCCGGCATTTTTTTTAACCGATAACTGTTAGAAAAAGAAGGTCATCATGAAACTGCTTGTTGCCTATGATAAAAATACCTCGACTTCCAAAGTGCTGGACAAGGCGTTGAAACGGGCCAAAGAATCCAGTGCCTATGTGTATCTGGTCAGAACCTGTGACTCGGATTTGAAAGAACGGGAGATTCGGGAGCTGGAGCACCGGCTCAATGAAATCCGGCAGGAAGTCTTCAAGAAACACGGCATTGACAGCGAAGTCCATATTCTGATAAGGGGTCTGTCACCGGGAGAAGATATTGTCCAGTATGCCTATGAAAAGGATGTGGATGAGATCATTATTGGAATCAAAAAACGGTCCAAGGTGGAAAAGATGGTATTCGGGTCCACGGCCCAATATGTCATTTTAGAGGCCCATTGTCCGGTATTGACCGTAAAATAAATAACCGGTAATCAACAATTTTGCGGATCTTGAGGATGGTGTCGTTTGATTAACCATATAAAGAGAAGGGAGTTGTTTTTATGAAAGACAGGTTTGATACTGATTATCAAGTCGGTGGGGGTGGAATCCGGTAGAAGCCAAAAAAGTGTTTGACTGGACCAAATCATGGACCATAGAAAATTTTGACTTATTTTAAGGAGGATTTAACCTTGGAAAATAATAATAAAAATAGTGCAAAGATGACTTTTTGGATTGCACTTGTCGTAATGATTCCATTTGTATTTTTTGGCGGTGTCACACCCGAATCATTCGGTAAAATTGCTGATGCAGTATTCACCTACATGAAGGAATCATGGGGCTGGAGTTTTATCTTTGGCGCCAGCATTTTCCTTGTCATGACTGTGTTTTTACTGCTCAGCCCTGTAGGTCAAATCAGGCTGGGAGGAGATGATGAAAAACCGGAATACTCCAATATGGCCTGGTTCGCTATGCTTTTTAGCTGCGGTATGGGTATCGGCCTGCTTTTCTGGGGTGTTTCCGAACCGATCTGGCACTATATGTGGCCGCCTCACGGTGAAGCAAAAACCGCTGCGACAGTGCACCTGGCCATGCAGTACGCTTTCTTCCACTGGGGGTTCCATCCCTGGGCTATTTATGCGGTAGTTGCTGCTTCCCTGGCTTACTTTTCTTATCGTAAGGGATTACCGATGCTGCTGAGTTCCTGCCTTGAGCCGATCCTCGGCCGTAAGGGTATCGAGGGCCCCTGGGGGATGCTGGTGAATATAATCGGTGTTTTTGCCACCCTATTTGGCCTGGCGACTTCTCTGGGTCTTGGCGCTATGCAGATTGGCGGCGGCCTGGAAGAGTTATTCGGCTTTACAAGTGGCCCGGGTTTGTGGATGGCCATCGTTATAATAGCCACGCTTGCAGCGATTATCTCCACAGCAACGGGTATTGACCGCGGTATTAAGTATCTCAGCCAGATCAATATTGTAGTGGCTGTGTTGTTACTGCTGCTGGTATTTATTCTCGGTCCAACAGTGTTCATTCTTAAGCTGTTAACCCAGTCTACCGGTGATTACCTGCAGAACATTATCCAGATGTCCTTTGGTCTTGATGCGGCAGGCGCCGGCACAGAAGGCTGGTATAATGCCTGGACCGTTTTTTACTGGGCATGGTGGATCGCCTGGGCTCCCTTTGTCGGGACTTTTATTGCCCGTGTATCACGCGGACGCACCATCCGTAACTTTGTTGTCGGGGTTATGCTTGTCCCGGTGGCAGTAAGCATGGTCTGGTTTGCCGTCTTTGGCGGTTCTGCCCTGCACCAGACTTTTATTGAGGGTAATGAAGCAATTATGGCAGCTGTCAATACAGACTCTGCCCTGGGTTTCTTTGCGTTACTGCAGGGATTCCCGTTATCAAACTTGCTGATTTTTGTGGCGATGTGCTCGGTTGTGATATTTTTCGTTACATCCTCCGACTCTGGAACCTATGTCAACGGCATGTTAACCTCTGGTGGTAACCCTGATCCGCCGCTGTACCTGCGGATAGTCTGGGGGTCTTTAGAGGGTGCTATCGCCGCAGTTCTGCTTTTCACAGGCGGCCTTGAAGCGCTGCAAACAGCTTCCGTTGTCGGTGGTTTCCCCTTCATGATTATCATGCTCCTGATGTTATACTGCCTGATGAAAGCCCTTTTTGCAGAATTGCGTGAAGGGACGCTGCCTTTGGAGAAGCAGCGGATCAAGGATGCCCTGGCAGAAATTAAATCTGGCAAATAATATCAGCATACAAATAAATATAGTGAGTAGAAGGCCGCCCTTTCGGGGGCGGTCTTCTATTTGGGTGCGCCTGACTGGCGCTATCCGGGATTGATATCAAAAAACGGTCCAAGGTGAAAAAGATGGTTAGCGGATCTTGAGGATGTTGTCGTTTAATTAACCATATAAAGTGAAGAAGGAGTTGTTTTTATGAAAGACAGGTTTGATACTGATTATCAAGTCGGTCAGGACAATGTGAAAAAATGGGGGATGGATGTTCACCCTGTTTTTTTTGTCGTGGCTTCCCTGGTTGTCGTTTTTATTGTGTTAACCTTGTGGAATCCGGTAGAAGCCAAAAAGGTGTTTGACGGTTCCAAATCATGGACCATAGAAAATTTTGACTGGTTTTTCATGATTTCCGGTAATCTGTTCGTGCTTTACTGCCTGGCTCTGATTGTGCTGCCCCATGGCAAAATGCGCCTGGGCGGCCCGGATGCGAGACCTGAATTCAGCCGAATGTCCTGGTTTGCCATGCTGTTTGCCGCCGGCATGGGCATTGGTCTGTGTTTCTGGAGTGTGGCCGAACCCGTGGCCTATTTCACGGACTGGTGGGGTACGCCATTGAACACGCCGCCCAATACGCCGGAAGCGGCCCGGGCTGCCATGGGCGCCACCCTGTTTCACTGGGGAATTCATCCCTGGGCCATTTATGCGGTCACAGCCCTGGCTTTAGGGTTCTGTGCCTTTAACAAAGGGCTTCCCTTGACCATCCGTTCCACGTTTTTCCCGCTTCTGGGCGAAAAAACCTGGGGATGGCCCGGTCATATCGTGGATATCATTGCCGTCATTGCCACCATTTTCGGTCTGGCCACGTCTCTGGGGTTCGGGGCCCAGCAGGCAGCATCCGGGCTGCATTTTCTGTTCGGGTTTGAGAACACCCTGGGTCTGCAGCTGATCATCATTGCCGTGGTCACGGGTGTGGCCCTGTTTTCTGTGTACAGAGGACTTCACGGCGGTGTCAAGCTGTTGAGTAATATCAATATGGTCCTGGCGGGCATCCTGCTGGTGCTGGTGATTTTGACAGGTGCGACACTGCATGTTTTTGCAGGCTTGTTCAAAAACACCGTTTCGTATGCCGAATGGATCATTCCTTTGAGCAACTGGATCGGCCGGCCGGATGAAAAGTTCTACAAAGGCTGGACCGTGTTCTACTGGGCCTGGTGGATTTCCTGGGCACCGTTTGTGGGCATGTTCATCGCCCGTATTTCCAAAGGCCGTACCATCCGTGAATTCATCACCGCCGTGTTGCTGGTGCCCACAGTGGTTACCATCGTCTGGATGACGGCATTCGGGAGTAATGCCCTGTACCAGATTCAGAACGGCATTGGTCAGCTGGCGGAAAAAGGCCTGGGGGAAGTGTCTCTGGCCATGTTCCAGATGCTGGAAAACCTGCCGCTGACAGGCATTACTTCATTTCTGGGGATCTGTCTGGTGCTGATTTTCTTTGTTACCTCATCCGACTCCGGTTCCCTGGTGGTGGATTCCATCACTGCGGGCGGCAAAATGGATGCCCCGCGGTTCCAGCGGATGTTCTGGGCCACGCTTCAGGGCCTGATTGCCGCCTGCCTGCTGGTGGGAGGTGGTTCAGACGCTCTGGGCGCCATTCAGGCGGTGGCCGTGACCGTGGGACTGCCGTTTACCATGATCATGATTGTCATGATGGTCAGTCTCTATCTGGGGCTAAATGATGATTACAGGAAAATGAAATACTGACCGGTTTGATTTTAAATCAATGAAAACAGCACAGCACCTGGTTTGCGTCTGTCAGACAGGTGCTGTGCTGTTTTTTCAGTCAGCTTTGTGCCGGGGTGCGTGCGAGTGGTGCTGGTCCTGGGGTGTCCGCTGGTGGCGGGCGGCCTTGGCCAGAAAATGCGCACTCACCGGCGCAGTGATAAACAAGAACAATGTGATCAGCACTTCGTGAAAGCTGATACCGTTTCCCTGGAAACTGAAGAAAACAGCCGACGCGATGGCCATACTACCTACGCCTAAAGTTGTGGCTTTGGTGGGACCATGCAGCCGGTTGAAAAAATCCGTCATCCGATACAGACCGATGGAGCCGGTAAGTGCAAAAAAAGCGCCCAGAATCAGAAAAAACGATACAACACATTCAATAAAAAACATCATTGCCTCCAAAATTACTCGAGAATATCGCCGCGCATGAGATATTTGCTGGTGGCCACAGTGCTTATGAACCCCATGACCGCAATCATCAGGGCCGCCTCAAAATAGGCGGTGGTGTTGAAGTGAATTCCCAGCAGAATAAAAAGGGCCAGCGCATCGATATACATGTTGTCCAGGGCCAGAATCCGGTCTGGCAGACTCGGGCCTTTGAACAGCCGGTACAGGTTCAGCAGCTGGGCCAGGGTGATCAGGACAAATGCAATGATGACAGCCGTGTTCAGCATGAAAAAATCTCCTTTAACGGGGCTTCATAACGGGTTTTAATCAGATGGATTTCAGTCTCCGGATCAGGTATATCAAGTCCGTGGACAATCAGACTGCGCTGATCTTTACTGACTTCAGCGGTCACGGTGCCCGGGGTCAGAGAAATGATGCTGGCCAGAAGGGTGGTTACCATCGGATCCTCAATCTCCAGCGGTACTTCGATAAATCCGGATTTCAGCTGTGACAGATCCGGTTGCAGGATCAGCTTGACCACACTGATATTGGCCACAATGATATCGGACAGAAATGTGAAAAAGAAAAACCGAAACAATCGGACCGGTCTGATGAGTTCCGGCCGTTCCGGCCAGAACCGGTTGGTGAACCAGGGGATAATGATACCGATAAGCCCGCCCAGCAGAATATGGCCCGGTGAAATGGTATTTGTCAGAAAAAGCCAGATAATGAGCAGGACCAGGGTCAGCACGGGCTGAGGCAGCCATGGGATCCTGGGTGAGGATTTTTTTTCAGAACAAGACATCACAGACCTCCGGTTGATTCAAACAATAACGCCGCATGGTCCGGTCCCAGCACCGCAGTGATGTACGCAAACGGTTCGGTGAGCTGGGATGCAATGGTGTCGGCAAACTGGGCCATGGGGTGACCGAACAAGACAAGCAGCGGGCTGATACCCAGCAGGGCCAGGGCCGGCAAAGTATGACCATATGTGTGGCAATATATGGGATGGCTTTTTTGTTCGGTTTTTTCGGTGGGCAGCGTTTTCCAGAAAACAATGGTACCGGCCCGGCCCAGGGCGATCAATCCCAGTGCACCGCCTGCAAGGATGAACACCCAGATCCAGGCTCCGCCAAAAAGGGTGTGAACCGACAACAGCATCATCACCTTGGCAAAAAATCCGCTTAACGGGGGCAGACCGGCAATGGCAATGGCAGCGCCGGTGAATAAAAGCCCCAGCAGGGTCTGCTGGGACACCGGATGATCCGGAATAAGCCGGGCACCGGCATTGGGACGCTGCCGGGCAATCATATCCGTTATCAGAAACAGAGCGGCTGTCACAAAGGTGGTATGCGGCAGATACACAATAGCAGCTGCCAGGGCTTGTGTTTGAAATGTGCTGATCACGGCCAGCAAGGTTCCCACCGACACAATCACAAAATAGGCGGTGATATGCCGCAGGTTCCGGCTAGCAACCACACCCGCCGCACCGGCTGCCAGAGTGATCAAGCGGCGGGCAGCAGCCAGGGAGCGAGCAGATTGGCGGCAGCCCCGGCATGGGGCCCGAATATCAGGGTATAAACCCGGAGAATGACATAAACGCCGACCTTGGTCATGATGGCAAACAGGGCTGCCACCGGTGCCCCGGTAAACCCATAGGTGTCGGGCAGCCAGAAATACAGGGGCACCAGCGCGGCTTTCAAGGCAAATACACCGAATAAAATCAATCCGGCGGCCCGGATCAAAGCGGCATTTTCAGGGGGAACCACGGCAATCCGCACGGCCAGGTCCGCCATGTTCAACGTTCCTAAAAGGCTGTATAAAATACCCACCCCAATCAGAAAAATGCTGGAACCGATCAGGTTGAGCATGGCATAATGCATCCCGGCCCGGGTCCGGGAACCGCCACCGCCGTGCAGCACCAGGCCATAGGAGGCTAAAAGCATGATTTCAAAAAAAACAAACAGGTTGAAGATATCTCCGGTGAGAAAGGCTCCGTTGATCCCCATCAGCTGAAACTGGTACAGGGCATGAAAATTTTTTCCCTGGGTGTCTGTGTCCTGAACGGCATACATCAGGCAGAACAGTCCCAGAAGCGCTGTCATGAAAACCATCAGTGCGGAAAGACGGTCTGCGACCATGACAATGCCGAAGGGCGGGGCCCAGTTCCCTAAGGCATATACCTGAATCGGTCCGGAAACGCTTTGAAACAGCAGAGTGCCGGTGATCAGGACGAGAATCAGGCAACCGGCCAGAGAAACAGCCCTGTGAAAGAAATGGTACCGGTTCACCGCCAGAACAATGATTGCCCCTGTCAAGAGCGGGATCAACAGGGGGGCGACAATCAGATGATTCATGGCAAATCCTTTTTCCGTTCACCGTCCACATGATCGGTGTCCAGTTCGCCATGGGCACGCAATGCCAGAACAACCACAAAGGCGATCATGGCAAACCCGATGACAATGGCTGTCAGCACCAGGGCCTGGGGCAACGGATCCGCATATGCGGGCTGTGTGGAAGAGATGATGGCCGGCAGGTTGGTGTGCAGCCGTCCGGTGGAAAACAAAAAGATATTGACACCAAAGCTGAAAAGGGTCAGGCCCAGAACAACGGGAAAAGTGCGGGCCCGTAAAATCAGATACACGCCGCAGGCAACCATGACTCCGACACAGGCGGCAACCAGTAATTCCATTAATGACGCTCCTTAATTGTCCGGGATTCACGCAACAGGGTGGTGGACACGGTCCGGGCATCACTTGAATTGATGGTGCCCAGTTTCACCAGCATCAGCATGACCGACCCCACCACGGCCAGATAAACCCCGAGATCAAAAATCATGGCACTGGCAACTTCAAATTTTCCTACCAGCGGCAGCGTGACATAGGTGAACGTGCTGGTGAGAAACGGATACCCCACCATCCAGCTGCCGATACCGGTGACCAGGGCCAGCAGCAGGCCCCAGGCCATGATGATGTGGTTGTCAAAATGAAACCGGGGTCGGGTCCAGACAATCCCGCTGGCAATGTATTGCAGAATCAGCACAGCGGCCGTGATCAGACCGGCGATAAATCCGCCTCCCGGTTCATTGTGCCCCCGCAGAAAGATGTATGCGGAAAACAGCAGGGCCAGGGGCAGCAGAAGCCGGGTGATCTGAACGAGAATCACGGGAAACCGGTCCCGGGTCCAGGGATATCCCAGTTCATCGTGTGCCGGACCGGAAATGTCAAAATTATGCAGCAGCGCGTAGATCACCAGCCCGGCTATCACCAGCACGGTAATTTCACCGAACGTATCAAACCCCCTGAAATCCACCAGGATCACATTGACCACATTGGTTCCACCGCCGCCCGGCACACTGTTTTTTAAAAAGAAATCAGAAATGGTGCCATAGGGCCGGGTCAGCATTGCCATCAGCACAGCGGCCGTGCCGCCACCGGCCAGAACGGACAAAAAAAAATCCCGCCATTTCCTGGCCGAAGACGATTCTCTGGGTGTATACCGGGGCAAAAGATGCAGCGCCATCATCATGAGAATGATGGTGACCACTTCCACGGAAATCTGAGTCAATGCCAGATCCGGAGCGGAAAACCGGGTGAAGGCAAGGGCCACCACCAGGCCCACGGTGCTCAGCATGACAACGGACAGAATCCGTTGATGGTGCGTGATCACCGTGGCAATGGCGGCGCTGATAAGAATCAGTCCCATAACCAGAGAGACTGGATCCAGCGGGGTCAAAGATTCAGATCCGAGAAACGAAGCGGTTGTCCTCAAAAAAGGACTGATCCCCAGAATCAGGGTGGATCCGATGAGCAGGGCGGCATAGCGTTGAAAAGATCTGTTTTCAATCAATAGGGTGATCCACCGGCTGTCATGTATCAGTCGGGAGATGAGCGTTTCAAACAGGGTTTTGCCGTCCAGATACCGGATACACCATTGATGGGCATCAAACAACCGGTGCCGCTGCCAGTAGCAGATCCCGCCGCCGGCCATGGCGATCAGGCTCAATCCCAAAGCCAGGTTGAATCCATGCCAGACAGCCATGTGATACATTGGCATATCCGGACCCAGGATGGATTTTGCGGCGGCATTGACCAGCGGCCCGGCAAAAAAGGCGGGAAACACCCCGACCAGAATGCAGATTCCCATGAGAAATCCCGGAGAAACCATCATGCCTGCAGGCGGCTCATGAGGGGATTTGGGCAGGTCCACAGCCCCTGGTCCCCCAAAGACCCCGATCAGCATGCGGACGGCATAGGCCACGGCAAACACGGCCGCCAGGGTGGCACCCACAGGCAACATCCAGGACCACGCTCCCGGCAGCCCGGGTACCAGGGTTTCCGCCAGAAACATCTCTTTGCTCAAAAACCCGTTGAACAGCGGGATTCCGGCCATGGCACCGCATCCGACGGCGGTCAGGGCGGCGGTCACCGGCATTTGTTTTCTGAGTCCGGACAAGCGCCGGATATCCCGGGTGCCGGTTTCATGATCAATGATCCCGGCCAGCATGAACAGGCCGGCCTTGAATGCGGCATGGTTGAAAATATGAAACACGGCGGCAAATATCGCCAACGGGGTGCCAAGGCCCAGAAGCACCACGATCAGGCCCAGGTGACTCACCGTGGAATAGGCCAGCAGCCCTTTGAGATCATTTTTGAACAGTGCCATATACGCGGCAAACATCAATGTGATCAGGCCCGTGGCGGTAACGATTTGAAACCACAGCAGGGTGCCGGACAATACCGGGGCCAGCAATGCCAGCAGAAACACCCCGGCCTTGACCATGGTGGCGGAATGCAGAAAGGCGCTTACGGGTGTGGGCGCGGCCATGGCATGGGGCAGCCAGAACTGGAAGGGGAACTGGGCCGATTTGGTGAACGCACCCACCAGAATCAGAATCAGGGTGATGGGATACAGGGGATGGGCCTGGATGATTTGTTTGGCCGCCAGAATGTCTGTGAGCTCAAAACTGCCCACCATGTGTCCCAGCAGAAGGAAACCGGCCAGCATGGCAAACCCGCCCCCGCCGGTGATCACCAGGGCCATGAACGCACCCTGGCGGGCATCGGCCCGGTGGCGCCAGAAACCGATGAGCAGAAACGAGCTGATGCTGGTCAACTCCCAGAATACCATCAGCAGAAGCAGATTTTCCGACAGCACGATACCCAGCATGGAGCCCATGAAAAAAAGCAGGTAGGTGTAGAACCGTCCCATGGGGTCTTCCTTGGCAATGTAATAGCGTGCGTATAGGATGATGAGCAGTCCGATGCCCAGTACCAGCAGGGCGAACAAAAATCCGAACCCACTGACCCGGAAGGCAAAGCTAAGCCCTATGGCAGGGATCCAGTCCCGGGTGTAAACAGGCATTTCTCCCGTGAAAACAAATGGAATCTGGAGCAGAAGCAGTATCAGGGAGATGCCTGCGATAAGGCCGGCGGAAGCGGCATTGAGATGACGGTTTTGAAACAAACAGGGGATAAATGCCCCCAATAAGGGGAGCAGCGGGATGAGTGCAAGGGTCATGGTGAATGATCGTGCTCCGGTCGGGTTTGGGAAAGCAGTTCAAATACCTTGAGTCCTTCGACTTTGGTATGTTCATCGGGGATTTTTATTTCATTGACTTTGACAGGGTGACGCAAAGACTTGATGGTTTTTTCGCTGACCAGGATCACATCCGGTAAATGCCTTGTCAGATCCTGAATGTTGAACACGGAGTTGACGGCATCGCCGATGACGGTATAATCCATTTTTTTTTCAAATCCGATATTCCCCACCACCACTTCTCCGGTGTGAATACTGATGCCGATATGTACAGAAAGGTTCATTTTTTCTTTCAGATCAGCATTGAGACCGGTTAATGCCTGTTTCATTTCAATGGCGGCGGATACCGCGTTGTCTGCGTCGGAAATGGTGGCCAAAGGCGCGCCGAAAAGAGCCAGAAATCCATCTCCCAGGTACTTGTCCACAATCCCCTGATGGGCAAAAACGATTTCCCCCATGGTGGAAAAAAATGAATTCAATGCAGACACGGTTTTCTGCGGTCCGATAGTGGCCGCCATTCGGGAAAAATTTCTTAAATCCACATTGAGCAGAGTGATGGTTTTGAACTCTTCCATCAATGACTGGGATTGCACATCTCCGTGAACGATCTTGTCCACAATGGCTTTAGGTACGAATTTTTGAAAAATCTGCCGGATGGCCCGTTCCTGATCGGCAATGGACAAGGTTTCCTTGTAAAGACGGGAATTTTCAATGGCAATGGATACTGAAGAAGCGATGGATTGAAGCAGTTGCTGGTCCTCGGAAACAAAATGACCGTTGGTTTTGTTGAGAACTTCAATGACCCCGATGACCCGTCCCTGGGATATCATGGGCACGCACAAAACCGACCGGGTGATAAAACCGCTGGCTTTAGCAATGGCGGAAAAAAACAGCCTGGATTCCTGAACATGGTTGTCGATGATACAGTCCCCTTTGGCGGCCACCTGCCCGGCAATACCCTGGCCCAGTTGAACGGAAAAATCAGTCAGTTTTTCCATGTTCATGTTGAACACGGTTTTCAATTTCAGGACATTGTCTTCAATCAGCATTAATGAGCCTGCTTCCACCTGCATGGCCACACGAATCATGTCCATGGTATAGGAAAGCACTTGTTCAATATCAAAGGTGGAAGAGGCCAGAACACTGCCGATCTGTTTAATAGTGGACAACTCACTGGACCGCTGTTGCGCGGATTTGGAGAGGGTGCTTTTTTCCATTGCCAGAGCAAATACATTGGTGACCAGGTGGGTCAGGTTCTGATAATTCAACGCATCGGTTTTGTTTTCATGAATAAAGACAAAACATCCGGTCATTTTTCCGGAATTGACCAGTGGATGGATCATGGCGGCATTGCCGCCATGGGACAAAAGCAGTGTCTTTTCCAAAGGTGTGTCCATGGCCATGTCAGACAAGTTCTCCACCACGGTGGTATCCACCTGAACGAACATGGATTCCAGCAGGGTGCCTTTGTATGAAAAAAGTTCTCCCCGCTTAAGGCGGGTGTTGTTTTTAGAATAAAAATCGATCACCTGAACCTGGTCCGGCGTAGCTGGATCCTTTAGCAGAAGTACGGTCCCGCATAAGGGAACCATGCGAATCGTGTTTTTTAACAGGCTCTGGTAAAGTTCAATCTCCTGCATGCTTGAGTTGGTGGTTGAAATCAGCCAGGACAGATATTTCTCGTTTTGATCCGCTTTTTCCAGATCTTTGAGCAGCCGGAGATTTTCATAAGTGAACGCCGCATTGGAAACCAGGGGAATCAACGCTTCCACATCTTCAAGGGTAAAAATATCCGCACTTTTTTTCCGGGAAATCGTCAATACACCAATGATATCCCGAATGGTTTTAATGGGCAGGCACACAAATGATTTGGACGCATACTGCGCTTTGTTGATCCGTCCTAAACGGGAGTCTTTTTCAATATCTGCCACCACAAACGGGGCCTTGTTGATGACCGCGTATTTGGCCACACTGGTGTGAAAATCCACAGTATCGCCGATGCTCAATTTGCCTTCCTGGCCGATGCTGGCCTTGATGACAAAGTGTTTTTCCGGCAGATTTTCCAGAATCAGCACGGAGCCGATGTCTGCATGGGTGATTTTCAATCCCCGTTCAAGGGTGATGTACAGCAGTTCTTCCGGATCAAAGGTGACATAGCACAAATCAGACAGTTCTTTGAGAACGCTGATGTCGGACACTTTTCTTTCCAGCTGTGAAAACGTGTTTTTCAGCCTTTTTTCAAACAGGTCGATACTTTTGGAAATATTGGCCACTTCATCGGTTCCCTTGCGGATACCGTTGCTTGAGAAATCTTTTTCTAGGGCCTGGGTGAGATTGTTCGACAACCTGGATATTTTTTCAAACAACACCCGCAGGGTCACAAATCCGGCCAGAGAGCAGAACAGAAACGCCAAAAAGAAAACAGGAACATGCTGATCGGTCAATAGGTCATAAGTGATTAAAAAATACAGCAGTCCAAAGGTAGGAATCAGAAAGAAGAAACCAAATACAATAGTAAGTCGCTGGTAAAGCGATTGTTCTTTGGCAGATAATCTGGGAACAATCATTTTTTTGATCTGATCGTAAATTATCATCGACATGTCTGGCTGCCTGAAACAAAGGGCATAGCTGGTTTCTCCAAGGCATCTTACCGTTAAATCCACAAGATCGGCCGACAGCCCATAGGCTGAAAGTCGATCCTGAGAAATTCAAACATTATCCATGCCTGTTATCTATAAAAGAAGCGGCCGGATTAGTCAACATCAAAACGAAATGCGTTCTGCATAGGCGGCCTGAAGTGCTCTGGCTGTCGGACCGGGCTTGCCGTTTCCCACCTGTCTGCCGTTGAGTGCCACAATAGGAGTGATTTCCGTGGTGGTCCCGGTTATCATCAGTTCCGATGCCAGATGAATCCGGTTTTCATATATGGGGGATTCCGAAGTCAAAATGTCTGATTCCCGGCAAATTTCCAGCACGGTTTCTCTGGTAATGCCTCCCAGGATATAATTGGACAGAGGCGCCGTGGTCACAATGTTGTCAAACACGGCCATGAAATTGGAGTGGGTACCTTCCATCAATACCCCGTCCCGGACAAAAATGGCTTCAGCCGCCCCGTTTTCAGCGGCCTGCTGGTTGGCCAGGACATTGGCGGTCAACCCCGTGGTTTTCATGTCACACCGGGACCACCGGATATCAGGCACGGTGATGGCATGAATACCCGTATGTCTTGAACGTTCCCTGGCGCTCGGATCAAATGGGGACACACACACATATAGCGTGGGCTCCGGGTCCGGGATCGGAAATGGATGATTGCGCGGGGCACATCCCCGGGTCACATGGATGTAGACCAGCGCATCCTGGGATTCAAGGTGATTTTGAGAAATGAGATCCTGGACCACAGGAATCAGAAAAGAAAATTCCCGGCAGGAAAGGGCCAGATGCCTTGCCCCGTGATTCAGGCGACGGATATGGGCCTCCGGCCGGAACAGTCGGCCCGGATAGTACCGGATCACTTCATACAGGCTGTCGCTGAACAAAAACCCCCGGTCATCCGGACGAATGCAAATATCGTCTTTTGGCATGAACCGGCCGTCAAAATATGCAATCATATGTCACCTCATCAAAATGCAAATACCATCTTATAAAACCAGGTATTGGGTCATGTCAACACAGGAGTTGTTTTTTTGACGCGCATCACGGGTCAGGCCAGAGCGCGTGGAAATGGTGCACCGGCCCGTGACCGTGTCCGATGGAAAAATCAGCCCCGGCCGTGAGTGCTGCGGTGATATAGGTTTTGGCCTGTGCCACAGCGTCTTCCATATCCATGCCCCGGGCCAGGCCGGCGCAGATGGCTGAAGACAAAGTACATCCCGTGCCGTGGGAATTGGGGGTTGACACCCGTTTTCCGGGCAGCTCACGCAGCCGGCCGGTGGCGGCTGAAAACAGCAGATCATTGCTCCCGGTATCTTCCAGGTGGCCGCCTTTGAGCAGGACGTGGGGGCATCCCAGATCCGCCAGATCCCGGACTGCGGTGTTCATGTCGGTCGGGGAGATGACGGGCCGGCCCAGCAGCACGGACGCTTCCGGCAGGTTCGGGGTGATGATGTTTGCCAGGGGAATCAAGGTCTGCCTTAAAGCGGTCACGGCATCGTCCTGGAGCAGTTTGTCGCCGCTTTTGGCCACCATGACCGGATCCAGGACCAGGTTGGGGATACCCCATTTTTTCAGGTGTTGGGCCACAACAGTGATCACCTCCGGGGAATGGAGCATGCCGATTTTCACGGCATCCGTGCCGATATCCGAAAGCACCGCATCGATCTGCTTTCCGATGAATTCCGAAGGAACCGGAAAGATCCCGGTCACTTCCCGGGTGTTCTGGGCCGTGAGGGCCGTGATGACCGACATGCCGAAACACCCCAGGGCTGAAAAGGTTTTCAGGTCCGCCTGGATCCCGGCCCCGCCCCCGCTGTCGGATCCGGCAATGGTCAGTGCCCGATGATAGGTTTTCATGGTCAGGTCTCCTTGTCTGTCGATGAATCAAAGCAGTGTACCAGATTCCGGGCCGCTGTAAAGGGGTCTTCGGCCGAGCAGATGGCGGACACCACGGCCACGGCATCGGCCCCGGCCCGGATGATCTCTTTTGCATTGGCTGCATTCAATCCGCCGATGGCCACCAGAGAATGCCGGGAATACGCCCGGATCCGGGCCAGACCGTCCAGGCCCCAGGGGGACCGGGTGTCGGTTTTGGTGGGGGTGGCAAAGACCGGGCTGACCCCCAGATACGCCACATCCAGGTTCTGGGCCGCTTCCACATCCGCCCGGGTTTCCACGGACAGCCCGATGATGGCATCCGGTCCCATCAACCGCCGGGCCGCATCATACGGCATATCGCTCTGGCCCAGATGCACGCCGTCGGCTCCGGCAGCCAGGGCGATGTCCACCCGGTCATTGATGATCAACGGAATGCCGGCGGATGCAAGAACCGGTTTCAGGGCCAGTCCTCTGAATTGAAAAATAATTGTCTGTTTAGGTGAGATGCGGTTTCCGCAGCTGCACACAGGCGATCCCGGCCCGGACCGCATCCGCCGCAATGGATGCCAGGGGCCTGCCCAGGCACAGGGTCTGGTCGGTGACAAGATATATGCCGTGCATGGGATTACGCCTTGAAATGCTGCTGAATATCGGATTCAGACAGCCGGTACAGGGCATCCAGAAACTGCACCTGAAAACTGCCGGGGCCTGACGCGTTCCGGCCGGCGATTTCTCCGGCAATCCCCATGACGGCCATGGCATGGGCCGTCGCCTGAACCAAATCCGCATTGACCGCGGCAAACGCCCCGCACAAAGCCGAGGCCGTACACCCTAAGCCCGTGACCCGGGGCATCATGGCATGGCCATTTTTGATTTTGGTCACGTCATTGGTGTTGATGATATAATCGGTTTCTCCGGTGATGCACAATACACTGCCGTGTTCCCGGCTGAGCGCTTTGGCCGTATCCACGGCCAGATCTGCGGCACTGGCACTGTCCACACCCTTGGTGACGGCATTTTGTCTGCCTAAAGCCATGATTTCCGACCCATTGCCTCGGATGATGCCGGGTTTGAACTGATGCATGAGTTTTTTTGCCGTGTCTGTGCGGTAGGCCGTAGCCCCGGCTCCCACCGGGTCCAGCACCATGGGAATGTGTTTGTCGGATGCGGCCTGTGCGGCCAGAAACATGGCCGCAATCCACGGATCGCTCAATGTGCCGATGTTGATCACCAGGGCGCCGGCAATGCCGGTCATGTCCGCCACTTCCTGCTCGGCATGGGCCATCACCGGGGAAGCCCCCAGTGCCAGCAATGCGTTGGCCGTGTTGTTCATGACCACGAAATTGGTGATGTTGTGCACCAGCGGAGACGTCTTTCGAATGGCCTGTACATCGGTAAATATGGTTTCCGGGGTGATTGTCATACGTCCTCCTTGGTTCATGGGTTACAAATTACAGGGCAATGCACTTGGCTTCACTGTAATTATGTGTCATCGTTAAACGGCATATTCTGTAACGCTTTGGTGATGCTGATTGATTGAACCACGAAGCACACGAAGTGCACGAAGGATTATAGAACGAATCGATCAATTAACAACTGATTCGAAATTTCACCACATACCATCTTCGTGGCCTTCGTGGTCTTCGCGGTAAAAATCCAGCAGCCCCATTATTTTCCATTGTTTTTGGTTACTGCCAGGTGTGAATCAAACGGGCAGCATCCACCTGGTTCTGAATAAGCCCGTGCATCCGGGCGAAATCGGCAAACGCCTGCCATTTGTCCGGGTCATGGCCCAGGGTGGTTGCAAAATAGGGCCGGGTCAACGCAAAGGCGTCGGTTTCCATTTTTTTGTCCGCCTGGGGCACGGCATCCAGATACAGGGCCAAAGATTTTTCCGGATATGCCGCCACATGCGCAAATGCCTGTTCCATGGCCAGAACAAATCCTTTGATGGCATCCTGTTTTTCTTTCAGTATGGCAGGACTGCAAACAAAGATCAGTTCTTCATAATCCGGGATCCCCCATTTTTCCAGCTCGAAAAATGCGGCTTTGTATCCGTGCTGTGCCATGCCCACGGTTTCATAGGTCTTGAACGGCCCCATGACCGCATCCACCTGGCCGGACACCAGGGCCGGCAGAATGGTGAATCCCACATTCACCGGGGTGTAGTCGTCAATCCGGTTGATGGATGCAAAGGCGTGGAGCAGCACATCCATGAGCCCGGGCACGGTATAGCCGATTTTTTTGCCGGACAGATCCTGAGGATGGTCAAAACCTGTGTCCGCCAGATACAAAAGCGTGGTCAACGGATGCCGGACCAGAGGCGCCACCACTTTTAAGGCCAGACCCTGGTCCGCAGCAATAATGGTCTGGGGCTGGTAGGATACAGCCAGGTCCACATTACCCGTGGCGGCCAGTTTCAGGGCATCTGCAGTTTCCGACGGGGAAATGATCTCCACGGAAATTCCCTGGGCGTTAAAAAACCCTTTTTCCCGGGCCACATAAACGGGCAGATGATCCACATTGGGAAACCAGTCCAGCATCAGGCGCAACGTTTGTTTTGCAGAAGACGGGGAGGTTGTCTGATCCGCAGATAAATCAGGTGCGGCCGCCAGGATGAAAAACAGACAGATAAAATGGATAAAAAATGATTTCATGATGTTATTTCCTTTTTTTCAAGTATTCCAGGTGATGATTTTTTTTTCAAGTGTTCCCACCAGGGTCCATAAAGCCATTCCCATGGCTGCCAGCCACAGGATGGCGGCAAATACCAAAGGAGTCTGGAGTCTGGCATTGGACTGGATCATGAGAAACCCCAGCCCCTGCTGGGCACCCACCCATTCGCCGATCACCGCACCGATGGTGGCCACGGACACCCCCACCCGGAGACCGGCAAAAAACCGGGGCAATGCCCAGGGCCAGTACAGCAGGGTCAGGGTTTTCAGAAATGAAGCGCCCATGAGTGAAAACAGGGTCCGGTATTCCGGGTCACAGGATTTCAATCCCTGGACCAGGCTCACGGTAATGGGAAAAAAGATGATGATCCAGGCCATGAACACCTTGGAGGCCATGCCGTATCCCAGCCAGATCACCAGCAGCGGGGCCAGTGCGAACACCGGAATGGCCTGGGATGCCACCAGAAACGGAGACAATGCTTTTTCCAGAACGGGTCTGGCAAACATGGCAATGGCCAGGGGAATGGCCGTGGCTAAAGCCAGAACAATACCCAGAACGATTTCCGCCCCCGTGACTGCGGCATGGGGCAGAATCATCGGGGCCTGGACCACAGCGGTTTTCAGAATCAGGGATGGTGGCGGCAGAATAAATACCGGGACTGTCCATATTCTGACCGCACCTTCCCATCCTGCCAGCAAAAAAGTGATCAGCCCCAGGGCAGTCAGGCCGGATCGGTTCATACGGCTTTTCCTTTCACCAGATGCGCCAGAATATCCGCTTTGATATGCAGCAGATCAGGGTCGTCAAATGCCCGGGGTTTGGGCTGATTCAGCTGGATTCGCCGAATAAGGGTCATGGGCAGAGAACTGGACACAAAAATGTCATCTGCCAGCAGCAACGCCTCGTCCACATCATGGGTGATCATGAGAATGGTTTTGGCAAATTCGGTCTGGAGCAGCAGCAGCAGATGCTGCAACCGCTGCCGGGTGATGGCGTCCAGGGCGGACAAGGGTTCGTCCAGCAGGATCAGGTCCCGGTCAAACATCAGGGTTCTCACCAGCGCGCACCGCTGACGCATGCCGCCTGATACCTGGTTCGGCCGGTGGGATTCATATCCGTCCAGTCCCAGGCGGGAAAACAGGTTTTCTGCCCGAACCCTTGCACCGGCCATGTCCCGGCCCCGGGTTCGGGCCGGAAGCAATGCATTGTCCATCAGTGAAAACCAGGGCAACAGCAGATCTTTCTGGTGCATATAGGCGCACAGACTGCCTAAGTGGGGCACGGTTTGGCCCTGCCAGGTGATGGTCCCTTCATCGGCTGGGGTCACACCGGTAAGGGTGTTGAACAAGGAGGTTTTGCCGCACCCCGATGGTCCGAGCAGCACCTGGAACCGGCCGGCGGGCAGCTGCAGGTCCAGCCCGGAAAACACAGGCTGTCCATTATAATATTTTGCCAGGTCGGTTATCTGGAGCATTCCATCCGCCCTTGGGATTTTGTGACTAAAAATTAAAAAAAGGCCGGGCCGGGTAAGGGGGCAGGCAGATGAACCCGCAGAAAAAGAAAGAAAGTATTGGAATCGACTTTCCTTCGCCAGTATGACCTGGATCAGGTTCCAGGGGTCGAAACAGCAGTTTGTTTCCTCTCAGCCGGCTCCCCGGCTCCCCCAGTCCACCACCGCACGCTGCACGGTTATATCAAAAAGATATATACAGCCCATGAAGATTTGTCAAGCGGGATGTCAGGGCCGGATCAGCCGTGGAACCGGGAATTGCATGTTTGGCCGGGGCAATGGTGCTGGAAAATTTTTCATCTGTTTGCCGGGCTGCTTTTTTTAATCGCATACAGCTGGGAGACAAGCATCCCGGTCAGCATGAGCACACACCCGAAAATGGCCCTTCCGGACAGAAGTTCATGTAAAATGATCCACCCGCCCAGGGCCGCCACCACGGATTCCAGGCACAGGATAATGGCGGCATGGGAGGCCGGGCTGTTTTTCTGCCCGAAGATCTGCAGGGAATAGGCCACGCCCACGGAAAACACCCCGCCATAGATCAGCGGGATGGTGATTTTCAAGATGTCGGCCAGCACAAAGGTTTCAATCACGAAAGCCACACTTAAGCTGAGCACCGAACAGACCCCGCACTGGACCAGGGACAGGGCCGCCGTGCTGAACCGGGTGCAGAACCGTTCAATCACAATCATGTGACAGGCAAAACAGATGGCGGAAAAAAATACCAGCATGCCCCCGAAATTGATATCCATGTCCCGGTTGACGCTGAGCAGGTACATGCCGATGCTGGCCAGCAAAGCCCCCACCCAGGTCCCGGCCCCGGTCCGGGTCTGCCGCAGAAACAGTCCGATGATGGGGACCATCACCACATAAAGCCCGGTGATGAACCCGGCCTTGCCGGCCGTGGTGTATACAATGCCCACCTGTTGAAAAGAGATACCGGCAAACAGCACCACCCCTGAGACCATGCCGGATTTTAACAGATCTTTGTCACTGCCTTCATAAATCCTTTTTCTGGACATCCACACAAACGGCAGCAAAGACAGACCCCCCAGCACAAACCGGAGCCCGTTGAAGGTGAACGGGCCCACATGTTCCATCCCCACCCGCTGGGCCACAAATGCCAGTCCCCAGATGGACGCGGCCAGCAGCAGAAGCAGATCGGATTTCAGGGTATCGGATTTCATGGTTTGGAAATTTCGGACCGGGTTTAAATTTTTAAAAAAATTATCTTTATCATTCAACGGAAAAATTTGAAAGCCCAATTTTTCATTGTCATGATCAGCGTGAAAATACCTTAGATGTTTGAAAATTTGGTTCTGTGCGTATATGATGAATAAAAAAGGCGTATAACAGCGGATCATCCATATTTTAAACCGGAGCAACATATGAAAACAATCGGACTGCTGGGGGGCACGGAAATCGGGATGCTGATTCAGCAGGAGGACACCCAGGTAAAACTGGTGGATACCACAGTGATCCATGCACAGGAAGCCGTGGCATATGCAACAGAATCATGACGGTTGAAACAGTGGATACCCTGATCATCGGGGCGGGTTTGAGCGGAATATATGCGGCCTCGCTTCTGGCAAAAGCAAACCGGTCCTTTGTGATTTTCGAGGCCCGGGACCGGGTGGGCGGCCGAATCCTGTGTCCAAAGTATCAGGGATATTCTCCCGATCTGGGTCCATCCTGGTACTGGCCGGCCATTAATCCTAAAATAGACCAGCTGGTCCGGAACTTAGGTTTGACCGGATACCCCCAGTATGAAACCGGTCACGGCAGGTTTCAGGCCGTGGACGGGCATGCCAGAACCATTCCCGGATATCCCATGGAACCGGAAGGGTGGCGCATATCCGGCGGCATGATCACGCTGGTGAACGGCCTGTATCAACATTTGCCCGAAGAGGTGGTGCGGTTGAGCCATCCGGTGTGCGGCATTGAAAAAATGACAGACCATGTGGCGGTCCTTGTGGGAAAAATCGGAGACCCGCCCCAAAGCGTTTTTCGAGCAAATCAGGTGATTTTGGCTATACCGCCCCGTCTGGCCGGGGCCACGATTTTATTTACCCCGGATCTGTCCCATGAACTGACCCAGGCCATGCTCAGGACCAGCACCTGGATGGCGGGCCAGGCCAAGTTCTTTGCCCTGTACGATCAGGCGGACTGGCGGAAAATCGGGCTGTCCGGCCAGGCGTTCAGCCAGCACGGCCCCCTGGGAGAGGTGCATGACGGGTCCAACGGGCCGGGGAAACCCTTCGGCCTGACCGGGTTTGTGGGAATCCCGGCGGCCCAGCGCAGAGACCGGGAGCAGATGGTCCAGGCCATCCTTCTTCAGCTTCAGATTTTATATGGCGAAAACGCCCGACACCCGGCCGCGGTTTTTTACAGGGACTGGGCCATGGAACCATTCACCGCCACCGAGTACGACCAGCGGGCCGCCCATGCCCATCCCGTGTATGAGCCGCCATCCGGCAGAACCGATATCTGGGACGGCCGGGTCTGTTTTGCCGGCACGGAAACATCCGATCATTTCAGCGGATATCTTGAAGGGGCCCTGGCCAGTGCACAGCGGGCCGTCAAAGGGATCATCCTATGATCTATGACGTGATCATTGCCGGGGCCGGACCGGCCGGAACCGCTGCCGGATTTGATCTGGCGTCCGCCGGGTATTCCGTGCTTCTGCTGGACCGGAAATCCTTTCCCCGGAAAAAAGCCTGTGCCGGCGGACTGACGCCCAGGGCCGCGGCATGTTTCGCCTGTGATATTTCTGGGTTGATCGAGCGGTCCTGTAACAAGATGGTGATACACCGGCCGGATGGATCTTTTTTCACCATTAAAGCGACCCGTCCGCTGTGCCATATGACACAGCGCAAAGATCTGGATCTGTTCTGCCTGAATCAGGCCCTGGCCGCCGGCGCTCGGTTTCAAATCGTTGACCGCATCCATGCCCTGGTTCAGGAAAAAGAGACCGTGACCCTTCACACCTCCGCAGGACTGCTGACCGCATCCTATGTGATCGGGGCGGATGGTGCCAATTCACGGATCCGGACGTTGCTCAACCGCCAGGGTCGGTCATACCGGATCCGGAAAATACACGGTCTGGAAGCCGATGTTCAGGTGAGCCGGCCGGATCAGGTGTCCATGGCATTCGCATTTTTCAGGGACCTGCCCGGATATTACTGGATCTTTCCTAAAAAAACGCATATCAACATCGGAATATTCAGCCATGACCACACCCCGGTATCGGTCCGGAACCTGGCCGCCTTTGCCCGGGACCGCTTCGGCACGGATGCATTGTCCGACATCACAGGCTATCCCATCGGTACCGGCGGGGGCCGGGGGTTCCGAAGCCCGGGGGGCGGACGGGTCCTGCTGGCCGGGGATGCGGCCGGATTTGCCGAACCCGTTTTCGGGGAAGGGATCTATTTTGCAGTGAGATCCGGCCGGACCGCCGCGGCTGCCATTTGTCAGGCCCTGGAGAAAAAAATGCGGGCATTGTCTGTGTATACCCGGTCCCTGACCGGCCTGCGCCTGGATCTGGGGGGGTCCCGATACGGGGCCGCTGCATTGTACCGATGGACGGCGCCGTGTCTCAAATTTGCCGGTATTCCGGCGGTTCATCACCATTTTTCCAAGGGATATGCCGCAGGCCGGCCCCTGTTGCGGTTGTTTCTGCCATGAAAATACTTCATACATCCGACTGGCACCTGGGCCGGTCCCTTTACGGCCGCAAACGGTATGACGAGTTTGCCGCATTTCTGGACTGGCTGGCACATACCATTGAAACCCAACAGATCGATCTGCTGCTGGTGGCAGGGGATGTGTTTGACACCACCACGCCGGGCCACCGGGCCCAGGAACTCTACTACCGGTTTCTGTGCCGCATGGCAGCCTCCTGCTGCACCCATGTGGTGGTGATCGCCGGAAACCATGATTCCCCGTCATTTCTCAATGCCCCCAAAGAGATTTTACACATGCTGAATGTGCATGTGGTGGGGGCTGTGACCGACACCCCGGCCGATGAAGTGCTTGTGGTTTCCAATGCAGATCAGACTGCGGTGGTGTGTGCGGTGCCCTATCTGCGGGACAAGGATATCCGGACCGTTGAGCCGGGTGAAACCATTGATGATAAAAACAGAAAACTGGTGCAGGGCATCCGGCAGCACTATGCACAGGTGGCGGCCATTGCCGAAGA
The DNA here is from genome assembly GCA_018399285.1 of Desulfotignum sp. GTDB lineage: Bacteria > Desulfobacterota > Desulfobacteria > Desulfobacterales > Desulfobacteraceae > Desulfotignum. Next base: position 73,076 of record JAGYOW010000013.1, read on the forward strand.
AAAGCGGGCGGCATTGCTCACTAAAACAGCGGATGCAGATCCGCAGCCCTACATTCCCATCATCGCCCTGGGCCATCTGTTCACGGCCGGCGGCAAAACTATTGACGGGGACGGGGTCAGAGACCTGTATGTGGGTTCCCTGGCCCATGTCGACACCTCTGTGTTTCCGGAGAGCATCGATTATCTGGCACTGGGCCATCTGCATGTGCCCCAGAAAGTGGGGGGGGCGGCGCAGTTCCGCTACAGCGGGTCTCCCATTCCCATGGGGTTTGGGGAGGCCGGCCATGCCAAACAGGTGGTGATGGCGGAATTCAGCCGTGAAAATACCGCAGTCACGCCCCTTCCGGTTCCCTGCTTTCAGGAGCTGGTGCGTATCACAGGATCTCTGGATGAGATCTGTGAAAGGATAGGCCAGCTCAGGCAGGCCGAAAGCCGGGCATGGCTGGAGATCGAATACACGGGCCGCGACATGGTGGGCAGCCTTCGGGAAGTGCTGGATGAGGCAGTGGCGGATTCAGACATGGAGATCCGCCGGATTAAAAACAGACAGGTGATGGACCGGGTGATCCAGAAAACCCGGAAACAGGAAACCCTGGACGATCTGGACCCCGGAGACGTGTTTGACCGGTGCCTGGATGCGGCAGATGTGACAAACGAGGATCGCAAACTGCTGACAGCTTCCTACGATGAGATTGTGACGGCCCTTCTGGAGGAGGATAAGCATGCGGATTGATCCTGGCTGGATCAGGCCTGCGTCATTAAAAATAAAATGAAAATTATATCCCTTCAATTTAAAAATTTGAATTCGCTTTACGGCGAATGGGCCATTGATTTTACCCATCCGGAATACACGGGCAGCGGTATTTTCGCGTTGACCGGCCCGACGGGTGCGGGCAAATCCACCATACTGGACGCTGTCTGCCTGGCCCTGTATGGCGCGACTCCCCGGCTGGGAAAAATCACGGGCACCGGCAATGAGATCATGTCCCGTCAGACCGGGGAATGCTATGCCGAAGTGGTGTTTGAATCCCAGGGGAAACAGTACCGGTGTTATTGGGAACAGCACCGGGCCCGCAAAAAACCGGACGGCAACCTGATCGGTGCCAATCATGAAATCAGCGATGCCCAGACCGCCCGGCCCATAGAAACCAAAAAAAGCCGGGTGGGCCAGGTGATCGAAGAAAAAACCGGCATGGATTTCGACCGGTTCACCCGGTCCATTCTTCTGGCCCAGGGCGGGTTTGATACGTTTTTAAAAGCAGATGTGGAACAGAAATCCCGCATCCTTGAGCAGATTACGGGCACGGGTATTTATTCGGAAATTTCCCGCCGGGTCCATGAACGCCACCGGGATGAAAAAGAAAAATTAAAAGTGCTGGAAGCGGAAATTGCCGGCATCGGGATTCTGACACCGGAGCAGGAAACACAGATTCATCAGGATCTGATGGAAAAAGACAAACAGGAAACGGATCTGGCCGCCAAAACCGTTGAACTGCAAAAAGCCATGGCCTGGCTTGCGGGAATCCAGGGGCTGGAAAAAGAGATCAGCGATCTGTCGGAGGAGACCCAAAAATTACACGCGGATATGACGGCGTTCAACCCGGTGCGGGACCGTCTGGACCGGGCAGTGACCGCGGCCGGGCTGGCAGGGGCTTATGCCGCCTTATCTGCGGTGCGCAAACAGCAGGCCGCCGACCGGATGCAGATGAACGCCCGGGAACAGGAACTGCCGAAACTGGAAAAAGCGTTTCAGCAAAAGGAAACCGATCTGAAAGCCGCAGCCCGTCACACGGCCCAGGTTAAAGAAAACCTGAAACAGGCAGCCCCGCTGATCCGGAAAGTCCGACTGCTGGATCAGGCCCTGGCTGAAAAAAAACAGGCAATTGTTCAAGCCGGAAAGCGTTGTAAAGCAGATGCCGCAGCCATTGAATCCGACAGGCAGCGGTTAAGCAAAAAACAGGAAAAACAGGCTCAGGCCATTCAGACACTGAAACAGGTGGAAACGTTTCTCAAAGACCATTTTCAGGATGAATGGCTGGTACAGGGCTTTGCCGGTATCCAGGAACAGCTGGGGTTTCTGATTTCCCGGAAAAAAGAGATGGACCGGATCACGGCAGATCAAAAAAAGGCCGAAGACGCGGTTCAGAAAGCCGTTGAAAACCTGGCCCATTGCACAAAGCATTGCCGAAATCATCAACAGAATCTGGCCCGGGCGGGCCGCCGGCTGGAACAGGGGAAAAAACAGCTGTCTGATCTGCTGAGGGGCCGGCTGCTGCGGGAATACCGTGCAGAAAAAGACAGCCTGCTCCGGGAGATGACGCTGTTAAAAACCATCGCCCAGCTGGAGGATTACCGGAAACGGCTGGAACACGGGGCCCCGTGTCCTTTGTGCGGGGCCAGGGAACACCCGTTTGCCCAGGGGAATGTGCCCGTGCCCGATGACACGGAAAAAAAGGTGGCAGCCCTGTCTCACCTGATTCAAACTGCTGAAGCCCAGGAAGTTGCCATTCAAAAACTGGAAGCCGCAGAAAACCAGGCCCGCAAAAATCTGGCGGAACAGGAAAAACTGGAAGCCGCGCAAATTCATGAAAAAAATGCGGCCCGGAAATATCTGTCCGATGTGACCCGGCGGTTGGACATGGCCCGGGAAGCGTTTACCCGGTTAAAACAAAAAGTGGCTGCCAAACTGCGGCCTTTGGGCATAGAAACGATGTCAGATTCAGAGGTGCCGGTGTTGCTTGAATCCCTTGAAAAACGGCGAAATCAGTGGCAGGCAAAGGTTCAGGCCCAGGCGCAGATGGAAAAACAACTGGCTGAACTGGACAGTGAATTAAAGGAGCTGGCCGCAGTGATCCATACCCGGAGCCGGGCATTGGCTGAAAAACAGGCAGCCCTGAAATCGGATGAAAAAATCCGCGACGAACACCAAAAAAACCGCTGGGATCTGTTTGAAGACAAAAATCCGGACCAGGAGGAAAACCGGCTGAACCAGGCGGTGTCCGACGCTGAATCTGCGGAAAAACAGGCGGCCGGACAAAGGGATGAGGCCCGGCAAAAATGGCAGCCCGCCGTTACTCATATGGCCGCACTCAAGGAACGGATCCGACAGAGCGCCACCGAATTAAACCAGCTTGAGCCGGCGTTTAAAAAGAAATTTCAGGCCGCTGGATTCATCAGCGAAGCAGTGTTTTTACAGGCCCGGCTGCCGGCCGAAGAAAAGGAAACGCTTCAGAAAAAAGCCAAGGCCCTGGATGACCGGCAAACCGATCTGGCTGCCCGGAAAAAGGACCGGGAACAAAGGCTGGCTGCGGAAAAGGCCAGGCAGGTCACCCACAGCACCCTGGAACAGCTTTCCCCCCGGGTCAGGGAACATGAACACACATTGAAACAGCTCCGGGATGAGATGGCCGGCCTGAAGCATCAGCTTAAACAGAATCTGGCCGCAAAGGAACGCATCAAGGAAAAACAGGTGCGTATCAAAGCCCAGAAAACCGAGTGCCGCCGCTGGGATCAACTCCACGAGCTGATCGGATCTGCCGACGGTAAAAAATACCGGAACTTTGCCCAGGGCCTGACCTTTGAACTGATGGTGTCCCATGCCAACCGGCAGCTGGAAAAGATGACGGACCGGTATCTGCTGATCCGGGATGATGACCAGCCTTTGGAACTCAATGTGGTGGACAATTACCAGGCCGGAGAGATCCGGTCCGTCCGGAACCTGTCCGGCGGTGAAAGTTTTATTGTGAGCCTGACCCTGGCTCTGGGGCTTTCCAGAATGGCCAGCCGGAAAGTGCGGGTGGATTCCCTGTTTCTGGACGAAGGGTTCGGCACCCTGGATGAAGAGGTGCTGGAAACGGCTTTGGAAACTTTATCCGGTCTGCATCAGGACGGCAAGCTCATCGGTGTCATCTCCCATGTGTCCGGGCTCAGGGAACGGATCAGCACCCGGATCACCGTCACCCCGGTATCCGGCGGTAAAAGCCGGCTGTCCGGCCCGGGATGCCGGAAAATCGAGTGACCCATGTCAGGGCGGGCATTGTTATTTGCCGCAATTTCTGATATCAATATATTTTTTAAAACCCTATAAACAAAAGGAATTTTTTACATGACATTGAAAAAACATTATCTGGCTGTGATCCTGGCGGCAGTCCTGTTTGCTCTGCCGGCCTCTGTTTGGGCCAGTGAAGAAACAGCGGAACCCAAATTACACAAAGCCAGTGCAGATGACCGGGTCAGTTATGCCATTGGATATGATATCACCAACCGGTTGAAAGACAGTTTTGACATCAATCCGGAACTGTTTTTACAGGGGATGAAAGACAGCCTGGCAGGAGAGACATCCATGACACCGGAAAAAATGCAGGAAACCCTGATGGAGTTCCAGGCCATGGCCCAGGAAAAGCAGATGGCGGCGCAAAGCAAAAAAGCAGCGGAAAACAAAGCTGCCGGTGAGGCGTTTCTGGCGGAAAACAAAACCCAAAAAGGGGTAAAAACCCTGGATTCCGGACTTCAGTACAAAGTGATCACACCGGGTACGGGGTCATCTCCGAAACTCAGCGACAAAGTGAAATGTCATTACCGGGGATCTTTGCTCAATGGCCGGGAATTCGATTCTTCCTATCAGCGCAACGAACCGGCTGAATTTCCGGTGAACGGGGTGATCAAAGGCTGGACCGAAGCGTTGCAGCTCATGAAAGTCGGCGCCAAATGGATGCTGTATGTTCCGGCGGATCTGGCCTATGGGGATCAGGGTGCCGGAAACGTCATCGAGCCGGGATCCACATTGATTTTTGAAGTGGAACTGCTGGAAATCCAGAAGAGCTGATTTCACGATATAACGATCAAAGAATTCCATGACCATTGAAAATTTAGACCGGGTGTTTGAACCCGGGTCCGTGGCCGTGATCGGTGCCAGTGACCGGCCGGGCAGTGTCGGGGCCACGGTGATGCACAATCTTGGGTCCCGGAAATTTAAGGGAACGGTGTTGCCTGTGAATCCCGGTCGAACCTCGGTGATGGGCATTGATGCGTGTGCGGATGTCCGGGATCTGCCCGCGGATGTGGACCTGGCTGTGGTGGCGGTTCCCATCCTTCAGGTTCCGGAAATTCTGGAAACCTGTGTGGCCAAAAAAGTGGGTGGGGCCGTGATACTTTCGGCGGGTGATGCATGGCCCACTCCCCGGCAGAATGCGGTTTTCCAGCAGATCAAAGCCATGGCCGGCCGGTCGGGCATGCGGATTCTGGGACCTGATTCCGTGGGGTTTATTCATACCGGAATCGGATTAAATGCCAGTTTCATGCACCAGACCCCGTTGCAGGGGCGCATGGCGTTTTTGTCCCAGAGCGGTGCGGTATGCACCTCCGTGCTGGATCTGGCGGTCCGGGAAAATGTGGGGTTCAGCCATTTTGTGAGCTTAGGCTCCAAGCTGGATGTGAATTTTTCCGATATGCTCGACTATCTGGGAACCCTGCCGGATGTGGATTCCATTGTCATGTATGTGGAGTCCGTCACCCGGATGCGCCGGTTCATGAGTGCGGCCCGGGCCGTGTCCCGGATCAAACCCATCATTGCCCTGAAATCCAGACGATCCGGAAAAATCAGTGCCCCGGGGGATCTGGATGAAGACCAGATGTATGATGCGGCGTTTAAACGGGCCGGTATTCTGCGGGTCAATGAATTTGAAGCCCTGTTCGACTGTGCTGAATTCCTGGCCAAGCAGCAGCGGCCCAAAGGGTCCCGCCTGGCCATTGTTTCCAATGCCAGAGGGATCGGGGAGATGGCCAGAGATGCCCTGGTCCGCCATGGCCTGGAACCGGCAGCCCTGGATTCAGCCACCATTGAAAAACTGGATGCCCTGCTGTCGGACGGCTGGAGCCGGGCCAATCCCATTGCCCTGCTCCGGGCCGCCACCCCGAAGCAGTATGTACAAGTGGTGAAAACCTGCATTCAGGCCCCGGAGATCGACGGCCTGCTGTTACTCAGCTCTCCGGTGGGTATTTATGACTGTACCACCATTGCGAAATCATTGGTGGATCTGTTAAAGACCACCCCGTTTCCGGTGTTTACCGCCTGGCTGGGGGGAATGACCATCGACGACTCCAGGGAGATCTTCAACCGGCACGGCATCGTCACCTATGACACGCCTGAACGGGCGGTCCGGGCGTTTGTCAATCTGTACCAATACGGCCGGAACATGGAAGCGCTCCAGCAGATTCCCTATACCACGGACAAACGCCTGAAGATCGACCGGGATGCGGCATCTCAGATTATTGATGATGCCCTGTCCCGGGGAGAGATACACCTGCCGCCCCAAACAGCAGCGGATCTGGCAGGAGCCTATGATATTCATATCAAACCCCTGCCCGCCGGGGTGGCGCCCGACTATGCCCTGAACCTGTCGGCGAAATACACGGACCTGTTCGGACCGGTGATCCGGTTCGGGATCGGCGGGCTCATGACCGAAGTGCTTGCCGATATGGCAGTGGCTTTGCCGCCGCTGAACCGGATGCTGGCCGAACGGACCATCAAAAGTACCCGGATTTCCCGGCTGCTGCAGGGCCGGGGCAATGTGGCCGGCGTGGATCTCGACGTGCTCGAGGAGACCATGATTCTGGTGAGCCGCATGGTCACGGACTATCCGGCCATACAGACCCTGGCGCTCAACCCCATCCAGATAGCTGACGGAGAAATTTATATTTCCGAAATTGCGGTGACCGTGGCGGCCCCGGCTGTGTGTGCGCCGGCCCACCTGATCATCAGTCCCTATCCCTGGTGGCAGGAATCCGAATTCATCACCCGGGACAACGAACGGATTTTCATGCGCCCGGTGCGGCCCGGGGATGCCCAGCAGATGATCGATCTGTTTTCCGATCTGTCCCCGGAAACCATTTTCATGCGGTTTTTCTCTCCGTTGAAACGGATATCCCGGCCCATGTTGGCGCGTCTCAGCCAGATCGACTATGACCGGGAGATTGCATTGTGCGCCTTTGCCGGCGACGGGGAGGCCCGCAAACTCATCGGGGTGGCGAGGATCATTTTTATGCCGGACGGCAAAACCGGGGAATTCGCCGTGGTGGTGGCCGATGACTGGCACGGCAAAGGCATTGGCAGCGTGCTGCTCAAACAGGCCATGATCAGTGCCAAAAAATATGGCTTGTCCGTGGTGTCCGGACTGGTGCTGACCAACAATGCCCCCATGCTGGCCATGGGACAGAAAATTGGATTTTCAGTGGCCCGTGATCCGGATTCCGCTGAATACCGCATGACCATTCAGCTCAAGGATCTGGGGTAAGGCACTGTCATGAATCAGACATGGTTGATCAGCGCCGTGCTGCTGGCCCTGTTTCTGGGGGCAC